>JBDTVS010000048.1:0-108501 GCA_040007095.1 Acidobacteriota bacterium
GCGAGTTTCTCGCGAACATGAGCCACGAGATCCGGACGCCGATGAACGGCATCATCGGGATGACCGACCTGGTGCTCGACAGCGAGCTCACCGCGGAGCAGCGTGACAGTCTCGCGACGGTCCGGACGTCGGCCGAAGCGCTACTCTTGATTCTGAACGACATTCTCGATTTCTCGAAGATCGAGTCGCGCAAGCTCGAGCTCGAGGCGGTGCCATTCTCGCCCCGCGTATCGATCGCGGCCGCGCTCAAGCCGCTCGCTCTTCGGGCGCACCAGAAGGGCCTCGAGGTCATTTGCGACATCGACCCGGACATACCGGCCAGCCTCGTCGGCGACCCCACGCGCATTCAACAGGTCCTGACGAACCTGGTCGGCAACGCGATCAAGTTCACGGAGCGCGGCCACGTCTTCGTGGCGGTACGCAAAGACGGCCGCGCGGCGGACGGCACCACGCTGCACGTCAGCGTCACTGATACCGGAATCGGCATCCCTGCGGAGAAACATCAAACCATCTTCGAAGCGTTTCGTCAGGCGGACGGATCGACGACGCGCCGGTTCGGCGGCACCGGCCTCGGCCTGACAATCTCGGCCACGCTCGTGCAGCTGATGGGCGGACGCCTCTGGGTCGACAGCGAGCTCGGCATCGGCAGCACGTTTCATTTCACCGTCCCGCTCGGCGCCACCGACGCGCCCGCGGCCCAGCCGGTGGCTCCCCGCCCGCCGCACCTCAGAGTCCTGATCGTCGACGACAATGACGTCAACCGACGCATTCTTGCCGAGCAGGCGAGACGGTGGCAGATGACGCCGACCGCCGTCGGGAGCGGTCGCGACGCCCTCGCGGCGCTCACGGCGGCCGTGCACGCCGATCGAAGATTCGAGCTCGTCCTGCTCGACGCGAACATGCCGGATATGGACGGTTTCGCGGTCGCGGCCGAAATCGCGAAGCGGCCGGAATTGGCCGGTGCCACGGTCATGATGCTGACCTCCTCCGGTGACTACGGCGATCAAACGCGCTGCGCCGAGGTGGGCGTCAGGGCGTACCTCACGAAGCCGGTGTATGCCGCCGACTTGCTGGCCGCGATCGAGCGCGCGATCGGCTCGGCGCCTTCGGCACAGGCACCGGCTGTGAGCTCCAGCGTCCTGGCCATGGGCGCCGGAGGCCAGCGTGCCCGCGTCCTGCTCGTTGAGGACAACGTAGTCAACCAGCGAGTCGCGTCCGGCCTGCTCACCCGCCGCGGCCATCAGGTGACCATCGCAGAGGACGGCCTTCAGGCGCTGGCACTGCTCGAGCAAGAGACCTTCGATCTGGTGCTGATGGACCTGCAGATGCCGGGGATGGGGGGCGTCGACGCCACCCTCGAGATTCGCCGGCGCGAGCAGACCACGGGCCGGCACATTCGCATCGTGGCCATGACGGCGCACGCGATGAGCGGCGATCGGGAGTGGTGTCTGGCTGCCGGCATGGACGGGTATCTGTCGAAGCCAATCAATCCGCCCATGCTGTTTGCCGTGGTCGAGCAGAACACCGACGGCGGCGCCGCCCCCCCGACCGCGGCCGGGTCGACCACGCTCGACGAACAGGAGGTCTCGTCGTCTCGAGACAACCGTCTTGTTCCAGGCAAGCCCTGACCGCGAACCTTCACGCATGAAGGTTCCCACGGCCAACCGTGCCTTCCCATGTCTTGACAAGTTGTCCGGCCGGGCAATAATCAGCCAGTCTCGCGTCGCGGGCGTTGCAGGACGCGCGTCGTCGAACCTTGATCTGCTGCATCCTGCAATGCCCGTGGCCTCGTCGGCTCGCCCGAAAAGGGGATATGGCCAGAGGAGGTTGGGGAAGCGTCGCAGCATGTTTGACGGCGCTGGCCATCGGCGCCTCGTATGTCGAGCGTGCGCCAATCGGGCGCGTGCTCGGGAGTGTCATCTCTCGTCTGCACGCACAACAACCCCCGGTGACGTTTTCGGACGCGGTCGCGCCGATCGTCTTCAAGACGTGCGCCCCGTGTCATCGACCCGAAGGCGTCGCACCGTTTTCACTGCTCAGTTACCAGGACGTCAAGCAACGCGCTGGAGCGATCGTCCAAGCCACGCGCGACCGGGTGATGCCGCCCTGGAAGCCGGAACCAGGCTACGGACAATTCGCCGACGAGCGGCGACTGACCGACGAGCAGATCGCGACGCTTCGAGCCTGGTTCGAAGGTGGCGCCGTCGAAGGCGATCCCGCCAGAGTGCCCGCTCCGCCGTCATGGAGTGGCGAGTGGGCCCTGGGCAAACCGGACCTCGTGCTGCAAACGCCGTCCTACACGCTGCGCGCCACGGGCGAAGACGTGTATCGCAACTTCGTCCTGCCGATCGCGGGCGGCCCGCCGCGGTACGTCAGGGCGTGGCAGTTTCTCGCGGGTAATTCGCGCGTCGTCCACCATGCCACGATGCAGTTAGACCCCTCGGCTGCGTCGCGCCGGCTCGACGCGCAGGATCCGGAACCGGGCTACGAAGGGTTGATTCCGCACTCGGTCGGCAGCCCGGAGGGATTCTTTCTCGGCTGGCTCCCGGGACACACGCCGTACGTCGCGCCAGAGGGAATGGCCTGGCCGCTGATCGCACCCATCGATCTCGTCATGATGCTGCACCTCAGACCAGGCGGCCAGCAGGAGCAGGTGCAGGCCAGCCTTGGCTTGTACTTCAGCGACCGGCCACCTCGGCTGAACCCACTGCTCGTCAGGTTGACGCGACAGCACATGGACATTCCAGCCGGCGAACGGCGGTATGTGGTCACCGATTCCTTTGCGCTGACCGCCGACGTGGACGTCTACACGGTGCAACCGCACGCCCACCATCTCGCGACTGAGGTGAAGAGCTATGCCACCTTGCCCGACGGCACTCGAAAGTGGCTGATTTACATCCGGCACTGGGATTTCGAGTGGCAGGGTGTCTTCCGATACGCGCGCCCGGAGTTCCTGCCGGCGGGAACGACCATCTCCATGGAGTACACCTACGACAACTCAGCAGCGAATCCGCACAACCCCCAGCGTCCGCCGCACCGTGTCACCTACGGCGAGAAGACGTCCGACGAGATGGCCGAGCTCTGGCTGCAGGTCGTACCGCGCCGCGCCGCCGACCGCCCCGCGATCGCGCGGGCCGTGCACGAGAAAATCGTGCGCGAAGAGATCGTCGGTCTCGAGAAGCGGCTGGACGCCGAGCCCGACAACGCCGCCCTGCACGACGACGTGGCGCTGCTGCTGGCCGAGGCCGGCCAGTTCGATCGCACGGGAGGGCACTTCGCCGAAACGCTCCGTCTCAAGCCCGACTCCGCCGCTGCGCACTACAACCTGGGCAACGTGCGCTTCCGGCAGGGGCGCCGGGACGAGGCGATCGACCTGTTGCAGAAGGCTGTCGCGTTGAAGCCTGACTACGCCCTCGCGCATGACGGCCTCGGCGTCGCGCTCTACAGCGAGGGGAAGCCTCTCGAGGCCGTTGAGCACTACGAGCGGTCAGTGGCGCTCGATGCAGGGAACCCGGAGGCGCGTCTTCACCTCGCCGTGGCGCTTCGGGGCCTTGGCCGGCTGGCCGACGCCATCCCACACTACCGGCAGGTGCTGCGGGTCGACCCGACCCGACAGGACGTCAGGGCTGCGCTGGCCGACGTCGAGCGGCAACTCGCCGCCCAGCCGTCGTTGACGCGTTGACGGGCTGTCAAGGGCGGTTCAGTTTTTTGGAGCCGCCGGACCGGATTGTCATCAGACAGTAAGGAATCGATAAGCGAATCGAAGCCGACGGGTACATACTGCGCATCGTCCAGCTGGTGACTGAGGATCCCCTTCGTTCAACAGGTCCCTGTGCGGGATCAATTCGAGAGGAGGATGTATGTGCAGGCGGCTAGCGCTGAAAGTACTGCTTGTCGTGGCCGGGTGCCTTGCTGCACCCGGGATGGCCGCGGCGCAGAGTGCCATTGCCGGCGCGGCGCGTGACGCGACCGGCGGCGTGCTGCCGGGCGTGACCGTCGAGGTCGCGAGCCCGGCGCTCATCGAGAAGACCCGAGCCGCCGTCACCGATCAAGCCGGCCAGTACCGCGTGGTCGATTTGCGGCCGGGCACGTACTCGGTGACCTTCTCGCTCGGTGGATTCACCACCATCAAGCGTGAAGGGATTGTGCTCGACGCGAACTTCACGGCACCCGTGAACGCGGAGATGCGAGTCGGGACGATCTCCGAAACGGTCACGGTCTCGGCCGAGTCTCCCGTGGTCGACGTGCAGAACACGATGCGCCGCGAGGTGGTCAATCGCGAGCTCCTCGACAACCTGCCGACGGGCCGCGACTTTCAGACCATCGGCAACACGCTGCCGGGCGTGACCATGGGACGCTTCGACGTGGGCGGCAGCTCGACCGCGCAGTCTGGCACGCTGGTCGCCTTCGGGAGCCGAGGCGCCGACTTTCAATTGAAGATCGACGGCATGCACGCCAACAACAGCTTCGGCGAGGGCTGGTTCAACGGCATCTATCACAACGAAGCGGCGTTCCAGGAGATGTCGTACACGGTGTCCGGCGGCAATGCCGAGAACCAGGCGGCCGGCGTCTCGGTGAACATGATTCCCCGCACGGGCGGCAATAACTTTTCGTACGAGTTCCTCGGCACCTACGCCAACGACAAGCTGCAGGGCGCGAACATCGACGACGCGCTGCGCGCGCGCGGATTCAATCCGACCTCTGGCGGCCTGCAGAAACTGTGGGATGCCAACGGCAACGTCGGCGGACCGATCAAACGCGACCGCCTGTGGTTCTTCGCGTCGGCCAGGAACTGGGGCTTCACGGAGAACGTGCCCGGCGTCTATTGGTTGCAGTCCAATCCCACCGTGGTGCCGGCCAACCCGGAACAGGCCACCGATCCGACGACGCTGAAGTCGTACGACGGGCGCGTCACGACGCAACTCGGCCAGACCAGGCTGACCGGCAGCTACAGCAATGGTCCCCGCGACCGGCAGCACTTCGGGATCGAGGCTCGCGGCGGCACCCCCGAATCGTTCGCGTCGTATCCGAACAAGGCATCCGTCACCCAGGCGAAGATCACCACGACACTGACGAGCCACCTGCTGTTCGAGGCCGGGTACTCGCGCGTCTGGTGGTGGGCGCGGCTCGAGGCGCAGGAGCGGACCCGTCTTGCGACCTGCTTCGTGGCGTTCACGCAGTGCGCTCCGGGCACCGACTACGGCGACATCCGTAAACGCGACCTGACGCTCGCCTGGAACTACAACGCGCCGGCGGGGTTCGGCGCCGAATACGCGTCGCCGCGGAATTCCTGGATGTCGAGTCTGTCCTACGTGAGCGGCGCGCACAACATGAAGATCGGCTTCATGTTCGATAACGGGTATCGGACGATCACCACGCCACAGAACAACGGCGGCCTGCAGCAGCAGTATCGCCTCGGCGTGCCCGATTCGGTCGTGCTCCAGACGCAGCCATCCGTGACCGATACGAGCATCGATCGGGAAATCAGCATATACCTCCAGGATGCGTGGACGCTTGGACGGATGACGCTCAACCCGGGCCTGCGCTTCGAGCACATCAAGGGCTCGATTCGGGATCAGACGGCGCCGGCCGGCCGTTTCCTGCCGCTGCGCGCCTTCACGCAAGCCGACTATGTGCAGGTGCCGACGTTCTCCGACGTCAGCCCGCGCTTCGGCGTCGCCTACGACCTGTTCGGCAACGGGAAGACCGCGCTGAAAGCCAATTTCGGGAAGTACGTGCAGTCGTTCTCGTCGAACCTGGGCGACGACTACAACCCGATGGGCGCTGGCTCAGACACGCGCACGTGGGTCGATCGCAACGGCGACGACATCGCCGCAGAAAGCGAGCTGGGGCCGTCGACGAACCTGAACTTCGGCAAACCGGCCAGCGTGACGCGGCCCGATCCGGCTGGCCTCAAGCGCCCGTATCAGCTGCTCTACAGCGCCGGCGCGCAGCAGGAGCTGCTGCCTGGTCTCTCAGGGTCCGTCAACTACTACTACCGGAAGTATTACAACGACTTCTGGATCGACAACGTCGCCACGACCGCTGCCGACTACACGCCGGTCAACATCGCCGACCCGCGTGCGAACGGCCAGCGGATCGACGTGTACAGCATCGTGCCGGCCAAGCTCGGCGTCATCGACAACGTCCGCTACAACTCGACCGGGAACGGCCGTGAATACCACGGCGTCGATGTCTCGTTCAATGCGCGGCTCCGAAACGGCACGCAGATTCAGGGGGGTATCACGACCGGCAAGCTGCACGAGCACGTCTGCCAGGTGGACGATCCGAACAACCTGCGCTTTTGCGATGCCACGTATCCGTTCACGACCCAGTTCAAGTTGAGCGGGACCTATACCTTGCCCTACGGGTTCCGGGTGAGCGGATTGTTCCAGAGCCTGCCGGGCGTTCAGAGCGCGCGCGACGGCGGCAACGTGGGCAAGGACATCAGCGAGATGTACTCGGTGGGGCGGGCAATCGCGCCGGGACTGACGCAGACGACCGTCAATCTCCGTCTGAGTGAGCCTGGTACGGTATTCCTCGACCGGGTGAACCAGCTCGATTTCGCATTGTCACGCGATTTCAAGGCAGGCCGGATGCGCATCCGGCCGCAGGTGGACATCTTCAACGCGTTGAACAACAACGCGATCACGCAGGTCAACACCGCGTTCGGGCCGAGTTTGCTCCAACCACAGAGCGTGCTGAACCCGCGGCTGGCTCGTTTCAACGTGCGAATCACGTTCTAAGAACGCAGCATTGAAATCCGGAACCACAAAGACACGAAGAACACAAAGAAGCTCTCGGTCTTCTTCGTGATCTTCGTGCCCTTTGTGGTTCATGTTCCCAATTTCGCAACGTGCTCTGACGTGTTCACGTACGGGGGCTGCCGGCTCGCGAAAGAGGCACGGATCGGATGCTACTTGTACGACGAGCGGTCCACCGCCGCGCCGCGCAGGTACACGGCCGAGATCTTCCGCGTGTTCACGATGTTGTCCAACGGATTCGCATCGAGCACGACGAAGTCGGCGCTCTTGTTCGCCTCGATCGAACCGCTGTCGGTCATCTTGAGGAATTGCGCGCCGTGACTCGTGGCGGCCACGATCACCTCCATGGGCGTCATCCCCGCAGCCACCATGTCCGCCATTTCCACGTGAGGCGCATACGGCGTATTGCCATCGGTCCCGACCACGATGCGCACGCCAGCGGCGTTCATTTTCGCCAGATTGCGAGCCTGAATGCCCCAGAATGCCTGGGCATCCGGCCGGTTGGTGTTGCCCTTTTGAAGCGTTTCGAAATCTGCGGCCGCGAGAGTCGGCCGCAGCCAGTCGATATCTGCCACGACGCCGCGATCGGGCATGTTCGGTCCGAGGACCAGATTGGGATGCTGTTTCACGAGCGCCATGAATTCCTCGTCGAGATCCTTGTCGCGCACGCCGTGTGCGAGCGCGTCGAGTCCCGCGCGCAGCACCGCCTTGGTGTCCTCGAGCGTGTAGATGTGAGCGATGACGCGCAGTCCGTTCTTGTGCGCTTCATCGATGACCGCGGTGTAGAGCTCGGGCGATAGTTTCTTCACCGTGCCCATGCGGTCGTCGACCCAGATCTTGATGAGGTCGACCTTCTTGGCCGCGTTGTCCTGCACGGCCTTTCGCGCCTCCGCGGTCGTCGTCACCCAGAACGGCGCGGTCGTGCGTCCCGGCTCCGGGGCCGTGATCCCGCGGCCGGCCGTGAAAAACCTCGCCAGCCCCGGCGTGGTCTGCGCGCGGACCTGAAACGGCGCGTCCGTCGTGTCCTGACCCATGCTGATCGCGGCGCCGACGCCGAAGTACGCCCGCCGCCGCAGGTCGTCGACGAGCGCCTCGCGCGTCTGGCTGAGATGGGTGTGCGTGTCGATGATCGCCGGCATGACCGTCTTGCCGGCCAGGCTCACGCGTGTCGCGCCCGCCGGCACGCGCACGTCGGCGGCCCGGCCGACCTGGACGAAGCGGGCGCCGTTCACGACGATCGAGGCGTTCTCGATCGGCGTGCGCGAATCGCCGACGATCACGCGCGCGCCCTCAAAGACCGTGACGCCGGTCGCGGGCGCCTGTCCGAAGGCGCCCACGGACCACGACGCCATCACCACAGCTGCAAGCAGTCTCACTCGTGTCATCGGCCTGCCTCCACGCGAACTGTATCAAGGATCCCGGCGGCTTCGCGTGGTTTCTCACAGGTCGATCAATCGAGCAGCTTCATGAACGCCACGATGTCCTTCTGGTCGCGCGGCGTGAGGACGAGCGCCCCGTTCGTGGCGATTTCGAAGAACGTCTTGTAGTGAGCCATCACATCTTCCAGCGTCTTGGCCGAGTTGTCGTGAAAATACGGCGCGGTGCTGCGAACGCCGCGCAACTGCGGAATCTTGAACGCGTTGAAGTTGCTGAAGGTCACGTCGTCCACGTCGGTCACGCCGGTGATGGCCGATCTCCCGAGATCGGGGCTGAACACATGCCGCTCGTTCGGTCCGCCCTCGTTGAAAATGTACTCCCGGACCGGGTTGCCGGCGGCATTCAGCTCCGAGACGAGGATGGTCTGGAAGCGAGTGCCCTTCGGAACGCCGAACGCCAGCTCGCCGAAGAGATTCGTCTCGTTCAGCATCGGACCGGCGTGGCACCCCGCGCACGCGCCGTGCTTGATGTCCACGAAGTCGACGACGTCTTCGAAAAAGCGCCGGCCCCGTTTCTCCGCCGCGGTGTTTCCGACTGGGAGGCCTGGAGCCTTGCCTCCGCGCGCGAAGCGCCGCAGCGAAGGGTCGCTGAAGAACGAATTGCCCAGCTCGAAATTCTTGATGCGATCCAACTCGGCACCCGTCGGAAAGGTGGTCGCCTGCGCGTGGTCGTGAATCGCACCCATGGCCTGGCTCTGCAGCGTCGGTTGACGGCCGTCCTGCATGAGCACCGGATCGAGCGCCGGGGTGCTGAGGGTGGTGGGAATGCCGCGAGCCACGACCACGGACGTGGCGTGAGGATCGTCGGCCAGCTTGACGTTCGCCGCCAGTGGAATCGGTATCAGGACGGTGGCGTCCTTCAGCATCCGCGTTACGCCGTGACCCTGACCATCGTCGCTTCCGTCGTGGACGAACAGCGGGTCGTGTCGATCCTGCCGGAATCGCGTTCTCGCGTCCTCCGGCGACACCGTGCCGGTCTCTTCACTGTGGCAGGTCCGGCACGTACGGCCGTTTCCGCCGAAGGTCTCGCGCTCAAATAGCCGTCGCCCACTCTCCGCGGCCAGGTCCCGGTCGTCGGGAGTCTGCGCGGGCGAAGCGCTCACCGCGGCGATGAGGAACAACATGATTGCGGCGCTGAATAGACTCGAGATTCTGTTCATTGTTCTGTCTCCAATGGCGGCTTCTGTCAGTCAAACGCGAAATCTTCTCGGAACGTCGGACGCACCTGTACGCGACACTCAGAGGCAAAACCCGCACGGCCGCCCGGCCCTGTCTGCGGAGCGTCAGAAACTTTCAGGGGATGTCGAAATCTTCTGGAGCGTGGGTTCGGCCCGCGACCACCGTTGCGCTTCATGGTGGCGGGTGATTCCCGGCTCTATGGGGGGATCTACGGCGCTCGGCGGGGTGCGGTTTGGAGAGCCGTCCGGTCAGCGCGTGAAGAGGCGCCAGTCGAGGATCCGATTGCGACACGCAGATCCTCACCATCCGCGAGGGCGCCGGGCGTCGCGGGAAAGCCGCTGGACCGTCCCCGATCCGCTATGATGGGCCGGCGAACAGCGGTGCCAGCATGGTGAGCACGCCGCGCAGTCTTCGACGCCACAGAAACCGTTTTGACAACCGCAAACCTGGACCGCCGGTGCCGACTCGAGGAGATATGACTGGAATGATCGCACGAGCATCGGCCGCGCTGGCAGCCATCTGCAGCTTGTTGATCGTGGTCAGCACGACCGTGATCGGTCAGGGGCAGCCGTCCACCAGTGCAGCGCCCGCGAAGGGAACGGTGGTCGGTACCGGCTCCTTCACTGTCTTCGTCGAGAACATGGACCGCACGCTGGCCTTCTATCATGACGTCTTCGGGATGGAGGTTCCGCCGCTTCCGCCCTCGGGGGCGCGGCCCTACAACAATCCCAATCCGGGCCTGTTCAGCTTTTTCGACATTCCGGGAGCGAAAGAACGGCACCAGTCAGCACGAGTGCCCGGCATCCGAACCAACCTCGAGGCGATGGAAATCCAGGACGTCGATCACAAGATCATCCCGCTGCGAATCCAGGATCCCGGCAACGCCACTCTGGTGCTCGTGGTTCGTGATATCGAGGCGATGCTCGCTCAGCTCAAGCAGAAGAGCGTGTCGATTGTGACGCCCGGCGGCAAGCCGGTGGCGTTCGCCGATGGCACGCGTGCCGTTCTGGTGCGCGACATCGACCAGCGGTTTGTCGAGATCAGGCAGCCTGGCGCCACGCCAGAAATTTCCGCGCCCGCTGGGAGTCCGATTGTCGACCTTCGACTTTCGATTGCGGTCAACGACATGGACCGGACGAAGCAGATCTACCGCGACCTGTTCGGCTTCACGATCGCCGGCGAGACCGCGTTTGCGCCAGACAAGTCGGTACAGGCGCTCACGGGCCTCGCGAACGCCGAGGTTCGGCGCAGCCGCATCCAGGCTCCGGGCTCGGCGCTATGGATTGAGCTCGTCGAATTCAGGGGCGTCGAACGAGCGGCGCTTCGCATGCGGATCCAGGATCGGGGGGCGGCCCGCCTTCAACTGCCGACAAAGAACATCGATGCGCTGGTCGATGCCGTCAAGAGCGCCGGCTTGACCGTGGCGACGCAGGGGGCAGTCGCCGTCCCGATGCCGCCGAACTTGAAAGGGGCGCTGGTTGCCGACCCGAACAACTTTTTCGTCACGTTGTTCGAGTCCTGCGACGGCTGCGCGCCGAGGAGGCCGGCCCCGGCGCAATAGCCAGATCGGCGATCGGATTGCGGCAATTCCGTCGTTGTGTTCAACCCGACCAGGAGAAAGGGCCGTGGTCTCCCACATGTCGGACACGATCCACTTCCCGCCCGTGAGATGACGGCCTCTGGCCGAAGTCATTGCGCACAGCAATGGGGGGACAAGACTCACTTACTTCCCGACGAGTGACGGCCGCGGCTGGTGAAAACAAGCCGGCGATTCAAGGCGGCAGCACGCTCCTGACAGCCGCCACACGGCTTGATACCGACCGCGGAAGTGGCCCGCTGGACCACGTCACCCAGGCCGATGTCGTGTTTGATTGCAAAACCGGGAAGGCGCATGCGACGGGTCGGTTGCGCCTTCCTCTCATCGTGTCCGGTTCCCGGTTTTCGTTCGTTGTGCATGGTCGCTGTTTCTGGACCGCCGCTTCGCCCCACGCCTTCGAGAACTTGGGTCAACAGCCCTCGCGGCACTCGCCGTTCGGCTTGCGGACATCATAGTTGCTTCGCTGTCTGGCTGATGACAAAGCGTTTTCGCGGGTGTCAGTCTGCTGTCCCTCTGTGCCAGGAACTGGACCGCGCGGATGAGCGCGGTGAAGACATCGGGATGGCCGCGCAGCGGGCGAGATGGCGTGACCCCATCGACGCTTTTCGAGCTGGAATCGCTCAATTTGGGAGCGTATCGACGCGTTTCCATCGAACGAATGAGCCGAAAATGCCCTGGCTCTCGGCGGGATTCAGACGGAACCGGTCGCCCGTTTTTGCGCCTCTGTCGGCGCGTCTGCCAGACCACAACCCGGCGTACTTGTTGCACGGAAGTTCGCTCAGGTCCGCCAATAGCGGAATACGAAGGACCACCCTGCCGCCGCCCACGCGGCATCGGCCCCTGCGCACGGAGGATATTTGCGGCAGTTCCCAAGATGCTGAAGAACCGGATTGCTCGTACGTCGGTGTTCGCCCTGCTCATCACCGTGATGCCCGCAATCGGTGCGGTGGCGCTCGCGTCGGCGGCACCAGGCGCGCCGGCATCATCCGGTCCGGAGGTACACCTGCTCGATCTGCCGGGTGTCCGCCGGCTGTTCGATACGTTGGAGCGTGAGCGGCGTTCGGGGCGCGAAGGCGAACAGTCTGCCGCCCTGGCCGAATTCTCGCTGCTCGCCGAGGCCGTGGTCGGCGATCCGCTGCTCGTCCGGTCCGCCATCGAAGACCTCCAAGGTTCCGCCGTTACGGGGGGGCCGCTCGTGCCGGCGTCACCGGACGTCAGGCTGCGCGACCGGGCGGCGTATCAACTCCAGGCGCTCGGCTATTCGGCGCGCGAAGCGGCGGACGTGGTCAGCGGGCGCATCAGCCTCGCGGCGCTCGATACCGCGCGGAAGATGCTGATGGTCGGTCGCGGCAGCGAGGCGGCGGCCAACTATCTCGACAGCCAGTACCGGCGAGTGGCGGCAGCGCGAGAGCCTTCGAGCGCTCCTGACTCGGGTGGCCGACCCCCGCAGAATCCGATCGAGGCCGCGATCGAGAAGTACGCGAGCCTCTACGGCGTCGACCCGGCCATCGTGCGCGCGATCATCGCCGTCGAGTCGGCGTACAACGTCGGGGCCCGATCGCGAGCGGGCGCCATCGGTCTGATGCAGCTCATGCCGGCCACCGCGCGGGAGCTTGGCGTCGATCCATCGATTCCCGAGCGAAACATCGCGGGCGGTGTTCGCTATTTCTCGGCCATGCTCGAAATGTTCGGCGGCCTGGAGCTCGCGCTGGTCGCGTACAACGGTGGGCCGGGGTTCGCCCGGCGGTACGCGCTGGGACAGATTCCGCTCTACGGCGAAACGCGCGCATACGTCACACAGGTCTTGTCGCGTCTGCCACGAACTTCTCGATAGACTCGGTCTGCCCATCGGTCAGCCGATGCGCGCCTGCCTCCCGACCATCCCGGCGACCTCGAGCGCATGCTCCCGTGCGGCGAACGATCGGCATCAGACCAAAATGTCCATCATTGCCCGACGCGGCTCCTCTCGAAGCCGCGCGTAATGCTCGTCTGCGACACGATTGTTCGCGAGCGCTCCGCGTTGTGAACCGTTTTGTCTCGATTCGCGCAACCGTCGCCTCAACACGCCAGCGCGCATCCTGCAGGTTGCGGGGATTCATTGAGCGGATGCGCGATCTCGTTCGAAAACACTCACGTGGTATGCCGATTGCTTTTATCTCGCATACACAACATCCGTCGACGCACGGGTCATTCATCGGCGCATCGAACGGACGTTCTCGAGAGAGAGCGCCCGTTACGCAACGGGTGTGAGAGAGGAGTCTCATGAACCTACGGCATTCAGCGCTCGCCGCCAGTGTCAGCCTGTTGCTCGCGGCGGCGCCGCTCTTCGCGCACCACTCGTTTGCGGCGGAATTCGACGAGAACAAACCCATCACGATCAAGGGCACGCTCACCCGGATGGATTGGGTCAATCCGCATGGCTGGATCTACATGGATGTCAAGGGACCCGACGGGCAAGTCGAGAATTGGGGGGTCGAAGCCGGCGCCCCGAATGCGATGTTGCGACGAGGTCTACGCAAGACCGATTTTCCGGCCGGCACCCCGCTCATCGTCACCGGGTTCATGTCGAAGAACAGCAAGCACACGGTGAATGGCCGCACGGTGACCTTGCCGGATGGGCGCGAGTTCTTCGCGGGATCGTCAGGCACCGGCGCACCCAATGACGGCGCCGACAAGTCCAAGGTGGATTGACAGATGCGAACGGCATTCCTGGCGTCGGCGATGGCGATTGCAGCGATCGCCGGCGGACACGCGCAAGCCGTGGCGACCAGCGCCATTCCCCGGACGGCCGACGGCAGGCCCGATCTGTCGGGCGTCTGGCAGGCGATGAACACCGCCTCGTGGAACATCCAGAACCACGTCGCGGAAAAAGGTGTGCCCGCGGGGGTCGGCGTCGTCGAAGGCAACGAGATTCCCTATCAGGCGTGGGCGCTGGCGAAACGCGCCGAGCACGCGCGTCATCGCGCCACGGCGGACCCGGAATCGAAATGCTATCTGCCCGGCGTCCCTCGCATCACCTACCTGCCGTTCCCGTTCGAGATCGCGCAGACGGCAAAGACGACCGCGATCATGTACGAGTACGTGCACGCGCTGCGCACCATCTACACCGACGGCACGCCTCATCCCAAGGGCCACATCGATTGGTGGATGGGCGACTCGCGCGGCCGCTGGGACGGCGACACCTTCGTCGTCGACGTCGTCGACTTCAACGAGGAGACCTGGTTCGATCGCGCCGGGAATTTCCATAGCGACGAACTGCACGTCATCGAACGCTACACGCTCCTCGATGCCGATCACATCCGGTATGAGGTCACCGTCGAGGACCCGAAAGTATTTACGCGGCCGTGGAAGATGAGCATGCCGCTCTACCGTCGGCTGGAGAAGAACGTGCAGGTGCTCGAGTACGAGTGCTACGCGTTCGACGATGAGTTCCATCTGTCCCAATAGGCGGGGCCTATCATGAGCATCGTACGCATTGCTTCAACCGCCGTCGCGACGGCGTGGCTCACGGCGAGCCAAGTGGCGCCGGTCGGTCTGGTGGCGCAGACCCCGCAAAAGGTGTGGGCGCCGGACAGAACCGCCGACGGCCAGCCCGATATTCAAGGCTACTGGGCCCAGCGCAACAACGTGACGACCTACAGCCTCGAGCGCGGCGACGAGGACCGTCGCGAGCACAATCGCATCACCGGCCAGCGCGCCGCGATGGGCAAGCCGATCGTCGACCCGCCGAACGGGTTGATCCCGTACCAGCCGTGGTCGCAGAAGAAATACCAGTACCTGCTGAGCGTACACACCGGGCCGACGAGGATTGAAGATCTCGATCCGGTGGCACGCGGCTTCATGGAAGGCACGCCGCGAATCAATCTGCAGACCGGCTTCCAGATCATCCAGGCGCCGGGCCGGGTGGTGTTTCTCTACGAGTACGGACATCACTTCCGCAGCATCCCGCTCGATGGGCGCCCGCATCTGCCGGCGGACATGAAGCTGTGGATGGGTGACTCGCGAGGCCATTGGGAGGGCCACACGCTGGTCGTGGACGTCACGAACAACAACGATCAGACCTGGTTCGATCAGGTGGGCGCGATCCACAGCGACGCGCTGCACGTCATCGAGCGATGGACGCTGACCTCGCCCGATCAGCTCGACTACGAGGTCGCGATCGACGACCCGGCGGTGTTCACGCAGGTGTGGAAGATGGCGATGAACTACAGCCGGAATCGGGACAAGACCTACGAGCAGATGGAAAGCGCCGTGTGGGAAGGGAACCGCGCGGTGGAATTCATGATGCGGCCGGGAGATGGGGCGCGGAAACCTGAGCAGTAAGCGCGCGCCCTCGGGCGCCGCGGCCGCTCGTGGAGCGCGCGCCCCACGCCACAAGACGCCGACCGACTCCGACGCGCTGGTCACGCGGTGACGCTGACACCGCCGGCCTACGCCACGCCACCACTGCATGCACGCTCGTTGATGTTGATGCGATGAGGCGGCTCATCGCCAGGAGACACCTCTATGACCAACTCGATTCCCATTCGACTCTCGCGCAGAGTCACGAAGATAACGGCGGCGGTGACGTTCTGTCTGCTCTTGACGGCGCTGCAGGCACGCGCCCAGGCCGGCGCTGCGATTCTCGGCACCATCAGCGACCCGCAGGGCCTGGCGCTGCCTGGCGTCGAGTTGACGCTGCACAACAGCGAGAGCGGGCTGACGCGCACGACCGTCAGCGAAGGCAACGGCACGTATCGTTTCTCGGGGTTGCCGCCGGGCCTCTACGACGTCAGGGCGACGCTCGATGGCTTCGGCGTGTCGGAGCTCAAAGGGCAGATGCTGACCGTCGGCCTCGAGGTCCGGCACGACTTCAGCTTGAGGCTCGAGGCTCTGCAGGAGGCGGTGACGGTGACCGCCAAGGTGCCGGTCATCGAGGTCACGAAGAGCGAGGTGACCGGGGTGGTGACGCAGCAGCAGATTGAGAACGTCCCGGTGCCGACGCGTCAGACGCTCGATCTGGCGCTGCTGTTGCCGGGGACGAATACGGACGGTTCGGTGCCGCGGCGTGTCAGCGTGAGTGTGGGGGCGGGCGGCGCGGTCAGCCAGAACGCCTTTCTCGTGGACGGGGTGTCGAACCAACAGAGCACGAGCGGCGACCCGCGGCAGGATTTCCCGCAAGGCGGGATTCGCGAGTTTCGCGTCAACGTCAGTCAGGCGTCGGCCGAGTTTGGCGGTACCACTGGCGGTGTCGTGGCCATCGTCACCAAGAGCGGCACCAATCTCTTCAGCGGCGAGGCCTTCGAGTTCTTTCGCGATAAGTCGCTCAACGCGATGAACCTGTTCGAACAGCAGGCTCACGATACGACTGGGGCGCCGAAGCCGGCATTTCGCCAGAACCAGAACGGCTTCACCATCGGCGGCCCGATCGTCATGAACAAGGCGCACTTTCTCGTGGCGACCGATTTCACCAAGGCCGACCAGTCGATTATCGTGAACACGAACAAGCCGCAGGACTATTCCGCGGTGGAAGGCGCGTACCCGAACAATCAGTTCCGGCGGATGTTCTTCGCGCGCACCGACGTCCAGCTCAATCCGACGCAGACGCTGCTGGCGCGGTGGGGATGGGAGCGGGACGAGATCACCTGTCAGAGCTGTGGCGGCGTGGCCGCGTCGACATCGGGCAGCCTCGTCCAGCAGCGGCGCAACTCGCTCGTGGTCGGACACGACTGGGTGGTGTCGAACCGCGCGCTGAACCAGATTCGGATGCAGTACGCGCCGTTTGCCTACTTGAACAATCCGTCGGAAGCCAGCAGCATCTGGACGGAAGTCGGCAATTTCGCCCCCGTGCGCTTCGCGCAGATGACTCCGGTGTACGTGTTTCCAAGCCTGACCTATGGCACGACCGCCAACAAGGTGCAGATCGAAACGTGGTGGGAGTTCCGCGACGACTTTTCGATCACGACCAACAAGGGCGGAAGCCACAGCTGGAAGATGGGCGTGGCGTCCGTGCGCGCGCCGAACACCGAGGATCTGACGGGCAATCCGCTGGGCACGTGGACGTTCAGCACGGATCAGCTCTTCGATCCGGGCAATCCCGCCACGATCGCGGCACTGAGCAAGCCGACGCAGTTTTCCGCATCGCTGCCGCCGGTCGTCCACGACCTCAAGACCAACCTGTTTCAGACCTATCTCCAAGACACGTGGCGGCCGTCGGGGAGCCTGACCGTGAATCTCGGCGTGCGCTACGACCTGGAATACGGGTCGTTCAATCAGGACATGGACTTGAGCGCCTTTCCGAAGGCGTTGCCGTTCATCAATCCCGGCTCGCGCGGCGACCGCAACAACGTGCAGCCGCGCCTGGGGCTGGCGTGGGATCTGCGCCAGACCGGGGAGTCGGTGGTCCGCGCATCCTACGGTATCTACAATGGGACGGTCCGTAACAGCAGCTTCGGCACCGAGCTCGCCAACCTGCTCCAGAGCAACATCACCATCAGAAACCCGTCGTATCCGGATCCATACGGCGGAAAGGATCCGCTGACGTTCGCATCGACGGCGCCGCCCAATATCACGATCATCAACGACGACATCGTGAATTCGTTCGCGCAGACCGCCAACCTCGGGTTCTCGCAGCAACTCGCCCACAACCTGGCGCTCCAGTTGGACGGCGTCTATACGAAGGGCAGCGCCAATACTGTCTCCGCCAATATCAACACACCGGATCCGGTCACCGGACTCAAGCCGCTGCCGGAGTGGGGGCGAATCCTTCAAGTGAGTCCGATTGGCGAGACCAGGTACCGGGCGCTGTTCGTGCGCCTCGACAGGCCGTACGCCAACCGCCTGCAGTACGCGGTGGCCTACACCTTGGCGAAGGCGGAAGACAACCTGACCGCCATCAATTACTACGATCGCGGCGCGGACTGGGGATCGTCCAACACCGACCGCCGCCAGACGCTGGTCTTCAGCGGCTCGGTGACTCTCCCAGGGGAAGTGACGATCGGCGGCGTCTGGACGCTGCGTTCAGCGATGCCGTTCAATGCGGTGGCAGCGACGGATCTCAACGGCGATGGCGCCATCTCCGACCTGGTCCCGGGTACGACCCGTACTTCTGGCAATCGCAACTTGAATCTGGCGGCGGTCAACGCGTATCGGGTCGCCAACGGGCGCACGCCCGTGTCGGTCGATCAGATCGACAGCAACCGCTATAACAGCCTCGACGTCCGCGTGACCCGGACGTTCCGGTTGTCCGGCACCAAGAAAATCGAGGTCATCGCGCAAGTGTTCAACCTGGCAGGAACCAGCAATTTGCTGGCATCAGGTGGTGTCGGCGGCTACGTGACCAACGCGCTCTCGGATTCGTTCGGGAAAATTCTGCAGGCCGGCAACAAGCAGCAGGCAGAGTTCGCCGCCCGCGTCGCCTGGTGATCCGTCCGCCACGGAGATGGACGGCTGCCGTGTGACCCGAAATCCAATCCGCACGACGCGAGTCGTGAACGGGCTGTTCAGGAGGAGTGTCGTGACGCTGCTGTCGCCTCGCCGACGTTGGGTGTTGTTCGCGGTGTTCACCTGTCTTGCCGCTCCTGTCTTCGGTGGTCAGGGCGCACCGGTTCGGACTGCGCTGCCAGACGGTGCTGGTAAGAACCTTGTGCAACAGCACTGCACCCGCTGTCACGGAGTGGAGAAGTTCACCGGTGAGCGCCACACGCGCGAAGACTGGGCCGACGAAGCCGACGTGATGGTGCGGTACGGAGTGGCGCTCAACAAAGATCAGGCCGCTCAGATCACCGACTACCTCACGACGAGCTTTCCGGGCAAGCCAAAGCCTCGTGGCGTCGTGGTGCCCGGTCCAGTGCAAGCCACGATTGAGGAATGGGCCGTCGCCACCCCAGGTGCGCGTCCCCACGATCCGGCGGTCGCGCCCGACGGGTCGGTCTGGTATACGGGACAGGCCAACGGCACGCTCGGACGGCTCGATCCGACCACC
Organism: Acidobacteriota bacterium; assembly: GCA_040007095.1. Lineage (GTDB taxonomy): Bacteria > Acidobacteriota > Vicinamibacteria > Vicinamibacterales > CAVVIG01 > JBDTVS01. Next base: position 18,940 of record JBDTVS010000048.1, read on the forward strand.
GGTCGCGCCAGGGAGTTCCAGCTCAAGAAGCTGGAGGGAGCGAAATCTCTGCCTTACGGCGTGGGGCCGCATGGCTTGATCGCCGACGGAGACGGGAACATCTGGTTCACCGCGCAGCTGGCCGGCTATGTCGGAAAGTACAATCCGAAGACGGGCGAGCAGGTCCAGTACCGGATGCCCGAGCAGGCTGCCCGCGACCCGCACACGCCGATCTTCGATCAGAAAGGCACGCTGTGGTTCACGCTGCAGATGAGCAACATGGTCGGACGCATCGTGCCTTCGACTGGCGATGTGAAAGTGGTGCCCGTGGTGACGATGGCGTCACAGCCCTACGGGATTAAAATCAGCTCGAAAGGCGAGCCGTGGTTCGTCGAACTGACCGGTGCTCGCGTGGGCAAAATCGATCCGGCGACCTTCGAGATTCGCGAGTATGCGCTGCCGCATCCAGGGACCATGCCTCGGCGGATCGCGCTCACCGCCGACGACACCGTCTGGTACAGCGACTACGGCCGTGGCTATCTCGGGAGCCTGGATCCAAAGACCGGCAAGGTCACCGAGTGGGCGACGCCGAGCGGCGCTGGCCCGGACGCGCAGCCCTACGCCATCACGACTGTGGGGAACATCGTGTGGTACGTCGAGAGCGGAGTCACTCCGAACATGCTCGTGCGATTCGATCCGGCGACGGCAGCGTTCCAGTCGTGGGCCATTCCCTCTGGCGGCGGTGTCGTTCGGCACATGGTCGCGGCGCCTGACGGCACGCTCTGGCTGGCCTGCAGCGGCGTCGACCGCATTGCCCGTGTGGTGGTGAAATCTCACTGAGGAGAAGAGTATGGACAAGGATCTGCCGCTCGCCGGCGTTGCCGCCATCGTGCTGGCCGCCGCCGCGATGCTCGGTCCCGCGTATGTGCTCGGCCAAGGGACGGTGCCGGCGTCGCTCGACTCGGTCACACTGCCGCCGGCCGCGGCCAAACGGGCGTTGACGACGATGGAAATCAACGCGGACACGGCCGAGAAGCTCGTCAACGCCTGCGTGGGTTACTCGAAGGCGCACAATGGCGGTGCGAGCGTGGTCGTCATCAGCCCAGCCGGTTATCTCGTGCACGCGCACCGCACCGATGGTCAGCAGCCGAACAACATCGATTCCGCCTTGCGCAAAGCGCAGACCGCGTTGTATCTGCGCGTGTCCACGCGGGAAGCGCTCAACCGCTGGAACAGCCTCGAGTCTCAGCTCGTTCGCGCCGACATGAACCTCTATCTGAATCCGGGCGGCTTTCCGATCATCGTGAACGACCAGCTGATCGGTGCGATTGGCGTGGGCGGTGCGGCCGGCGGCGATGAGCAATGCGGCTACGACGCGCTTACCAAGGTCCTTGGTCCGCAACCGCCCATGGCGCCGCCGATGCCGTTTGGGGGCGTTGGCAACGAACCCTCGCCGGCCGGACCGGCGCCATCATCTGCGCGTTAAGGACCCGTAGATGAATAACGTGTGCAATTCTGGGCGTCGAGGCGCCCGCCCGGCAAGGCGCGAGGAGCGCGCATACCGGGCGTATGCAAGTGACGAGCAACGCAGCCCGGCGGGATGCATCGGCGGCCAGAATGCGCACGTTATTCATCTACGGGTCCTAACTGCCAGGAGACGACCATGAATGAGACGCTCTACCGCATGAAACTGAAATCCGGCCTGCTGATTGTGGCGCTCGGGCTGGCGACAGGCGCCGGTTATGCGCAGGGCGGTCGGGGACCGGCCGATCATCCCGCTGTCACCGTGATGGGGCAGACCTACACGCCGGCCTCGATCCTCGCGCGTAACATGGGCACGACAGAGGATCAGGAGACTCAGTTCCCCCCGCATAAGATCGTCGGCGACATCTACTACGTGGGCACGAAGACCCTGGCCTCGTTTCTCGTCGTGAGCCCCCAGGGACACATCCTCATCGACACGACGTACGAGCGGAATACCCCCGCGATCCGGAAATCGGTGGAACAGCTCGGGTTCAAGTTTTCGGACATCAAGATCGTGCTGGGGAATCACGCGCACGGCGATCACATGGAGGGCGACGCCATGGTGAAGCAGTTGAGCGGCGCGCAGGTAATGGCCATGGCAGAGGATGTGCCGGCGCTTCAGGCCATGAAGCCCGGCGGCAAGGAACATCCAGTCGACAAGATCCTGCACGACGGAGAGTCGGTGATCCTCGGCGGCACGACGCTCGTCGCCCACCTGACGGCTGGTCATACCCGCGGCGGGACGACCTGGACGACCAGAGTGCAGGAGGGCGGAAAGGCTTACGACGTCGTCTTCTTCTGCAGCCTGCGCGCGGGCGGGGCGGTCACTCCGGCGATTGCGGCGGAGCTCGACCACTCGTTTGCGGTGGTGCGCGCGCTGCCGTGCGACGTGCCGCTCGGCGATCACCCGGCTCAGTACGGCATGACTGCCAAGTACGCCAAGCTCAAGAGTGGAGGGCCGAACCCGTTTGTCGACAAAGCGAACTGCCTTCGAGAGGCGGACATCCAGGAAGCCATGTATCACGCCGTCGTACAGGAACAACAGAAGGCAGGCATCCAGCGGTAGGCCGACAACCGCCAACATTGATCAGTCCGTCGAATCCGGCATCCCACACCGTTTCGGCGGATCGACTTCGCAGTCACGCGGTGGCGAACTCCGCGCAAGCTGGAATCGCTTGGCGTGTTGGCCGGTGGCATCGCGCACGATTTCAACAACTTCCTCACCGTCATCCAGGGGCATGTCGAGCTGGCGCAGATGCAGATCGAGCCCGCCTCGCCGGTCCATCAGGTTCTCGGCAGGACGGTGGACGCCTGCCGGCGGGCGGCACTCCTCTCGTCTCAATTGTTGACGTTTGCCAGAGGAGGCTCCCCGGTGCGGCGCGTCGTCCCGGTGTCGAAGCTCATTCTGGATACGATCAAGCTGGCACGCGCCGGCGCCGCCGCCAGCATCAGCGTCGGGATCGCGGAGGATTTGTGGCCGGCCGAGGTGGATGCCAATCAGATTGCGCAGGTCCTTCACAGTATTCTCCTGAACGCCAAGCAGTCGATGCCGGGCGGAGGCATCATCGAGGTTCGAGGCGAGAACGTCGTCCTCCCGAGCGGTAACACGCCGAGTGGCGGCGCCTACGTGAGAATCTCCGTCACCGACTATGGCACCGGCATCCCGGCCGACATCATTCCCCGCATTTTCGATCCCTACTTCACCACCAAGCAGTCCGCCAGCGGCCTTGGCTTGGCCACCGCCTATGCCATCGTTTCCAAGCACGGCGGTAAGGTGGCGGTGGAATCGAAATACGGCCGCGGCACGACGTTCATCGTCGACTTGCCCGCTGCCCAATCGAGTCCGGCGTCCGCGCCGGCACCGACGCCTCGCGCCGGTGCACGGTTGCAGAGAACGATCGGTAGGCTTCTGGTGATGGACGACGAGGAAGCGCTGCGGATGCTACTGGTTCAAGTTCTGGTCAGATTCGGCCACGAAGTGCAGAGCGCCCGCGACGGGGCCGAAGCGATCGATCTGTACCAGGCCGCGCAATCCTCGGGCCGTCGTTTTGATCTCCTGGATTTGACAGTCGTCAGCGGAATGGGCGGCGAGGAGACAGCGCGAAGTCTGAAGGAACTGGATCCTTCCGCCAAACTCATCGCCTCCAGTGGTTACTCGGATGCGCCGGTCATGTCGAGCTTCCGCGACTATGGTTTCGACGACGTGCTGCCGAAGCCCTGGGTGGCCGCCGAGCTCGACGCGATCATTCGGAGGGTCCTCGGCGACGACAAGGCGCGCGCGTCCTCGACAGACCGGACTTCAAGCCCCGCGCCGCCGCAAGAGGGTCCGCGCTAGCGGTCTGACGGGGTTACTATTGGCCGTCATCGAATGGAGGATCTATGGCCGCACAGAATCGAGCGCTGTCAAACCCCGTCAAGGTGTGTGCGATCGCCGTGCTCTGTCTTGCCGCGCCCGCGGTGCACGCTCAGTGGGTGAACTATCGCGTCCCTGGGGTTCCGCGCACTCCCGACGGCACAGTGAATCTCACGGCGCCGGTCGCGAGAACGCCCGATGGCAAGCCCGATCTGTCGGGGACCTGGGAGAGCCAGGGGTACTTCGGCAATCTTGGCAAGGACTTGAAGCCTGGCGAACTGCTCATGCACCCGTGGGCGGAAGCCCAGGTCGCCGAAAATCAGCGCAACCTGCACAAGAACGATCCGATGGTTGCGTGCATGCCGCCCGGCGTTCCGCGCGTCGATCTGGGCGGCAGCCGCGGCATGCCGCATCCCATGAAAATCGTGCAGACGCCGTCGTTGGTGGTGCTTCTCTACGAAACCTCCACGAATCAGACGTTCCGGCAGGTATTCCTCGACGGACGCCCGTTCCCGACCAATCCGCAACCGACCTGGTTGGGTTATTCGATTGGCCATTGGGACGGCGACACGCTCGTGGTCGAGGCGACCGGGTTCAATGGTCGCGCCTGGATCGACACCGGGTCGGGCCATCCGATGACTGAGGCCGCACGCGTGACGGAGCGCTTCACGCGGCGTGACGTCGGACACATGGACATCGAGATCACCATCGACGACCCGAAAGCGTACGTGAAGCCCTGGCGGGCGAAGATCCCGTCCGTCCTGCTTCCGGATTCCGATCTCATCGAGACTTTCTGCGAGAACGAGAAGGACATCCACCTGATGGACCGGGCGAACAGGCCCGTTGACGGCGTGGCGCGCTGAGGAGCTGCCGCGACGAGTGCGGCTGAACGAATCCAAGGAGAGTACCCGGAGTCGCGTGCCGCAAGCGGCGCGATTGGGGGTATCATCCGATGCAGTTTAGAGGACCACGTCCATGAACATTGTTGAGCGAGTCAAGAACATCTGTCTGACGCCGACCACTGAATGGCCGATTATCGCGGCAGAACAAACATCGGCGGGATCGCTGATCAGCGGCTACGTCGCGCCCCTGGTGGCGATCGGTGTCGTCGCCGGTTTTCTCGGCGGGTCGCTGATCGGACGGACGTTGCCATTCATCGGCACCTATCGGATTCCGGTCGCGTCCGGGCTGGCGCTGGCCGTGTGGACGTTCGTGATGGCGATCGTCGGCATCTTCATTTTGTCGATGATCATCAATGCCCTCGCACCCAGCTTTGACGGGCAGAAAGACAGTGCCCAGGCGTTCAAAGTCGCGGTGTATTCGTACACCCCCGCCTGGGTGGCGGGCGTGCTGCAAATTCTTCCGCTGCTGGGGATCCTTGCCGTGCTCGGGGGACTCTACGGGCTCTATCTGTTGTATCTCGGCCTTCCGCGCTTGATGAAGTGTCCCGAGGACAAGGCCGCGGGATACACGGTCGTCGTCGTCATCTGCGCGATCGTCCTGTCCGTCGTGATCACCGGGATCGGAGGTCTCGTGATCGGAGGAGCGCTGATTGGCTCCGGCGCCCTCAGTTCCGGGGCGCTGGGCGGCGGATTCCAACGAACTGACACCCCGTCCAGCGTCGAGTTCGACAAGAACAGCGCCCTGGGCAAGTTGCAGAACCTTGGGAACAAACTGGAGGAGAGCAGCAAGAAGATGGACGCCGCGGAGAAACGCGGCGACAGCGCCGCTCAGGCCACGGCAGCGCTCGAGGGGCTCGGCACGCTGCTTGGCGGCGGCAAGCACGTCGAACCGATCGGCATCGATCAGCTCAAGCCGTTCGTGCCCGACACCTTCGCGGGGCTGCCAAAGACCGGCAGCAATGCGGAGAAGAACGGTATTGCCGGTTTGATGATCTCCAAGGCCGAGGCGACCTACAGCGACGGCGCGCAGAAGCGCGTGACGCTCGAGATTTCCGACACAGGCGGCATCAGCGGCCTGATGTCACTGGCCAGCTGGGCGGCCGTCGAGCAGGAGAAAGACAATGACAGCGTCACGGAGCGGACGCGCAAAGTCGGGGGCCGGCTTACTCACGAACGGATCTCGAAAAACGGCGGCTCCAACGAGTTCGGGCTGGTGCTCGGCGATCGCTTCATGGTGAGCGCCAACGGGAATGGTCTCAACCTGGACGAGCTCAGGGCCGCCGTGTCTGGTCTGGAACTGGGCCGGCTCGAGTCTCTGAAGGACGCAGGGGCCCAGAAGTAGCGCGGATTGACTCGGACGCGGCCTCGAAGGTGCCAGTCTGCCGGCGTGGTGGCCCACGCAGGGTCGGTGCTCAGGCGCCCAGGGTGGCCGCGCGCATGCGATGGAACTTCTCGAGCTCGACGTTGGCGTTGACGATCGTGTGCAGCTTGTCGAGCATCGCCGCCAGTGAGGCCGCCGGCACCGTGAAATAGAGCTCTTCGTCGGGGAGCTCAGTATAGACGCGATTGCCGATGCAACCGATGCTCGCGACGCCCGTCGCCGTGCCGATCGCTTGCGGCAGCATCGCACACGCGGGTCGCCCCATTGTCGTCCCGCTCTCGAAGGAGCCAGCCGCACGGGCCGCCTCACTCAGCAGCATGATTTGACGCGCGTTGCCGCTGAAGATCACGACGTCTGCCGCAAACGTGGCGGAGTCGGCGGGGCCGTAAGCGGCGACCTGCATTGGCTGTGCACGGTGGGGAATGGCCGGTACCTCATCACTGCTGAGGTACTGCAGCTGAATCATCGTTCCAACCAGGGATTGCAGCTCTTCAGCTTTCGCCGCAGTCAGCGTCACCCCGTGGGTATACGCTCCGACCGGACAATTCTGGTGATCACCAGACACCGTATAGAACTCCTGCCCCTCGGCGGCCAGCTTCCAGTACCCGCAGCCGGCGGCAGCCGCCCTGTCGATGGGAGCCATCCCTGGGGGAGGGCTGTCGAGAAAACCCACCGCGACCGGTCGCCGGGCGAGTTTGAGCGTCGAGAGTGCGTCCCACGTACCGCTAGACAGCATCTGTTTCCCTGAATTCGGCGGTTACCAAGGCGTTTGGAAGGGGCGCCCGACACCCGGACTGTCTCGAACCGGAGCAGACTGCCGGTCCGCAACCACTGCCAATAAAAGGGTTAATCCTGCTCCTCAATGCCCAAACCGCCGGGCTCGTGTCTGCACAATCTGGTACGGGTTGCGAGAAATCGCGATTTTTCGGCCATTTCTCGTTGTTTGGGTGCACGACGTGAGGTATACTAACACCACTGCCGGCACGTTTTTCGGCCTTCCATAGTCCACTGCCAAACAGGGGGAACCGTGACATTTGAGATCGGCGACAAGGTCATTTACCCGAATCATGGTCTCGGGATCGTCGAACGGATCGAGGACAAGACTATTCTCGGCACTACCTGCGGTTTCTACCACCTGCGCATCGTCGCGAACGAAACGGTCGTTCTCGTTCCGCTGGCCAACGTGGACGGCGTCGGTCTGCGCCGCGCCATCTCGGACGACGAAGTCGAGCGTTTGTTCGGTTTGCTTGGCGACGGCAAGATTGACAACCATCAGAATTGGAAAGGACGCTTCAAGGATAACTCGGATAAGATGCGCAGCGGCTCCATTTTCGAAGTCGCCGACGTGTTGAAGAGTCTGACGTTCCTTGCGAAGTCGAAGAGCCTGTCGTTTCGCGAGAAGCGCATGCTGGATCGCGCGAAGTTCCTGATCATTTCTGAGGTGTCGGAAGTCATGCGGGAAACGGCGCCTGCCATCGAGGGCCGCGTCGATCTCGCGCTCGAACGGTGCTTTTCGGCGAAGGCCCGCATGGCCGCTCGCACGAAAGTGGTCAAGGCGGTTCCCCGGGTCGTCGCTGCTCCGGCGCCGGCACCCGCGCCGCGGCGCGCAGTTCGCGCTTAGCCGCGAGGCGAAGCAGTTCGGCTGCACGCTCGTTTCATGTGAAGGCCCGTCGGGCGCGCAAGCGGCCGTCGGGCTTTTTCGTTTATGATTCGACCGGTGTTTGCGGCTGCCCGCTCGGTTCTCACCTATATCGCCGTTTCGCTTTACGTTCTGATCGTCGCGCCGCCGGGGATGCTGGTTGCGATCTTGTTCGGCTGGAAGCGCCACCTGTACGTGCTCGGTCATTTCGGTGTGCGGCTTGGCCTGGCGCTGAGTGGAATCCGCTACACGCTCACATCCGCACAGCAACTGCCGCTCGAGCGGCCCGCCGTCTACTGCGCCAATCACCAGAGCAACATCGATCCGCCGCTCCTGTTCGATGTCCTGCATCCGATGATGCACGTCCTCTATAAAGCCGAGCTCAACGCGATCCCCGTGCTCGCGCGCGCGTTTCGCATGGGGGGGTTCATCCCCGTGGACCGCCGGAACAAGGAATCGGCGCTGCGATCGATTGAGGCGGGCGCCGAGTCGATTCGTTCGGGCAGCTCGTTCCTGATCTTTCCCGAGGGAACGCGCAGCCGAACCGACCAGCTGCTGTCGTTCAAGAAAGGCGGCTTCATCATGGCCATCAAGGCGCAAGCACCCATCGTGCCGGTCGCGATTCAGGGCGGCCGGGAGGCGATGCGGCGGGGGAGTCGAGTCATCCACCCGGTGACGGTCAGCGTGCGGGTAGGCCAGCCGATCGAGACCGCCGGCATGTCCGTTGAGGATCGCGATCAATTGATCGAGCAGGTGCGTCTCGCGATTGAGGGTCTGATGACCGGTTCGCCCACCTAGTGTCCTGCGTCCGACGCTTTAGGACGTCTTCCGGGCGGGGCATCCCGCCTGGCGGCGTTGCTCCTCCCTCAGATACTCCCGGTATCCTCGGTCGTCGCGCCTTGCCATGCGGGCGCCGCGCGCCGGAAGCCGTGTACTAAATCGTCGAACGCAGGACACTAGCCGCGTTGCTCCTCCTTCACATCCGGCCGATAGGCTTGGTCGTCGCGCCTTGCGATCCGGGCGCATCGTCCGCCTCGGTGCGACGACGAATCTCTGCCCTTGCGAGACTCTGGCTTTAGAAGATGTCTAGGGACCGATCGCGTCCCTCAGCATGGTCCGCGACTCCGGCGTTACGCCTGCTTCAGCGATCGCTTTGCCGCATCGATCATCCATTGGGTTTCAACCGGAACACTCGCCGCGGACGTGATTGCCGAGATGACGGCCTGACGGCCGTCGGCAGCGCCGTCGACCAGGCGTTGTCGCCGCCGTTCCAATTTTTCGATGGTGGTCCCCGCCGGTCGTATCGCGAACACGTTCGCACGACCTCGTGGGCCCTTGCCAGTCTCAATGTGCGCGAGCAGGTCGTTGTACGCCTCGAGCCGGCCAGCATACAAGCGGCCCAGTTCGACAGAAATCTTTGCGAGGCGCCGCGCGATGATGTACTTGTCCGTGAACGACATCGTCCGGGTTTCCGCAGAATAGGGTCGCGTCAAGAGGACCAGGATATGCGTATACCCGTCGTCCTCGGCGGCCGGCACTGGAATTGGCTCGGAAAGCAGCGCGTCGAAATAACGTCCCCGCCGGTGTTGGTACGGCGGACCGGCGAACATCGGCATGGTGGCACCGGCCCTCAGAGCGCGGAGCAGGTCTCGACCGTCGGCGAAGTCGCGGAACAGATGCCGTTGTCCGGTCGTGGCGTCGGTGGCGAGGGCAATCAGGGGGACCGGCGAGGCGATCACCCGGCCGGTGTCGAGCGCCTTGCGCTTGACCATCACGTCGTCGACCAGGAAGTCCAGGTCGAGGACCGGTCGGCGCCTCAGCGGCCGCAGGAGATCGATGAAATCGCGATGGTTGATGTCCTCGTAATAGATCCTCGTCCCGAGTGCGGCCTGGCCAGCCACGAAGTACGCGCCGTTGAGGGCGCCCGCCGACGAGCCATAGACCGCGTCAAAACATCCCAACCAGCCCATCTGTTCGAGCGCGACGACCATCCCGGCAGATGTAACCCCGCGCATCGAGCCCCCTTCGATGCACAACGCGACCCTCGCGTTGTCGAAATGGGGTCCGCGTCCGCCATTGCTCGCGCGAAGTCGTAGCACGTCCAGTACGGGATTCGTCATGGATGTGTCGAATTGTAGTGCAGGGGAGGGTTGGGGCAGGAGGTGCGCGCGTGGAATCCGCTTGCACGGGTCCTTAGGGTCCTTTAACTGGAACGGCGCCGTCTACGACGCACCGAGCACGAACATCAACGTCCACGGCTTGATCGGCTGATCGTCGGTGCCCAGGATGCCGTTGTTCAACTCGAGGCGCAGCGTCCGAAACCGCTCGAGCGGTTTGGCGAACTTCAGTTCGAGCACCCGGTTCACTGCGTTGTACCGGGTCGTGAAGTCTGCGGTCGGGGTGGTCGGTTCCCCGCGCTCGACCGTCTCCGACTCGAGATACGTGGCTCGAATATTCCCCTTCAGCGTCGAGACTTTGAGGTCGCGCGAAAACTGGATGCGGACCGAGGTGTTCAGAGCCACGTCTGTTTCTTCCTGCGTCGGCGCGCTGAAGACCACTTCTGGCGCCGGAGCGGCTGGCGCGCGCACGGGCGTGGGTTCTTCGACGGCCGGCGATGTGGCCGGCGCTTTACCCAACTGAATCCCATCGGCGACGACTTCGAGCCACTGCAGTCCGCGGCCCTCGCGCACGGTGCCGGTGATCTCGAGCCAGCGACTGGTGTCCTGCCGGGCGTCGAGCGCGAGGTCGAAGCCCTTGCCCTTTGGCCGCGCCCCGCTGACCCACAACGCCGCGTCGGCCGAACGAATCACGAAATCCCACCGCGAGCGCGCGGGCGCGTCCGGAAGGTCACCCAGGAGATTCCGGCCGGTGAACTGGCCGCTGACCGTGATCTTCTGGTTCACATAACGCGCGGGGTTGAGAACGATCGCACGAATGGACGGAGACGTGGGCACGCTCGTCGGCGCAATCGCGGTTGCCATGATCGCTGTCACGTCGCCGGGACGGGGCCAGGCGCCGTCGGGGTCGACGCCGAACGTGCTCCGCAGGTCGATGTTGGCCAGTCGCGGCTCGTCGGGCTTCATCCGGCCCAGGTCCCAGAATTCACCACGGATCTCGTTGCTCCCGTCCGGGGCGCTGCCCTTGAAGACCACGCGCATCGACGCCAGGCCGTCAGTGGCGCGGATGGTCCCGTTGTTCTCGGTGGTCACCTGGCCGATGAGCACAATCTGGCGGCCGTGAAAAAAGGTCGGGAAGGCCTGCAGCGCGGCGAGGTTGGTCGCGCGGCGGGAGGCGGGCTGAGCAGCAGCCACTCCGGCCAGAAACATGAGCGCCAGAACGGCGAACCGGGCACGCATCTATTCCATCGATATTACCTGCTTTTGTTACAATCGCTTTAGTTTGTGAAACGATTGAACAAGTCGGTGGTCAAGACCCAGACGTCCAAGCAGACTTCCGACCAGGTGTCCGAACTCACGACCAACCGGCTGTCGGTCTACTTGCGCTGCCTCAACGTGCTCGACGACGGCGGCGTCCGCACCATCTCGTCGCAGGCGCTGGCGGAGCAGTTCCGGCTGAACGCGGCTCAGATTCGCAAGGACCTCGCCTACTTCGGCGAATTCGGCGTGCGCGGCGTCGGCTATTACGTTCGCGATCTCAAGCGTCATCTCCGCCAGATCCTCGGTCTCGACCGCAAACTTCGGGTGGCGATCATTGGCGCGGGCAACCTCGGGCTCGCACTGGCGGACTATCCGGGGTTCCGCCAGGAAGGCTTCGAGATCTGCGCGCTCTTCGACACGCTGGCGTCGAAGGTCGGGGAGCAATCGCGTGCGGGCGTCACCATCTTTGACATTCACGATTTGAAGAAGATCGCGCGCCGCGACGGCATCAGCATCGCCGTCATCGCCGTGCCGGCCGCGGCGGCCCAGGAAGTGCTCAACCTCGTGGTGGCCGCGGGCATCAAGGCGGTCCTGAATTTTTCGCCGGACACACTGCAGGCGCCCCCCGATGTGAAGCTGAAGAGCGTGGACTTGACGGTCTCGCTGGAAAGCCTGTCGTTCTTCCTTGCTCAGGGAGATACCGATGTCACGTAGTGGATCGGATGCGGCCGTCCCGCCCGGTGGCTCCGGCCGCGCGCGTCGCACCCGTGGGGTCGGCCGGGAAGCGCGCCCGGCTGGCGAGGGCGTCCAAGACCGCGATCTCCGGCTTAGCCACGTCGATGTACGAGGCCGCGTCAAGATGGTCGACGTCGGCGAAAAGCCGGTGACTTCGCGTGAGGCGGTCGCACGCGGCTCGATTGCCATGTCGCGGGAAGCGCGCCGCATCGTCCGGGCCGGCGCGATCGCCAAAGGCGATCCTCTCCAGGCCGCGCGCATCGCCGGCATCATGGCGGCCAAGCAGACGGCGGCGCTTATCCCACTCTGCCATCCGCTGCCGCTCGCGAACGTGCACGTCGCCTTGACCCCGACCTCACGCGGGTACGAAATCGAGGCGCGCGTCCGCACCACCGCCCAGACCGGGGTCGAGATGGAAGCGCTGACGGCTGTCGCCGTCGCCGCCCTGACCATCTACGACATGGTCAAGGCGGTCGACAAAACGATGGTCATCGGCGACATCCGGGTGATGTTCAAGAGCGGCGGGCGCTCGGGGACGTATGTCCGCTCTTAGACATCTTCGAACGCCGCTGGCTGGTGAAGATTCGCCACACACTCTCGGGTTTGGCTGGTTGTGTTTGAGGCGAAGCTTCCCTGTTGTGCCCCTGCGTTTGTCTCTTGGCATCGTCTCGGCTCTGGCCGTCAGCGTGTTGGTCGCCGGAGTTGCCAGGGTCGATACGGCGGCTGCCGTCTCCCAGTCCCCCTTGCGTGCCGGATCCGCGGCTCCGACCGCCGGCTACCGCGTCGTTCACACCTATCCACACGATCGAGACGCGTACACGCAAGGGTTGGAGTTCGTTGACGGTGCCTTGTTTGAAAGCACCGGGCTCAACGGCCGATCGTCGATCAGGAAAGTGCAGTTGGAAACCGGGCGTGTGCTTCGACGCCGCGATGTGCCACAGGCGCATTTCGGCGAGGGCATCACGATCTGGCGATCGCGGATGTTCGAGCTCACCTGGCAGTCGCACGTCGCATTCGTCTACGACAGCGAATCGTTCGAACCGCGCGGGTCGTTCGCCTACACCGGCGAGGGCTGGGGACTGACGCACGACGGGACCAGCCTCATCATGAGTGACGGGACCGCCGATCTCCGATTTCTCGACCCGACGACGTTCCAGGAACGACGCCGCGTGCGCGTCACCGACGCGGCACGCCCCGTGTCGAGTCTCAACGAGTTGGAGTACGTCAACGGGCAGGTGTTCGCCAATGTGTGGACGACGGACCGGATCGCGCGGATCGATCCGCAGACCGGGCGCGTGCTCGGTTGGATCGACCTGGCCGGGCTGCTGTCCGCGAGGGATCGGGTGAACGGCGATGCCGTACTCAACGGCATCGCCTACGACGAGAAGGGCGCCCGCTTGTTCGTCACCGGCAAGCTCTGGCCGTCGCTGTTCGAGATCACGATCGTGCCCAGGCCGTAGCGATCAGGACGCTAGTGTCCTGCGTTCGACGATGTAGTACACGGCTTCCGGCGCGCGGCGCCCGCATGGCAAGGCGCGACGACCGAGGATACCGGGAGTATCTGAGGGAGGAGCAACGCCGCCAGGCGGGATGCCCCGCCCGGAAGGCGTCCTAAAGCGTCGGACGCAGGACACTAGGCGACTTGCGACGGCGGCGGTTCGATGTGGATGATGGCGTCCACGATTTGCGGGTAGCGCGCCATCAGCCGATCCTTGACCACGTGCGACAAATCGTGCGCATCGGTCAGCCGCATGTCTGGAGGAAACCAGACGTGAAGATCCAGGAACACGTGGTCGGTGGAGCCGCGCGTGCGGATGCGATGGCAGCCGAGCACGCCCGTGACGTCGAGCACCACGCGTTCGATGTCGACGTCCGCCATCACCATGCGGTCGCTCAGGATCCCGGTCGTGGCATGGGCCACCTGGTAACCCGAGTAGGCAATGAATCCCGCGACGAGTATCGCCGCCAGGGGATCCAGGATCGGCAGCCCGAGCCGCGCGCCGACCAGCGCACACATGACCGCCAGCGACGTCCACACGTCGCTGCGAGTCTGCATGGCATCGGCCAGCAGTACCTCGCTGGCCAATTGCTCGGCGGCGCGCCCTTCGTACACGACGACGGCGAGGTTGATGCCGATCGTGGCCAGCATGACCACGATGCTCATTACCGGGATCTCGGGGGGGGGCGTCTTACCGCTCAGGTGATTGAAGGCGTTGCGCAGCACCTCGACGACCACGAGCGAGAGAAAGACGGTGACGGCCGCTGCGGCCACGGTCTCGTACTTGCGATGGCCGTACGGGTGGTCGTCGTCGGGCGGCTGCCGCGCCAGTCGGACGCCGATCAGGCCGACGACGTTCGAGGCGCCGTCGGTCAGCGAGTGGAAGCCGTCCGACAATATGCTGACGGCGCCGGTGGCGTAGCCGACCGCGATCTTGGCGACTGCGACCGCAAGGTTGAGAATCAGCACGCGGACCAGGACGCGGGTGACCGCCGCGTAGCGGCTCGGCTGCAGGGCTCGCGCCGCGGATCGGATCTCTTCGGGAGACGGAATACGGCTGCTCCCCATTCCTGCTCCCTGCGTCCTTGCGATGTTTAGAAGATCCGCGCCGTGGGCACCGGCCACCAACGCAGCTGCACTCTCCCGATGATGTATTTCTTGGGCACGTTACCCCAATGGCGGCTGTCCGAGCTGTTGTTGCGGTGGTCGCCCATCACGAAGTCGTAGCCCTCGGGGATCAACTGCGGTCCCCAGTCGTCGTGGCTGCGGTACTTGGCGGGCACGTAATCGTCCTTGAGCGGAATGTCGTTCACGTACACGTGACCGTCGACGATGCGCACGGTGTCGCCCTCTTCGGCAATGACCCGCTTCACGAACGACTTCTCGGGGTTGAGCGGGTAGTAGAGCATGACGATATCGCCCCGGCGCGGTTCGCCCATGCGATACGCCAGCTTGTTGACGATCAACCGATCCTGATCCTCGAGCGTCGGCGCCATGCTCTGGCCCTCGACGCGGGCAACCTGGAAGACGAACGTCACGATGAGGACCGCGTAGACGGCAGCGGAGACGAGCGTCTTGACCCACGCGACGAGCTCTTCCTTGACGCGCGACAGGCGAACCGCGGGGCTCGTCATCGCCGGTTGATCGAGCCGATCGGTCATGGTGGTGTCGTAGCCGCCCTCGGCCGGGCGATCGCCCGCCGGCAGGGGGGGTGTATCTTGACGCTGGTCTTCGAACGACGGAACACCGTAGGCCGCCTGCGACGGCGGCGCTTCGCTCACCTGCGACTCGACGGTTGCCTCAGGTTCGATTCGCTCGTTGGCACCGGCCGCTAGAGCTCCAGGTACTCCCGAATCCGCCGCGTGTGCGCCCGGCTCACCGGAATCTCCGTCGATTTGTCGTCCTTCATCCTGAGGATGTAGTTCCTGAACCAAGGCACAATCTCCCTGATCTTGTTCATGTTCACGAGATGCGAGCGGTGGACGCGCCAGAAGACGTTCGGGTCGAGGCGTTCGTGCAGGTCGTCGAGCGATCGGTAGTTCGACGTCCCGACGTGATGGCTGGTCACGACGGTGATGGCGTCTTCGGCAAGCGAGGCGTAGATGATGTCCTCGGACTGCACGAGGATGAACCGCTCGCCGACCTTGATCGCCATCCGATCCCGGCGGTGTTGGCGTTCGGCGACGAGATCGAAGATTTTCTCGATCTGCTGGTTGATCGCCACGCCATCCCCTTGATCGAGCGACCGGGCCGACGCCACGCGGCGCTGGGCCCGCTCGACCGCCCGTTCAAGGCGTACCGGATCGACCGGCTTCAACAGGTAATCAACCGCGTTGACCTCGAAGGCCTCGATGGCGTGCTGGTCGTATGCCGTCACGAACACGATGTGCGTCGGCAACTCACGGTCGACCATCCGGCGCGCGACCTGAAAACCGTTCAAGCCCGGCATCTGGACGTCGAGAAACACGATGTCCGGACGGAGGCGGTCGATGGTCGAGAGCGCTTCCAGGCCGTCACCCGCCTGGCCGATCACGTCGACGCCGCCAAGCTGTCCCAGCAGGAAGCCCAACTCGTCACGAGCCAGCTGTTCATCGTCGACAAGTACCGCACGCAAATCCATCTTACGCTGTTACCCGCTCGGGAATCGTCAGCTCGGGGATTTCCACGCGCGCGCAGGTGCCCTCACCGGGCGCACTCGTGAGCTTCAAACGATACGCCGCCCCGTAGATCGTGCGCAGTCGTTCGTTGACGTTGCTCAGGCCGATGCCGTCGCCGAGGGCTTTTTCAAGCCGATCGCCGGTCATCCCCAACCCGTCGTCGTGCACCTCGATCACCGCATGGCCATCCTGCATCCGGCTGCGGATCGTGATGCGTCCGCCGCCGACCTTGCGAGACAGCCCGTGCTTGATCGAGTTTTCGACCAGCGGTTGCAGCAGCATGCTCGGGACGATCACGTCGAGCGTTTCGGGGCTGATCTGCTTGACGACGCGCAGCTGAGGCCCGAAGCGCACGACTTCGATGTCGAGGTACTCGTCGATCGACTCCAGTTCCTCGCGCAGGGTGACGAAGTGATCGGTGGCGCGCAGCAGACGGCGGAGCAGGCCCGACAGTTTGGTGATGAGCATCCGGGCCGTTTCCGGCTGCGTCCGGATGAGCGACGAGATCGAGGTCAGCGTGTTGAACAGGAAGTGGGGGTTGATCTGATTGGCGAGCGCTTCGATCCGGGCCGCGAGCAGGAGCTTTTCCTGTTCTTGCAGGCGATGCTCGATGCGCGCGTTGTTCCAGATCTTGATCGGCGTCGCCACGCAGACCACGGTAGCGAGCAGCACGGCGGCGAATGTCCAGGGGGAGGCGGATTCCGCCATCCAGTGCGAGCCAGGACCGAGGTAGAAGAGGCGCATGGGCCAGCGCATTCCGAGGACCAGCCGGATCAGCTCGAGCCCGATCGGCACGAGCAGCAGCACCACCTGCCAATCGACCTGAAAGGCGCCGCGGCGGCGAAGAGCGTCCAGCGCCCCTCGCAGCATGTGATACACCCGCCGGGGCAGGCTCGTGAACACGAACGGCGAGAAGTGCCAGATCGCTTCTTTCGGGCACAGTTCTCGCAAACCGCCCCCCGCGAAGCCGCAGCCGACGGCGAACATCGGGGCGATAATCTCGCCGTGGGCGAGTGGGGGCAGGCCGACGAGCACGCCCACGGTGACGCCCAGGTACGGGCCGTCGATCAGTCCGGCCAGAAACGCCCCTTCAAGCGTGAGGTCCGCGGCCTGGTATCCCAGCAGCAGGCGCGCCGCGACGCCAGCGAAGAGCAAGAAGCCGAGGCTGAGCCCGAAGATGGCGCGATCGGGCCATTCGCGCTGCTCGAAGATCAGGAATTGGCGAAACCGCCGGAATCGCACGACGATAGTGGCCGCGGCGGCCATGACGGCGAGCTTCACGAGCAGCGTCGTCAGCAGGACCTGCATGATTTACATTGATCTTATCGGCCGGGTAAACTGAGGGCAATGGCTCTGATTCGACCGTTGCTCATCGGCTTCGCCACCACCTTCAAGCATCTGTTCAGAAAACCGATTACGGTCAACTACCCCGAGCAGAAGTTCCCGATGTTCCCGAAGTACCGCGGCAAGCAGGTGCTGATGCGGGACGAGAACGATCTGGAGAAGTGCGTCGCCTGCGGTCTGTGCGCGGTGGCGTGCCCGGCCGACGCCATCTATCTGGAGGCCCGGGAAAACGACGGCACCGTGCAGGCGGGTCCCCGCTACGCGAGTGTGTACCAGATTCACAAGACCCGGTGCATCTTTTGTGGGTATTGCGAAGAGGCGTGCCCGGTCGGCGCCATCTTCATGGGTAAGGATTACGAGCTGGCGGTCTACAGCAAGGACGATTTCGTGTGGGACAAACAGGACCTGCTCATTCCGGCGGCCACGCCCGGCTCTTCAGGTCAGGTGGGCTAGCCGCTCGCCCGCGCACCCCGACGCAGGCCGAGCCGACGCGACCATCAGCCCCACCCGCTTCAGCTGCCCATGTTGATTGGTGCTCTCGGCGACATCCACGGAGCCTTCGAGGTCGTTCAGCGCATCATGAATCGGCACCGGGAGGTGCCCCTCTGGATTTCGGTCGGCGACGTGGCCGCGAACAGCGGTGACTACTTTGCCCCGGTCGCCCCTCTGTATTGGATCAAAGGCAACAACGAAGACTTCGACGTGATCGCGGCAGCCCTTGCAGGGCATCCGCCGTCCCCGATGCTCCACTATCTCCAGAACGGCGGACCTCACCAGGTCGGACCCTGGCGGATTGCGGCGCTCGGCGGCACGTTCGCGCCGAGCTGGTATCACACGCCGGCCGCAGATCTGCCGCCGTCGCGCGGGCGTCGATCGAGCGCCCCGTCGCTGAAGCTCGGCAAGAGCCGCGACGACAAGCGGCGGCATTTCGTCCGCGACGAGGTCATCACCTGCAAGGGGCTGACCGGCATCGACGTGTTCCTCACCCACGAGGCGCCGCGCCCCTTCTACCCAGCAGGCCGGCGCATCGACGCGGGCAAAACCGTCATCAACGAGGCGCTCGCGGGGATGCGCCCGAGGCTTCATCTATTCGGCCATCACCACGAGTTCACCGACTCGCGGCGCCAGGGTGTACGCTCCATCGGGCTGGACGTGGTGACCACCTCCTACTTGATGATCGACAGCGCGACTCTGCAGTGCGAGCGGATCGAGGTGTGAGATCCGGGAAATTCAACGAAGATATGGACTTATCAAACGCCCCAGATGTATAGTCGCTCAACAGTTCGGATGACCAGACACCCGCATGCACCGGCGTGGCGGCCGGGCGCGTGTGGGTCTGGCTGAGGCCATGATGTCTTTATTTGAGCCGCATTCTTCAGACGACGACGAGTACATTGGCTCGGACGCCGCGACCCGCGCGTTGTCGGTGACCGCGGTCGAGAACGATTTTGTCGCTCGGGTGTACGAGAATCTCGCGTTCGTGTACGACTGGACGTTCGGACCGACCCTTCATCCCGGACGGATGCACGCGCTCAAGCGCATGGGCATCAAGTCGAACGATCGCGTCCTTGAGGTCGGCATCGGCACCGGCATCAACGCCGCGTTGTATCCGCGCGATGCCACCATCACGGGTATCGATCTGTCCGGACCGATGCTCGAGAAAGCCCGCGAGCGGATCGCCCGCAAACGGCTGACCAACGTCCAGCTGTTTGAAATGGACGCCGCCGACATGAGGTTTCCAGACAACAGCTTCGACGTCGTGTACGCGCCGTATCTCATCAGCGTCGTACCGGACCCGGTCGCGGTGGTCCGCGAGATGCGCCGCGTCTGCCGTCCCGGTGGTCGTCTGGTCATCCTCAATCACTTTCGCAGTCGCAACCGCGTCGGCGCCTTCATGGAACGGCTGATTTCTCCGTTGACCGTACACATCGGATTCACCGCGGACCTGGACCTGCCCGCCTTCTTGGCGCAGGCCGAGCTCAAGCCGATTTCGATCGCCAAGGTCAACTTTCCGCCGATTTGGTCGCTGGTCACCTGCGCGAAGGATTGAGCCGGGCGGCCCGGATCTAGAAAATCCGGGTCGCCAGTTCGAGAATCGCCGCGGCGATGACCGACGCGCCGTCGACGCGCGGCCGTTCCGGCGGTTCCTCCTGCGCCAGAAGGGCCTCGACAGCGTCCGGCCAGTTTCCCGCCAGCAATTCTTCCTGGCTGATGTGGCGGCAGCGCAGCATCCGCGGCATCTGCGTCAGCATTACCTCGTACTCGGCGAAGCGTCCTCGCGAGGTGAACAGCAACGGCGTGCCATTCGCCACGCATTCCGACACGATGCCGTACCCCGGTTTGCTCACGACGACGTCGGCGGCGGCGACGAGGTCTTCGTACTTGAGGCCCGGCGGCGGATGCCGCTCGGGCGAGATCACGACCAATCCCGATTGCTCGATGCGATCGTAGGGGAGCGCCAGACCGTACCCGGCGAAAGACGCGAGCGCGAGGCGCTGGCCGCGGCCGACTCCCAGCGTCTGGCGGGTGTCGTCCGGATCGCGGGTCGATCGGCGTGCGATGAACGGGACATCCTCGGTGACGGCGGTGACCGAGGTGAATCCGCCGCTGATCGGCAGTCTGAACGCCTTGGCAGACAGTGAATACGAGTGGGCGCTCGCCTCGACGACGCCCGGCGCGAGCGCGGCGAATTCGGGGTAGTAGGCGTAGATCCAATCCCACGTGAAGTTGGCAACCAACACGGACCGGATGCCCGCCGCCCGGGCGGCCGAGAACGCCAGCGGCGGCACGTCACCGATCACGAGCCGCGCGCCGAGTTGGTGGAGGTGCGCCGCCTCCGCCGCGACCCGGCGATCGAAATCGCGATAGAACGCGGCCGCGCGCCGTGCCGTGCCTTCGACGTCGATCCGCACGCTGTCTGGCTGCACGATGCCGGGATCCGTCTCGCAGGGCTGGACCTCGACGTGCGGTCCACGGATCCGGTCGAAGATCCAGGCGGCCGCGCTGGTCCGGACTTCGATCCGGACGTCCTCCTGCTGGCGGATCATCTCGGCCATGAGCACGACGTCCCGCGACGCGTGGCCCAGCCCGTGCCCCGAGACATAGAAGGCGATCGTCACGAACCGATGGCGGGTCCGCCAGCGGGCAGCGCGACCTTCAGGACTTCTTCGAGCGTGTTGACCGGGACGAACGTCATGTCCGCCTTCACTTCCGGCGGCAGTTCCGCCAGGTCCGGTTCGTTGCGCGCCGGAAGGATGAAGGTCGTGATCCCATGGCGTCGCGCGGCGAGCGCCTTCTCTCGAATGCCGCCAACGGGCAGCACGAGACCGCTCAGCGTAATCTCGCCGGTCATCGCGACATCGTCGCGAATGACCTGATTCTTGATGGCCGACAGAATCGCCGTCGCCATGGTCACGCCCGCTGAGGGACCGTCCTTGGGAATCCCGCCAGCCGGCACGTGAACGTGCAGGTCGTGGTCGTCGAGAAAGTCGGCCGGGACTCCCAGTTCTGTCGCGTGCGCGCGAATATGGCTGACTGCAGCGCGCGCCGACTCCTGCATCACGCTCCCGAGTTGACCCGTCAGGATGATGTCGTGGTGGCCGGACGGCAACAGGCTGGCTTCGATGAAGAGCACATCTCCGCCGGCCTCTGTCCACGCCACGCCGGTTGCGACCCCGGGACGCGAGACACGGAACGCGACCTCGTCGTGAATGCGCGGCGGCCCGAGGTAGTTGGGGACGTCGGACGCGGTGACCACGATCGTTGCGGCCGAGGGCGCGCCCGGCTCGGCGCCGGCGACGCGCGCCGCGACCTTACGGGCGACGGCGCCGATCTGTCGCTCCACGTTGCGCACCCCGGCTTCGCGGGTGTACTGCGCGATGATTCGGCGTAGCGCGCCGTCGTCGATCCGGACCACCTCGTCGGTGAGGCCGTGTTCCTCGAGCTGGCGGGGAATCAGATAGCGTTTCGCGATGTGCAGCTTCTCTTCCTCGCTGTAGCCGGCCAGCGAAATCACTTCCATGCGATCGACGAGCGCGGGATGGATGGTCCCGAGCTGATTCGACGTGGCGATGAAGAGCACCTTCGAGAGATCAAGATTGATCTCCAGATAGTGGTCCCGGAACGCGTAGTTCTGCGCCGGATCGAGCACTTCGAGCAGCGCCGCCGCCGGGTCGCCCTGGTAGCCGACGCTGATCTTGTCGATCTCGTCGAGCATGAACACCGGGTTCATCGCGCCGGCCTGCTTCAACGCCTGGACGATCCGTCCCGGAATCGCGCCGAGGTAGGTGCGGCGATGACCCCGAATCTCGGCCTCGTCCCGCACGCCGCCGAGGGAGAGCCGCACGAACTTGCGATTCATCGCCCGCGCGATTGACTGGCCGAGCGAGGTCTTGCCGACACCCGGTGGTCCGACGAAGCAGAGAATCGGCCCCTTAATCACGCCGGGCGTCGCCGCGTTCCGCGACTTCAGCTTCTGCACCGCGAGATACTCGACGATCCGTTCTTTGACCTTGTCGAGGTCGTAGTGGTCCTGGTCAAGGACCTCGCGGGCCGCGACTGGATCGAGCCGATCCGGCGTCGTCACCGACCAGGGCACATCGAGGACCCAGTCGATGTAGGTCCGGATCATCTGGTACTCGGGCGAGGCCGGCGTCATGCGCTCGAGGCGGTCGACTTCGCGGCTGGCGATCGCGGCGACGTACTCCGGCAGCTTCGCGTCGATGAGCCGGGTGCGGATTTCCAGCGCTTCCGGCTTCTCGCCCTCGCCGAGCTCTTCCTGGATCGCCTTGAGCTGCTGGCGGAGGTAGTAGTGACGCTGCGCAGCCGTCATCTCCTGCTCGGCCGCAGATTCGATCTTGCCTTTCATCTCGAGCAGGGCGACTTCCCGGCTGAGCGCGTCCGCCACCGCTTTCAGCTTGGTGATCGAATCGTTGGCTTCCAGAATCCGCTGCTTCTCGTCGGCCTTGATGTCGAGCAGCGCCGCCAATACATACGCCAGCCGCAGGGGGTCGTCAATGCCCTGGACGAGGCCTCGCAGCTCTTGCGACAGGCCGCTCGACAAGGACAGCGCGCGATCGACCAGTTCCTGGATGCGCCGGACGTAGGCGTCGCCCTCGATCGACCGCTCGGTGTGCTCGGGAAGCAATGTGACGGTCGCTCGCAGCGAGTTCTCGACGCGAACAATCAGGTCCGCCTTGGCGCGCAAGGTGCCTTCGACCACGACCTGGATGATGCCGCTGGGAGCCCTGGCCATTTGGCGGATCGCGGCGATCGTTCCGACCGGCCGCAAGTCGTCCGGCTCGGCTTCGTCGCGCTCGGCGTGTTGGAGCGCGAGAAAAATCAGTCGGTCGCCCGACAAGGCACGATGCACGGCATCGATCGACGTGGCACGGCTGATCGCCAGTGGCGCCAGGGTCAAGGGGAAGACCACCGTCTGCCGGAGCGCGAGCACCGGCAATTCACTGGGATAGATGCGCGCCAATTCGGAGGCAGTGGCCATAAAGGTACTGAGCAGTTTTCGACTCGGCCTGGCTCGGAAACATCGACCCGGCCGGGCTCGGAAACAATAGTATGATCTCCGAATGGCGCTCGATGAACGCGACTTCTTTCACAACAAGAACGAGACGCGCAACGATCAGCTGACGTGTCCGCGCTGCAAGCGCGTCAACGCCTACCAGATGCGTTGGGTCGTTCGGACGAAGAAGGAACGCCTTCCGCCGGGCGCCGACGAGCGCGACCGCGCCCTCTATGCGAAGCTGCGCGACTACATGATTCGCGTCGACGACGCAGTGACCTGCAAGACGTGCGGCAAGAAGTTCGACATCCCATCGCAGCATTCGATGGTGTTCATCGAGAAGGGTGCCTCGAGTGCCGCCGTGTTCCAGGGCGGCGGCGACGAGGACTCGCGCTTCAATAGATGAACGGGATCACGCGCCAGCGCACCAGCCGGCGATAGCGGACGTATTCATCTCCCAGGCTACGCGTCAGCGATCGCTCCTCCCACGGAATCGCCAGGACCAGGTACGCCGTGGTGAGCACCGCGAATGTCAGACGATCGCCGGTCATGTGAGCCGACCCGAAGACGATCAGGATCCAGCCGAGATAGAGCGGATGCCGGACGAGCCGGTACGGGCCAGCCACCTTCAATTCCTGTATTGCCGCTTCGCGTCGGATACCCGCCAATTCGAGCGGGGCCAGATGGCGAACCGCCCGGGCGATGACCCAGACGCCCAGGAACTGAACCGCCGCGTGGAGCCAGAGTCGCACCCCGTTGACGTCGAACAGCTCGTAACCAATCGGACGCCACGCCGCACAGGTCCCGAACAGCAGCAGCGAAGCCGTCCAGACGTACACCGACCGCAGCAGACGCTCGGGCAGCCGCTGCGCGAGCCAACGCTTTACTCCTTCTCGCGCGAAGATGCTGTGATGCGCGGCGAAGATGCCGACGAGGACCGCGTCGACCGCGACGGCCGTCCAGGCGCCGCCGCTGCCGCCCGACCATCGCAGGAAATACGAGCCGGCACAGAAGGCCAGCGATGAGACGAAGGCCACGCCGCCGGTCCAAACGAACACCCGCTCGACCAAATCACCAGTAGTATAGGGCGCATGCCGCAACCGGCCGGTCCGCGTGTCGTCATCACCGGAATCGGCGTCGTCTCGCCGTTCGGTGTCGGCCGTGAGGTGTTCTGGGATCACGTCAGCCGCGGGTGCAGCGGCACGCGCGCGATCACCGACTTCGACGCGACGGAACTGGCGTGCCGCGTCGCGGCGCCGGTCTCGAACGTGACCATCGACGATGTGCCGGAGATCGATGGCGACGCGCTGTGGGACGTCGGCTATCGCGCCGATCCGAAGCGCTATTCGCGCGCGGCGCTGGTGGGGGTCATCGCCAGCCGCGAAGCCTGGATCGATGCCGGCCTGCGGATCGGCGAGCCCAACGCCGGGGTCGTGGTGGGCAGCGGTGGCGGCGGGATCGATGTCGGGGAGCGCCAGTACTACGATTTCTTCGTCGAGCGCGGCCGCAAAGTGACGCCGTACGCCATCCCCGTGTCGATTGTCGGCATGGTGTCGAGCGAGATCTCGATTTCGCTCCGCTTGCGCGGCGTCAGTCACGTGCTCTCGTGCGGCTGCACGAGCTCGACCGACGCGATCGGCTACGCCGCCGCGCTCATTCGATCGGGCGACGCGGAGGTCGTGCTGTCCGGCGGCACCGATGCGTGCGTGACGCCGGGCATGCTGTTTGGCTTCTCGCGGATGAAGGTCGTGTCGATGGGGTACAACGATCGGCCGGCAGTCGCGTCGCGGCCCTTCGATCGAGGACGGGACGGGTTCGTGCTCGGGGAAGGCGCCTGGATGCTCGTGCTCGAGCGCGAAGATCGAGCCCGGGCTCGCGGCGCGCACATCTACGCGTCCGTCGAGGGATACGGATCGACCTGCGACGCATATCATCGTGTGCAGATGGCTCCCGACGGCGGAGAGATCGTTCGGGCGCTCTCCCTCGCGATCGACCGCTCGGGCCGACCGCGCGAAACCATCGGTTACGTCAACTATCACGGGACGGCAACGGCATTGAACGATGCCGTCGAGTCGCGGTGCGTTCGGCAGGTATTCGGCAGCCATGCCGACCATCTGGCCGGATCGTCCGTGAAGTCGATGATCGGCCACCCTCAGGGCGCGAGCGGCGCCGCCGGCGTGGTCACCGCCGCGCTGGCGCTGTCGCGGCATCTTCTCCCACCCACGATCAATCTCGATGATCCCGATCCGGCATGCGATCTGGATTTCATTCCCCACCACGCACGCCGAACCGAGGTCGACGCCGCACTCTGCAACTGCCTCGGCTTTGGATCAAAAAACAGCGCGCTCGTCCTGGGCCGCGCATGATCGACGATGTCATCGTCGTTGGAGCGGGGCCGGCCGGCGCCGTGGCTGCGACGGTGCTCGCACGGGCGGGCGCGCGGGTGCGGCTCCTCGATCGCGCGTTGTTTCCGCGGGACAAGCTCTGTGGCGACACCGTCAATCCAGGCACACTGGCCGAGTTGCGGCGTCTCGACCTGGCCCGGCCCGTTGAAGCCTCCGGCCTCCAGATCGACGGCATGCTTGTCACTGGTCCCGGCGTGGCTATCGAAGGCCGTTATCCCGACGGCCTCTACGGCCGCGCGCTGCTGCGGCGCGACCTCGATTGGGCGCTTCTGCAACAGGCGGTCGAGGCCGGCGCTCAGTTCGAGCCGGCGCTTTCGGTGCGTCGAGCCATCCTCGACCAGTCGGGCGCGAACAAGACGGTGACCGGAGTCGACGTCGGCGTGAACGGTCGCGAGCGGGCGCTCCGGGCCCGTGTGACCATTGCCGCTGATGGTCGGCGGTCCACGTTGGCGTTCTCCCTGGGCCTCGCCCGTCATCCACCTTCGCCGAGACGCTGGGCCATTGGTGGGTACTACGAGGGTGCGTCGGGGCTTTCATCGCTGGGCGAGATGCACATCGACCGGGCGGGCTATGTCGGCGTTGCCCCGGTGCCGGGAGGACTCGCCAACGTGTGCCTCGTGAGACCGTCGCAACCCGCCGATCAGGCGTTACGCGCGCCGGCGGCTCTTCTGGCGGCCGCCCTCGAGCGCGATCCGCGCTTGCGCGACCGCTTTGCTCGCGCTCGACTGGTCAAGCCGCCGGTCGTCCTCGGTCCACTGGCGATCGACGCGGTCGCCGAAAGCCCGTCCGGATTGCTGTTGGCGGGCGATGCCGCGGGATTCATCGATCCGATGACGGGCGATGGCCTGCGCTTCGCCGTTCGGGGAGGTGTCTTGGCGGCCCACGCGGCGCTCGAGGTGCTGACAGGAGGATGGCAGGACGTGCACGCGCGGCTGGCTGGCAATCGGCGCCGCGAATTCAGCGCGAAGTGGCGATTCAACCGGGCCTTGCGCGCGACCGTCGCATCGCCGGTCGCCGTTCAGGCTGCCGCGCTCACGGCGAGCCTCTGGCCAGGGCTGTTCCGGCGAATCATCGGCGCTGCCGGAGATTGCGGAGCGGCATCAGAAGTCTGAGGTTTCACGTCTGAAATGTGAACGGTGGTCTGACGTGCGAGGCAAGAAGCTGGAGGTCTGAATGTGGGCCTTGAGCTGCACGGTCGCAAGTGTGGCAGACTTCAGGTTCACGCTTTAGACTTCAGACCTTCAGACTTCAGAACCTCGAGTATGCCACCCTACGCCGTCTTGACGACCGTCACCAATCAACCCGGCATGTTGTTCGGGCTCACGCAGATACTCGCCAACCATCAGGCCAACGTCAGCTCGGTGGACATCATCCCGCACGATGATCAGCAGGCGGGCATCTACTTCGAGTTTACGGCTGACGATCCGATCGAGACCATCATTGGGGACTTCCGCCAGTTGCCGGGAGTTGGCGGCGCGGAGGTCACTCCGTCGTTCACCAAAATCTACGGCAAGCGCATCATCATCATGGGCGGCGGGGCGCAGGTCGGCCAGGTCGCGCTCGGCGCGATCGCCGAGGCAGACCGTCACAATATCCGGGGCGAACGCATTTCAGTGGATACCATCCCGCTGGTTGGAGAAGAGGCGCTGGCGAGCGCGGTCCGCGCCGTCGTGCGATTGCCGCGTGTGCGGCTGCTCGTCCTCGCCGGTTCGATCATGGGCGGCGAGATCACCAGCGCTGTCGAGGACGTCCGGCAAAAGGGCCTGATCGTCATCTCCCTCAACATGGCGGGCAGCGTCCCCGACGTCGCCGATCTGGTCGTATCCGACCCCGTCCAGGCGGGTGTCATGGCCGTCATGGCCATCGCCGACACCGCCAAATTCAACATCGTCCGCCAGCAGAAACGGCGCTACTAATGGACATCCGCTAATGGACATCCGCGAACGAATCGCCAGACGCGTCGCCCGCGAACTGAAAGACGGCGACTACGTCAACCTGGGCATCGGGATGCCGACGATGGTCGGCAACTACATCCCGCCGGGTGTCGACATCACGCTGCATTCGGAAAACGGCATGTTGGGCGTGGGACCGTACCCCCTCGAAAGCGAGGTCGATCCGCTCGTGATCAACGCCGGGAAGGAGACGGTGACCGAGGTGCGCGGCACCAGTTACTGCAGCAGCGCCGACTCGTTTGCCATGGTTCGAGGGGGACACATCGACCTCACGGTGCTCGGGGCTCTGCAGGTCGATCAGGAAGGCAACCTCGCCAACTGGATGATTCCCGGCAAGATGGTCAAGGGCATGGGCGGCGCGATGGACCTTGTGGCGGGCGCGAAACGAGTCGTCGTTGCGATGGAGCACACGGCGCGTGACGGCGTCCACAAGATCGTGACGCGGTGCACGCTGCCGTTCACTGGATTGAACGTGGTGGATCTGATCGTGACGGAGCTCGCGGTGATCGAGGTCGCGCCCGGTGGCCTCGTCCTGCGGGAGATCGCGTCCGACACGACGGTGGAAACGGTGCAGGCGGCGACCGGCGCGCCGCTGCTGATGCCCGGTCGGCCCGGCACGTTCTGACGTGGCCCATCGCGCTCGTGTGAGATTGCCGCGTCGCGCGTGCTTTTCTTTCTCCCGATGCTTCCGCTGCTACTACTCCTGATTGTGTTCGTGCCGATGCTCGTCGAGGCGCGGCGGGCCGCCGCCAACGAGCGCGCGCAGCTGGCCCGCGGTGGCGTCGAAGCCAGCGGCGATGTGTATCAGACGATGCGGGTTGCGTATCCCGCGGCGTTTCTCCTGATGATCGGCGAGGGCACGCTGCGCGGCGGACCCTCGCGTCTGTTCCTCGTGATCGGCATCGTGCTGTTTCTTGCCGCCAAGGCGCTCAAGTGGTCGGCGATCCTGACGCTCGGCCGGTCGTGGACGTTCCGGGTGATCACCGTTCCCCGCGACGTGCTCGTCAGCCGGGGCCCGTACCGCGTGTTTCGCCACCCCAACTACGTCGGCGTGATCGGTGAGTTGGGCGGAGTGGCCTTGATGAGCGGCGCGGTCGTGGGTGGGCCGCTGGCGACGGCGGCGTTTGGCGCGCTGATCCTCAAGCGCATCGCGATCGAGGAACGTGCGCTCCGCTCGGCGGGTTGAATCCTTGAGAACCTCACGGTCGGTCGAGGTTTGCACCGACTGGACCATGGTCCGTTTTGAGGCCGAATCTCCCCGGCCGCTAATCGCTAATCCTCCGTCGAATCCCGTATGTGATAATGCCGTGATGTCGCCATTTACTCGGACTCGATGCGCGTTGGCGCTCGTCGTCTCGGTCGGATCGGTTCTCGGCTTGACGGTGCTGGGCGTGACCGTCGCGGCCCAGGCGGCACGCCGGAATCAGACGCCGCTCCAGCAGGCCACGCGCGCCCTGCTCGAGGGGCGCTATGAGGACGTCGCGTCATTGGCCGATCAAGTCGGCCAGGCCGACCCGGCCGCCGTCGCCTTGAAGGCACGCGCGCTGGTGGCCCGCGGACGCTACGCGGATGCGGAGACGCTTCTGAGAGCCGTCGCGACACGCGCACCCTCGAGCGTGGCGGCACTGGAGCTCGGACTGCTCGGCAAGAAGCTCGGGCGCGCCGACGCCAACGCCATCCTCAACAGGGTCGCGGTGGAATCGCGTGATCTGCTGGTGGCGGCGCGTGCGTTGCGCGCTCTCGGCGAGGTCATGGAAGCGAACGACACCTTCCGCAGCGCGGTGGCGCGAGCGCCGAAGGATCCCGAGGCGAATACCGAGTGGGGCGAGTTGTACCTCGACACCCACCAGAACGACCTGGCGTTCGAGTCGTTCAAGATCGCGCTCGAGGCGGATCCCACCTGGACGCCAGCGCTGCTCGACGCCGCCATCTCCCTGGCCGACGACGACCCGCCACAGGCCCTGGCCGCCGCGAAGAAAGCGCTCGAGGTCAACCCGTCGTACGCCGAGGCGCACATCTTCCTCGCCCATCAAGCGCTGGACCAGGACCACAAGGACGAAGCGCGCGACGCGCTGACAAAGGCGCTGGCCATCAATCCGAACAGCCTCGAGGCGCACTCGGCGCTGGCCGCGCTTGCCTACGTCGAGGACAAGAAGAGCGACTTCGAGGCCGAAGTGGCCAAAGTGCTCGCCCTGTCGCCGGGCAACAGCGAGGTCTATCGCGTCGTCGGTGAGTTCACGGCGCGCAACTATCGCTTCGACGAGGCGGTCGAGCTGCTGCGCAAGGGCATCGGGATGCAGCCGCGAGATGCCCGGTCGTTGTCCGACCTGGGCGCGCACCTGTTCCGCACCGGCGACGAGCCCGGCGCGCGGCAGTCTCTCGATGCCGCGTTCAAGCTCGATCCGTACCACAAGCCGACCAAGAACATGCTCGACCTGCTGGACACGCTCGACAAGTTCGTCACGGTCCGCGACGGCGATCTGATCTTCAAGTTCCAGAAGGACGAGGCCGCCCTGCTCCAGGAATACGCGATTCCCCTCGCGCATCAGGCACTCAACAGCTTCGCGGCACGCTACGAGTTCACTCCCAAAGGACCGATCCTCATCGAATTTTTCCCCAAGCACGACGATTTCGCCGTGAGAATCGCCGGCCTTCCGGGCATGCTCTACGCGCTCGGTGTCTGTTTTGGCCGTGTCGTGGCGCTCGACACGCCGAAAGCGAGGCCCGGTGAGTTCCAGTGGGAAGCCACCCTCTGGCACGAGTTGGCCCACGTGGTCACGATTCAGATGTCGAATCAGCGCGTCCCGCGTTGGCTCACGGAGGGCATTTCGGAGTTCGAGCAGAAGCGGGCGAGACCCGAATGGGCGCGTCAGATGGATCTGCAGTTCGCGCAGATGATGAACGACGACAAGGTGATCAAGCTGAATGATCTCAACGCCGCGTTCACCGATCCGCGGAAGATCAGCACCGCGTATTTCCAGGGTTCGGTGGTGGTGGACTATCTCGTCGATACCTACGGGCCAGCGGGCATCAACAAGCTGCTGCGCGCCTACGGCCAGGGCCTTGATACGGACGCGGCCCTGAAGTCGGCGCTCGACACCAGCTTCGACAACATGCAGCCCGGCTTCGACCAGATGCTCGAGCGGCGGTTTGGCAGCGTGCGTCGGGCGCTGGCGGGCGAGGACGACGAAAAGCTGGCGGCGAAGCCGCTCGACGAGCTGAAAACGATCGTCGCCGCGCAGCCGGGTAGCTATCGCGCCCAGATGGCGTTGGGCCGCGCCTTGAGAAAAGGGGGCGACGTCGACAACGCGATGAAGGCCTTCGAGGCGGCGTCGGCGCTCGTGCCGATTTCTCCGGCGCCTCACGGTCTGATGGCGCAGATTGCCCTGGCAAAGAAGGATCAGGCGCGCGCGATTGCCGAGCTCCAGGGAGTGGTCAATACCAATTTCGACGACGTCGAGGCGGCGCGGGCGCTCTCGTCGGAGATGCGCAAAGCGGGCGTGGACGACGCCGCCAAGGTCCGCGCGGTCAACGAGCGGATCATCGCCATCGATCCGTTCGACAACGAGGCCCACACCGTGCTCGGCCGTCTCGCGCTGCAGCGCAACGACGCCGACACGGCCACGCGCGAATTCAAGGCGGCGCTCCTGTTGAATCCGGTCAACCGCGCCGAGGCGCACACCGATCTCGCCGAAAGCTACTTCAAGATCGGCAAGAAAGACGACGCCAAGAAGCAGACGCTCTCGGCGCTCGAGATCGCGCCCACCTACGGCCGCGCGCAGGATCTGCTGCTCAAGATCCTGGAAGGCCGGCCGTGACACTCGCTCCGTCCGGTTCGCTCGGGGCGATCCCGGACGGTGCGAAGCAGACTGGCGCGCGGCTCGGGCTGATCGCCGCCGCCCTGGCGCTGCTGGCGGTGGCCCCGGCGCTGCAGTCGGGCGTCGCGGCGCAACGGCCGACCCTCGCCGACGACAGGTACGCAGGCCTGCAGTGGCGGTTTGTCCGCATCAAATACCA
This sequence comes from Acidobacteriota bacterium, assembly GCA_040007095.1. Taxonomy (GTDB): domain Bacteria; phylum Acidobacteriota; class Vicinamibacteria; order Vicinamibacterales; family CAVVIG01; genus JBDTVS01. The sequence goes on from JBDTVS010000048.1 coordinate 50,218, forward strand.
CTTCGTCACCGAAGGCACGCAAATCCCACAGGACTTCGCCGGCGAACCGTGGTTCATCGATGCGCCTGCCGCCGAACAGAACCTGTCCCGGCGTCTGAAAACCGCGACCGCCATTCACGTCGAAGATCCCATCGTCCTGCCGATCGAGGACCCTCGCTTGTTCGAGTATCCGTGGATCTATATCGTGGAGCCCGGCACGCTGAAGCTGCTCGATACCGATGTCACGACCTTGCGCGAGTACTTTCTGCGGGGCGGGACGGCGATGTTCGACGATTTTCACGGACCGCTCGAGTGGGAGAACTTCGAGCACGAGATCAAGCGCGTGTTTCCGAGCCGCCCGATCGTCGAGGTGCCCAGGGATCACCCCGTGTTCAGCGCCGTGTACAAAATCGACGGCTACCCCCAGGTGGCGGGAATCGGATCCTTCATGCAGGGCCGCACCTGGGAGAAGGGCGGTTTCGTGCCGCACCTGCGGACGATCCTCGACGACAGCGGCCGGCCGATGATGTTCATCAACTGGAACACCGATATGGGCGACGGGTGGGAGTGGTCCAACGTCGTGGAGTTCCCTCAGTACGTCAAGTACACCTCGATGGCGTACCAGATGGCCATCAATGAGATTGTCTATTCGCTGACGCACTAAGACTCTAAGACGGACTACAACTTAGAAGTGAGAACTCAAAAGGACTGCGAAACTTCCGGCTGATCGGAGTCCTTCCGGTTCTGAGTTCCGGGTTCTGACCTTGCCCGAAGGGCCATGTAGTCCTTCTTAGTTGTGAGTTTTAAGTTCTGAGTTTCCCGGAGGGGTCGTGGAAGCCACGCTCGGCATCGACAAAGTCGCGGAAGGCCGCGTGCGCATTCTCGACGAGCTCCGCAAGGTCATCATCGGCCAGGACGAGGTGGTCGAGCAGGTGCTCATTGCGCTGTTCACCGGCGGCCATTGTCTGATTACCGGCGTGCCGGGTCTGGCCAAGACGCTGCTCATCAAGACGCTGGCCGACATCCTCCACCTCGATTTCAAGCGGATCCAGTTCACCCCGGATCTGATGCCGTCCGATATCACCGGGACCGAGATTCTCGACGAAGAAGGCGGCACGCGCCGGCTCCGCTTCGTCAAGGGACCGGTCTTTGCCCAGATTATCCTGGCTGACGAGATCAACCGCACGCCGCCCAAAACCCAGGCGGCCCTGCTCGAGGCCATGCAGGAGTACCACGTCACGGCGGCAGGCCGGACCTATCCGCTCGACCGCCCGTTCTTCGTGCTGGCGACGCAAAATCCGATCGAGCTCGAAGGTACGTATCCGCTGCCGGAGGCCCAACTCGATCGCTTCATGTTCAACGTCGTCATCAAGTACCTGAGTGAAGACGACGAAGTGTCGGTGGTCACGCGGACGACCGGAGATGATGGTCCGCCGCCGGAGCGAATTCTGACGGGCGACGACATTCTGCGGTTTCAGGAGCTCGCGCGGCAGGTCGTGATCGCGGAGGACACGGCTCGCTACGCGGTGCGGCTGACGCAGGCGTCGCGGCCGGGAAATGCGGGCGCGCCGGATTTCATCGAGAAATGGGTCAAGTGGGGAGCGGGTCTCCGCGCCAGCCAAGCCCTGGTTCGCGGCGCGAAGGCGCGTGCGCTGATGCACGGGCGGTATCACGCGTCGATCAAGGATATCCAGGCGCTCGCCCAGCCGATCCTGCGGCATCGCATCATGACGAACTTCTATGCCGCATCGGAAGGCGTCGGACCCGACGAGATCGTCGAGCGTCTCCTCGGCGCGGTGCCGCTGCCGAAGAGCGGCATGTAGCGATGGCGTCCGCGCGCGCGCGCGCCCGCCAGTTCCTCGATCCGGCCGTAATCGCCAGGCTCGGCACCCTCGAGCTCAAGGCGCGGACCATCGTCGAAGGGTTTCTGTCCGGGCTGCACCGCAGCCCCTTCAAAGGCTTCAGCGTGGAGTTTGCCGAGTACCGGCAGTACATCCACGGGGACGATCTCGCGACGATCGATTGGAAGGTCTATGCGCGGTCCGATCGCTACTACGTCAAGAAATTCGAGGAGGAGACGAACCTCGATTGCCACCTGCTGATCGACGTGAGCGGATCGATGGCCTACGGCTCGCGCGATTTCACCAAGTTCGAATACAGCCTGGTGCTCGCCGCGTCGATCGCCTTCCTCATGAATCGCCAGCGCGACGCCGTCGGGCTGATGGCGTTCGACGAACGGATTGTCGAGATGCTGCCGGCGAGCGCGCGCCCTGGCCATTTGCGGGCGCTGCTCCTCACGCTCGACCGTCTGCGGATCGGGCGGGCCACCGACGTGTCCAAGCCGCTGCATCAACTGGCGGACTCGCTGAGCAAGCGCGGGCTGGTGGTGTTGATCTCCGACCTGTTGGATGATCCCGACGGAGTGATTCGAGGCCTCAAACACTTTCAATATCGCGGGACGGACGTCATCGTGTTCCACGTGCTCGATCCGGATGAGCTCGAATTTCCCTTCGATCGCGCGACACGGTTCGAAGATCTCGAGACCAGTGAGGAGATCACCGCCGTTCCCGGGCTCGTCCGCGAACATTATCTGAATGAAATCGGCCGATTGGTGGAGCGATATCGTCGTGAACTGGGGGCCGCGGGCATCGACTATCAATTGCTGAAGACCACCGACCCTCTGGAGATCGCCCTCATGTCGTACCTCTCCACCCGCGAGAGGAAGCCGTGACCGCGCGCCCTTTCAACCTGCGCGCCGGTCCACCGACAGCCGGTCCGGCGTGATATGCCTTCGTTCCTGTCCCCGCTCTTTCTGATCGGCGCCCTGGCGGCGGCCGTGCCGATCGTGCTCCATTTGTTGCGGCGCGAGCCGGAACCGCGTGTGAGGTTTGCCGCGGTGAGGCTGCTGCGGGGTGCGCCGGTCGAATACACCGACCGGCGGCGCCTTCGTGAGTTGCTGTTGCTGGCGCTTCGGGTCACGGCGTTGATTCTGCTCGCGCTCGCCTTTGCGCGGCCGTTTCTGGCGTCCGCCACCGCCGTTCGGTCTGCGGGCGCGACCGTCGTGGCCCTCGATACGTCGTACAGCATGTCTGCGCCGGGGGTCTTCGCCCGCGCCAGGGAACTGGCCAAGAACGCCGTCAATCAGGTCGCCTCCGGCGATCTGGTCGGCGTCGTGACGTTCGCGGACGCGCCGGCTGTCGCCTCGGCACTGGGTGCCGATCGCGCGTTGTCGTTGTCGGCGATCGACGCGGCCGCGCCGGGCTTCGGCGCGACACGCTATCGCGGTGCGCTGAGCGCCGCCGTTCAGGCGTTGGGCGGCCGCCGCGGCACAGTGGTCGTCGTGACCGATCTCCAGGAGAGCGGCTGGGACGCGGGCGATCGCGCGTCGGTCCCGGACGGGGTCCGCATCCAGGTCAGCGATGTCGGAGCCGTCAGGTCGAATCTCGCCGTGACGGGCGTGCGCGCAGCCGGTGACCGTGTGATCGTCTCCGTGCGCAACAGCGGCGAAGTGGCGCGCGAGACGCGCGCCCAGTTGGCGCTCGACGGCCGCCGGGCCGGTGAGGTGCCGGTGTCGGTGGGGCCTCACGCGACCTCCGAAGTCGAGTTCGCGGGCGGCGCCGCGGCATCCACCGCCACCGTGACGATAGACGATCGCGACGGCATTCCGGCTGATGATGTCCGCTACGCGTTGCTCGACAGCGCCAGCCGCCCTGGGGTGCTGATCGTGACGTCGAGCGGCGATCCTGGCCGCGACGCGTTCTATCTGCAGCAGGCGCTGGCCACGGGCTCCGCTGGCGGTCGGTTTTACCGCGCCGCGGGAGCGACGGCTGCCCAGTTGGGTACGCAGGATACCGAGCCGATCGCCGCGAATGCCGCGGTCGTGCTGCTGTCCACGCGAGGTCTCGAGCGCCGCGGTCGCGAAGCCCTGGCGACCTACGTGCGCGGCGGCGGCGGACTGCTGATGGCGATCGGTCCTGACGTGGATGGAGAGGTGGTGGCCGACGTGCTGGGCCCCGACGCGCCGCTGCGCATCGCCGCGGTGGCCGACGCGACGCCGATGGAGCGTTCGCTTGTGCCCATCGACGTCCGCCATCCGCTGTTCCAGTCGTTTGGCGAGCGCGCGCCGACACTGGCGTTGATCACCTTCCGCCGCGTGGCCCGCGTCGACGGTGCTGGCTGTCGGGCGATCGCCCGGTTGACGACCGGAGAAGCGGCGATACTCGATTGTGAGACGGGCGAGGGACGCGCGATCGTGCTCGCGTCGGACCTCGACAATCGCTGGAACGATTTTCCGCTGCGTACGACATTCGTGCCCTTCGTGCACGAGACGCTGCGATATCTTTCGGGCACCCGATTGCACGACGGAGAGTTTCAGGTCGCCGACGTGCCGGACAGCGTGCCGCCGAGGCCGGGATTTGCGACGATCACCGAGAATCGCGGCCGTTCAGTGGAGAAGCGCCGCATCGTCGTGAACGTCGATCCGCGGGAGTCGGATCTGAGCCGGATGTCGGAGCAGGAATTCCAGGGAGCGGTCACCCGGCTGAAGGAGATCGGCGCGTCGGAGGCGCGGGTGGAGGCCCGCCAGCAGGAGGACCGTCAGCATCTCTGGATGTATGCGCTGGGGCTGATGCTGGCGGCGCTCGCGGTCGAGAGTCTTGTAGCAAGCCGCACGGCTTGACCTCGTGCTGATGCACAATGTCGAAGGGCGCCGACTCCATGCTCTGCACGACTTCGAGTCCGCAGTCGTTCCCGGGAACGCCTGATACGGCTCGCGCGAACAACTGAGACTTGCCGGACACAAAGATCCGGACTGGGTGAGCTCGGTGGCCTGCTCAGAAAAATGTCGGTCGAAGCGTCTCGGGTTCGGCTGAAGAGCTTGTGAAAAGAAACGTTGTGATTTCATGCTAAGTACTCCGTTTCGCAATTACGGTGACGTATTCGGGCGGCGAGGCGCCCGGATCGCCAGGCGCGAGGAGGAAGAATGCCGGGAGCATTTGACCGACGAGCAACGCAGCGAGGCGGGATGCATCGGCGGCCGATACGTTAGCGCAATTGCGAAACGGAGTACTAAGGGTGCGCCGGCCCATGGCGACTCGGTGGTTACGAGCGAGAGCTGGATTTCGACGCTGAATGGATACCTATCAACCCATCCGTGAGCTGATCGCCGCCGTCAGGATGCGCTGGCGGTTGCTCGGTTTGTTCCGCGCGACCGTTCGTGGCGCGGCTGGCGCGTCGGTCCTGCTCGGTGCGGGCCTCGTGGCCGCTCAGTGGGCGAACCGCTCTCCGATCGTTTTGATGGCGATTGTCGTCGCATCGATCGTGCTGGCGGCGGGCGTGCTCGCCTGGGCAGCCGCTCCGCTCCGTCACGTGCCGTCCGATCGCCGCGTGGCGCGGTTTATCGAGGAAGGAGTGCCGGCGCTCGACGATCGGCTGGTCACCGCCGTCGACTATGTCGAGTCGGGCGCGCGCGCGTCGGCCGTTCTCGCCGGCCCGATGCTGGCCGACGCCGCAAGACGTGCGCGACAGGTCGACCTCGACGCGGTCCTGCCGTCAACGACGCTGAAACGCGCCGGATGGCGGGCGGCCGGCGCGACGCTCGTGCTGATGCTGGTGGCCTTCTTCGGGGCGGGACCGGCGCGCCAGTCTCTGGACGCCGCCTCCCTGGTGCTGTTCCCGTCTCGCGCGCGCCTGAGCGTTCAGCCGGGCGATGCGCGCGTGACGGCCGGGTCGCCGCTGACGATTGAAGCCCGCCTTGTCGGCAGCCGCGCGCCGGTCGGCGCACAGCTCGAAATCGACGGCGGCGATCGGCCGCGCCTCGTCGACATGGCCAGCGGCGATCCAGGGACCTTCCGTCTGCCGCTCGATGCCGTCACCGTGCCGTTTCACTACCGGGTGATCGCCGGCAAGGTGACGTCGCCGACGTATGCGATCACCGTCGCGCGGCCACCCCGCGTCACGCGCGTCGATCTCGAATATTCCTATCCCGCATCGCTCGGGTTGAAGCCGCGGCTCGAACAGGACAGCGGCGACATTTACGCCCCGTCGGGGACGAACGTGCGCGTGCGCATTCACACTGACCTTCCCGCTGCCACGGGCCGACTGGCCTTCACCGGCAGCAACCCGCTGCCGCTCAGCAGCGACGAGCCGACGGTGATGTCGGCGACCGTCAGCGTCCTCTCCGACTCGACTTACCGGGTCGTGCTTGCCGGCCGCGACGGGCTGTCGAGCGAGGGGGACACCGACTACTTCATTCGCGTGCTCGAGGATCATCCGCCCGAGGTGCACGTCACCAGACCGGCCACGGATCGGGGCGTCACGCGTCTCGAGGAGGTCGACATCGAAGCACAGGCCGACGACGACCACGGTGTGGAGCGACTGGAACTGGTCTATGCCGTGCGGGGCCACGCGGAGCAGACGGTCGCCCTCAACGTGCCCGCCCACGCGACCTCGGTGACCGCGCGACACACCCTGTTCCTGGAGGACCTCGACATCCAGCCGGGAGACTTCGTGTCGTACTACGTTCGCGCGTGGGATCGTACGGGTGGCACACGACCCCGCGAGGCGCGCAGCGACATTTTCTTTCTCGACGTCAAACCGTACGAGCAGGAATTCGCGCTCGCCCAGAGCCAGTCGATGTCGGGGTCGGGCTATAGCGGCGCGCTCGATGAACTGGTCAACAAGCAGCGGCAGGTCGTGGTCGCGACCTGGAAACTGAATCGCCGCGCCGAAAACGCGAACGGGGCGCAGTCCGATCGAGACATCCGGGCAGTCGCCGGCACCGAGTCCGACCTGAGGTCGCGGGTCGAACAGACCGCGAGCACGTTCCGCGAGTCGACGATGCGAGACCCCCGCCGCCGTGAGCCTGGCGGATCGACGCCACCGCGGCCGGAGGAAGACGCGATGGCCGCTGCCGCGGGGGCGATGGGCCGGGCCGTCACCTCGCTCGAGGCGCTCAAGACCGGCGACGCGCTACCGCCCGAGATGGAGGCGCTCAATCAGCTTCTGAAGGCGCAGGCCGATATCAAGCGCCGGCAGCTGAGCATGAACCAGGACGCCGCCGGCGCCGCGGGCAACGCCAATCGCAACTACGACATCTCGACGTTGTTCGACCGCGAACTGCAGCGTCAGCAACAGACCAGCTACGAGACGCCCAAGACCGCCGCGCGGCCACAGAACCAGGACACGGATTCCCTCGACGGCGTCAAGGATCTGGCCCGTCGTCAGGACGAGTTGCTGCGACGTCAGCGGGAGCTGGCGAGATCGCCTCAGTCGCTCGTGGAGCGCAAGCGCGAACTGGAGAAGCTCACTCGTGAACAGTCCGAGCTCCGTCAGGAAGCCGAGGAACTCGCGCGGCAAATGGCCCAAGCTCAGACGAAGAGGCCCGATCAGCCGCAGGAATCACGCAACAGTGGACGGAAGGATGGCGAGCCCGATGGCCAGTCGTCCGGGAGCGGGAGCAACGACAGCAACGGTAAACAGATGCGCGATGTGTCGGAGCAGATGCGTCAGGCTGCCAGCGACCTGCGACGGGGCGCGCCTCAGGACGCCGGCGCGAGCGGCGGCCGGGCACTCGAGACGTTGCGCGAGCTGCAGCGGCGTCTGCAGTCCGGCCAACCTGAGAACCGTCGGCGCGCGCTCGGGGATCTGCGGCTCGAAGCCGGACGGCTCGCTGACGGTCAGCGGCAGGTCGCGGGCGAGATTGGAACCGTCCCACCAGGCGATGCCGGCAAGGAAGCCCTGCGCAGGCTGGCCGGCGAGCAGGCGCGGCTTGCCGAGCGCATGCGCCGGCTGGAGAACGATCTGAAACAACAGGCGGGGACGGCGCTGCGCGACAAGCCGGGCGACCAGCGCCAGGGTGCCGCTCTGAGCGATGCGGCTCGAGAACTGGGCGGACTTTCGGATCGGATGGAGCGCGCTGCCGGGCAGCTGCGCGCGACGGCCCCTGCGTCGCGCCCGCCGGCGTCGGCGGCACGAGACGCGGCACGAGCCGCGGCACGGGACGCGGCAGGAGACATAGCCCGGCAGCTCGATCGGCTCGCCGATCGACTCGGTGCGGTCGCCGGTGACAAGGCGGACGACGCCCGGAAGTTGTCCGAGCAACTGGCGCAGACGCAGGAATTGCGCGATCGCCTCGAACAAGTGGGACAGGCGCTCGAAACCGCGGACCGTGAGAATGGACGCGGAGCCGGCGCCAGCGCGAAAAAGACCGCCGGCGAGAGCGGACGGACTGGAGAAGGTCGCCGGGGGGCGGGCGGCACCGACTTGACCAAGCTGCGCGAGGAGTCGCTGCGCCAGCTGCAGGACGCGAAGAATCTACTCGAGGAGCTGCGTCGTCAGGATCCGAGCGCGTCGCGGAACGGTGCCGGATTCACATTCGAAGGTCAGGGGATGGTGATGTCGGCGCCCGGCACCGAATCGTTCAAACAGGACTTCGAGAAGTGGGACCTCTTGAAGCGGCAGTTGCTGGTCGCGCTCGAACAGGCCGGGTCGGCCTTGGCAAAAAAGGTGCAGGCTGCGGCCGCGAAGGATCGCCTCGCGGCGGGTATCGACGACACGGCATCCCCCGGCTACCGCAAGCAGGTCGACGCCTACTTCAGGGCATTGGCGGCTGGCAAACGGTAACTTCTATCACTCGCCGTGATTACTGTTCGCCTTCAGGCTTGCCTTCGCGCTGATGACTGACGACTGATGCCTTTCGCTTACCCATTGCCCTGGTGGTTGGCGATCGTGATCGCGGCCGCCATCGCGGCAGCGACCTACGCCGAGTACTGGCGGCCGCTTGCGCCGCTCACGCCGCTGCAACGAGCCGCGCTGGCGGCATGCCGCGCGTCGGTGCTCGCAATCCTCGTGCTGTTCTTGCTCCGTCCGATCGTGCTCGCGCCGCCGGAGACCGCGCGCGACGCTGTCGTGCCGGTCCTCATCGACACATCCCGGAGCATGCGGCTGCTCGATGCCGATGGCCAGGCGAGGTTCGCGCGTGCGCTGTCGCTGTTGAACGGCTCGCTGCTGCCCGCGCTGAACAAGACGTTCACGCCCGAGGTCTACAGTGTCGGCGACCGACTCGAGCCCGCAGCGCTCGCGCAGATGCAGCCTGACGGCCGCAAGAGCGACCTGAAAGGCGCCCTCACTTCCGTTCGCGATCGCCACCGGGGACAGCCCATCGGGGGCATCGTCCTGCTCACCGACGGCGGCGACACCGGTCAGTGGCCGACCGACGCGTCATCCGACCTGCCGGCCGACGTGCCGTCGGGCGGTCCTCCCGTGTTCGCCATCGGCTTTGGATCGCCCGACAACATGCGAGATCGCGAAGTCACCGGCATCACGGCAGGAGAACAGCGGCTGGATCAGGCGACGATCGATCTGCGTGTGTCGGCGATGACGTCGGGGTTCGGGCGCGCGCCGTTCGCGCTTCGTCTTCTTGCCGACGGCCGCGAGATCGAAACTCGCCGCCTGATCCCTGCCGCCGACGGCGCCCCTGTCGAAGCACTATTCACGGTCGCTCCCGACGCGACGGTGCCGACGGTCTACACCGCGGAGATCGCCCTCGACCGATCCGAGGCAGTCGCCGAGAACAACGCACGCAGCGTCCTGGTCAATCCGGCCGGACGCCGCCGCCGGCTGTTGATGATCGAGGGTGTGCCCGGCTTCGAGCACAGCTTCATGCGGCGTGCGCTCGCGCTCGATCCGGACCTCGAGGTGGATGCCGTTGGACGGAAAGGGAAGAACGTTGACGGACAGGACACGTTCTTCGTTCAGGCCGCGCCGGCGCGCACCGCGGCGTTGACGCACGGGTTTCCGGCCCGCCGTGAAGACCTGTATGCCTACGACGGCATCATCCTGGCGGACGTCGAAGGTGATGTGCTGACCCGTGCTCAGTTGGCGATGACCGCCGACTTCGTGTCAGAACGCGGCGGGGGGCTGCTTGTCGTCGGCGGTCGATCGTTCGCGCTGCGTGGCCTCGGGGGAACGCCCGTCGAGGAAGCGTTGCCGGTGGCACTGAGCGACCGACGTGACCCGGGGATGCGGCCCACCGCTGCTCTCTATGGCCGGTCCGCCAACCAGTTGGTGCTCACTGCCGAGGGCGAAAGGCATCCTGCGATGAGAATTGGCGACACTCCTGCCGACACGCGGCGGTTGTGGACGGCCTTGCCTTCACTGGCGTTCACTTCGCCGGTCGGCGGTCCCAGGCCGGGCGCCACCGTCCTCGCGGTGACGACCGCGCAGACGGGCGGGGTCTACCCCGTCGTGGCGGTGCAGCGATACGGGCGAGGCCGGTCGATGACGTTCTCGGGCGAGGCGACGTGGCGCTGGAAGATGATGCTGCCGTCCGCGGATCGCAGCTTCGAACTGTTCTGGCGGCACGCGGCGCGATGGCTCGCCGGAGCGGCGCCGGACCCGGTGTCGATCTCGCTGCCGGAGAATGCCGCGGCTGGGGACGAGGTGTCGGTGGATGTCGACGTTCGTGACGACTCGTTCGTGCCGGTGGGCGATGCCGTGGTCGAGGCAACCGTCACGATACCTGGTGGTGAAATGCGGCCGTTGAAGCTCAGGCGGACGGCGTCATTGGGACGCTACTCGGCCGATCTCCATCTTGATGCACCCGGCCTTTACCGGATCAGTGCCGACGCGCATCGTCCGAATGCTCCACTCGGTGTGGCGACGCGCTGGTCGTATGCCGGCGCCGTCGATCGAGAGTTCGTCGACCCGCGGTTGAATGAAGCCTGGCTTCGGCGCGTGACACGGGCAACCGGAGGGCGCTACGTTCGGCCAGCGGAGGCCACGAAGATCGCCGGGTGGCTGCGGGAGTCGCCGCCCCAACAGGCGGATCGCCGTCGACGGGATCTCTGGCACGAGCCGTGGGCCTTTGCGGCGATCGTGGCGTTGCTGTCGGCGGAGTGGATGTTGAGACGTCGTTGGGGATTGCGATGACCGGTCGTATCGCCGATCAACCGCCGGGAACACCGAGAACACCGAGGATGCCGAACCTCCTGATCATGGACCGCGCGCTGAGAGTTTCACAGGAGTCGGGCCCATGCGCCCGGTGACCTCGGCGCTCTCAGCACTGGTTCTTGTCGCCTGGTTCGCGTCGGGCGCTCGGGCCGCGGATCGCTACGCCGTCGTCATCACCGGCGCTTCGGGCGGGCAGGGGTACGCGGAAAAATACGACAAGTGGCGCTCGTCGTTTCTGCTGACGCTGAAGCGGACGTTCAACTATCCAGACGATCACGTCTTCGTGCTCGCGGACACCGAAGGACGAACGGTTGGCCGGGCCACGCGCGACAACGTCCGTCGCGTCTTCAGCGGGCTGCGCGCTCGATTGATGAACGACGACCTGCTGTTCGTGATCTTGATCGGCCACGGGACAACGGATGAAGACGAGGCGAAGTTCAACCTGGTCGGGCCGGACCTGAGCTCCGCCGAATGGGCCGACCTGTTGAAGCCGATCGCCGGCAGGCTGGTGGTGGTGAACACCACGGGCGGGAGCTTTCCCTTCATGCGCCGCCTGGCGGGAAAGGGCCGCATCGTGGTGACCGCGACCGACTCGGCGGCCCAGCAATTCGAGACAGTGATGCCGGAGTTCTTCATCAAGGCGTTCGACGACCCGGCGGCCGACGAGGACAAAAACGGTCGCGTCTCGATCTGGGAGGCGTTCAACTACGCCAGCCGCGCCGTCCATCAGTGGTTCGAGCAGCGCGGCCAGCTGTCGACCGAACGTCCGCTGCTCGACGACAACGGCGACGGCGTGGGCCGGGAGGCGCAGAACCCCGGCACCGATGGCGCGCTGGCTCGAACGGTCTATCTCGCGGAGGAGCCGCCAGGCGCCGGCGATCCGGACCTCTTGAAGCGGCGCGCGGCGCTTGAACGGCAGCTCGACGACCTCCGCACCCGGAAAGCGTCGTCGCCAAATCGCGGCCAGCTCGATTCGGAAATCGAGAGATTACTGATCGACATCGCCCAGCTGTCGCGACAGTTGCGGGAGAAGCCGTGATCCACGGCCTTGCAACCGAGCCTCGGATCAGATCGACGTGGCGTCGGGTCGTTTCGGGTGGCATAGGATTATTCGAGGAGCACTCCAGATGAATCGGCAATCTCTCGACGAGGCCTTGGGAAAGGTCTGCGCATTGAGCGCCTCGAAGATCTCGTCTGCGGCCCGGGACGAGCTTTGAGACTGTGCATGAGTTTCACGCGCCCGGGTCAGTATCGACGCGTGGCGGTCTCGATCTGCGCCTTCCTAGAGGTTCAGATTCGGCTCCCGTAGTCCCACGCATCGATCTGGCGCTTGCGGAACACGAACACACCGATCAGGCCGGTGACGAAGCCTGCGACGTGTGCGGCAAACGCCACGCCCCCGTTCGCGGACGCGGTGACGCTGCCGGCATTCAGGAGTTGAAGCAGAAACCAGAATCCGAGCAGGAAGACGGCCGGCAGCTCGATGATGTCCCAGATGATGATGAGCGGGATGAGCGTCAGCACCCGCGATTTGGGGAACAGCACAAAGTACGCGCCCATCACGCCGGCAATGGCGCCGCTCGCGCCGATGGTGGGCAAGGTGGAGGTCGGATCCATCAAGACCTGCCCGATCGCGGCGGTCAGGCCGCAAAGTAGATAGAAGACGATGAATCGGCCGTGTCCGAGCCGGTCTTCGACATTGTCGCCGAAGATCCAGAGGTACCACATGTTGCCGATCACGTGGCCCCAGCCGCCGTGCAGAAACATCGACGTGACCAGTGTGGGCAGACGCAGGTCCGCGGGCACGACACCGTACATTTGAAGAAACGGCGTGAGCGCATCGCGCGGCAGGCTGATCTCGAACCACCACGCGGCCGCATTCAGCACGATGATCGTCACCGTGACGTACGGCGTCGTCCGCGACGGGATGACGTCCCGCAGAGGGATCATGCGCTATTGTAGATTGCCGACCGCCTCGGGATGACGCATCTTCTCGACGATGCGGCGCAGGTCGCCGTCGCCGATGGCCCGGCGATGCTCGCCGAGCGAAATGACGGCGTGGTAGACGCGGTCGATTTCATCGGCCGTCACGCTGAGCCCGAGCGCCTCGCAGCGTTGCAGCACGGCATGCCTGCCGGAATGCCGCCCGAGCACCAGCCGCGCCGTTGGCTGACCCACGTCCTGCGGCCGCATGATTTCGTAGGTGCTCGGATCCTTCAGCACGCCGTCCTGGTGAATGCCGGCTTCATGCGCGAACGCGTTGCGGCCGACGATGGCCTTGTTCGCCTGGACCGGTTCGTTGGTTATCTGCGTGAGCAACTGGCTGGCGTTGTAGAGGCCGGTGGTGTCGATCGCCGTGGTGTAGGGCAGCAGATCCGAGCGAACGCGGAGCGCCATCACGATTTCTTCGACCGAGGCATTGCCGGCGCGCTCGCCGATGCCGTTGATGGTGCACTCGACCTGGCGTACGCCCCCTTGAATCGCGGCCAGGCTGTTGGCCACCGCGAGTCCGAGGTCGTCGTGGCAATGCGCGCTGAAAATGATGCGATCCGCGTCGGGGACGCGGCCGCGAATGTCTTCGAAGAAGCTCCGCGTTTCATCCGGCGTGCCGTAGCCAACCGTGTCGGGAAGATTGACCGTCGTGCACCCTTCGCGGACGACCGCTTCGATGACCCGGCACAAGAAATCCCGGTCGCTCCGGGTCGCGTCCTCCGCCGAGAATTCCACGTCGTCGGTGTACTGTCTGGCAAGACGCACCGCGCTGATTGCCGCGTCGAGACAGGCTTCCCGGGTAATACGCAGCTTCCGTGAGAGGTGCAGATCCGAGGTGGCGATGAAGGTATGGATCCGTTTCCTGGCGGCCGGCGCCAGCGCTTTGGCGGCTTCCTCGATGTCCTGTGCGCGACAGCGGGCCAGCGCGGCAATGACCGGCCGGCGCACTTCGCGCGCGACCTGCGACACCGCCTCGGCGTCGGCGGGCGAGGCGATCGGGAAACCGGCTTCGATGATGTCCGCGCCCAGCAGGTCGAGCGCACGCGCCATCGTCACCTTGGCGGGCACATCCATCGTGAACCCCGGCGCTTGCTCGCCGTCGCGCAGGGTGGTGTCGAAAATGATGATCCGGGCGGGCTCATGAGTCATGTTGTGAGTTGTAGCTGGTCGGCCAGGTAGAAGTCAAAGTGATAATTATTACAGAAATATAATATTGAATTATGATGACCCCATGGATATCGCGGGGCTGAAGACCTTTCTCGCCGTCGCGCAGGAGCGCAGCTTCTCACGCGCCGCCGCCAAGGTGCATCGCACCCAGCCGGCCGTGAGTCAGGCGGTCCGGCGCCTCGAAGCCGATCTGGGCGAACAGCTGTTCGATCGATCGTCGAAGAGCGGCACGTTGACCGACGCCGGCAGGGTCTTGCACAACTACGGACAGCGGCTCGTGCGGCTGGCGGAGGAAACGGAGTCTGCGATGCGCGAGCTCCGCGATCTGCAGCGTGGTCGCGTGCTCATCGGCGCCAACGAGGCCGCGGTGCACACCCTGTTGCCGCTGATCGGGCGGTTCCGCCAGCGCTTCGCGGACATCGCGATTGACGTTCGTCGCGTGCCCGCCCGGCAGATCGCCGTCGAGGTGCAGCAGGGCAGCCTCGACTTCGGCGCGCTCACGTTCCATCCCTCGGAAACGGGGCTGCTCGAGATTCCCGTCGGCAGCGACGAACTGGTGCTACTCGTGCATCCCGAGCATCCACTGGCCACCCGGCGTCAGGTGACCATGGAGGAACTGGCGAGCGAGCCGATCGTCGCGCACAACGATCCGTCTCCGGCGCGCGAGCGCGTGCTGCGATTGTTCGAACAGAAACACATCGCGCTGAAGATGGTGATTTCGCTGCCCAGTCTCGACGGCATCAAGCGGGCGGTCGAGCTGAAGCTGGGCGTGGCGCTGCTGCCGAGGCGGTGCGCCATCACGGAAATCGCGAGCGGGCGGCTCGTCGGCGTGCTGGTCGCGGGCGTCTCGAGGCGTCGACAGGTCACCCTGGTCTGCCGACGCGCCAACCGGTCGCATGCCGCCGACGCGTTTCTCGCGCTCGCACAGGAGAAGCCGCAGTCGGAAGACAAGGCGCCGCGGCCGCGGACCACGCAGAAATAGATCGACGACCCTCTGTCAGGCAGCCGACGGTTTTTGAACCACAAAGAACACCAAGAACACGAAGGAGGCTGTTGTTTTTGAAGACGGCTTTGTGAGTCCGTCATGGCTTGATGTTCTGCACGGCAGTGGCCGCACTCGGATCGACACCGGCGGGCGACACGGTCGGCCCGTGCACGGTCCGGTGTGAAAGGAACTGCCATGCTCCCTCGCGTTTCGCGTACACGCGCTCGAACCAGATCGAGTTCAGTCGCCCGGGAGCGGCGGTGTTCCGATTCCTGGGTAGATACAGACTGACGTATCGCCCGTAGGTGATGGCCACATCTGCGTGCATCTCCACTCGGACGCTGTCGAGATCGTGTACGAGATATTCCTTGTCCGCGACTCGCTTCAGGAACGCCGCCTTGTCGTCGGACATCAAGGGCTTGCCGCCGGTGGTCCAGCCGTCGCCGTGCACGAAACTGAAGTCGCGCGGCGTGACGCTGTCGACAAAGGCGACGTCGCCCCGGACGACGGCGTCTTCGATTTTCTGTTCGAGCGCCAGCACTTCTGCGGCGGCGGTTCTGTCCGCTGGCGCCGCGGCTGGAGGGGGCGCCGGGGGCCGAGGTCCGGCACCCGACGTGCCGGGCGCCTGTGCGAAGGTCAGCTGGCCCGCCGACAGGACGGTGACGGCGGCTAGCAGCGGCCTACACAGGTGTTGGAGCGTGACACCCCAAGCGAACATCGCAACCTCCTTGATGGACTACTCTGTAATCCTGATCGCCGTGAACGAACCGCTCGGCATCATGTCGATGTTGTGGGCCTTGATGATCAGCCTTGCATTCGGGTCCCGCTCCTGCGCGATGACAACCTCCCGAAACTCCGGATCGGATTGCGCTTCCCGTAGCCGCTTGTCGCGCTCTTCCTTCGACGGATACCCTCGCATGTAGATGAATGTATCGGCGGCATCGATCCCGAGCTCGGGGTCGCTTTGCTGCGGGATGAAGTACCCGACGTTGGTAATTCCGTGTCTGGCGTAGATCGCCGCGGTTCGGCTCGCGAACCGTGCCGCCAGGGCGTCTCGTTTTCCCGGTTGGGCCTTGTAGATCCGCAGTTCGTAGAACCCGGGGAACGCCTGCTGCTGAGCGTAGCCCCAACCGATCCCGGCGACGCCAAACGCCACGCCCAGCATCGCGATAGCTGTCCACTTCACCATATCGACTCCTTTTCGAGACCGGCCCCGACGAGATCGTGGCCATTTTACGCGCTTGGCAGGCTGCCGTAGCTCCTTACAAAATGCCGGCACACGCAATTTCGTCCGACCAGATGAACCGGGCAGACGCCCCTCGAGGCCAGACGCAGTTTCGATGTCCACCACAAATGCCCTTCAAAATGCCCTGGAATAAGTCTCGAGCCCGAAGTCTCAAGGCTGCGGACTGCCAACTTCAGGCTTGAAACTTGACCAATGAAATGCGCGCCAATGGTCTATCTCGGTGTGCTCGGTCTGCTCGGTGTGCCCGGTGGTGAACGTCGACCCGACATGCGGCGCGATTCTCGTTGGACCTTGTGCCCGCCCTGTGGTCAAATTCGATGGCGGCTTCCGAGAAGAGGACTCCGATGCGTATCCCATACGTTGTTGCACTCGCCGTCGTGACCGTCTTGTCAGGACCGCTGAGAATTGCCCCGGTCGTGGTTTCGGGCCAGAAGGCCGCGGCCTCGCCGCCGCATGCGTCTCCGGCGCAGGGCGCCGATGCGGCGGAGGTGCTCGGCCTGGACCAGAAAATCGGGTCGGCCGTGGTGCGCGGCGATACGGCGTTTGTCGACAGCGTGACGCCGAGCGACTTCGTCATGGTGCACGGCGATGGCTGGACCAACGGCGGCAAGCCGCTGAGCACCGACACCAAGGAAAGCATGCTGCGCAGAGTCACCACCAAGTACTACGACGTGATCGATTTCGACTCGGTCAAGGTCGAGATGCACGGAGACGTGGCGATTACTTATGGCCGTTATCTCGCGCACGTGCCCGGAAGTGCTGCCGAGAGAGCCTGGTTCGCCGTCTGGTTCGAGCGGGTCTACGCGAAGCGCGATGGCCGGTGGATCTACCTGTCGCATCGGACCGTGCACGGTCCGACCTTCGGGGCCGATCGCCAAGCGGTGAGCGACAAGTAGCAGTCTGGAGAGCAGCCGTGCGTCCTCGATTCCTCTCAGTCGTCATCGTCGCTATCGTGGGCACCGTGGCCTCGCAGTCTCTGAGCTCGAGCAACATCCTCGCAAGCCACGCCGGAGCAGCCTCCGCTCCTTCGCCAGTATCGACTGTGGCGAAGGCTGAACCTTACGTTGCCGAATCGGACGGGGCCGCAGAGGTCCTCGAGTTGGAGAGAAACATCGGCGCCGCGATCGTGCGCGGCGATGCGGCCTACTTCGACAGCGTCACCTCGAGCGACTTCGTCATGGTGCATGGCGACGGCTGGACCACTGGCGGCAAGCCCGCGCTCGTGGACGACAAAGCCAGCTTCATGAAACGGATTGCGAGCCATTCGTACGCCGCGCACGACTACGATTCGGTCAATGTCGAGATGCATGGCGACGTGGCCATTACCTACGGCCGGTATGTCGGCAACATCCCGAGCTCTGGTCCTGGACGCGCGTGGTTCTCCGTCTGGTACGAAAAGGTGTACGCCAAACGGGGTGGCCGTTGGCTGTACCTCTCGCATCGCACCGTGAACGGCGCCCACTACGGCATCGATCGGGAGTCGGTCAGTCACCGATGAACGCGTGGTCACCTGCTCAGACTCCCTGACGCCATCCGGCCAGCGGTGCGGCATATGGCTGACCCCGTGAGAAGGCGCACCGCTCAAGTCCTCGTCGGCACATTCATCACGCTCGTGGCGGCCGCGCCTCACGCCGCGGGCTTAGCAGGCCTGGCCTACCTCGCGATCGATCTGAAAACCCACGCGACCCGCGCCGTCGTCAATCCCGCAGCGCTCGATGTGCCGGTTCTTCCGGGCTCGGTGATGAAGATTGCGACCATCGCGGCGGCTCTGGAGTCGGCCGTGGTCGGCGAACGCACCGGCATCATGTGCACCAGAGAGGTGAGCGTCGCGGGTCACCGGCTCGTCTGCACGCATCCAGACTTCCATCGGCCGCTTCGAGCGGCTGAGGCGCTGGCCTTTTCCTGCAACGTGTTCGCAGCGACTGTTGCTACTCGCACCTCTCGCAGCGCGCTCGATCGGGCGTTGACCAGCCTCGGTCTCCCCGCGAGCGACACGCGATGGCCCGTCGCCGCGTCCGGACTCGGCGTCGAAGGAAACCACGTGACGCCCCGCGGGCTCATCGACATGATGGTTCGCATCACCGCGGAGCCGTCGTCCCTGGCGTGGAATCCGACCACCTTGCGCGTCATTCGCGAGGGATTACACCAGGCGGCCCAGCAGGGAACGGCGTCCGCCCTTGCGGAGCGCGGAGTGGACGCTCTGGCGAAAACCGGCACGGTCGTCAGGGCGGGCGTCCAGCAGGGGCTCGTCGTTGGGGTCACTCCCTCTGCCGGGCCATCGATCGGATTCTTCCTCGTCGGCTCAGGTGTCGCCGGCATGGACGCCGCGGCCCTCGCTGCCGAGCGACTCGCTGCACCGCGAGCCGCGGCTGCGCCATTCTCTCTACCGCCGAATGAGGCGACCGCACTTCGAGCGGCTGTCGGCGCCACGCTCCGTGTTGGCGTGATTCGCGACGGCGGCCGGTATGAGGTCCGGACGATGGCGATGGAGGAATACGTCGCGGGAGTTGTGGCCGGCGAGGCCGCCCGCGGCAGCAGTCAGGCGGCGCTCGAAGCGCTGGCGATCACGGTGCGCACCTTCGCGACGGCGAACCGGGGACGCCACCATGCCGACGGCTTCGACGTCTGCGATCTGACACACTGCCAGGCACTGGGCAGGGCGTCGTCGGCCACCAGACGCGCGGCGGAGTCCACCGCCGGACAGGTGCTGCTGGATCACGGTCACGTCGCCTCGGTGTATTACTCCGCATCCTGTGGGGGGATGTCGGAGCGACCCTCGCAGGTGTGGGCCGGCGCGCCCGATCCCTCGTTTCTGCCGGCGGCCAACGACGAGGCCTGTCAAGGTGAGCCGGCGTGGGTTTCAGACCTCACCGCGGCGGATCTACTGCGCGCGCTCAAACGCGGCGGCTTTACCGGTGACCAGCTTCGCGGCCTGACCGTCGTCGAGCGCAACGCCTCGGGCCGCGTGCGGCGGCTCGCTCTCGCAGGGCTGACGCCGAACGAGATCTCCGGGGAGAGCCTGCGGACGCTCGTCGGAAGAACCCTTGGATGGCAGCACCTGAAGAGCACTGCGTTCGCAGTGCGGCGAACCGCATCGGGCTACAGTTTTGCCGGGCACGGCTCCGGGCACGGTGTGGGTCTGTGCGTCCTGGGGTCGTCGCGGTTGGCTGCACGAGGAATGCCGGCGGAGCGCATCCTCTCGCGATACTTCCCCGGACTGGCGCTATCGTCCAGAGCGCCGCGGGTGGACGCCGCGGGAAATCCTCTTCGGCTTGTGCTTCCGGAAGCCGACGAAGGGGCGCGCGCGACGATCGACGATCTCGCAACGAAGACGCGGCGGTCGCTGGAGGTGACGCTTGGTGTCGGGGGGCCGGAGTCTATCGTGCTTCGGTTTCATCCCACCGTAGAAAGCTATCAGCGAGCCACAGGACAACCGTGGTTCACGACCGCCGCCACCGTGGGACACGAGATTCATCTCGTTCCACTTGCCGTGCTCCGCCAGCGCGGCGCCCTCGAGCGGACGGTTCGTCACGAGCTTGTCCATGTGCTTGCTGATTCTGCGTTAGCAGACCGTCCACTCTGGGTGCGGGAGGGCGCGGCGATGTACTTCGCGGGCGAGCGACCGGTCACGCGAGACGTGCCACGTCCTCTCGATCCCAAGCACGACCTGACGTGCCCGACCGACGCCGAGCTCCGTCACCCGGCATCCCGCGATGCGATGGGCGTCGCCTATGTCCGAGCCGTCGAGTGCTTCGCGCGGGCGATCGACGCCGGGAAGAAATGGACGGACGTCAGATAGCAGACGTGATGGCCGCGTGTCAGGCCCTGGCGGGAATCGAGGCTGTTAAGTGCGGGCGCATCGACGGCCACGATGGCAGCTTTTGTTTCTTCTGGGCCTTAGTTTAGCGCGGCGGCCCGTGTGGCTCGTCCGCTCCGCGCCGGTGGACGCCGAGCACGAACGCCGCGACGGCGACCGCCAGTGCGTACAGAACGGCCAGCTTGATGGTCACGAATGAGGGTTCCATCCACGTCGGCGGCAGGCGTTTCGGCCTCCACAGAGCCAATCGCCACAGTCCTTCGGTAACGATCACGACTCCAACCAGTGTCGCGGCCAGCGAGGCCAGACGCACGGACCCACGCAGGCCACGGCGAAGCGTGCGTCCGCCGCCCCTTGCTCCCGCGACGACCAGACCCGCGACGATGGAGAGCCCGAGCGCCCACCTGGCCAGAAACGTGACCCAGAACACCGCCTGATGCAGCCATGCGGTCCGAGTCATGCCGCCGTATCGCAGGAACAGCGCGTCCACCTCCCCACGATGATCAGTCCACCAGGTGTCCGCGGTTCCGGTGCTCCACCACAGCGCGGCGAAGATCGCCAGCCCGATGACGAATTCGCCAATTGCCGCTCCCATGGTTCGCCACACATCACGGGTCGCGCCGTTGGCGATCATGACGGCGCCGGCCGTCGTCGCCGCCGCGGTGCCGAGGATGATCGGCACGAGCGCGGCCGAGAGAACGAGCGCGAGCGCATTGGATTCCGGCACGTTGAGCAGCGCCCAATAGAGAGCACCGGCCAATCCGTAGCCAAGCGCCAGCACGCCGGCGGCCAGCCCTTCGCGGCCCGGCCTCATCGGACGCCCGCGGTTGGGACGGTCACCGTCGTCGTGGTGCCCGACGCGGATACATCGGGTACGTACATCGGCGAGATGTGCGCCGGCATCGCGTTGAACACGCCTTGCGCGGTCACTTTCAGCAGGTAGGTGAACTCGGTGCGGCCCCCGGAGAGGTTTTCCAGGAAGAACACCGTCCGGTCGTCGCGAAGCTCGCGCTGGCTGCCGAAGTACCAGGGGCGCGGCCGCTCGAGCTCGTAAGGGGCTTCCTTCTCGACCTGTTCGGTGCCGGCGGGGATGGGATCCTCTAGCATGAGGTAACGCCAGTCGGCGGAACCTGCAACGGTCAGACGGACGAGGAGCACATCGCCGGGCTGGGCCGTGCCGTCGAACGCGCCTTCCCGATACACGATCCGGTTGTCCTTCCGGACCGGCGTCAACGTGGCGTAGGTCCTGACGAGCGCCAGCTTTCGCGAGCCGGTTCGCTCCTCTGCGGCGGGTTTGTCATAGTAACGCACCGAGGCGTCGTAGTACAGCGCTCCCTCGCCCTTTGTCACGATCCGGACGCTGTTGACGCCTGCGGCGGCCGGACTCTCGATGAGGATGGGATCTGGTGCGGTCAGTGATTGCGCGTCGAACGAGTGGCTGCCAACGCGCGCGCCGTTGACGAACACTTCCGCCGTGATCGGCGACGGCCGCTCGCCCCGTGCTCGGGTGAAGGCCAGCAGGCCCTGGAGCGCGAATGACGTTTGCTTGGTGCTGATCCAGTAGCCGCCGGTTCGATTCACCACCAGCCACCGGGCGACACGTTCGAGGATGGGATTGCGAGGATCGCGGGCTGACAGCGCCTGCAGCGCCAGTGCCGATGCCTCGACGCTGGTGTCCGCGAAATCTTCCAGCAGAGGGTCGGCGGTGACTGACCACCACGACAGATCGCCGCGCGTCTGCACCGAATCGAGCAGCTCGCTGGCGGTGTTGGCGGCCCGAGAATCTTTCTGTCGGTCGAGCACCATCAACAGCAGGGCGCGGCCGGTCGCGGTCATGCGGGACCGCGCGGCCCACAGCTCGTCGATCGGCGCCACGAGGTCGAATCTGTCCGCGCTGGAGGGCTGATTGCCCGAACCGGCGCGCGCCAGCACGTACGCTTCGTACGCTTTCAGGTCCGGCACCGCTCGCGGGTAGAGTGCGTATAACCGCTGGAGTGCGTGCGTCGCCAATTGGATCCGGTAGCCATCGACGTTGACGTCGTTGTCGCGTGCCTGCAGCAATCCGTCCAGCGCGTACGCGGTCATGAACGGATGATTCTGATCCGTCTTCCACCAACCCCATCCGCCATCGTCGTGCTGAAAGTCGTACAGGCGCTTGAGCCCATCGTCCACCTGACGGCCGAGCGCCTCCAGACGTGCGGTCGGCGTGACGCCCATCTGCGACATCGCACGGAGTACGACGAGATTGGGCACGAAGCTCGACAGGGTTTGTTCGGTGCAGCCCCATGGAAAGGACGTGAGGTAGTCGAGCGCGCCGAGCATGGTGCCCGCGAGCGACGGGGCCAGCGCGACACGCACCGATCGGGCGGACGCATTGGCCGTCGAGGGCACCGTCAGCTCGAGCGTGCGTTCTCCAGCCTGAGGCAGCGAGCCGGAGCCCCCGGCGTTCCGCTGCAAGCCGGCCGGACGCACCGGGAGCGAGAGCTGCATCGCGTCGCCGGCCGCGTCGGTCGTCGCACGTCCGGTCACGCTGACCGGGCGGACCGCATCGGCGGTGAAGCGCCAATCGGTGCGCTGTTCGCCGTTGGAGGCCACCTGGATCGTGCGGGTCGGCGTTGGTGCGGCAGGATCGCCCGAAGTCAGCCCGTCGGCTGCGAGAGAGACGGAGACGGTCTTCGCGTCCGGGAGATAGTTGTGGACGATTGTCGGAATCGTGACCTTGTCGCCCTCCGTCAAGAATCGAGGTGTCACCACGCGCACGATCAGATCTTTGGTCGTGGTCGTGTGTGCCAGCGTCGTGCCCACGTCGGTCGCCACCGTCACTGCTCGTGCGGTCAGGCGCCACGAGGTCAGCGAGTCCGGATACGCGATGCGCACCTGGGCCTGGCCGTCTTGGTTGGTCGTCACGTCGCCGGCCCAGAACGCGGTATCGGGAAAATCCTTTCGCACGCGAGGACGATCGGGCCGCTCCGCCTTGAAGTCCGCCAGCGTCATCGGCCGTCGTCGGCGCTTGGCGAGCAGCAATTGGTCGGTGCCAGAGAATCCCACGAACGAGTAGTTGCGCGAGAACTCGGTGTTGACGCGCGAGTACTCCCGTCGATAAAAAAAGCGGAGCGGGTCCGGTGTATCGTCCCGGCGGACACCGTAGATCGCTTCGTCCACCAGACCGAGACTGAGCTGTGCGCGGACGGGCGCGCCGTTCGAATCGGCGACGTGAACCGTAAAGGTTCCCGGCTCGCCTGGACGGATGACCGGACGATCGGCGACAGCGGTCACGGTCAGCTGATGGCGCGTCGCCGGCACGCTCAGCCGGCGCTCGGCGCGGTAGAGACGATCGTCCTTCAGGAACGCGACGCTGACGTACGTGTCGCCGACATCGTCTGCGGCAACCGGCACGTCGATCGCTTCATTGCTTCGCACCTTGACGACCCGGTGAAATGACACGTGCTGGGCCTCTTTGGTGACCAGCACGAACGAGTCGAACTCCGCACCCCGTACGATCAAGCGGGCTGTGTCGCCGGGCGCGTACGACTGCCGGTCCGCAATCAGCTCGAGCACCCGGTCTTCGGTGTCAGGCCCTCGCTCGGCTCGACCAGGTACCCACACGTACGCGGCATCCGAGACTTCGCGGCCCTCGGACTGCGCGGTCGCGCGCACGCGATAGCTCCCCGGTCGGGTGGGAACCGTGAACGGCCAACCCGCGCGGCCCTGTGCATCGGCTGCGATGTCGGCTTGTTGCACCATGGTGATCTTGGGGGACGGGGTGCCCCCGTATTCGAGTTGCTCGAGCGTGAGATGCAGCCGTGTGCCGGGCTGCGGCGCTCCGTCGTAGTCGAGTACGCGGACGGTGACGAGGCCGGGTTCACCAGGCGTGCGGATGTAGTGATCCGCCGTCGCCAGCAGAAGAAATCGGCCGTAGGTGGCGGTGGCAGAGGCAGCACCCGAGACTTCTCGACCACTGGCATCCGTCACGCGCGCCTCGATGCGCGCGGTGTAGTCGCTCCCGATCGTCCGTCCTCCGGACTCGAGTTCCTTGCGGTCCAGTGGGACGGAGATCTCGGCGACGCCTTGATCGTTCAGGACGGCCTTGCCTTCCAGCTTCTGCTCGCCGCCTCCGTACCCATCGCCGTCCGCGTTGTCTTCACGTTGGCCCCCGCTATCGCCTTCGTAGCGCAGCGGCGAGTCGTACGGCTGCTGGTGGACGACGTAGGTGACGGACCCGCCGGCGACGGGCGCGCCAAAGTAGTAGCGAGCCGCGATGGTGGCGGTGAGCCGATTCCCCTGCACGATGATGCGCTCGGCTGGCCGGACGGCGACATCGAACTCAGGCTTGCGGTACTCCTGCACCTCGAAGGCACCGTTGGCGGTGTCGTCGCCGCTCGCGACCCGGATTGTGTAGGCGCCGAGCGACGCGGTGACCGGCACGGTGAACACGCTGTTGATCGCGCCAAATTCATCCACCGTCTTCTGCTCGCGGAGCAGCACCTTGTTGCTGCCATCGACGACGGATAGCTCCAGCGGTGTTCGCGATACCGGCAACAACGCGTCTTTTTCGCGCCACCGGACGATGCTCTTGATATGCACGACGTGTCCCGGTCGATAGACGGGACGATCGGTGTAGATATAGCCGACGAGCTCGCGCGCGGATTGGCGAATGGCATACGCGCCTGGATCGGTCGCTGCGGTCTCGTTGCCGCACTGAGCCAGCGTCACGAGATTGTCGGGTTGGCCGCCCTTCAGCGCAGCCTTGACGTCGGGGTGGAACGTGCCGTCCTCCTCGGTGTTGCCCATGGCCACGGTTTCGCGATCCGCCATCACACGCACATGGCAATCCTTGAGCGGCACTCCGGTAAACCGGTTCGCCGCAAAGATCAGTAGCTCGCCCGGCGCGGTCTTCACGACGAGGCCGACATCGGACACGACCACGACCGTGTAGGCCTTGAGTGGCGCGCTGACGGCTTCCACCACGTAGATGCCAGGCGCGGACACCGCGATCGGCAATTGCCGGTACTCGCTGTCGCGGACCGGCGGGAGGATCTCACGCCAGGACGTGACCAGCTGCGCTGCGTTGAGGAGCGGCAGCTGGGCGAACGTGTTCACGTTCAACGTCCGGCGTCGGACCAGCTGACTCGTGTTCGCCGCGCGCTGGCGCGCCACACGATAGGGGCGGCTGAACTGTTCACGCACGAAACCGCGGACGTCGGCGCGACGCGCGGCCTTCCAGTTCGCGATGCGTTCGAGCCACGTCCGCTCTTGAGGCACGATCGGCGTCTCGTTCCCGAGCCGATGTGGATCCTTCAGCTTCGCGAAGAACGCGACCGGGTCGTTCACGCGGTAGACGCGAAAATCCAGGTGATCGAGGCGGCGGAACGTCAGAAAAATCTCTGGCTGCTCGCGGCTGTTGAAGATCTGCTGGCTCGAGAGCGTAAACGCAGGGGTTGCGTCCGGCGCCTGGGCGTCCGCGCGCGCGGCAGTCAGTCCCAACACCAGGCAGGCGAGTCCGAGGCGGGCGCCACGCATCAACGGCTCCGATCGAGCAGCGACAGACGAAACACACCCACGAACGCCGGATTGGATCGCACCGGACGCCACCGGGCGGATGGATGATGCGTCAAGTCCGCCAGCGACGTCTTGCGCATTTCGCCTTCGTGCCCGTCCTGTGGGCCGGTGTGGTAGACGATCCAGTCGGCGCGCGACGGGTCGAATCGCGACGGTCCGACGAAGATCATCAAGTGGTCGGGGCTCTTCGCTTGATCCTGTCTGAAATACAGCAGGTCGCCGGTCTGCAGCGCGTTGGTATCACGCCCGAGCGAGTGGGCGTTGAACCGGATCAGCGTCGCCGCGTCGGCGAACTCGGAAAACCGATCCGGCTCGCTGGCCACCCGGAACAACCGCCAGGCGTGTCCGGTCGCAGTCGGGGCGCCGCGGACGTCGGGAAAACTGGCGGTCGCCGGTAGCTGTGCTCGGCGGTGCCACTCGGGCGTGTGGGCGCGGAGCGCCTCGCGATAGGCGTGGCGCACGAGAGACGCGCAGTCGGTGACGTCGCCGGTCGATCGTTCGAACTGCGCGTCCGCGAGCAGCGTGAACCAGGATTGGAACGCGACCCGGTCCGATTCATCAACGGGCGAGAGACGCGGTGCGGCTCCGGAGCCCGCGGCCACCGCCGCCGCTGTGGCCAGTGTCGCAGCGAACGCGATGAGGCGCGCGACAGTTGATCGAGGAACCACCAAAGTCTCCGACCGAGAATAACCCAATATGTCGGTCGCGCCGACGTCACGGCAGCGGCGGCCAAGGATATTGCGAAGTCCCTGACTCTGATGCGCGTCTACTGTTCGCCCCATTTCAGCTTTTCGCGCAGGACCTCGAAATAGCTGCGCGTCGATGGGCGGATCAGCCTGAGCGTGGTCGGTGCGCGGCAGACGCTCACGACATCGCCAGCCTCCAGCTCGTGTCCGGCCTGGCCGTCGAACGTGACGAACACCTCGTCCCGATTCTGGATTTCAGGTTGTACGCGAACGGCTGAGGACGAAGGAATGACGATCGGCCGGTTGGTGAGCGTATGTGGGGCAATCGGCGTGATGACGAGGCCCTCGACGGCGGGGTGCACGATTGGACCGCCGGCCGCCAGGTTGTACGCCGTGGATCCGGTCGGTGTCGCGACGATCACGCCGTCGCCTTTCACGCGCGTCAGAAACTCGTCGCCGACCCAGACCGACAAATCGACCAGGCGTGAGCGCGCGGTTTTGGCGATGACCACGTCGTTGAGCGCGATGTGTCTCGCATACGTCTCACCGCGGCGCTCGGTGGTTGCCCGCAGCATCAGACGTTCTTCGATTCTCGCCCGGCCGGACACGGCGGATTCGAGCGCGGGATAGAGCTCTGGCAGCGTGACTTCGGTCAGGAATCCCAGGCTGCCGAAGTTGACGCCGAGAATGGGAATCGCCAGGCCGGCTTCGCCGATGCGATCGGCCATGCCAAGTAGCGTGCCGTCGCCTCCGAGCACCAGGACCATGTCCACTTCCCGGACCAGTTGCTCCTTGTCCCGAACCGGCCAGTCGCAGGAGCTGGAGAGGGCGGCCGTCGCCGTTTCGAATACCGCATTCAGGCCGCGTTGTCGCAGCCAGGACGAGATGTCGGCAAGATGCGGCGCCGCTTGCCGAAGATGATGCTTGGCAACGATGCCGATGTTGGTCGCAATGGGTCTGGATGTCATCTTCGTTAATAGTAGGGCAGGTGAGGAACGTCGTCAGGAGGCTTCATCGCACCGGCCCGACCTGCGCGCGGACCGGCGCGATGAGCAGGTTCAACCACTGACGCACCGCCTCCGCGTCGGCCAGACGATAGTTGGCCAGGGTTGGTTCGTTCCCCACGTGCACGCTTGCCCCGTGCGCGGGAATCGCCGCGAACATGTCTTCGTCGGTGGTGTCGTCGCCGACGGCGATCAACCGAGCGGAGGGTCCCGAAGCCTCAAGGATAAGACGGATCGGCAGTCCTTTGTGCGCACTGCGCGAGCGGACCTCGATCACTTTCTTTCCTTCGCGCGCCTCGAGCGGTTCGTGCCTCAATGCGGTGACGAGCTGCTTTCTCAACTCCCCGGCCTGCTGCCTGCCGAATTCCGGATCGGCGAGCCGATAGTGCCACGAGAGCGATGCGCTCTTGAATTCCGTCGATGACCCGGGCGTCGCGTCGGTGAATCGCGCGACGATCGGCTCGACCTTGGCTCGCCAACCGGCGCGCAGCGGGGCGGTCGCAACCCACTCCAAAGAAGCGCCGGCCCGATGCCAGAAGCCGTGCTCGGCCCACAGTGCGAAAGGGAGGTCTCCGAGCCAGCTGTCGAGCACATCGCGTGGTCGTCCGCTGATGACATGCACGATCGTTTCGGGGCGTGTTGCGAGACGCCGCAGCAGCTGCAGCAGTTCCGCGTCGGGCCGGGCCAGGTCCGGGGTTGGCGCAATCTGCTGTAGCGTGCCGTCGTAGTCCAGCAGCAGGACCAGGGGGCTGGCGCTCAAGAGCGGGGTCAGGTGCTCCAGCAGCTCACTCGGCGTCGCTTCGAGGGTGACGTGCCCTTTCCTTGTCACGTCCTCGCCCGCAGGTGCAGGAAGAATTCCCGGTTGCCGGTGGCGCCCGTGATTGGGGACGGTGTCATCGCGACGCGCACCAGCCGGCTGGCTTCGGCCTGCGCGGTGACTCGCTCGAGGACCGCTTCATGGACGGCCGGGTCGGTGACCAGACCACGCTTGCCCACCTCATGCCGTCCGGCCTCGAACTGCGGTTTGACCAACGCGACGACGTCGCCCCCGGCCGTCAGCAGGCTCTCGAGCGGGGGGAAGATGTGACCGAGCGAAATGAACGAGACGTCGATCGTGACGATGTCGAAGGCGTGCGGCAGGTCGCCGGCGGCCAGCGCGCGGGCGTTGACACCTTCGCGGACCAGCACGCGCGGATCGTTGCGAAGCCGCCAGTCCAACTGGCCGCGTCCGACGTCGAGTGCGACCACGTCCGCGGCGCCTCGCTGTAGCAGCACGTCGGTGAAGCCGCCGGTCGATGCGCCGATGTCGAGGCCGCGGCGCCCCGCGACCGCGATGCCAAACGCATCGATGGCATGGGCGAGCTTCACGCCGCCGCGACCGACGTACGGATGGTCCGGTGCGACGAGTTCGACGCCGGCGTCGATGCCGACCAGGGCGCCGGCTTTGAAGACGACCTGGCCGTCGATCTTGACCTGCCGCGCGAGAATCAGCGCGCGCGCGCGCTCGCGCGACGCCGCCAGTCCGCGCTCGACGAGCGCCACGTCCAGCCTGATCGCCCTGGGTTTCACTCCGACGACACGCCTCAGTTCTTCCGGGACACGACCCAATCGGCAATCGGGCCGAGCCAGCCGCCGGCCAGGCCCGCGTCGGCGAGTGTCTGCTTTGCCCGCGTGATGCACTCGGCCGCGAGCGATTTCGAACGCTCCAGACCGAGCAGCGCAGGATAGGTCGGCTTGGCCCCCGAGGCATCCTTGCCCGACGTCTTTCCCAACTCGGCGTCGCTGCCTTCGACGTCCAGGATGTCATCCACGATCTGGAACGCCAGACCGAGGTCGTCGGCGTACCGATCAATCGCGCTCAAGTGGTCGTCGCCGGCGCCCGCCATGATCGCGCCGCTGACGGCCGAGGCGCGGATCAAGGCGCCGGTCTTCTTGGCGTGCATCGTGCGAAGGGCGTCGGCGTCGAGTGTGAGCGAATGGCCCGGCGCCAGGCCGGCCGCCTGCAGGTCGATGGCTTGTCCGCCGACGAGGCCGATGGCGCGTGCCGCGTCGCCGATGCTCTGAAGCGCGCGCAGCTTTCGCGACATGATGATCGCCTCGGTGACCGCCGGCTCGCGCGCGAGGAGCGCAAAGGCTTCGGCCTGGAGGCCGTCGCCGGCGAGAATCGCGATGCCGTCGCCGTACACGACGTGCAGGGTCGGACGTCCGCGCCGCAGCGTGTCGTTGTCCATGGCGGGCAGGTCGTCATGGATCAGTGAATAGGTGTGAATGAGCTCGATGGCGCACGCCGCCGGCAGGGCCAGCCCGGCGGCCGGGGGCAGCGGTACCTCGATGGCGGTGTTCGCCTGAAGTCGGGCGACGACATCCGCCGCGGCCAGTGCGAGGCACGGCCGCAGACGCTTGCCCCCGGCGAAGACGCTGTAGCGCATGGCGTCCGCCAAGATGGGCGGGCACGCCGGAGGGGACGGCAGAAAGCGGTCTAACGCCGAATCGACCAGCGCTCGTGACTCGTCGAGAAACACGCGCAGCGGATCGGCGGCCGTCACGATCGGTCGCGGTCGCCCGACGCGTCAGCGGCGAGCGACGAGGGCGCGGCCTTCAGCTCGCCTCGATCGGTCAGGATTTCGATGCGGCGCTCGGCTTCTTCGAGGCGGCCGTGACAAAACCTGGATAGCTGCACGCCCCGCTCGTACAGTGCGAGCGATTGTTCGAGCGGCATATCGCCCTCCTCGAGCTTCTTCACGATGGACTCGAGCTCGGCGATGGCGCCCTCGAAGTCTTTGATCGATGTCTCCATAGCGATAGATGAGGATGAATCCTTCGTATCGTCGTGGTGGTAGTTGCCTCTACCACCTGACGAAGACACGCCACGAGTGGCCGGTCCACGCTGAACAAGGACCACCTCGCGGGCAGGGCATCCCGCCTCGCCGCGTTGCTCCTCCCTCAGATATGGCCGATATCCTCGGTCGTCGCGCTTGGCATCCGGGCTCCGCGATCTGGTCCTTGTTCAGCGTGAACAGACCACTAGTTTACGTCGTCGTGCGGCGGACGACGCAGTCGAGCTCGCCGCTCGCCAACGTCACCCGCACCGGCTCACCGACGCTGACGTCGGTGGACGCGCGGAGGATTCGCGCCCCGTCGGCGGTCCAGCACACGGCATAGCCTCGTCCAAGCACAGCCAGTGGGCTCAGCGTGTCGAGCCGGCTCGCACACCCACGCAGCCGCGCGTCCGCCTGATGATGGGCGCGCCTCGTGGCGGCCGTCAGGCGGCTGTCGGCCGTGACCAGCCGTGTGCGGACGCCGCCCAGGCGGCGTCCCGGGTCGAAGGCATCGAGCTGCCGGTGCAGCTGCTGTATGCGCCGATGGCGAAGCGTGAGAGCGCCGCGCAACTCCCGCGCGAGCGTATGCGTGAGCTCCGCCACGTGTCGGCCGCGCATCGCAACGCGGCCCGGCACGCCGGCGAGCGCCGGCCGCCCGCTGAGAAAGTGCACGGCGCGGCTGAGCGCGTGCACTCGCGCGCGAGTCGTGGCCACCAGCCGGCCGGCCAGCCGGTCGATCCGCGCCGCGAACTCGTCCTTGCGGACCACCACCATTTCGGCCGCCGCCGACGGCGTCGGCGCGCGAAGGTCGGCGACGAAGTCGGCGATGGTCACGTCCGATTCGTGGCCCACGGCCGAGATGACCGGCACGGGCGATCCCACGATGGCCCGTGCGACGATCTCCTCGTTGAACGCCCACAAATCTTCAATCGACCCGCCGCCACGTCCGACGATGATGACGTCGACGCCCGGAAGCCGTCCGATGGCGCGCAGGCCCCGCGCGATTTCCAGGGCCGCACCGTCGCCTTGCACCCGTGTCGGGCGGATCACCAGGTGCGCATTCGTGTAGCGGCGGCTCAGTACTTTGATGATGTCGCGAATCGCCGCGCCATCAAGCGAGGTGACGATCCCGATTTTGCGGGGCAGCGCAGGCAACGGCCGTTTGCGGGCGGCGTCGAACAGACCCTCTTCCTGGAGTCGTTTCTTGAGCTGATCGAAGGCGAGCTGCAAGGCGCCGAGCCCGTGCGGCTCCATGTGCTCGCACACGAGCTGATACTCACCCTTCGGCTCGTACACCGAGACGCGGCCGCGGGCAATCACTCGCAGGCCGTCGGCCGGCTTGAATTTCAGATACCGGAGCGCGGAACGAAAGATCACGCTGCGCACCTGCGCGCCGGAATCCTTCAACGTGAAGTAGAGATGTCCCGTGTTCCACACGCGACAGTTCGAGATCTCGCCTTCCACCCAGACTTCGAAAAATTCCGTTTCAAGCAGATCGCGAATTCCCGCCGTCAACTCGGTGACGCTGAAGACCCTCCGCGTCGCGACGGGCGCGGCGAGGCGTTCGTCGTCGGTGACTCGTCGAGCGATGGCGGCGGGCGGTTGGGCGGTGACGGTCGAGCGGGGCGCGTCAATGGTCGGCGGCTGGCTGACGACGACCGGCCGTTGACGGCCGGCTCTCGATGGCGGGACGTCCGCCACCAGCGGTGGACCGTCGTCGTCCTCCTCCTCGAATGGCAGATCGAAGAGATCAGACATGCGACATGGCACGTTCGAGGTCGTCCACCCCGACGCTGAGGCGCTCGATGTCGACGGCTCGGCCGGTTTGAGGGTCCGTCTCGACGATGACGGCGTTCAGTCGCGGATTGCCGGTCGCGGTCTCGAATTTCGAAGGTAACCCGGTCAGGAACCGGCTCAGCGCCGGCTCGATTTCGACGCCGATGATCGAATCGTGGGGGCCGGTCATCCCGACATCCGTCAGGTAGGCGGTGCCTTTCGGCAGGACGCGTTCGTCGGCTGTCTGTACGTGAGTGTGAGTGCCGACGACGGCGGAAACGCGGCCGTCGAGGTGCCAGCCCATCGCGATCTTCTCGGACGTCGCCTCGGCGTGAAAGTCCACGAAGATCGTCCGCGTTCGTTCACGCATCTTCTCGATCTCGCGCTGTACGACCGCGAACGGGTCATCGAGGTTCAGCATGAACACCCGACCCATGACATTGATGACGCCGACGGTCTCGCCGCGGTCGGTCCGGGCGAGATAGCTGCCGTTCCCCGGGGCGCCGGCGGGGTAGTTCGCCGGCCGGATCAGCCGCGGTTCGGTCCCGATATAGTCGAGCGCTTCCCTCTTGTCCCAGATGTGGTTGCCCGACGTCATCACGCCCACACCCCAGTCGAGCAATTGCTGACCGATCTCCCGCGTAATCCCGAAACCGGCCGCGGCGTTTTCGGCGTTGGCGATGACGATGTCGATACTGTGTTGATCGATCAGGGTGGGGAGGCCGCGTCGAATCAGTTCTCGTCCCGGTTTTCCAACGATGTCGCCAATGAACAGAATACGCACTCGCTAAATATGACCCACAAAGATCACAAAGACCACAAAGAACGGGTCCGTATCAGTCTTGCTGGATCGGGATCTCGACCGCTCGGCCGCGCCGTTCGGCGATCTTCGGCACCGACACATGCAGTTCGCCGTTGGCGAAGCGCGCGCGCGCGCCGGCGGCATCACAGGGATCGCCGAGTCGAACCGCGCGGGCAAACCGGCCGAAATCGCGTTCGACCAGATGGAACGACGACGCGGGACGGGGGCGACGTGCGGATTTTTCGCCGACGATGAGGATCGCGTCGCCTTTCACCAGGACGCGCACAGCGCCGGGATCCACTCCCGGCAGGTCCGCCACGATTTCCATTGAGTCGTCGCGTTCGTAGACGTCGATCGCCGGGGCGCACTGCCCGGCGAGCGAGTCTGCGCCGAAGGTCCGTCCGATCTCGATGAAGACCCGGCGGATTTCGTCGGCGAAGTCCGCCACTTCAGATGGCAGAGTTGCAAGCAATCGAGGGCGCATGCCGGATGATCTCACAGGGCCAGGCTATTGACCAGATGGAAAAGCGCATATCAATCAGCGACTTATATTATGAGTGTATATAACTAAGATTATGTGCTTGACATACGCTAATACTGTCCCTATACTCCGAACATCTCGAACGAAGAGGGGGCCACATCACATGGCAGGCAAAGTCATCGGCATCGATTTGGGCACGACAAACTCGGTCGTGGCAGTCATGGAAGGCGGTCAGCCGACCGTCATCGTTAATCAAGAAGGTTCACGCACCACGCCTTCGGTAGTCGGCATTACGAAGGACGGCGATCGGTTGGTCGGTCAGGTCGCCAAGCGGCAGGCAGTCACCAATCCCGAAAACACGGTGTTCTCGATCAAGCGGTTCATGGGCCGCCAGTTCGAAGACACAAAGGCGGAGACGACGCGCGTCCCGTACAAGATGGTGCGCGCCGCCAACGGCGATGCGTGGGTCGAAGCAAGAGGGAAGAAATACTCCCCACCTGAAATCTCGGCGCTGATTCTCCAGAAACTGAAGCAGGCGGCTGAGGATTATCTCGGCGAGAAGGTGAGCGACGCGGTCATCACGGTGCCGGCGTACTTCAACGACGCGCAGCGGCAGGCGACCAAGGACGCGGGCAAGATCGCCGGACTGAACGTCCTGCGGATCATCAACGAGCCGACCGCCGCGGCGCTCGCCTACGGACTCGACAAGAAGCACGACGAAACCATTGCCGTCTACGATTTCGGCGGCGGCACCTTCGACATCTCCGTGCTCGAGGTGGGCGAGGGCGTCGTGGAGGTCAAGGCGACCAACGGAGACACGCATCTCGGTGGCGACGACATCGACGACCGGATCATCGACTGGCTCGTCGCCGACTTCAAGAACAGCGAAGGAGTCGACCTGGGGAAGGACCGGATGGCGCTCCAGCGCCTGAAGGAAGCGGCGGAGAAAGCGAAGATCGAACTGTCCACGGCGATGGAAACGGAGATCAACCTGCCGTTTGTCACCGCCGACCAACACGGTCCGAAGCATCTGCAGGTCAAGCTGTCGCGCGCGAAACTCGAACAACTCGTGGACGATCTGCTCCAGCGGACGATGGTGCCGCTCAAGCAGGCACTGGCCGATGCCGGTGTGGAACCGTCGGCGATTGCCGAAGTCGTGCTGGTCGGCGGTTCGACGCGCATGCCGAAAGTGCAGCAAATGGTGCGCGACTTCTTCCGGAAGGATCCCCACAAGGGTGTCAACCCGGACGAGGTCGTCGCGGTTGGCGCGGCCGTGCAGGGCGGCGTGCTCACCGGCGAAGTCAAGGACATGCTGCTGCTCGACGTCACCCCGCTGTCGCTGGGGATCGAGACGCTCGGTGGCGTGATGACCGCCCTCATCGCGCGGAACGCGACCATTCCGACGCGGAAGACGGAGACTTTCTCGACCGCCGCGGACAACCAAACGGCGGTGGAAGTGCACGTGGTCCAGGGCGAGCGTCCACTGGCTCGCGACAACCGCACGCTCGGACGGTTCCATCTGACCGGTTTGCCGGCGGCGCCCCGCGGTGTGCCGCAGGTCGAGGTGACCTTCGACATCGACGCCAACGGGATCGTCAGCGTGTCGGCCAAGGACGTGGCCACGGGCAAGGAGCAGGCGATCACCATCAGCGGATCGAGTGGGCTGTCCAAGGACGATGTCGCGCGGTTGGTGAAGGAGGCCGAGAGTCATGCGTCCGAGGATCGCAAGCAGCGCGAGGTGATCGACGCGCGGAACCAGGCTGATTCGCTGGCGTATCAGGTGGAGAGGACGCTCCACGATCACCGCGACCAGCTGCCGGCGTCCGACGTGTCGCGAATCGAGGCGGCGATCGCTGCGGCGCGGACGGCCGCACAAGCCGACGACCTCAAAGCCGTCACCCAGGCGGTCGACGAACTGCAACGCGCATCGCAGGGCCTCGCCGAACAGCTCCGCCAGGGGGCGGCGGCGGGCCCGCAGGGTCCCGGTCCATCGCAGGGCTCGAACGTGAAGGACGGAGAAGTGGTCGACGCGGAATACGCAGCGTAGTCAACACCGGAGCAGGCGGGACGGGCGACGGTCCGGCCTGCCTGCCCATATCGAAGGAGAAGCACCATGACTGTTGTGCGATGGGATCCGTTTCGTGATTTTGGTTTTGCGCAGGCGAATACCTGGATGCCGCCGGTGGACATTCATCAGACCGGTGACCGCGAGCTCGTGCTGACGGCGGAACTGCCGGACATGGCGCGTGAAGACATCAGCATCACGATCGAGAACTTCGTGTTGACCCTCACGGGCGAGAAGAAGCACTCGAGCGAGGTGAAACAGGAGCATCTCCATCATGTCGAGCGTCGCTACGGCACGTTCAGCCGTTCGTTCTCGCTCCCTCAGACCGTGGACGGCAGCAAAGTCTCCGCCGAGTACAAGAACGGCGTCCTGACCGTGCGATTGCCGCTGCGTGAGGAGGCCAAACCTCGGCAGATCAAGGTCGACGTCGCGGCCTGAGGACAGGCGTTGAGATGAGAGCCGCCGGGAGGCGCCGAGATCACCGAGAGCAGTTCTTCGTCCCTTGGTGCGGTCGGTCCCCGGCGGTGTGTTTCACGCTCGCCGAACACCCGGGAGGCTCCCGCTTGCTCCTTCTCGCCCTTAGTTGCTACGCTTGAGAGGCGTATGGATGACATGAACGAGGTTCACGACCCGCAGGACGAACCGGCCCTTCACGCCGAGCCCGCGCCTCCGATCGAAAGCCGATTCCTGTTCGTGGACGTCGCGGCCCTGCGTGCCAAGCAGCTTCGTCGCGGCGCGCGGGTCCGCTTCAGTGGGGACGAGGTCCCGCTCCCGCACAAAGCTGAGCGGCTGGCGATGGAGGAAGTGCGGCGCGGGCTGGTGTACTACGACGTGCCAGACCCGACCCTGCGTCACTCCCAGGATCAGCTATGAGCGCAGCAGACGTCCAGTCGCTCGCGCTCGGCGCCCTTCAGGGTGTCGCGTCCACTACCGTGTTCGTACTGGCGCTCTTCATCGGCTTTTGCGTGGTGGTCGGCTTCACCAAGCTGAAGAAGACCGCCGGCAGCGCCAGTGCGATGGTCATCAAAAGCCTGGACGAAACCATTTCGCACCAGCCGATGCTGTATCTGGCGCCGACTGCACCGCGTGGGCCCGCCGACCAGCTGCATTCGCCAGAGCTCCTCGAAGCGGCCGCGCGCAAGTAGCCGGTGCGGTAGTTCGCGTCTTCTGAGCAGCCAGCGCTACGCGACAGACTCGGGCTGCCACCGCAAGCCGAGATTGATGATCCGCTGCAGTACGCCCTCGTAGGCCAGCCCGGCTTTCTCGGCCGACGCCGCGAAATCCTCGCCTTTGGCAATCTGGGGATTGGGGTTGGCTTCAATGACCCAGACGTTGCCGGCCTCGTCCAGCCGCAGGTCGATTCGCGCATAACCGCTCAGTTCGAGCGCGCGGTAGGCGCGCCGGCACACATGCTGGATCTTGCTCGTGACGCCATCCGGAAGCTCCCTGGCCATGCCGCTCTCGATGCCGTATTTCTTCTGATACTTCACACTCCACTTCACGCGGTCCGTCGCAATCCGCCTCGCGTCGGGCGGCATGTTGGTAAAGAAGAGCTCCCAGACGGGCAAGGCCTGTAGCTGTTGATTGCCAAGAATCCCCACGTAGAGCTCGCGGCCCTCGACGTACCGTTCGATGAGGGCGGCCGTACCGATGCTCTCGTGAATGAAAGCGACCCGTTCCCGAAGCTTCTCGTCTGAATCGACGACCGACGCCTGCGAGATGCCAATCGAGGATTCCTGGGTCAGCGACTTCACGATCAGCGGAAATTGCAGCCGTTTGGGTCGACGAATCGGGCGGCCGATGCGGCACACCTCGAACTCCGGCACCGGAATTCGATGGTAGGCCAGCAGTTTTTTCGACAGCGACTTGTCGCGCGCCAACAACAGGCCGCGTGGATTGCACCCGGTGTAGGACAACTTGAGCAGCTCCAGGTGGCTGACGACGTTCTGATCGAAGATCGAGATGTCGTCGAATCCCTCGAGCAGGTTGAACGCGATCTGTGGATTCCAGTCCAGGGCCGCGCGGCGGATGTCTCCAAGATCGTCGTGGACGCCGAGCGTGTGCACGTCGTGCCCCATTGCCGTCAGCGTCGAGATGACGTCGTACTCGGTCCGCCAGGGCGCCGCGACCAGGTCCGTACCGGCCTCGACCTGGTCTGGCGGCACGAGATGCCGGTGCACGAGCGCGAGCACCCGCAGATGGGTCGTGCTCACAGCGCCACCCGGTGACGTCCGCTGTGCAGATAGTTCATCGTCTGCACGGTGAGGAAGACCATGAAGTCGATTTTCGTCGACGTTTCCGATTCGGTCAGCCGCAGATTGCCCTCGCGGCAGCGGTCGATGATCTTTTCGAGGAGCTGGTCGATCGTGTACTGGTAGCTGTCGGTAAAGCTGGCGACAGTGGCGCGCACCTCCTTCCGGATCCGACGGAGGAACCCCGCGGCCGGGAGATTCTTCGCATATTCCGGGGCATCGGAAAACAGATTGCGCAGGTCGCTTTCGTAGAAATCGGGGTGGTCGAGGCCATAGTGCTCGCGTTTGCCCCGATAGTGCTCCGCCAGCGTCTTCTTCAGCTTCGACACCGGGTCGACGACGCGGAGCGAATGCAACGTCGGCTTGCGGTGCGCCAGCTCGCGCATGGTCCGATCCATGTACTCGAGCTTGCGCTGCGCCGGCCAGCCGGCGTAGCGCGAGGCCCACGCGGAGTTGGGCTCGAGCCAGACCGCGAAGGTCTCCGCGAAGTCCTCGTCGGGATGGCTTTGCGCGTACCAATGATCGAGGTGCTGGACGAAGCTCTTGCTGTGCGGTTTGGGCGTGTAGTACTCAGGATAGGGAGTCGTTGGCAGGCCGAACAGGCGGCGCCGCGTCGGCCGGCGCCGGAGTCGATAGGCATTGTCGATGGCGTGGCCGACTTCATGACGCAGAATCCGAAGCGCTGATTCGCGATCGCCGCCCTCGACTTCGAGCATCTGCGCGAGCTCGAGTCTTGCCAGCCGTGGATGGGCGAGGTAGAACGGGATCGCGATGCCGGGGACGTCATCCGGAGTGAACCATTCGTCCGACAGCCAGTAGCGCGGGCGGAACGCGAGCGCCCGAGCCTCGAGCTCCGCGGCGATCGTCGCGATCGGTTCCTCGAGGCCGGTGCCCTCGATGGCGAGGCCGAGATCGCACATCCGCAGCGCCAGCAACGCATCGTCAGGCCACGTGGCCCACTCAGGATCCTGCATGCTTCGAGCGCCCCAACGCCGTCACTTCATCACGCTCTTATTCCATCACCCCATCACCCCGTCACCACCCCGGGGGGCTCTTCCCTATACCAAAGGGTCTCGCGTTCGTAAGCCTCCGCGGCGCGCAGCAGCGTGGCCTCGTCGAAGCGCCGGCCGGTCAGCTGCAGTCCGATTGGCAGCCTGTCGGCAGTGAAGCCGCAGGGGACACTGACGGCCGGCAGACCGGCGAGATTGGCGCTGACGGTGAAGACATCGGCCAGATACATCTGCAACGGGTCGGCGACTCGCTCCCCGATCTTGAACGCGGCGGTCGGGCTCGTCGGCATGGCGACGAGATCCACGCGCCCGAACACCTGATCGTAGTCGCGCACGATCAGCGTGCGCACCTGCTGCGCTTTCAGGTAGTAGGCGTCATAGTACCCGGCGCTCAAGGCGTAGGTGCCGAGCATGATCCGTCGCTTCACTTCGAGTCCGAAGCCGGTCCCGCGGGTTCGCGCGTACATCGTTCTCAGCTCTTCATCCCGGGTCCCTGGCGCGCGGAATCCGTAGCGCACGCCGTCGTACCGCGCCAGGTTCGAGCTCGCCTCGGCGGTCGAGATCAGATAGTAGACGCCGATCGCGTGCTTCGCGTGGGGCAGTTCGATGTCGACGAGTGTCGCCCCGCGGCCGGCCAGCGTGTCGAGCGCCGACCGAAACGCCCGCAGCACATCGCCGTCGACGCCGCGCTCCAAAATCGACGACGGCACGCCGATGCGGATACCGCGGACGTCGCCGGTGAGACCGGCGGCATAATCGGGGACCCCTTCCGATGACGAGGTCGCGTCGGCTCCGTCGGCGCCGGCGATCGCGCTGAGGGTGATCGCCGCGTCGTCAACGGTGCGCGCGAGCGGCCCGATTTGATCGAGCGATGATGCGTGCGCGATCAACCCATACCTCGACACGCGGCCGTAGGTCGGCTTGAGCCCGACGACGCCGCACATGGCGGCAGGTTGCCGGATCGATCCGCCGGTGTCCGAGCCGATTGCCGTGGGGGTCAATCGCGCCGCCACCGCCGCCGCCGATCCACCGCTCGTGCCACCGGGAATGCGATCGACCGCCCAGGGATTGTGCACGGGGCCGAATGCGGAGGTCTCGTTTGACGAGCCCATCGCGAACTCATCGCAGTTCGTCTTCCCGACGACCACGGCGCCGGCGCGCTCGAGCCGTGTGACCACGGTCGCGTCGTAGGGTGGGACGTAGGTTTCCAGCATTCGCGACGATGCCGTCGTCGTCACCCCGCGGGTGCACAAGTTGTCCTTGATGGCGATTGGGACGCCGAGAAGGGGCGCCTGCGGCCACAGGGTGCGATCGGCATCGAGCGCGGCGGCGCGCGCGAGCGCCTGTTCGGGAATGACCGTGTTGAAGGAATGCAGAACCGAGTCCAGCGCCTCGATGCGATCGAGCGCCTCCTTGACGATCTCGGTCACGGAGCGGGCACCGGACCGGACCTGCTCGCGAATTTCCCGGATGGTTGGCGTCATCCGATGACTCGCGGCACTTTGAAGAAGCCGGCGTCGAGAGCCGGATCGGGAGCGCCCGCCAATACCTCACGCCGATTGAGGGACGGACGGACTTCGTCGGGTCGATCCGAGTCCTGACGCGTCATGACGTACGCGGTGGGCTCGACGCCCGTCGTGTCGATCGCCAGCACGTCGTTGGCATACTCCAAGAATTCACCCAATTGGCGCGCGAACAACTCGATCTCACTCGGGCTCAGCTCGAGTTGCGCGAGTGCAGCTATCGCCTGGACCTGCGCGGCAGTGAACTGAACGGGCATGCGGAATGCTAGCATCCGCGCGCCCGTGTTGAAAGCGTCCCGCACTTTTCTTGAGTCTTCTACGGCCCCAGGTGTTGCTGGAGCACGTGTCCGTCCGGCGCAATCTGCACCACGACCGCAAACGGGTCGTTCTGGGTTGGCGCGAGCGCCACGCGGCCGCCGGTGAATCGCATGTCGTTCCAGCGGACGGTCGCGGTGCCGGCCGGATCGACGAACGAACGCGCGGCCGGAAGACGGGAGAAGCCCAGGAACGTCTGGGCCAGCGGCGTCGAGGCCGCGATCCACACCGCCGGTGTCCACACGTTCGGCACCCGGACGGTGACGCGCCACATCGCCTCGGACGCATCAGGCACACGACGCAGGCGCGAGTCGAGGAGATCGACATCGTGCACCTGGTAGGCGCTGGAAAGATGCGCGACGACGCGCCACTTGAAGGGTGAAAAGAACGTCGGAATGGCGACCAGTTCGACAAGACACCGCCTGGCCGGGGCTGGCGGGGCGGACAGGACGGCGCGCGGCCAGTAGTCGATCACGCTGTCGCGAGACGGCGCCGCCTCGCACCGCTCTGGCAACGTCGGTCCGAAGATTCGCGGCGCGGTCAGGAGTGCCTGATGGTGGGCGACGCCGCGGACCCCGTAGTTGGCGGCCATCAAGGCCAGCGCGATGGCGGCGTTTCTGCGACGCGCCGACTGTGACAGGCTGCCGAACAGCAGGCCGGCGCCGAGACCGAACAGCAAGTACACGTCGACGATCGGCATCCAATCCACCGCGAACCAGTGCCAGTCGAACGGGCTCAAGAGTCGAGTGCCATAGGACGTCGGGAAGTCCATCAGGACGTGGCAGAGGACGCCGATGATCGACACGGCCACGAGCATCGGCCACGTGGCGACGCGGTCCTCGTCCGCGGACTTGTCCAGGATGGGAACAACGAACCGGACGATGCCGGCCACCAGGAGGCCGAGCACGATGATCCCCAGCGGGCCGTGCGTGGGGCCGCGGTGCCAGCGAAGATAGGCGTCGGTGCCGCGGATCGCCGCGACGATGTCGATATCCGGCGCGTTCGACGCGAGCACGAGCGCCGTCGTCGTGCCGCGCCCGGCGCGCGCCAGCGGCGTGCGTGCCAACGTCAGTCCGAAGAGCGTGTGGGTCAGATTGTCCATGGCGACTGGTGTCCCGAGACCCTTTAATATAGGCGAATGCCACGGACTGCCGTTGTCGTCTGCGCCCTCGTATTCGTCACGGCCGCGCCCTCGTCAGCCTCTGCCTGGGGCTTTGCAGGGCATCGCTACATCATGCGGCAGGCGATCGAACTCCTGCCGCCGGAGATGAAGCCGTTCTTCGAGCACTTTCGCGACGAAGTGGTGATGCGGGTGACCGACCCCGACCTGTGGCGAAACGTCGGCTGGGAAGACGATCCCAATCATTTCCTCGATTTCGGCGACCCGCTGCTCGGCGCGTTTCCGTTCGCGGCGTTGCCGCGCGAGTACGGCGCCGCGATCGAGAAGTTCGGCATGGGGGCGATGAAACGGATCGGCCTGTTGCCCTGGCGGGAGGCCGAAGAATTCGGCAACCTGCGCCGCGCGTTCGAAGGGTTCGCGAACAACAGCCCCTACACCACGAGCGACGTCGTCCTGTTCTCCGGCGTCGCGGCGCACTACCTCCAGGACGCCCATCAGCCGTTCCACGCGTCGAACAATTACGATGGCCAGCTGACGGGGAACAGCGGCATCCACGCGCGCTTCGAGCGCGATCTGATCGAGCGTTTCGAATCTCGTCTGGTCGTCGCGCCGGCCCGGCCGGTCGCCATCGCGAACCCGCGTGACGCGGCATTCGAGGTCCTGCTGGCCAGCTTTCAGTTGGTGGAGCCGATACTGCGGGCCGATCGGGACGCCGTGGCGGGGAAGGACGTCTACGATGCCGGCTACTACGAGAGGTTCTTCACCACGGTCCGGCCGACGCTCGAGAAGCAACTCGCCGCGGCGATTACGGCGACGGCCGGGATGCTGGTCGGCGCGTGGGAGCAGGCGGGAAGGCCGGCGTTGAAGATCGTGGACGCGCGTCCGTTACAGCGCGTTCGTCCGGCCAAGCCTGAATGAGGCCTGGCCGGAATCACTGTCGTGTGTCAGCTTGCCGTGTACCACCTGGCACGCCGAGTGCGCCGCGATAGAACTTCAGGACTTTTTCTCGGTGTTCTGCTCAGAAAATGTCGTCGTCGAACGTCTCGGTCCGGCTGAAGCCGGACACGACGCACTCGTATGCGCTCACGTTTTCATGCGACAGGGTGCGCCCCGCTCATGACGACTCGGTGGTTGGCCTTGAAACTGAGATACGAGCGGGAATCATGGTGGATGGCTGGTGGCTGATGGCTGGTGGTAAGATTTCTCGACCCATTTGAAATTGAGCGATCTCGCCCACCGGCTGGACTGCCGCCTTGAAGGATCTGCGGCCGACGTCGAAATTACGCGCCTGGCCAGCCTCGAGCAGGCACAGCCGGGCGACCTGACGTTTCTCGCGAATCCGCGTTACCATCCGCAGCTGGCCGGCACGCGCGCCTCGGCCGTCATCCTGGGCCTCGAAGACTCGAGCCCCGCGCCGTGCGCCATCCTGCGCAGCGACAACCCCTACCGCAGCTTCGCGCAGGCCGTCAGGCTGTTCCATGAGCCGGTGGCCGCGCCGATTGGCGTCAACCGGCACAGCGACATCGCGGCGGATGTTTCGCTCGGCGTC
Source organism: Acidobacteriota bacterium (assembly GCA_040007095.1). Taxonomy (GTDB): domain Bacteria; phylum Acidobacteriota; class Vicinamibacteria; order Vicinamibacterales; family CAVVIG01; genus JBDTVS01. Next base: position 93,315 of record JBDTVS010000048.1, read on the forward strand.
GACGTATCGGTCGGCCCGTTTGTGACGATCGGGGCTGGCGCGACGATTGGCGCGCGCTCGATCATCCATCCCAATGTCGTCATCGGCGCTCACGCGCGGATCGGAGAGGACTGCGTGGTGCATGCGCACGCGTCGGTCCGCGAAGGCGTGGTGATCGGCCACCGGGTGACGATACACGACGGCGCGGTCATCGGCAGCGACGGCTTCGGCTTCGTCAAGCAGCCGGACGGCTCGCACTGGAAGATCCCGCAAACGGCGGACGTCGTCATCGAGGACGACGTGGAGATCGGGGCCAACACGACCATCGATCGTCCCGCCATCGGCGAGACGCGGATTCGAGCCGGAAGCAAGATCGACAACCTCGTGCAGATCGCGCACGGCGTCTCGGTCGGACGACACGCGATCCTGGCGGCGCAGGTCGGTATTGCGGGCAGCACCACGATCGAAGATGACGTGGTGCTCGCGGGACAAGTCGGCGTGTCGGGGCACCTGCGCATCGGCAAGGGCGCCGTGGCGACCGCGCAGACCGGCATTCCGAACTCCGTCGACGCCGGCGCGTTCGTGTCGGGTTATCCCGCGATTGCCAATCGCGATTGGCTGAAATCCTCAGCAATCTTCCGGCAGCTGCCGGCGCTCAAGAAACGCATCGCGCAACTGGAAGCGCGCATCGCAGAACTCGAGGAGAAGCTCATCGAATGTCGGATACGTCAGGATCCTTGATTCGGCACGCGGCGGCGGCCGCGTGCCTGGTGTGCGTGCTGGCGGCCCGCGCGCGTGCGCAGTCGCCAGCGCCGGCCCCGCCCGGACCGGATTTCCTCCCTCGCACCGAGTTCCACCTCTCGGCAAATGCGCTCATGCTCCCAAGCGAGGATCAGCGCTTCTTGTGGGACGCCTATTTCGGCGGCGACGTCGATGTCTTCGACTACGTCGTCGGCCGCACGTCGGTGCTGGCCGACTACCACCCGGTGCTCGGCGACGAGTACCGCCCGTTCGATCCCAACCAGGCGTATTACGCGCTCGAAGTGTCGTCCTCGTACCGTGTCCGCGGGACCGAAATTGCCTTCGTCTTCCACCATGTGTCGCGGCATATCAGCGATCGGCCGAAGCAGTTTGCCATCGCCTGGAACGTGGCGGGCGCGCGGGTGCTCCGCCGCGTGACCGGCAAAGGTGTGACGCTCGATCTACGCGCCGACGTCGGGGCGATCGTCCAGCATTCTTATGTGGACTACAGCTGGACGGCCGACACCGACCTCCTGCTTCGTCGACCTATCAACTCGCGCCTCGGCGTGTTCGTCCACTTGTCTGGCGAAGTGTTCGGGGTCGACGGATCGGTTCCCGATCGTGGCACTCAGAATGGGGGACGCGCCGAAGTCGGGCTGCGGATCAACGGCCGCGCGGGGGCGCTGGAGCTGTTCGCCGGCGGGGAGCGGCGGCTCGACGCCGATCCGCTGGATCGGCAAACCCACAGTTGGGGCGTCGCCGGCTTCCGGCTGCTGAGCCGGTGAATTAGGGGATAATCACCCATGGTCACTCGCGTGATTCGAGCGCTCCTGTGCGTCGGCCTCGCGGGCGGGACGCTCTACAGCGCCACCGTGGCGCTGACCGCCGCCATCCGACCGCCCAGACTCGAGTATCAGATCGCGACGCTGCCCAACGGGCTGACGGTGGTGATGGAAGAAGACCATTCCACCCCGATCGTGCACGCGCAGCTCTGGTATCACGTCGGCTCGAGGAACGAGAAGACCGGCCGGACCGGGTTCGCCCACCTGTTCGAGCACCTGATGTTCAAGGGCTCGAAGAACGTCGAGCCGGAGGGACACACGTCGATGATCGCCTCGATCGGCGGCCAGAGCAACGCTTACACGCAAGACGACGTGACGGTGTTCTGGGAGACGGTGCCGGCGCAGTACCTGCCCCTGGTGCTCTGGCTCGAAGCCGATCGGATGGCGACGCTGCGGATCGACAAGGATACCTTTGCGAACGAGCGCGACGTCGTGAAGGAAGAACGACGGATGCGGATCGACAACCAGCCGTTCGGCCGGCTGTCGGAGATCATCTTCGATCAGGCGTTCACCGTGCACCCGTACAAGCATCCGACGATCGGCAGCATGAGCGATCTCGAGGCCGCGTCGGTCGACGATGTCCGGGCGTTCTATAACACCTACTACGTGCCGGAGAACGCGACGCTGGCGCTCGTCGGCGACTTCGATTCGGCGCAGGCGCTCCAGTTGGTCACCCAGTACCTGGGGCGCGTGCCGAAAGCGGTGCGTCCAGTGCCGCGCGACATTGCCAAGGAGCCGCCCTCGGCGCGCGAGAAGCGCGTCACGCTCCAGGAGCCGTGGCCGCTGGCTGCCGTCGTCGTCGCGTATCACATCACCTACGACGGGCATCCGGATTCGTATCCGCTGCATATCGCGTCCAAGGTCCTGTCGGACGGTCAGAGCTCGCGTATCTACAAGAAGCTCGTCTACGAACAGGGCATCGCGCTTGCCGCCTCGGGCGAGGCGAACATCATCGAAGATCCGAATCTGTTTTACGCGGTCGCGTTCGTGCAGCCGGGGCATCGGCCGGAAGAAGCGATCGACGGGCTGATCGCCGAGTTCGACAAGCTGAAAGCCCAGCCGATCACCGACCACGAGCTGCAGCGCGCCCAGAATCAGTTCGCGCGCGACTACATCCTCGGCCGCGAGTCGAACCAGCAAAAGGCCCAGCAGCTGGCCCATGCGATCGTGATTCACCATGACGTCAAGACCGCCGACGGCGAGTTCGAGATCTTTCAACAACTGACCACCGCGGATGTGCAGCGGGTCGCCCGTACCTACTTCACACCGGAAAACCGCGTGGTGCTCACGCTCGTGCCCGCTGCGGGCGCGAGCCGCTGAAGGGCGCAGGGAGTCATGGTCCAGATCGCCGAGATGGCCTCCGTCTTTTTCCGGCGCTGCGGCGCGATGGCCTTGGTCGCGTTTGTCGGCAGCGTCTCCCTCGGCGCACAGACTCGCGATTGGCCGTCGGAACGCCCGCCCCGCCCTCTCGCCGCCCGCGATTCCAAGTTCCCGCCGTACCAAATTCAGACCCTCCCCAACGGGCTGCAGGTGATGACGATCCTGCATCACGAGCAGCCGGCCGTGAGCATGCGGCTGCTGATCCGGACCGGAACCGCGTCGGATCCGAAGGGGAAGCTGGGACTGGTGCACGAACTGGCGTCGCTGCTCGACCAGGGCACGGAATCGAAATCCGCCGGCGAGGTCAACGACGAGATCGACTCGATCGGCGGTTTGATGGGCGCGGGTGCCTCGACCGATCTGACGTTCATGAACATGGTCGTCATGAAGGACAGCTTCGAGCCGGGCCTGCGCATGCTGTCCGACATGGCGCGCCACCCGGCCTTCTCGCCAGCCGAGATCGAGCGCCAGCGGCAGCAGACCCTGTCGGGTCTGCGCGTCAGCCTGGAAGACCCCGACTACGTCGCCGACGCGGTCTTCGATCGACTGGTCTACGGCTTCCATCCCTACGGCATGCCGCATACCGGCACGCCGGAATCGATCGGCGGGATCACGCGCGACGACCTCGTGGCCTTCCACGGCAGGAATTTCGTCCCGAACAACGCGATTCTCGCCATCGTCGGGGACGTGACGGCGGAGGAAGCGCTCGACGGAGTCAAGAAGGTGTTCGGCGACTGGGCGCGCAAGGACGTGCCGGCCGAGCGGTTCATCGAGCCGCCGGCGCCCACGCGGCGGTTGATTGTGGTCAACAAACCCGATGCGGTCCAGACGGAAGTGCGGGTGGGCCACATCGGTATTCAGCGCAAACATCCCGACTACATGGCGGTCAACCTCGCGATCCGGATTCTCGGCGGCGAGGGCAGCAACCGTCTCCACAATGTCCTGCGCACGCAACGTGCGCTCACCTACGGCGCCCAGGCCAACATGGACGCGTTGAAGGAGAGTGGCGACTTCGTCGCGCAGACCAACACCCGGTCTGACGCGACCGCCGAAGTGCTGCGTCTCACGTTCGACGAGTTCTGGCGGCTGCAGCGCGATCCGGTCAGCGAGCGGGAGCTGGCAGACGCCAAGGCCTACATGACCGGCAGCTTTCCGCTGACGATCGAAACCCCTGACGCGATCGCCATGCAGGTGCTGAACGTCGTGTTCTACGGGCTGCCGATCGAGGATCTGCAGAACTATCGGGACCGCGTGAACGCGGTGACCGTCGAGGACATCCAGCGGGTGGCCCGCGCCTACTTGCGACCGGATCGGCTGTCGGTCGTGCTGGTGGGCAACGTGGCCGCGTTCGCGTCGTCGTTGAAGGGGGTGGGCTTCAACAGCTACGAGACGGTCGAGCTCGGCAGCCTTGACCTCACCACGGCGGATTTCAAGCGTGCGGGCGGCCGGGCCGGCGCCTCGGCGCTGCCGCGGTTCCGTCCGGCGTCCACCCGGCCCCTCGCGTACCAGCCGTCGTCGGCGAGCGTGGCGCCGATGGCGCCACAGGACGGCGCGCAGGCAAAGGCGCTGCTCGAACGGGCGATTGCGGCAAAGGGCGGACTGCAGAAGCTGCGGGCCATCAAAGGCATCACCGCGAAAACCACGACGACGATGGCCGGGCCGGAGGGACGGGTGCAGGCCGAATCGACCACGTATCTCGAGTACCCGAACCGGGTCCGCGTCGAGACCAGGCTGCCGGATCTTCTCTCGATTCAGGTCTACGACGGGGAACACGCCTGGGTGCGGGATCCGCAGGGATTACACGACGTGCCCGAACCATTCATCCGTGATCTCCAGACGAGCTTGAGGCGCGACACGATCGCGCTGCTGCTGGCAGCCGCAGACGGCTCGGTCAGCGTGCGTGCGCTGCAGGAGATCCAAAGCGACAACGGTGTCGTGCAACAAGGCCTCGAGTTGTCTGGACCGGGGCTCGAGCCCGTTGTGCTGTACATCAATCCCGCCACCGGCTTGATCTCGAAGCAGACCTACGTCGCGGGTGGGCCCGGGCAGCCGATCATCGAGGAACTCTTCGGCGACTATCGCGTGGTGGACGGCGTGCAGGTCGCGCATACCGCCGCGGTTCGCCGCGCGGGACAACTGATGCTGGAGCGCCGCGTCAACGTCATTTCGATCAACCCGCCGCTCGATCCCGCCCTGTTCACGCGCCCGGCGCCTTGACCGCGCGCCTCATGCTGTCGTGCGGCGAGACGTCCGGAGACCTCTACGCCGGCGCGCTCGTCCGCGAGCTCCGCGCGCTCGATCCCACGGTGTCTGTTCGCGGCGTCGGCGGACCGCAATTCGCCGCCGCCGGCGGCGAACTGATTGCGGATTACCGCGGACTCTCCGTGACGGGATTCGCTGCTCCCCTCGGCAAGCTGGGACACACCTACGCCAGGCTTCGCACGTTGCTCGATTCGGCCCGTCGGGATCCGCCCGACGCGATCATTGCGATCGACGTGCCCGACTTCAATTTCTGGCTCGTTAGAGGGGCGAAGCGCCTTGGCATCCCGATCGTGTTCTATATCAGTCCGCAGATCTGGGCGTGGCGCGGCGGGCGGCTGAAAACGATCAAGGCCACCGCCGACCTCGTGATCGTGATCTTTCCGTTCGAGGAGAAGATCTACAGCGATGCGGGCGTCCCGGTGAGATTCGTCGGGCACCCGCTGATCGATCTGGTGGCACACGCCGACAAGCCGGCTTTTCTGCGCCGACACGGCCTGTCAGCCGACGCGCCGACGGTGGCGATCCTCCCGGGCAGTCGGGCGAACGAGCTCGCCAGGATCCTGCCGGACCTCATCGGCGCCGCGGAGCGGATCCGGGCGCGCGTGCCCAACGCGCAGTTCATCGTGGCCCGTGCGCCCGATCTTGACGATGCGTTGTTCGACGCCGCGCGGTCTCCGGTGCTCGGTCCCGTGGCGGTGGTTGAAGGGGACACCGACGCGGTGCTGTCGTCGGCCGACGTGGTGTTGACCGCGAGCGGGACCGCGACGGTGCAGACGGCCATCCACGACGTGCCGATGGTGATCGTCTATCGGCTGTCGGCCCTGGAGTATTGGATTGGCCGGCGTCTGGTGACGGTGGACACCTTTGGGATGGTGAACCTGATTGCCGGAGAAAAGATCGTTCCCGAGTTGATCCAGGAAGCGTTCACGCCCGAGGCAGTCGCGGACGAAGCGATTTCGTTGCTGACGGATTCGTCGCGACGCGCGCGGGTGCGCGAAGGGTTGGCGCGTGTCCGGCAGCGGCTCGGTGACCCCGGCGCGAGCCGCCGGGCCGCCGAGGCGATCTTGCAGGTCGTTCGCCAAGGAGGCAGACCGAAGTGACGACCAATCGGTGGTGGACGTCTTGAAGAGGTCCACGAAGAGTTGGCTGGCGTTGTGGGTCGTGGCGCTGCTGACACCCAGCGCCAATGCGACCACGCTCGTTCCGGCCGACGTCGGCGAACTGGCGCGAGACGCCGGCGCCATCGTCCGCGGTCGTGTTACTGAGACTGCCGTGCAGTGGACCGCAGATCGCCGTTCGATAGAAACGGTCGTCACGATGGAGACCGAGGCGTCGCTGAAAGGGTCGCTCGGCGCCAGCGTGCAGTTCGTCGTGCCCGGCGGATCCCTCGGACGGTATCGGCGGATCCTCGTCGGCGCGCCAGAGTTCAGCGTCGGTCAGCGTGTCGTCGTGTTCCTGGGATGGCGGGGACCGAGCTTTCCGTATCTCCTCGGTCTGGGGCAGGGCGTATATCGCGTGGAAGCCGACCGAGATCGAGGATGGCTGGTGACGCCGCCGGCCATCCTGCCGACGGGAAGCAGCACCGTCGGTATCATACGCGGGGATCCAGCCCGCAGGCCGATGCCGCTCGCGGAGTTCGAGCAGCGCGTTCGAGAGCTGGCCGGAGCGCCGCGATGAATGGTCGCTGCTGTCCCGCGATTTTCACGTGCCTCGATATCGTAGTGCCCGGCTTCAGCCGGACCGTGACAGGTCGATGCGACCCACGGACGGTGCGGCGACGCAAATGCGCCATCGCCGCGCTGATCGTGGCCGCGATGGTGTTCGCGCAATCCGCGCCGGCGTTCGCCTATCTGAAGTTCGGCATCGAGTCGAGCAGCGGGGCGGTGACGCTGAAATGGGCCCGCCCTGTCCGCTATTTTGTGAACAACGGCGGCGCGCCGGGAGTGGCGCCGTCGGACCTTCAGGCCGCAGTCGGTCGGGCGTTTTCCACGTGGCAGGCGGTGCCGACGGCGTCGATCACGTACCAGTTCGTCGGGTTCACCTCCGCTCTGCCTTCAGAAGAAGACGGGCAGAGCACGCTCGGGTTCGATCTGCGGCCGGATCTCGACCGGGTGCTCGCGTCCACCGATATTCTCGTGGACAACGCGACGGGCGAGATTGTCGAGGCCGACATCTTCTTCAATACCGCGTTCGCGTGGTCGGTGGCTCCCGGCGGCGAAGCCGGCAAGTTCGATCTCGAGTCGATCGCCGTGCACGAGATCGGACATTTGAGCGGCCTCGGGCATTCGGCGCTGGGCGAGACCGAACTGCGGGCCGACGGCGGGCGGCGCGTGCTCGCGGCGGAGGCGGTGATGTTTCCGATCGCGTATCCGGCGGGCAACGTATCGACGCGAACGCTGCGCGCCGACGACATCGCCGGCATCTCGGACCTGTATCCCGACGGCGGATTCAGCACCGCGACCGGCAGCGTGTCCGGCCGGGTCACGCACAACGGCGTGGGCGTGTATGGCGCGCATATCGTCGCGTTCGACCCTGCGAATGGATCGCTCGTCGGGGGTCTTTCGCTCGACAGCCAGGGGCGCTTTGCCGTGCAGGGACTGTCGCCGGGTCCCCATGTCCTCCGCGTCGAGCCGCTCGACGATGCCGACCTCGCCAGCTTCTTCAACGCGGACAGAAGAGTCGACCTGGATTTTCGGGTGGCGTTCGTGCTGCGTCTCGTGGTCGTCCCGCGCGGGGGCGACAGTGGATCGGTGGAGATCGCGGTGGTTGGAAAGTGAACGGCAAGCGGGTCGGAGAGGAGTTGGAAACCGAGATCGCGAAGCGCGAGCTGGAACCACAACGATCACGCAGACGATCGTTCCGTGGCGCATTCGCTTTGTGCGTTCTGTGCGCTTTGCTGGCGTCGGGTGTCGCCTGGGCGCAGGGCTCTGGCGAACCGCTCCCCGGCCGTTACGAGCTTGCGGCGGGGGTGTCGTGGACCGCACCCGTGCCGCTCGGTTCCGCGGATGCGTCGTTGACGAACCCATCGGGCGGTCGCTATCGCCTGTTCTCGGCGTCGACCGAGATCGCTGGCGCTCCGGCCTTTGACGCGCGGCTCGGCCGCAGGCTGACGCGTGCCATTCAGGTCGAGCTCGGGGCATCGTACTCGTCGCCCACGCTCAGATCGAGCATCAGCAACGACGCGGAGAATGGCGCGGCGACCGTCGCGTCAGAATCGATCCGGCAGATCACCATCACGGGCGCCGCCGTGTTCTATGTGACTCGGTGGCGCATCGCATCACGGATCCTGCCATTTGTGACGGGCGGTGGCGGATACCTGCGCCAGCTTCACCAGGGCGACACGCTGGCCGAGACAGGCCGCACGTATTTCGCCGGCGCCGGCGGTACGATCCCGCTAGGCTCGCAGAGGCGCGCCGATGGAGGCAATCGGCTGGGCATCCGAGCCGACGTCCGGGCCCTTTTCCAAACGGGTGGCGTGTCGCTCGGCGCGCAACGGCGCGTCTCGCCGTCGGTGACCGCCTCCGCGTTCGTGCGGTTTTAGGATGTCAACCGCCTCTGCACCGACCCTCGTGGCCGCCGTTGGCCGTTTACGGCCGTGTGGTACGATCAATGTTTTTTCGAGGATTGACCCAATGCCCAGCCTGAATTCCTTCGGTACCAGGACCACCATTCACGTCAGTGCTGGTCCGGTCCAGATCTACAGCCTCAAGGTCCTCGAGGCCGCCGGATTTCCCGAGGTTGCGCGATTGCCGTTCTCGCTGAAGATCCTGCTCGAAAACCTGCTGAGGTACGAGAACGGCGCGTCGGTAAAGGCGGCGGACATCGAGGCGTTGGCTCGTTGGAACGTCAAGAGCACCGAAGCCAGGGAGATTTCGTTCATGCCGGCCCGCGTCCTGCTGCAGGACTTCACCGGCGTGCCGTGCGTGGTCGATCTGGCCGCGATGCGAGACGGCATCGTTCGGCTCGGCGGGGATCCCAGCCGGGTGAATCCGCTGCAACCGGTCGAGCTCGTCATCGATCACTCCGTGCAGGTGGATGTTGCCGGCCGCGCCGATGCGTTTCACGTGAACGCCGATCTCGAGTTCTCGCGCAACAAAGAACGGTATGCGTTTCTGCGCTGGGGCCAGAACGCGTTTCACAACTTTCGCGTCGTCCCGCCCGATACCGGCATCGTCCACCAGGTGAACCTCGAATACCTGGCTCGCGTGGTGGTGTCGAATGAAACCGCGGAGGGCGTCGAAGCGTATCCGGACACGCTCGTCGGCACCGACTCGCACACGACGATGGTGAACGGGCTGGGCGTGGTCGGATGGGGTGTCGGCGGGATCGAAGCCGAGGCGGCGATGCTCGGCCAGCCCTCGTCGATGCTGATTCCGCCGGTGTTGGGGGTCAAGCTGTCGGGCCGCCTGCCGGCGGGGACGACCGCGACCGACCTGGTGTTGACCGTCACCGAGCGGCTGCGCAAGCACGGGGTGGTCGGGAAGTTCGTCGAGTTCTACGGTCCGGGCCTCGAGCATCTGACGCTGGCCGATCGCGCGACGCTCGGCAACATGTGCCCCGAGTACGGCGCCACCATCGCTATCTTCCCGATTGACGCGATGACGCTCGAGTATCTGCGTCTCAGCGGCCGGGAGGCAGCGCGTGTCGAGCTGGTCGAAGCGTACGCTCGAGCGCAAGGCTTCTTCCGGGAACCCGGCAGCGCCGATCCGGATTATTCGGAAACGATCGAGATCGCGTTGGAAACCGTCGAGCCGTGCCTGGCCGGCCCGAAGCGTCCGCAGGATCGCGTGTCGCTGAAGACGGCCAAGCAGGGGTTCGCGCAGGTGCTGCCCGGAATGATGACGGCGAAATCGGCCGTCAGCGGTGCCGGAACGGCCGTCGCTGCGCCTCCGGAAGCCGCGATCGATCACGGTTCGGTGGTCATTGCGGCGATCACCAGCTGCACCAATACCTCGAACCCGAGTGTGATGATTGGCGCGGGGCTCGTCGCGAGGAAGGCCGTGGAGAAGGGGCTGGCCGCCAAGCCCTGGGTCAAGACCAGCCTGGCCCCCGGCTCGAAGGTCGTCACCGACTATCTGAAGGAGGCCGGCCTCGACGTCTATCTCGATCGGCTCGGTTTCAATCTCGTCGGTTACGGCTGCACGACGTGCATCGGCAACAGCGGTCCGCTGTCCGATCCGGTGTCGGCCGAGATCGACGCACGCCAACTGGTGGTGGCGTCGGTGTTGAGCGGCAACCGCAACTTCGAGGGGCGCGTGCAGCAGCAGGTGCGAGCCAACTATCTGGCCTCGCCGCCCCTGGTCGTCGCCTACGCGCTTGCCGGTTCGATGACGGTGGACCTCACCACCGAGCCGCTTGGCATCGGAAAAGACGGCGCGCCGGTCTACTTGCGCGATATCTGGCCGACCGAGCAGGAGATTCAGCAGACGATGCTCCGCGCCGTCAGCGCCGATCACTTTCGAAAGCAGTACGCCCACGTCTTTCAGGGCGACGAGCGGTGGCAGACGCTCGAGGTGCCGATCGGGAGCTTGTTCGCCTGGGAGCCGGATTCGACCTACGTGCGCCATCCGCCGTTCCTCGAGGGCATGACGATGCAGCCGCCTCCGCTGACCGATATCGTCGGCGCTCGTGTGCTGGCGCTGCTCGGGGACAGCATTACCACCGATCACATCTCGCCGGCGGGATCGATCAAGAAGGACAGTCCGGCCGGCAAGTACCTGATGGAGCACGGCGTACAGCCGCAGGATTTCAACTCCTACGGCGCTCGCCGCGGCAACCACGAGGTCATGATGCGCGGCACGTTCGCGAACACGCGTCTGCGCAACCAGATTGCGCCGGGTACTGAAGGCGGTTGGACCACCTATCAGCCGGACGGCGCCGTGCTGACGATCTACGATGCCGCGATGCAGTACAAGGCTGCCGGCATCCCGCTCGTGGTGCTGGCCGGCAAAGAGTATGGGTCCGGATCGTCCCGCGACTGGGCGGCGAAGGGCACGCTGCTACTCGGCGTCAAGGCGGTGATCGCCGAGAGCTTCGAGCGGATCCATCGCAGCAACCTGGTGAACATGGGCGTGCTGCCGCTCCAGTTCCAGGCGGGCGCCTCGGCGCTCTCTCTCGGGTTGACTGGCCACGAACGATTCGAGCTGCGCGGGATCGCCGAGGGGCTCCGCGCAGGCGGTCTCGTGACCGTGCGTGCGGTCGGCGATGGTCCCAAGACGATCGAGTTTCAAGCCGTGGTGCGGATTGATACGCCCGAGGAACTCGTCGCGTTCCGTCACGGTGGGATTCTGCCCTACGTCGTCCGTCAGTTGGTGGGGAGGGGCGCCGCAGTGTGAAATCTCGGCTCTTCCCGAGGAGCAGGTCACGAGTATCAGACCGACTTCTTGGTGTTTCTGGCTTTGGGTAGTCGGTCGCTGTCAACGGCTTCACGGGGTTCACCACCGAGATCACCGAGTTCACCGAGAAAACATTCCGGCTTTTGCTCGGTGTGCTCGGCGGTTGACGTGAAAATGGGTGACGACCCGGTTTTGTGGTTCATCTTGATTCTCGACAAATGATCGATACAGACCACGAGCGCTAGGATGCTGACGTCGGCCGCTATCAAAGCCAAGGCGCGCGAGCTCGGGTTCGATGCGTGCGGCGTCGCGCCGGCCGCTGATTTGCCCGAGCTGCCGTTCTTTCGGGAATGGCTCGATCGCGGTTACGCGGGCGGCATGAGCTATCTGGCGCGCTCGTCGGAGCGCCGCGCCGACGTGCGCAGGGTCCTGCCCTCGGCGAAAACAGTGATCGTCACCGCGTCGAACTACAACACCGACCGTCCGTACTCGACCGAATCCAGGGAGCGGAGCCGCGCGCATATCGCGCGCTACGCCTGGGGCGACGACTATCACGACGTCATCCTGGCGCGCATGGAATCGCTGCTCGCCTGGATGCAGCGTGAGTCCGACGAGCCGTTCGACGCGCGACCCTATGTCGATACCGGCCCGATTCAAGAGCGTGTCTACGCGCGCCACGCCGGGATTGGCTGGATCGGCAAGAACACCTGCGTCATCAGCCCCACGATCGGATCGTGGACGCTGCTGGCCGAGATCCTCTGCAGCCTGCCGCTCGACGTCGACGAGCCCGCCTTCGATCAGTGCGGCAGCTGCACGCTGTGCCTCGAAGCATGTCCGACGCAGGCGCTGGTGGCGCCCGGCGTGCTCGATTCCACACGCTGCGTGTCGTATCTGACCATCGAGCTGCGGGGCGATATTCCCGAACCGCTGCAGGACGGCGTCGGGACGCACGTCTACGGCTGCGATGTGTGTCAGGAAGTCTGCCCCTGGAACGCGTCGGCACCGGTCTCCGACGATCCGGCGTGGCAGCCCCGGCCGGTGTGGGACGGGGCCGACCTGGGGACTCTCTCGACGATGACCGACGAGGCACTGAGTGTTTCGTTGAGGAGAAGCGCGATGCGGCGGACGAAAGTGAGCGGCCTGCGCCGCAACCTGCAAGTGGCGCTTCGCAATGCCTAGTCCATTCGCACCGCGATCACTCTCAACTCTATAATCTCGTTATGGCCTCTCTCTCTCTCGCCCCTTCGTTCCTGCTCTCGATGCCGCAATTGCTCGATCCCAACTTCAGTCGGACCGTGGTCCTGCTGTGCAAGCACAGCGAAGAGGGCGCATTCGGCCTGGTGGTGAACCGGCCTCTCGTGACAGCGGGTCCGGTCGTCGTGGAGGTTCGCGCGCAATCGGACACGGCCGGACACCAGACCGAAGTGAGCGAGCACGAGCTGCAGGTGTGGGTCGGCGGGCCAGTGGAACCGCAGAGCAGCTGGATACTGGACGGCGACGACAGCGACGTCGCCGAAGAGCGGCGCGGCGTGCGCGTCGCCGAGGGTTTGTACCTCTCGACGTCGCCGGATCTGCTGCACCGGTTGCTCGGCCCGGCGCCGCCGCCTCGCACTCGGCTGATTGTCGGCTTTTCCGGCTGGGGCCCAGGGCAACTCGAGCAGGAGCTCGAAGCCTCGGCGTGGCTGATTAGCGATGTCGATCGCGACGTGCTCTTTGCCACGCCTGCCGAGCGCATGTGGGAAACCGCCATTCGGCGGTTGGGCGCGGACCCGGCCGCGTTGCAAATGTCACGCGGCGTACACTAGCGACTAAGCACATCACGGACACCGCGTTGCACCAGCGCGTCGCGAAAGGCGAATGACAGAGCATGGACAGACGATCGTTACGAGTGTCGATGGCGATCGCGGGCGGCTGCGCGCTTGGATTGCTGGTGCAGGCTCAGGAGGCTGTGGTGCCCGATACGCTCCGGCTGCGAGCGATGACGGCGCGGTTTGCGCCGACCGAGATCGGGGCCGACCTCTCGAAGCTCTCGCCCGCCGACCGGCAGGTGCTCGCCAAGCTGGTCGAGGCCTCGAAGATCATCGACGCGTTGTTCCTGCGGCAGGTGTGGGCCGGCAACGACGCCATGCTGCTCGACCTCGTGAAGGACCAGACCCTCGCCGGCCGCGCGCGCCTGCATTATTTTCTGATCAACAAGGGGCCGTGGTCGCGTCTCGATCACGATCAGATCTTCGTCCCCGGCGCGCCGGCGAAGCCGGCCGGCGGCAACTTCTATCCCGCCGACGCGTCCAAGGCCGATCTCGAGCGATGGACCCAGTCGTTGCCCGAAGCCGAACGCACGCGCGCGACCGGGTTCTTCTCGGTCATCCGCCGCGGCGCCGGCGGCTCGTTCAGCATCGTGCCCTACAACGTCGAGTACCAGAACGAGCTCGGGCACGCAGCGGGACTGCTGCGCGAGGCGGCGGCGCTGTCGTCCGAGCCGACGCTGAAAGCGTTCCTCGCCAAGCGCGCCGACGCATTCCTGTCGAACGACTATTACGAGAGCGACGTGGCCTGGATGGAGATCAAGGGCGCAATCGAGCCGACCATCGGACCGTACGAAGTTTACGAAGACGAGCTCTTCAACTACAAGGCCGGCTTCGAGTCGTTCATCACCGTGCAAGACGAGTCGGAGAGCGGGAAGTTGACGAGGTTCGCCGGCGAGCTGCAGGACATCGAGAACCACCTGCCGATCGATCCCTCCTATCGCAGCCCCAGGCTCGGCGCCCTCGCGCCCATCGCCGTCGTCAACGAAATCTACGCGGCCGGAGATGGAAACCGGGGTGTCCAGACGGCGGCGTTCAACCTGCCGAACGACGAGCGCGTCACTCGCGAGAAGGGCGCCAAGCGCGTGATGCTCAAGAACGTGCAGGACGCGAAGTTTGCGAAGACGCTGCTGCCCATCTCGAAGGTCGTGCTGTCCGCGGCCGATCAGAAGGACGTGGCGTTTGACGCGTTTTTCACCCACATTCTCGTCCACGAGCTGATGCACGGGCTTGGCCCCCACAACATCACCGTCAATGGCCGGCAAACGACCGTACGGCAGGAGATGAAGGAGGCGTCCAGCGCGCTCGAGGAGGCCAAGGCCGACATCTCATCGCTCTTTGCCATCCAGTACATGATCGACAAGGGCGTGTTGCCCAGAAGCCTCGAGCAATCGCTGTACCCCACGTTTCTCGCCTCGGCGTTCCGTTCGATTCGCTTCGGTGTCAACGAGGCGCACGGCCGCGGCATCGCCATCCAATTGAACTTCCTGCTCGATGCCGGCGCGTTCGTGGTTCGACCGGATGGGACCTTTGGCGTCGACCGCGCCAGAATCAAGGACGGCGTCACGAGCCTCACGCGCGAGATCATGACGATGCAGGCGCAGGGCGACTACGCGCAGGCGACCGCGTTGGCGGCTCGCCTGGGCGTGGTGCGGCCGCCTGTTCAGCGAGCCTTGGACAAACTGACCGCCGTGCCGGTGGACATCGAGCCGCGCTTCACGACCGCCGATCGTTTGCTGAATCCGACCTCGGCAGGTGGGGCCACGTCAGGTCGTCCTCCGGCGCAACGCTAGCCTGAATAATTCACGAGTGAGCGAGTTTCCCTGAAACACAAACGCCTCCG
>JBDTVS010000049.1:0-137921 GCA_040007095.1 Acidobacteriota bacterium
CGGGCGGGCGCCTCGACGCCCAGAATTGCACACGTTATTCATCTACGGGTCCTAAGGCAGGTCGGGCTGGTACGCCCCGCCCACCTGCTTCACCCGCCCTACCTGCCCTGGTTCCCCTGGCGCAGCAGAGGCGTCCGTCCGGTGATTCCCTTTCCTTCGACGATGGTGAGGATCTCGTTGAGGGGGACGTTCTGAAGAACTTCGGTCTCGCCGGCGTTCGGCCACCGAATCTCGAGTCGCTCCGCCTGTGCTGAGCGACCGACACCGAAGTGCACGCGGATATCGCTCTGGGCGAGGTAGCTCGAACCGGCCTTGATCTCGCGAATCTGTGTATTCCCCCCGGCCGTCAACCGGAGGCGGGCACCGATGGCGTTCCGATTGCTCCGCGTTCCCTGCAGACGAAGCAGCATCACGTTGTTGTCTCGCGGGCCCTCGTTGCGCAGCAACTCGGCGGCTCCGCCGTTATTGACGGCCAGCAGATCGAGATCGCCGTCGTTGTCGATGTCCCCCGCCGCCAGGGCGCGGCCGACAGTTTCCGACGCGAAGCCAGCGCCAGACAGCGGGCCCACTTCCGTGAACCGGCCTCCGCCTTCGTTGCGGAACAGGAGCTTGCGCTGGGCTTCCTTGGCGCCCGGCCTGAAATGGCCTGAGTTGTTCATCACGTGTCCGTTCGAGATCGCGAGGTCGAGGTCGCCGTCGTTGTCGTAGTCCAGGAACAGCGCGCCGAAGCCGACAAACGGCAGCGTCTCGATCCCCACCCGGCTCTCGGTCGTGACGTCCGCAAACAATCCTTTTCCGAGATTCCGGAAAAGTGTGTGCATCTCCAGTTCGTGATTGGTCACGAAGAGATCGAGACGGCCGTCGCCATCGTAGTCGCCGAAGTCGGTGCCCATGCCGGCGCGGGTCCTGCCGTCGATCGCCACCGCGACGCCCGCCGCGAGCGCGACCTCCTTGAAGACGCCCCGGCCTTCGTTGTGGTACAGAAAGTTCGGCGTCATGTCGTTGGCCACGAAAATATCCGGCCAGCCGTCGTCGTCGTAGTCGCCGAACACGACGCCGAGCCCGTTTCCGCGGTGGGTGCCAATGCCGGCCGGCTGGCTGACATCGGAGAAGGTACCGTTGCCGTTGTTGTGGTAGAGGACGGACGCCAGGGGAGCGAAATTGAGGGGGTGACAATACACGCGGAGGCGATTGACGGTGTCGCCGCAGTAGACGTTGTTGTCGGTACGGGCGTCCACGTAGTTGGTCACGAACAGGTCGACGAAGCCGTCGCGGTCGACATCGGCGAACGCGCAACTCGTGCCGAAGGACCGCGAGCCGACGCCCGCAGCCCGCGTGACGTCGCCGAACGTCTTGCCGCCGTTGTTGTGATAGAGCGTGTTGGGTCCGACGTTGGTCACATACAGATCGACCCAGCCGTCGTTGTCATAGTCGGCGGCGCATGCGCCCATGCCGTACTGCCCGGTGGTGATGCCCGACCGGGAGGTCACATCTTCGAACGTGCCGTTGCCACGATTTCGATACAACGCGTGGCGCGCTCGTGCGCCGACAGCCGAATCGATAAGGGACCCTGCGTTGACAAGAAATATGTCGACCCAGCCATCGTTGTCGTAGTCGAAGAACAGTCCGCCGCCGCTCATGATTTCGGCGAGGTGGCGCTCGGCGCTTGCGCCGTTGACGTGTCGGAAGTCGATGCCGGCGCTGGCCGCGACGTTTTCAAAGCGGACCAGCAGTGTGGGACTCTGGGCGGCAGTGCGCTGGGCGATGGACCGCGCGTCCACGACCGATAGTCCAGCGAGCACGGCGACGAGAAGCGACGCGCCGAGGGAAAAAGACGCGGCGTGCGACGCGCGAAGATTCAACGATTCGCACCGGCGCGCCGGAGGTTGTCCTGCCGCAGCTGCTCGTAGAGGCTCAGCTCTTTTTGACTCTCGTCGAGATTCCCGAGCGCCGCATACGCCTGCGCCAGATGCTGATGAACGTCGATCGGCGCCCGCAACTTCAGCGCCGCCTGGAAGTGTTCGATCGCTTCCGCCGCCCTCCCGGCATAGAGGAGCGCGAGGCCAAGATTGAGATGCGAGACCGCCGCGTCCGGTTCGAGCTGCAAGGCCTTGCGCAGCAACGAGACGGCCTTCTCATGGTCGCCGTTGGCCGAGCTCTCGGACGCTTCCCGACGCAGCCCGCCCAATTCGATCTCGCGAGCGTGAGCAGCCGTGGCGTCAGCCTGCAGTCGCTGGAATTCCTCGAGCTCCTTCTGTCCTTCGTCGGTCCGGCCAAGACGGACCAATGACGTGCCGAGCGTGTAGCGGGCCGGCGCGTACGCCGCGTTCAAGTCCAGCGCGCGTCGGCACGACTCTACCGCTTCCGTGTAACGTCCTTCCTTGAGATGAACCTGAGCCATGGCGGTGAACGCGTCGGCGCGTCCGGCGGCGAGCGTGGAGACCATGGCGAATTCCGCGAGCGCTTCGGCGTGACGACCGAGCCGGGCGTAGGTGTCGCCCAGATCCTGGTGGCCGTCGGCATCATTCGGATGGGCGTCGACCCGCTTTTCGTAGGCGTCGACCGCGGCGTCGAAATTTTGCCGGGCGGCGGCCATCGCTCCCAGGCTTTGATAGATGCCGTTCAGCCCGATGAGGGGATGGTGCGCGACCGCAGCACCCAGGGCATCCAGCGCCTGCTCGTAGAGCCCTTGACGTTGGAACAATCCGCCCAGGGCGTAGCGCGCGCGGCCCGACGCGGGAAGCCGTTCAATCGTTTGACGCAGCGCCCGTTCCGCATCCGGATATCGATGTGCTTCGACCAGGGCGTTCGCCAGCGCCAGGCGCGTCCGCTCGTCGTCTGGAGCCAACCGCGCAGCGGTCTCGAGCTCGACCACGGCGTCATCCTCCCGGCGATCGGCCAGATACACGCTTGCGAGCATGCGATGCGATTCGGCGCGATTCGGATCCAGCTCGATGGCCACCTTGAGGTGTTCGATGGCGGCCGGTACCACGCCGTCGCGAAACACGGCGGCCGCTTTCTCCATGGCCTCCATCCGTTCGAAGGGATGAGCGGTGAGTGGATCGCGATCCAGCGCTTCCTTGAACTGGGCGATCGCGCCCCGGTAGTCTCCGTTGCGGAGAAGGGCAAAGCCATCGGCGTAGAGAACCGGCGGGAAGAACGGCTCAACGCGGGACTTCTCCTGCACGAGAGTCAATCGGACGAACGGCGGCGCCACGGCCGTGCGGCCTTTCCCGACCGCGCGTTGCTCCCAGCTCGTTTGGAAGTTCTGGCGCGCGCGCGCAGCGTCGTCCGGCTTGCCGGATTTCGCTAGTTGGCGCGCGAGGACGTACCACCGGACCGGGTTGCGCGGGTCGAGCGTCGCCGCGGTCTGGAAGGCCTCGGTGGCCGCGTCCGGTGCGTTCATCAGCTCTTGATAGACCTGCCCCTGCACCGTGTGGATGTCCGCACCCGTCGGGTCGAGCTGATTCGCGGTCGTGAATTCACGGAGCGCGTCGGCGACTCGACCGCGATCGAGGTACGCGCCTCCCAGGGCCGCATGCAGACGAGCGGTAGCCGCCGGCTGTACGCGGCCGATCTCGCGAGTCATGGCTGCTTCGGAGGCTTGAATGGCCGCGTCCCACTGGTCGAGACCCCGCTCCATCGATTCAAGGCTCGAACGGACGCTCGAACCTTCGTCGCCGTACGTGCCGTCCAGGCCCAGGCTGAATTGCGCGAGCGCCCGAAGGAACTCACTGTTGGGATTGGCGGCAGCCAACTGACCGGCCATTGCAGGCGCAACCGCCAGCAACGTGAGCGCGAGGCAGGTGACAACGCACCGGCCCTGCCGTCTGAACGCCCAACGCTGTCTCTTCAACACCCCAGTCGTTGTCCTGGCTGATTATAAGAGCTGGGGCGTGGCGAGAGGAGCGTGAATCCGCTGTCGTCCTTCCGCTCGATCCAACGCGGGAGCGCGAACTACCCATTCGGGTACTTGCCCATGAGGCGTCGTCGCCGTGATAATCCAGTCGGGTCGATCTGACTCAAAGGAGACTGTTCATGTACCAGCGCCTCACCGCTCTGACCAGCCTGGCGGCCGCTGCGATCGTCGGGACCTGCGCCGTGGCCCCGCTCGCAGGGCAGGCGACGTCCGGCGGTAACAAGGTGGCGACGGCCACTTCGGCATCTCCGGCGGGCTGGCGGACTCCACGCACCCCGTGGGGCGATCCCGATATCCAGGGAAACTTCACGAACCTCTACGAGCAAGGGACTCCCCTCGAGCGTCCCGACCAATTCGCGGGCCGTACCCTCAGCGAAGTGCGGGGCGAGGAGTTGAAGACGCTGAAGATCGCCGCGCAGGAGCGCGCGATCAGCGCGTTCCAGGGGCCTATCCACGCCCCCGACAACTGGTGGCAGGACGCACTCGACTCGAAGCGCGGCAGCCAGGCATGGTTGGTGACCGACCCTCCAGACGGGAAGGTGCCGCCGATGACCGACGCGGCGCAGCGACGGATTGCGGCTCGCGCAGAAGCACGGCGAAACCTCGGCCACGGTCCCGCGGACTCCTATGAAGACCGCAGCCTCTACGATCGCTGCATCACCCGGGGCCTGCCTGGCTCGATGATGCCGACCATCTACGGCAATTCCTACAAGATCGTTCAAGGACGCGGGTATGTCGCGATTCAGTACGAGATGATCCACGAAACGCGCGTCATTCCACTCGATGGCCAGCCTCACGCCGGCCGAAATATCCGCTTCGACATGGGTGACGCGCGCGGCCATTGGGAAGGCGATACGCTCGTGGTCGAGACCACGAACTTCAACGATCGCAGCGTCTACCGGAATGCCAACGCGGAGACGCTGAAGCTGGTCGAACGCTTTACCAGGGTTGGGCCGAACACGGTCAAGTGGTCGGTCACCTTCGACGATCCGTCAACCTGGACGCGGCCCTGGACGTTCTCGTTGCCACTGACCAGGAACGATGCCGAGCCGATGATGCAGTATGAATGTCACGAAGGGAACTACGGCCTGAGAAACATTCTGAGCGGCACGCGCGCGGAAGAGCGCAACGGGGGAGGAAGCGCGAGACCGGGTAGCGAAGCCCAACCGGCTGATCTCGCGGCTCCCGCCGAGGAACGCTGACATCCTTCGCACGCGTTCGTCTTCAGGGGGCCGCCGGGCGGCCCCTTTTTTCTTGAGCGCATCGTCGAGTCGTCGTCCCGTCGTCGTTCGCTCGCCGTCCAGTCCACATGACCACGTTTGCCGACACCGCCGTTCGTGAACATCGCCTGAAGAACGCGCGATGGCGCCTCCACGCGCTGGTGGTTGGCGTCTTTATCATGGCAGGGCCGGCTCGAGTCCTTGGCGCCGAACTCCCGCTCGACAACTACGCGCTGACTGCATGGACGACCGAGAAGGGGCTTCCGCCCGGTGACGTCCTGGCGATGACGCAGGATCTCGACGGGTACTTGTGGCTGGGGACGAGCGCTGGTCTCGTTCGTTTCGACGGATTTCAGTTCGTCACCTGGGGCACGCGCGGGGAACCTGGGCTTCCGGGGCGATCCGTTCCGGCACTGGCGGGTTCGCCGGACGGGAGCCTGTGGGTCGGTTACGGTGCCGGGGGCGGCGTCAGTCGCATCCGAGGCGGCCAAATCGTCAACTACGCCGTCCGGGACGGTCTGCCGAAAGGGCCGATCGCGGCGCTGCTGGAAGACCGCTACGGCACCATCTGGGTCGGCGGCCGCGGAGGACTGTCGACCTTCCGCGCGGACCACTGGGAACCCGTCACGTCAGAAGATGGCTATCCGTTGGGCGCGGAGGTGTCGAGCCTGTTCGAAGACGCGCTGGGTCAGATCTGGGTCGGATCATCGAACGGGATTTATCGCCGCACCCGGGACAAGTTCGAGCTGGTCGATGGCGATACCCGCTACGTGCAGAATTTCGCCCAGGACGGCGACCAGACGGTGTGGGTCACCGACTCGTATCAAATCGCCAAACGATTGGGTCATCCCCTCGCCTTGACCCACGGTCCGAGCGTTCGCCTGCCGGCCGCCGGCTGGCGATTGCTGAACGATCGGCGGGGACACCTGTGGGTCGCTGCGCTCGGAGGCGGCTTGCTGCGTGTTCGCAGCAGCGTCTCGAGCGGTGTGATCGAACGGTTTCGCTACGAGCACAAGATCAGCGGCTCGCCCCGTTCGCTGTTCCAGGACCGGGACAACAACGTCTGGGTGGGCATGCGGGGCGGCGGTCTGTTGAGGCTTTCCGAAGGTCTGGTCAACGACGACGTGGTCCTCGAGGGCTTGACCAACGACGGCGTGCGTGCATTGTCGGTGGCTGACGATGGCAGCGTGTGGGTCGCCACCGGCCACAATCTGAACCGCTTCGATCAACGCGCTCGAACGGTCTTCAGCCTGCCTCAAACGCTCTCGCTCTATAACGGCAAGCGCGGACGGATGTGGGCCGCGACCGCGCACGGCATCGGCGAGATTCAGAACGGGGCGTTTCGCCCGCTGTCGACCGCTCCCGATGTGCGTTGGGAACGAATCAGTTCGTTGATCGCCGATTCGAACGGCGACCTCTGGATGTGCAGCATCGATCAGGGATTGATGTGGTGGCGCAACGGTGCGTTGACGCAGCCCGACGAGACGCCGGATATTTCGATGCGGCCCTGCACCTTTGTGTACTCCGATCGCCGCGGCCGCGTCTGGATCGGGTTCTCGGCTGGCGGCGTTGCCGTCCAGGACGCCGACGGCTTCCGCACCTATTCGGAGGCCGATGGCTTGGCGTCAGGCGGCATCGGGGCGATCTTCGAGGATCGAACAGACGCGATGTGGATGACCACGTCTTCCGGAGTGAGCCGGTTTCAGAACGGTCGATTCACCACGCTGACGGCCGCCAACGGTCCGTTCGAAGACATCGTCCCTTCCATCGTCGACGACGATGGCGGGAATGTGTGGGTGGGTGTCAACGCCGGTTCTGGCGTCGTGCGGTTCAGCCCCCGCGAGATGGACAAAGTCGCCGTCGACCGCGCCCATCAGATCGAGTATTCGTTGTACGACGTCTCCGACGGCCTGCAGGGCGATCTCCATTGGTTGAGCCGTCCGGCGGCGGTTCGCGCCGGCGACGGCCGGCTGTGGTTCGCGACCGGCGTGGGACTCGCCGTCATCGATCCCAGAAATCTTCCACGCAGCCGGCGACCAGCGACCCCCCACATCGAACTGGCCTCGGCGGACGGCCAGACGCTGGCGCCGGTGGACCAGATGGTGCTGGCGCGCACCTCGACGCTCCGTATCGATTACGCGGCCTTGAGCCTGTCGGCGGCGTCGAAGTTGCGGTTCCGCTATTCGTTGCTGGGCCTCAACAACGACTGGATTGCGGCCGGGACGCACCGGGAAGTGTCCTACAAGAACCTTCCGCCGGGCCGCTACCGTTTCCGGGTCAGCGCGACCAACGACGGATTGTGGACCGATGCGGCGGTCTGGGAGTTCTCGGTCGCGCCGCCGTTTTTCAGGACCACGTGGTTCATCGCGTTTTCCGCGATCGGCGTGGTCTGCCTGCTGATTCTCGGGTGGTGGTTGCGGCTGCGCGCGGTCAAGACGCGATTCGCGCTGGTGTTCGCGGAGCGGACACGGGTCAGCCGCGATATTCACGACACACTGCTCCAGAGCCTGGGGGCGATTGGTCTCGAGCTCGAGGCGATTGCCAGCCAGCTGGATGCGTCGCCCGGTTCGGCCAGCGAATCACTGCGCCGCCTCCGCCGTCAGGTCACCCATTCGGTGCGCGAAGCACGCGAATGGATTTGGGAACTGCGATCGACCAGGATGGAGCCGCGGGGTGGCCTCGTCGAGATGCTTCGACAGTGGATCGAAACGGCGACAGCGGGGAAGACGGTTCGCGTGGAGATTGCCGCCCGCGGGCGCGCGCGAGCCTGCCCGACTGACGTGGAGGAGCAGTTGCTTCGCATCGGTCAGGAGTCGGTGAACAACGCGTTGCGGCACGCCGCGCCGAATCAGATTACCGTCACGATCGAATATCGGTCCGATGCCGTGGTCTTACGTGTGGCCGACGATGGGCGCGGCTTCGTCCCCGCCGATCTGGCTTCGGTGCCCACGGGCGAGCATTGGGGCCTGGTGACGATGAAGGAACGAGTGGCGCGAATCGGCGGCCGCTTCGAAATTCAGAGCAGTCCGGGGAGTGGCACGATCGTCGAAGCCACCGTGCCGCTTCCTGATGCAGGAGAGTAGTGATCGTGTCCATGCCAGAGATTCGTGTGCTTTGTGTCGACGACCATCGCCTCATGCGCGAAGGCATCGTCCACATCGTCGGTCTGCAGCCCGACATCAAGGTCGTCGCCGAGGCCAGCAATGGCGAAGAGGCGGTCGAACAGTTCCTGCGCCACCGGCCCGACGTGACGTTGATGGATCTGCAGCTCCCGCGCATGAACGGGCTGCAGGCGATCCGCGCCATTCGTCACGACGAGCCCGACGCCCGCGTCGTCGTGCTGACGATGTATCACGGCGACGAGGACATCTATCGGGCGCTGCAGGCCGGCGCGGCAGGATACCTGCTGAAGGATACGGTGCCCGAGGACCTCGTGCGGGTCATCCGGGAAGTCCATGGCGGAAAGCGGGCCATTCCGCCCGACGTCGAGAGGGCGCTGGCGCTTCGCGCCACCCAGCCGGCGCTGACCTTCCGCGAATTCCAGGTGCTGGAGTTGCTGGCGACGGGCAAGCGAAACAAGGAAATCGCCGCAGATCTTGGCATCAGCAGCGATACGGCCCGAGCCCACATCAAGAGCATCTTCATCAAGTTCAACGTGCACGATCGCACCGCGGCGCTGGCCGAAGCGCTCCGGCGCGGGATGATTCATATCGGCTAGTGTCCTGCGTTCGACGATTTAGTACACGGCTTCCGGCGCGCGGCCCGGTGAAGAACACGCGTCAGGTGGGTGTTTTGAGTCGTGCTTCACAGCGGATTTGAGCACGGAACGAACATCTCCCGACATCCTCCGTCTCATTGCGTGTGGCCAAAAGACAGCTGTCAAACGTCCAAGGCTATCGACAGGTGTATTCGCGTTCGGTCAAGAGGGGCGTCTTTTTTTCCGGGAGTGGGGTAGTTCATCGTGTGCATGCCGGAGATTAGAGTCCTCTGTGTTTACGACCACGGGCTCATGCGGGCGGGGCTCGTCCACATCGTAGGCCAGCAGCCGGACATCAAGGTCGTCGCCGAGGCGAGCGACGGCGAGGAGGCGGTCGAGCAGTTCCGGCGTCACCGGCCCGACGTCACGCTGATGGGCCTCCAGCTTCCGCGCATGAACGGGTTGCAGGCGATCCGGGCGATTCGTCGCGGCGAGCCCAACGCCCGCGTGGTCGTCATGACGTTGCATCACGGGGACGAAGACATCTACCGCGCGCTGCAGGCCGGCGCGGCCGGCTATCTGCGGAAGGACACCGTGCCGGAGGATCTGGTCCGAGCCATTCGAGACGTGCACGACGGAAAACGCGCGATTCCGCCCGACGTGGAGGCCGCGATGGTCGTTCGCGCCTCGCAGCCCACGCTCACACAGCGCGAGTTCCAGGTGCTCCAGGCGCTGTCGACCGGCAAGCGAAACAAGGAAATCGCCGCAGATCTTGGCATCAGCAGCGATACGGCCCGAGCCCACATCAAGAGCATCTTCATCAAGTTCAACGTGCACGATCGCACCGCGGCGCTGGCCGAAGCGCTCCGACGCGGCATGATTCAGATCGGGTAGCGGGCGTGGCGTCCCCACGTGTCCTGGCCGCCATCGTCCCGCTATGCTCGCTCCTCTGGCCTTGCCATCCGGGCGCCTCAACACCCAGAACGACACACGTATTTCCTGTTAACCGTGCGCGGCGGCGGCCTTCAGCTGGAAGGTGATCCCGAACATCACCTCGACGCTCCGGAGTGAGCCGTCCTGCAATCGAATCGTGCCCACGGCGTTGGCGGTCGCCACGGAGCCCAGCTTGATCTGGTCGGCGGAGACGCCGATCGTCGTCTGCCTGGCGTTTCTGGCCAACGTGAACTGCAGTTGGTTCCCGCTTGCGAACGAGAAGGTCCCATCGATCGCCACGGTCGTCGGCGTCGCACCGGTCCCCCCTGACACCGCAAAGCCGATCGCGAGGTTTGTCCCTCCGGGAACGCGAATGTGCTTGAACTGTCCGCCGATTGTAAAGATCGTCTCGCCTCCGCCGGGCCGCTTCACGGCCAGCGAGAGGTCCCCTTCGAACGACGGGTTCGCAAACACCGCGTCGATCACCACCTCCGAGGCAAACACCTGCGTCTGGTTGCCCTGGGCGACCTGGTTCGCGACGGTATAGCTGATCTGAAAATCCGGACTCACACGCAGCGTGCCGATGAAGTCGATTTCGTGTTTCTGCGCTCCAGCGTCGAAGCGGTAGATCATCTGGTTCTCGGCCTTGCTGAACGTGAGGGCCCCGGCCAGGACGAAGATGTCCTCGCTGAGGTCCTCGCGCTGGAAGATGAAATTCAGCCTGACCGGGTCGCCAGGATCCTTGCGCCATCGGCCGACGAACACGAGCTGCGCCGCGTGGCTTTCGTGGCCAGCGACCTGGCTGGCGAAGCGGTAATTGAAGCGGCTGCGCAGGTCGTTGACCCTGCCGTCCAGCGTCGAGACCACGCGATCCGGAGTGGTGAAGGTCAGCCGCATGTCGGGCAGCAGGTCCCACTCGCCGCGCAGCTCGAACTGATGCGGTGCGGTCAGTTCGGGTTTGACCTTGAGTACCGCGTTGACCACGTCGTAGCGTGGCCGCCGATCGTCGTGAAAATTGCAGAGCAGCGTGGCCCCCGATTTGATGCACAGCTCGTTCCGGTCGGAGAACACCCAGCTCACGTCGAATGCGACACTGCGGGTGCCGTCCGCTGACTGGGCGGTGAGCGTGTTGCGCGTGTCGGTCGTCCAGGTGCCGAACGCCGCGCCGTTCTTGGCAACGGCCCCGTTGCCCGACGTGTCGAAACGATAGGTGTCTGCGCCGTCCTTCAGCTGAAACGTTGCCATCGGTCAACTCCTTCTTCAGTCAGAATCCCAAATCCGCTCCGAGGTAAGGGCGGCCACCCTGTTGTCTGGGCGCGACACCGAAGCCGTAGCCGTAATCGGCTTTGAGAATCAAGCCGCGCGCGACTTGAATGCGGAGCCCGGCCCCGGCGCCGAATCGAGTACCCTGCGAGCCTTGCGCCGCCTGGTACAGCGCGCCGACATCGAGAAACGGCGACGCCTTGACGTTCCTTCGCAGCCAGTCCAGTGGTGCGGCTCGACTTCGAATCGGCAGCGGCAACCAGACTTCGTTCTGGACGTGCCACGCGCGCAGGCCGATACCATCGTCCTTGCGGAAGCCGCGGACGGTGTCGGCCCCACCGAGGGCAGGTTGCTCGACGAGCGGGGTGCCCCGCGACGCCGTCATGGCTCTCCCCGTGATGTGTGCCTCGATGCCCGCGCCCAGTTCCTGCGCGAAGCTCAGCGAAGCAGTTGCCACCGAGAAGGACGGCAGCTGGGCGAGCGCGACGCCGCCGTGCAGCCGGGATTCGATGGAGAGTGTGCGTTGCAGTCCAAGGCCGCGACGCCGCCGTGAGAAGCGGACGCCTCCGTTCACGGCGGCGAAATTCAGCGTGTCGTCCGGCGCGCCCATCCGCGCCAGCACGACAGAGGTGCGCTCAGTCTCGACCCAGAATCCGAGCGAGGTGCCGGTGCGGTCTGGAATCCACTCCAGATTGGCGCGCGCGGCAGCCGTCCACCGGCGTTCGTTGGTGTCGACGCCTGACAGCAGACGCTGGTACTCCGACTCGCTCGCGCCGCGACCGGTCACGCTCATCCGCCGGCGGAGCTGATTGAAGAACAGGAAGTCCCGCGTGTAGCTGGTGTCGCCCAACGCGCCCGCGTTCGAGCCGCCCGCGCTCACCTGCAGTGTCTGCGGCTCGCCGCCCAGATTTTGAAAGGTGACGCGAGACAACGCGTGCACACCCTGATCCGGCCGGTATTGGGCGCCGCCCTCCAGACGGATCCACGCCGGCAGGCCCGGGGGCGCTGGCGTCGCGCCCGCGGCGTCGCGGTCTCGCCCAACGGTCATGACCCTCGCGCCGCTGCGGGCCGGATCCTCGACCAGCCCCACCACCAGCCCGATGGCCTTGAGCTCTGCCTCCTGGCGCCCGATCTCAGCGCCGAGAATCGGTCGCTCACCGCGTGCGTATTCCTTCGACCGCCTGGCGCCCAACGCGTGAAACTCACTGAAAGGAAGCAGGAGATACATCGCGCGCGCGGCGAGCGCCTCGCCGACCGTCTCCCCGATTTCGATGGCGGCCAGCCTGGCCCCTTCGCGAATCTCGACTTGCCGCCGGTCGTGCTCGGCGTTGACCGCGAACACCTCGTCGTGCAGGCCCAGCGAGCGCAGCACGCGATCAGGCGGATACCGCTTCTCGATGGCTGCTTCAATGCTCTGCCGGCGCCACGGTCCGCCCACCAGTGGATCCAACACGCGTCGGAGCTCCGCCTCGCTGAGCAGAGGCGGACCTTGATCGGCATCGTGGACCAGTACGTGATCCTTGCCGTCTTCGGGACTGGCAGCGTAACTCCAGGCGCGTACGGCCGGTACGACCGTAAAGATGAGCGCTCCCTGGGTGCCGTCGAACGTGTCGACGCCGGCATCGAAGTCGAGCGCGGTCAGCGCCGGCAGGACGCGGCCGAGAGAGATGATGGGGTCGGCGTTCTCGTTGAAGAACTGATCGAGACTGGGACGGGTGGAATTGGCCCGCTGCCAGCGGCTCCATGCGGTCCGCACGTCCGCCCAGTGTGACGCGGTCAGACGGCGAATGGCGGCCGCATCTGCCGGACACTCGGCCTCGGGTGCGAGGTTGAACGCCTGATTGCACAGGCGACCGAGACCGTGCAACGCCGTATTGACATCTTGTATGAGCGTGCGTCGAACCGCGTCGCCGCCGGCCGCGAACCCTGGTACCGCCGCCACAGTCCTTGACTCGTCCACGGCGAGGAAGCCTTCGTCCGCGCGGAGAAACACTTTCCACTCGCCGGTCTGACCGTGGGCGGCGCTGGCCACGAGGAGGATCAGTCCTGAGAGAAACCGGCGAGTCACCCGGCCTCGTTCGCCCACAGCTTCATCTCCGTTCGCGAAGGCGCGCCGGCAGCAGCGCGCATGGGACCTTTCTGTCTGAAGCGTTGAGGGGGGATTTTCTTCGCGCCGCGCGATGGCAGTCTACTTGATTTCTTGTCTTGGTTGGGAGGGCTCCACCCCGACGACCGTGGGGTCACTCTCCCCTCTGGCGGCGGACTCGAGAGCCATTGCGAGGCGCGGCACCCAGGAAATCTGTGTTGTCTGTTTGGTCGCTTGGCGTTACGATCCGCCAGCGAGGTGTACGCCTTGCCGCGAATCGATTCAATCTCTCACCAGGGGAGCGACCCATGTCCATGAGACGTTTGGCCATCGTTGGGGTCTTGATCGGGATGGCCGCCGTGGCCGCGCCGATCCGCGCGACAACCGAGGAGGCGTCGGACAGCGTGACCTTCAACAAGGACGTCCTCCCGATCCTGCAGAAGAACTGTCAAACCTGCCACCGCCCCGGTGAGATTGCCCCGATGTCGTTTCTCACCTACAAAGACGCGAGACCCTGGGCACGCGCGATGAAAACCGCGGTCGTCAACCGGCAGATGCCCCCGTGGTTTGCCGACCCGGCCTACGGTCACTTTGCGAACGACAAGCGGTTGAGCGACGCCGACATCAGCGTCATCTCGGCGTGGGCCGACGCGGGCGCGGCGGAAGGCGATGAGAAGGACCGGCCCGCACCCGTCGCGTTCCAGGAGGGATGGGGCCTGCAGCCGGACATGATCATCGAGATGCCGAAAGACGTCCCGTTGCCCGCCAGCGGCACCATCAACTACAAGAGCATTCTCGTCAAGGCGAACTTTACCGAGGATCGGTGGGTCGTGGCCGCCGACCTGCGGCCGGGCAACGCACAGGCGGTCCATCACATGAGAGCGATCGTGCGACCGCCGGGCTCGAGCTGGATGAAGGACGCCATTCCCGGCGTGGCGTACGAGGCCGGCGACGAGGAACTGGGACGCCAAGGCGAGGACAGCGATCTGCTGGGGAAGTTCAATCCAGGTCTGGGCGCTCAGGAGTTCAGCCGCTTTGAGTCGGCGAAGTTCGTCCCCAAGGGGGCCGACATCGTCTTCAGCATGCACTACACGGCCATCGGCAAGGAGACCACGGACCGATCGAAGCTGGGGCTGGTGTTTGCGAAGACTCCACCGAAGCTTCGCTATTTTACGCATGACGGTCCGACCGCCGGGAACCTTGCCATTCCTGCCGGCGCAGGCAACCAGGAAGTCGTGTCCGAGATGACGGCAACCGCAGACACGCAGCTGGTCTACATGCAGCCGCACATGCACCTGCGGGGCAAGGATTACGAAGTGCGCCTCATCTATCCGTCCGGCGCGTCAGAAACGATTTTCAAATCGAAGTGGGATTTCAACTGGCAGCTCGGTGTCGATCTGGAGAAGCCGCTGCCGATTCCCAAGGGCACGCGCATCGTCGGGATTGCGCACTTCGACAACTCGATCGCGAACAAGTACAACCCGGATCCGACGTCTCGCGTCGTGTGGGGGCCCCAGAATTGGGAAGAGATGCAGAACTGTTTCATGAGCTTCCTGATCGATCCCAACACGTCGAACCCGAAGAGTCTGTTCAGACCGTCGGGACCAAGCCTGTTGAAACGAGGCGAGTCAGGGCCGACGCTTGCCGCGTTGCTGGCCGATGTCAGGTGATGGATGTCAGGTGATGGACGTCAGGTGATGGACGTCAGGTGATGGACGTCAAGTGATGGATGTCAAGTGATGAGCGTTCGCGCCGAGGCCGGCGTGATCTCGGGAGAGCTTCGATGAAGGTATGGGTGCGCGTGGCGCTCGTCGGTCTGATGGCCGGAGCGACGGTCGACTCAGGTAGTGCACTGCAATCTCGCCGGGCGGCCTCCGACGGCTACATTGGCGGCACCGTCCGAAGCAGCCAAGGCCCGGAAGCGGGCGTGTGGGTGATCGCGGAAACCAAGGAACTGCCCACCAATTTCATCAAGATTGTCGTCACCGACGATCAGGGCCGCTTCACGGTGCCCGAACTCCCGGCCGCCACCTACAGCGTGTGGGTCCGTGGGTATGGCTTGAGCGATTAGACGCCCATTCAGGTCAAGCCGGGCGCGAACGCCGTGGCGCTGAGCGCGATGCTGGCCAGCACACCGGTGGAGGCGGCCAAGGTGTATCCGGGCAACTACTGGCTGTCGCTGCTCGAGCCGCCGGCACCCAGCGAGTTTCCCGGCACCGGACCGCAGGGAAACGGCGTCGGTCCGAACATGCTGAGCCAGAACGTCTGGGTCAACTCACTCAAGTCGGACTGTAACTTCTGTCATCAGCTCGGCAATCGCCTGACACGCAGCGTGGATCACGTCTTGAAGGCGAAGCCGGAGCTCAAGACGCACGCCGAGGCCTGGGAGTGGCGGCTGGGCACGGGCGTGCGCGGCACCTCGATGTACGGCGTGCTGACCAACCAGGGTAAAGAACGCTCGCTCAAGGCCTACTCCGACTGGACCGAGCGAATCGCCAAAGGCGAAGTACCGCCGGCCCCGTCCCGGCCGAAGGGCCTCGAGCGCAATCTTGTGGTGACGCTGTGGGATGTGGGCGACGACCACTCATTCATGCACGACGAGGTGTCGACCGACAAGAATCATCCCACCGTCAACGCCAACGGCCGCGTGTATGCGGTCTCGGCGGGTCATGGGCAGCTGGTCGTGTTGGATCCGAACGAGCACAGCACGTTTGCCCTGGACATTCCCACACGGGAGCCGAAACAGAACGTTCCGTCCCGTTTTCCGGCGCCTGGCCGTCCGTCGTTGCACTGGGGAAATGAGCACCTCTGGGCCAATCCCCCCTACAACCCGGCGGATCCACATAATCCGATGCTCGACAGCAAGGGCCGCGTGTGGATGACCTCGAAGATTCGCAGCGACAAGGATCCGTCCTGGTGCAGCGAGGCGACCAACAGGTTCGCCGAGTGGTTCCCGCTGCAGAGCAGTGGACGGCAGGCCGCGTTCTTTGACGGGGGGACGCAGCGTTTCACGCTCATCGACACGTGCTATTCGACGCATCATCTGCAGTTCGACAACGATCCCGACGAGACGCTGTATTTCAACGAGCTGCTCGGTCCCATCTTCGGCTGGATTGATACGAAGGTCTACGACCAGACCAAGGACGAGCAGAAGGCGGTCGGCTGGTGTGGGCAGGTGCTGGACACCAACGGCGACGGCAGGATCACCAGGCCGTGGAACGTGCTGGACGGTCGCGGGAACTCCGCGCTGTACCAGGGCGACACGACCGCAGGCGGGGCGGCCGGACGTGGACGTGGTGCGCCGGTGCCGGTCGATGCGAAGCTCGACACGATGGTCAGCTACGCGCTGTACGCGGTCATCCCGAGCCCCGTCGACGATAGCGTCTGGGGCGTCAGCGAACAGTTTCCCGGCTACCTCGTACGGCTCCAGCGCGGCAACAACGCGCCGTCCACCTGCAAGACTCAGCTGTTCAAAGTCCCGGAGCCTGGCTTCGATCCTCGCGGCGTGGATATCGATCGCAACGGGGTGGTGTGGACGGCCCTGGCCGCCAGCAGCCATCTGGCCAGCTTCGACGTCCGGAAGTGCAAGGATCTGGGTGGGCCGGCAAAGACCGACGGCAGTCAGTGCCGCGAGGGATGGACGCTCTATCAGACGACCGGTCCGAAGCTGAAAGGCACGAACATTCCGGCCGATTTCCACTATTACAACTGGGTGGATCAGTTCAATATCTCGGGACTCGGCGCGAACACGCCGTTCGCCACCGGATCGAACTCCGATTCACTGCTGGCGCTGAACCCACAGACCAGGGAGTGGACCACCTTGCGCGTACCGTACCCGCTCGGGTTCTACTCGCGCGGCATGGACGGACGGATCGATGATCCGAACGGCGGCTGGAAGGGCCGCGCGCTCTACGCGAACTACGGCACGCATTTCGTCTGGCACATCGAGGGCGGAAAAGGCACCAAGGGCAAGATCGCCAAGTTTCAGATACGGCCGAACCCACTGGCGAGATAACGGTCCAGCGCCGGAACGAGCCGTTCAGGTGCTCTCCGGCCCAGGACCCAGGCCGAGAGAAATCGCAAAGAACGGCCCCAGCCTGATTACCCGGTCAGCACGAACGGCAGCGGCAGATCGACGAGGGCAGGGCCGCCGACCGCGCCGGTTTCTCCTCAATAGAAACGCAAATGCGCCAGGAGAATGGCGATCCCGCTGACCAGCAGCGCCAGGAAGCTGAGCGTCGTGATCCAGTGGGTGATGCGGACGAGGATGGAGTGCCGTGGGGGAACCACCCGATTTGTGAGCCTTTGAGAAGAACCCCGAGGTTCCATCGAAGAACCCCGGGGCTGGGCTCCGCCGGGCCGGAGGCCCTTAGAAATCGATCTGGAAGTTGACCTTCACGTATCGCGCCGTTGCGATGGTGCTCGGGGTCAGCCAGTTGCTCGGGGCTGTCGCCGTGGGCGCCACGTACGCGAGGTTGTAGGTCAACACGGTGTCGCTATTCGTGATGTTGTAGATGTCCACGCCCAGCTGCGTACGCGTCCGCCCGAAGCGAAGGACCTTCGCCACACGGAAATCGATGTTGTTGATGCGTGGTCCATAGAGTGTGCCCTGCGGGATCAGATTGACCGTGACGTTTCCAGACGAGAGATTGCGCCCCAGCGGCTGCGGGCCCGTACTCGCGATGGCGCTTGTTACAGTTTCGTTCGCTTGGATTTCGGCGCCGGCATCGCTGCGCCACGTCGCGGCCAACTGGATATCCAGCTTCGGAACGGTATACGTGGCCAGACCTCGCAGCGAGGTCAGATACGGCGTCTCGATCCGGCAATACGGTCTTGTTAACCCGGCCACCGAGTCGCCTCGCAATGATTGTGTGACGGTGTTGGTCGACCAGGGATAAGCTTCCGGCAGCAGCGATCGTAGCGCGCAGTTGTCCTGCAGGGTGCGTCCCGTGCTCGTGCCTCCCTGTACGGTCAGCCCGTTCCTGAGGCGCGCGCTGACGCCGACGTCTACTCCCTGCCAGTTCTCGATCGGGTCGGCGCCGGCCTTGCTGTCCAGCAGCGCGAGGTCCTGGACCTGTCCCACCTTGTTGGGATTGAGGTTGTACACGCCACTCACCGCTCCGCCGCCACCGCCAGGCAGCCGTGGATCCACCGGGATCGGCACGCTGAACTGCGTGTAGTCGGACGCGGTCGTCAGCGTGTTGTCCAGCGTGTAGAAGTTGCCGAACCAACGGCGGTAATAGCCGGCCGTGACCGCGACGCGCGGCGCCACCTCTTGTTGTACGGATATCCCCATTTCCCAGTTGTTCGGACGCTTGTTGAAGCCGTTGATGAACGCGGGATCGAAGGTGCGGGTGAAGAACTCCTTGCCGAAGTTCTGGTTGTCCATCGCGCCGCATTCCCCGTTCGCGCTGGTATTCAACAGGTCGCACTGCGGGACGTAGTCGCCGTTGACTCCGAGACCGCCGCGGTCATTCCACGTCCGCGTGGTCTGGAGGTTCAGGCGGATCAGCGGATTGAGATCCATGTCGCTGTTGCTGGCGGTCAGCGCCTGCACGTACTTCCCGACGTTCACCTTGACCGCCGTCTTGCCGTTGCCGAACAGGTCGTAGGAGGCTCCGATGCGCGGCGTCAGATCGTGCCAATGGACGCCCTCGGTCGAACGCGCCGGATAGCAAATCTGGGTCGGCATCAAGGGGAAGCTCGGGCCGCCGGCACAGGCTTCTGGATAGCTGCTCAGGATGTAGTCGTAGCGCAGGCCTCCCTGCAGCGTCAGCCGGTTACTGGTCCACTGATCCTGGGCGTAAAACGCGGTCGGGACGAGGTTGCGGACGAACTCGACGGCCGAGGCGCCGGTCCCGCCGAACTGGGCGGTCTGCGTCAGCTGATTGGGGACACCGCCGCTGAACCGGTACTGAACAAACGGTGTGAAGTTGTAGTACGACTGACTGGGATTGCTGAAGCCGCCCATATAGCCGACCTTCATGTTGTGTGCGCCGGTGATGTACGACATCGACGCCTTGAGGTTCGCGAGCGTCCCGATCTGATGATGCTGGAAGCCTCCGCCGAGCGGATTGTCGAACCGGTACGTCAGTCCGGCAATGCCTCCGTTTCCGACGCCGGTCTGTTCGAGCACCGAAATCAAGGCCGGATTGTGCAGGCCGTCGATGCGCGGCGCGTCGTTGGCGTAATTCGCCAGGTAGCTGCCCCAGCCAGCCTCCAACAGCATCTTGTTGGTCAGGGGCGAACTCCACACGAGCGTCCTGGTGTGGCCCGGCGTATAAAGGTTCACTCCCTGTGCTTCCGGCGTCCGCGTCGCGGATCCGCCGCCCGTTCGGTTGGCCGAGCTGTACTGCTCCGAGTTCATGTAGCTGATCTTGTTGCGCGGCGACACCTGCCAGGTGGCGCGCCCGACGTAGTTCCTGACGCGGCTGTCGTTGAACGCTGGCCGGCTGGTGTCGAAATCGACGAGCCATTTCGTCGGGTCGCCGCCGTTCTTGTTGAAGAACATCCCCGGGATCGTGTTCTCGGCGTACGACTCGCGGTAAGTCAGGTAGAACCACAGCTTGTCGCGGACGATGCGGCCGCCGCCCATCGGGTTGAACTCCCACACCTTCAGCAGTGCGGCCGGCGACCGCAGGCCGGCGGCCTTCAAATCGTCGGTGTAATTGCTGCTTTGCAGGCTGCCGTTGGCGCCGTTATAGGCGACCAGGCCGCTGAATGTATTGCCACCGTCGCGCGGGATGACGTTGAGGACGACGCCGGCCGTTTCGGCCTCGCCCAGGCCGCCCGAGGTGCTCACGACGATTTCCTGCGAGCCGGCGACGTTCACCACGGCGGCGTTCGAGTTCGCCCCGGCCCACCCCATGTTGAGGCCGTCAGACAGGGTTCGCGAGTCGGACGGGCGACCGCCGTGCATACTCGACGCGCCCCCGCCGGTTCCACCGGTAATGCCGCCGGAATCGCCGTTGGTCGCCATCCCCGGAATGATCCCCATGATGCCGGTGGCGTTCCTCGAGGTGGGAATCGCGGCAATGATGTCCTTGTTCATCGTCGTCTGCACCTTGGCGCTCTGGACGTCGACGATCGGCGTTTCGCCGGTGACGGTGATCGTTTCGGCGAGGGTGCCCACTTTCAGGTCGGCGTTGACCGTGGCGACGAACGTGCCGGTCAGCTCGATGCCTTCACGTTTCACGGTACTGAAACCGGTCAGCGAGAAGGTGACGGAATACGTGCCCGTGCGGAGGTCCACGATTCGATACTGGCCGGTGTCGTCGCTGACGACCGAGCGAACCTTCTCGATGAGGACGGGGCTGGCGGCTTCCACGGTGACGCCGGGCATCACGGCGCCCGACCCGTCCTTGACGACCCCGGTGATGGCCCCTTGGGCCCAGACGGACGCGGGAACGAGAACCCATGTGGTGAGTGCGAAGAGGACCCGAAGCGAGCTGCGCATGTGGCCTCCTGACGCTGAGTGGGTGATCCGCGAGTGTGTGTTGTGTGGGTTTTACTGCCGCCCTGTAAGGAAATCAACAGAAAACGGGGAAAAGTAACCCGTCCGTAGTACTTCAAAATAGGGAATCCGGTTTTTTGGAAATGGACCTCCTATCGCGATCCTGCACTGCTGGCAGCAGTCTTCGCGGCACGTTGCAGCCACCATCCTCGAGCAAGGGTGAGTGCAGCGACTCATCCAATCAGGTGGATCGTGGCGACCAAGAACGCGGCGTTTCTGCCCAGGTACCCCTTTTGGGTACTTGTTCTTGCTTGGCCCGGCCGATAGCCTTTTTCCGCCACCCGTCAGTTTGCGCCCGAACGTCGATGGCATCGTGGAATGCATTTCAGATCAGTCGGATCAAGGGTGTGAGGAGGGGACCGTGTCGCGATCTGCGTCGTGCCTGTTGCTTGTAGTGTTGCTCGCTTGTGTCGTGCCATCGCCGACCTTCGCCCAGAGCAATAGCAGTATTGCGGGAGTGGTCAAAGATTCGTCAGGCGCGGTGTTGCCAGGCGTAACGGTGGAAGCGTCGAGCCCGGTGCTGATCGAAAAGGTTCGGACCGTCGTGACCGACGGCGCGGGCCAATACAAGATCGTCGGACTCGTGCCGGGCGACTACACCGTCACCTTCACCCTGACCGGTTTCAACAGCGTGAAACGGGAAGGCATCGCGCTGACCTCATCGTTTACGGCGACCGTGAATGCGGACCTGCGGGTGGGTGCCCTTGAAGAGACGGTGACGGTCACCGGCGAGGCGCCGACGGTGGACGTGCAGAACGTCGTCCAGCAGAGGGTGATGACCCGCGACATCATCAACGCGGTCCCGGCCGGGACCAAGTCGGCGATGGTGCTCGGCGTGCTCATTCCCGGCGTCACGACCATCAGCCAGGACGTGGGCGGCACGATTTACGGGTCGGCGGCCATCGCCATCCACGGGAGCCGCGCGCAGGAGATGCAGCTGCTGCACGACGGCATGGCCTACAACAACGGCGTCGGGCGGGGCGGCAGCTTCACCGCGATCGCCACCAACGACGCGACTGTTCAGGAGATCAGCCTCGAAACGGCCGGTCTGGGCGCCGAGAGCGAAGTGAGCGGCATCCGCAGCAACGTCATTCCGAAGGAGGGCGGCAACACGCTCAGAGGCTCGTTCTTCGGTACCTTCACGAACGACAAGATGCAGAGCACGAACCTGACCGACGATTTGAAGAATCGCGGCCTGGCGTCGGTCGATACGGTCAATCTGATCTACGACGTCGACCCGGCTCTCGGAGGTCCGATCAAGAAAGACGTGCTGTGGTTCTTCGGATCGGTGCGGGTCTGGAAGACGGACCAGAACATCGCCGGGCAGTTCTACAATCTCAACCCGCCGGGGTCGCACGTCTACACACCCGACCTGAGTCGCCCGGCCTACGAAGGCGACCGCGACGGCAACCAGAGCCTCCGGCTGACGTGGAGGGCCTCGGTCAAGAACAAGGTCAGCGCCCAATTCCAGAACAACCAGCAGATTCGCGATCACTTCTACGGACAGGGCGCGGGCAACCGGCTGCTGGCGCCCGATGCGATCATCTACTACAACGCGCGGCCGTCGTATCTCGGGCAGGTCGGGTGGAACGCGCCGGTGACGAACCGCCTGCTGCTCGAGGGCGGCGTGTCGCTCGCGAACAAAGACTTCCACTACTATCCGCAGCCCGAGGTGGGCTACGACGCCCCGTCCTGGATCGAGTCTTCGACCAGCATCCGCTGGGGCAACATGCCGAACGGCGGCGGGTTCAACGCCAGTCACAACTGGAACGCCAAGCTGTCCGCCTCCTACGTCACCGGGTCGCACGCGGCGAAATTCGGCATCAACTTTCTGCATGCGGTCTCTCACAGCACGACCGAGCTGTCCAGCAACGGCATCACCTATACGTTGTTGAACGGGCTGCCGCGTTCCGTGACGGTCAATGCCACGCCCACTTCGCGCGACGACGTCGGCAAAGCCAACATCGGTCTCTTCGGGCAGGACCAGTGGACGGTGAAACGCGTGACTGTCAACGCGGGGGTGCGCTTCGACTATTACAACGCGTACGCGCCGGCCCAGCACCTCGGCCCGGGCCCGCAAGTGCCGACTCGCAACGTCGATTTCCCGGCCGTCTACGACATCCCGAACTGGAAGAATCTCTCGCCGCGCCTGGGGGTGTCCTACGACCTGTTTGGCAGGGGCAAGACCGCCGTCAAGGCCAGCATCGGGAAATACCTGCAGGCGGACAACCTCACGACGATCACCGGCCGGGCCAATCCGACCGCGGCCATCGTGACCACGGCCACACGGACCTGGAGCGATGCCAACGGCGATTTCATTCCACAACCGAGCGAGCTTGGCGCGCTCGGCAACGCCAATTTCGGCAACAGCGTCATCAACTCCGTCTATGACCCGGTCGTCTTGAGCAACAGAGGCTTCAATTGGGAAGCCTCGGCCAGTGTGCAGCACGAGCTGTTCCCACGCGTGTCGGTCAATGTCGGATATTTCCGCCGCTGGTACGGAAACTTCATCGTCACCGACAACATCCTCGTCACGCCCGCAGACTACAGTACCTACTGCGTCACGGCGCCGTCGGATTCGCGGCTGCCTGGCGGCGGCGGCTATCCGGTATGCGGGCTCTACGACATCTCGCAGGCGAAGTTCGGCCAGTCGAGCAACGTCGTGACGTTGTCGTCGAACTTTGGCGACCAGCGTGAAGTGTTCACCGGCGTCGACGCCAGCGTGAATGCCCGGCTTCCGCATGGGGTGGTGCTCTCGGGAGGCACGAGCACCGGGCGCGTCCTGACGGACAACTGCTTTATCGTCGACTCCCCTCAGAATCTGCTGAACTGCAACGTGACGCCGCCATACCAAACGCAGGTCAAGTTCTTCGCGGTCTACCCGCTGCCGTGGTGGGGGATCCAGGCGAGCGCGACGTTCCAAAGCATTCCCGGGCCGCAGATCACCGCCAGCTACACGGCGACCAACGCGCAGATCGCGCCCTCACTCGGCCGCAACCTGGCGTCGGGCGCCGCCGGTACCGCCACCGTGCCGCTCGTCGCACCGGGCACGATGTTCGGAGGGCAGTTGAACCAGGTCGACTTTCGCGGGTCGAAAACGTTCACGCTGCCAGGCAACCGTCGGGTGCAGGCGCTTGTTGACCTGTACAACCTGTTCAACGCCAACCCGGTGCTCGCGCTGAACACCACGTTCGGGTCGCAGTGGCAGCGCCCCACGCAGATTCTGCAGGGCCGCCTGCTGAAGCTTGGCTTCCAGATCGATTTCTAGCCGTCACCGGATGCACGAGGACGTCGCGCGTTGGTATGGCGAGGACTCGTGATGACTGGCCGAGGGGGCGCTGATGAAAGGCGTGGCACGAACCATGGTGGTGGCACGCGCGGTCGGGCGAAGATCGGTTGAGCCGTTGTGGGCTGGCAGTCAATACGAAGACGATCGTCGGCAGTGCGACCTCGAGACGTCGCGCGCGGCGTGAGCGCTCGGAGTGAAAAGGATGGCGATGCCGAAGAGAACCGGATCGAGATTGGGGTTCCTGCTGACGTGTGGCATCGCCGCCGGTGCGTTCGCGACCGCGCAAGAGCCGGCACCTGCCGGCCGCCAGGGCGGCGCAGGCCGTGCGGGCGGCGCCGGTGGGACAGGAGCCGCGGCCCGGGGCAGAGGGACGCCAATCGGCGTCCAGCGTGCGCCGCTCGGCGATGGACCGTTCATCTTCGACACGGCTGAAGTCCACAAGATCCGAGTGGTCGTCGTCACCAAGGAGCTCGCCAAGCCCTGGAGTCTCGCGTTTCTTCCAGACGGCAGCATGCTCGTCACCGAGCTGCAAAAAGGCCAGCTTCGCATCATTCGCAATGGCGTGCTCGACCCGCAACCCATCGCGGGAGTGCCGAAATCGCGTGCCTTGTCTCTTGGCGGGCTGATGGACGTCGTGCTGCATCCGCGCTTCGCCGAGAACAAGCTGATCTATCTGACCTATAGCAAGCCGGACGACAAGGGACAGATTGCCACGGCGCTCGCGCGTGGCCGCTGGGATGGGTCGGCCCTGATCGACCTGCGTGACATTTTCGTGGCGGAGCCCTACTGGAACGGATCGGGCGGCGCCGCGTCCCGCATCGCATTTGCCGGAGACGGCACGCTGTACATGACGACCGGGGCTTCGGTCGCGCACCTGATGGATGCGCAGGAGCCGAGTCATCACAAAGGGAAAGTGCTGCGGCTGCGCGACGACGGCACGGTACCGGACGACAATCCGTTTGTCGGCAAGGCCGGATACAAGCCCGAGATATTTTCGCTCGGGCATCGCAACCAGCTCGGATTGGCGATTCGTCCGGACACCGGCGCGGTCTACTCGAACGAAAACGGCCCGAACGGTGGAGACGAGCTCAATTTGATTCTGCCCGGCCGCAACTACGGCTGGCCGATCGTGAGTCTCGGGAGGGACTACGCCGGACCGTGGCAGGGGAACTTCGCGCAGGATGGAATCGAGCCGCCGGTCGTCTACTGGACGCCGTCCATTGCTGCGTCGGGGATGGCGTTCTATACCGGCGAGCGTTTTCCCCAGTGGAAGGGCAATGTCTTTGTCGGCTCCCTGCGGTTCGGTGAAATCGCCAACACGGGGCACTTGCAGCGAATCGTCTTGAGCACGAAGAACGAGGAATCGCGCCGCGAGATGATGCTGACGGAACTGCGCCAGCGCATCCGCGACGTTCGTCAGGGCCCCGACGGGCTGCTGTACCTGCTCACGGATGAAAATCCCGGCGCGCTGCTGAGAATCGAACCGGCCCAGTAAGTCGACCAGCGGGACACTACAGCGTTTTCCGATTGTGCGTAGTGTCCGGCCTTTTAGCGGGACCACGACAGTCCGCCTGAAGGCGGACACTGCGTACAAACGAAAACTGCTCCAGACGTGCTCTAGACGTCGCCGGGATCAAGCAGCCGATCGCGAAGGAAGACGGACGCGGCCTGCACGACTTCGTCGGACCACTGGTGTCCGCCGTCGAACTCCACCAGTTGAACCTTGACGTTCGCCTCCCGCAGGCGACTGATGTCGCGCTCGAACATCACCTGTGTGTACCATTCGTCCTGCCTGCCATGACAGACCATGGCGTGGCGCACCCGGCTGACGGCGGCGGTCTCGAGCTCCGGCGGTACGTCGCCGCCGACCGCGATGACGCCGTCGACCCGCCGCGAGCAAGCCGCGGCGGCGCGGAACGTCATCGCCACGCCTTGCGAGAAGCCGGCGAGCACGAGACGCGGCGCGCCCGGGAAGTCGCGGTCGACCGCAGCCAATACGGCGGCGACGTAGGCCAGGTTGTCGTCCATCGCGAGCTCGCGATCCTGCCGCGTCATCCAGCTCGCGACGACGGCGTCGGCGCGGCGCTGGTAGAAGCGATGGAGCCCTTGAATCGACACCAGGCGCCAGCGATCCGCGCCGGGCATCCGGCGCAGCCGCTCGAGCTGCGCGTCGGCGCTTTCGCCGTATCCGTGGAAGCCGACCAGCACCGGCGCGGGTCCAGGCACGGTCGGAGGCTCGATGAGATATCGACCGTGCGTGCCGACCGCAATCGTGCGCTCGATCACCAGATCACCCGCACCGCGCCAGAACCACGGATGTCCGCGTCGCGTGTGATGAGCGGCAACTCGATCGTCTGCGCGGCTGCGCAGATGAGCGCGTCGAACGGATCGCGCGTGAAGCGGAGTTGATCGGCGCGGAACACCTGCTCGGGCGTGACGTCGAGCGGCTGGTACGACGGGTTGCTGAACAGATCGTCGAAGAATGCCCGCACGGTGCGCCGCAGATTGATGCGCGAGACCCGCGCCAGCAGGCTGCACTCCCACATCACGACCGCCGGGACGTACAGAATCGCCTCACGCCGCTCGCAGCGCTCAAAAAAAGACGACG
This sequence comes from Acidobacteriota bacterium, assembly GCA_040007095.1. Classification (GTDB taxonomy): domain Bacteria; phylum Acidobacteriota; class Vicinamibacteria; order Vicinamibacterales; family CAVVIG01; genus JBDTVS01. Next base: position 26,529 of record JBDTVS010000049.1, read on the forward strand.
CGCGTGGACCGAGTTTGCCGCCGCCCGCGGCGTGAAGGATGAGCGCGTGCGTATCGGTGACGGCCGCCTCCGGCTCAGCCACGCCGCGCGCTCTTGGTCTTTCTTTTTCCGTACGCCGGCGATGTCTCCTTCGCCATGAGCGGTCGGCCGAGGGACGCCTGGAAGATCGATCGCATGATATCGTCGGCACCCTCGAGTCCTGGGTCGCTCGCGTCCACATCGATCGTGCCGACGACCGACCGTGACGGCCCGGTCTGTCCGGACGCCCTGGCCGCGCTGACGAGCTGATCGAGTAGCTCACTGACGCTCCGCACGCCGCCGGCGCCCGCCCGCCCTTTCAGCCAGGTCAGGTTGTCAGTATCGAGGGTGACGGAAATCGCCTGCTTCACCATATTATTTTTATACGATATCGCCTAATGCAATGCAATCCCATCCCATCATGCCAGGCGTCGGTGCGGATCCGCGGCATTGTCCGGCCGCGAAGGCAAGAAGTGACGAAGGCGATCTTGCACCGAAAAAGTGTCTTTCCTGCGTTGGTGTGTTGGTGGCCACAAACGAGAAAGCAACGAAAGGTCCTGCTGACGTCACTCTCGGATGGTTATGTACCGATCGATCATCGCATCGGCGAGCTCGCTCATCCGCCCGCCCGGCCAGGTGACGCGGACAATCGGCGGCGTCGCAGATGTCCCGAGACCGACGAGCACGCGCGGGTCATTGGCCGAGGCGTAGCTGCCGTCCGCTCGCGCCCGGCGGTACAGCGTCGGCTGGCCTGCGCGAACGACTTCAACCCGCGCGCCGAGGGCGTCACGTTTCTGGGCGCTGACGAGCCGCAGACCGAGCCAGTGGCTCTGGTTCCCGAGGTGGTTGACGAGCAGGCGGAGCGGGCCGGCGGCATTGGCGACGATGACGTCGGTGTCGCCGTCGTTGTCGAGGTCTCCAAACGCCGCGCCGCGGCCGACATCCGACAGCATGAACGCCCGCCCCGCGCGCTCGGACACGTCCTCGAATCGCCCGTTGCGAAGGTTGCGGTACAACTGGTTGGCCATGTGCAGCGGAAACGGATCTTTGGCCAGCGCCTGCGCTTCGATGGTCGCGACCCCGCCGTTGACGGTCAGCAGATCCAGCCAACCATCGTTGTCGAAATCGAACCATGCCGTGCCGAATCCCGTCTTCGCCAGGCTGGGCCGTCCAAGACCCGACGCGGCCTTGCGTTCTTCGAAGTTGCCGCCGCCGTCGTTGACGTAGAGCGTGTTCATCTGACTCAGCCAATTGGTCACGAATAGGTCTTCGTCCCCATCGTTATCGAAATCGCCCGCGTCGACGCCCATGCCGGACTCCGCGTTGCCCGCGGCGTTGACCGCGGCACCGGCCAACTGCGCCGTCTCCTTGAAGGTGCCGTCGTGCTGGTTGATCCACAGCAGATTGGGCACGCCGTCGTTGGCCAGGTAGATATCGATCCACCCGTCGCGGTTGAAGTCGGCGGTGGTGATGCCAAGCGTCGGGCCATATGCCCCGCCGACCAGGGCGCGGCTGGTCACATCTTCGAAGGTGCCATTCCCGCGGTTGTGGTACAGCCGGCTGGGCTGCGCGCGGTAGCTGTTGGGCGGACAGTAGTCACGCTGGCCGGTGACGCTCAGGCAGTGGACGTCCGACTCCACGCTGTAGTGCAGATAGTTGCCCACGAACAGATCGAGCCAGCCATCGCGGTCGTAGTCGACGAAGGCCGCTGATATACCCCATCCGCCGCGGTTCTCGGTGCGGGTGCCGATCGTGGCGTCGGTGAACGTACCGTCGCCGTTGTTGCGGAGCATCACGCTGCCATTCAGCCCTGTCCGGTAGAGGTCGACACGGCCGTCGTTGTCGAAATCGCCTGCCGCCACGCCCATGCCGTACGACTGGAGGTCGATGCCACTAGCTTCGGTCACGTCGGTGAAGTGCAGCGTGCGCGTGCCGTCCGCCCCGACGACCGAGTCGTTTCGAAACAGCCGATCCTTGAGTGCCCCGTTCGTGGGGAACACGGCGTTCTTCATCGGCGCACCGCCCAGCATCTGTCCCTGGACCACGTAGACATCGAGATCGCCGTCGTTGTCGTAGTCGAACAGCGCAATGCCAGGCGCCATGATCTCCGGGTAGTAGAACTTGCCCGACATCCCGTTGAAGTGCACGAAGTTCAGTCCCGCCGCCGTGGCGGCTTCCGTGAACCACTCCTGGCCGATCGACCCCTCCAGGGTCCCGGCGGGGCTCGGCGGCCGCCCCGGCGCCTTGGCCGTGTCACACGCCCCCAGCACGAGGCTGACGAAGAGGGTGAACAGCCCATGGTAAAAGTCCGGCCGCATTCGACGAGCGATGCATCCTTGGTGGCTGCGCTGCTCCTCGCTCAAATATTCCCGATGTTCTCGGTCGCCGCGCCTTGCCACCGACGCGCCTCGCCCGTCTCGGTGCGACGCCAGACTTTCACCACGGGCTGCTGACGCGAATTGAGGGCTCGTCGTTCGATGTGGCATGTTCGAAGGGGGGAGCGTACCAGCAGCCGACTGAAAAAGCAGCGGCTTGATCTTGAAGTACCGCGGATTCCCATCTGGGATAAAATCTGCCGCCGTGGACTTTCGCCACCTGCGCGCGTTCGTCACCGTGGCCGACGAGTTGTCTGTCACCAAGGCAGCGGAGCGGCTGCATATTTCCCAGCCGCCGCTCAGCCGGCAAATCCACCAGCTCGAAGACGAGCTGGGTGTGCGCCTGTTCCTGCGGCACCGCCACGGCGTCACGCTCACCGAGCCGGGCCGGCGGCTGCTCGAAAAAGCGCGCTTCCTGAACGCGGCGGCCGCCGACTTCTTCGATGCGGCTGGCCAGATGACCCGCGACGATTCGCCGAAGTTGCGGATCGGGATCGGATGGGGACTGTGGGAGCCCGTCAACCGCGTCCGCCTCGAGTTGGAGCGGCAGGCTCTGCACACCGAGATTGACGTGACGGATGTCTCGTGTGCCGACGACTACAACGAGCGGCTTCGCAGCCGTTCGCTCGATTTGGTGGTCTCGCGGCCGCCGTTCGACCGCGAGGCGCTCAACGTCGCGCCGCTCTTCAGCGAGCGGCTGCTGGCGGTGCTGAGCGAGACGCATCCGCTGGCCTCGCGCCAGTCGGTCTGCATTCGAGAGCTGGCCAGCGAGCCGCTGCTGCTCTGGGACCGTCATCTGATGCCGGTCGTGTACGACAAGATTCTCGAGCTGTATGCGGAGACCGGCAGCGGGGCCAAGATGATTCCGACTCCGGGCGCAGGCCCGCACAATCACGCGGGTCTGATGCTGGCGGCGTCGGGTAAAGGCACCTATCTGTGCATCGGCGTTCCGGTCGGCAGCCAGCAGCCGGCGGGAGGTGTCGCCCTTGTCCCCATCGCCGACGCCCGCGCGACCGTCGAGATCTGCGTCGCGTGGAGAAAGGGCGAGACCTCTCGCGCGGTGCTGCAGTTCATCGAGTGCGCGCGGGACGTGGTGCCCCAGGGACACGCTGCGCCCGTCGCGGCCAAAACGGGATCGCGGCGCGTGTCGTGAGGCCCTGTTCCTCTTCAGCCGTTCTTGCTCCTCGCTGAAAAGCCATTCCGCTGACCAGGATTCTCACCAACCGGGCCTACGGCGAAATGCCAAAATCGACGAGCGCTGATCGCAGATCCTGTTCGACTCGTTTCAGATCGTCGATGATGCGCTCGGCCACGACGACCGCGGCCCGGGGAAATGGCGCCGTCGCTCCCCTTGCCCTGGTCACCGCCTCATGAAAGGCGTTGAGGTCTTCGGCGGACTTCGCGACGACCAGCAGCAGCGCATCGACGGCGCTGTGCACGATTTCTGACTCGGTTGGTTCCATACTCCCATTCTAGTGGACCGTATGGCGGCCATGGTTATGCGCGCAGGGTTTGCCCTCGATACTTTTCAGGCATAGCGTTGGTCGGTGCGTCGGCGGAATTCCAGTCGAACTATAATTCGCGTCAGTCGAGACCTCCTCGTATTTGAAAAGCGCAAGCACGGCCCGCCCAGAGAGTCGAGAGCAATGCCGATGATGAACGAACCGGTGAAGTCGTTACGTGTGGTTCGCCTGCTGGCCTGGGTCGCGCTGCTCGCGGCCGCGGGGATGGCCGTGCCGGCGGCAGGCCAACGCCAGAACGGGACCGGCGCCAGCGGTGATACGGCCGCCGACGTCAAGTCTCTCCACGTGCAGGGCAACGTCTGGATGCTGATCGGCGGCGGCGTGAACGCCGCGGTGCAGATTGGAGACGAAGGCGTGCTTGTCGTCGATACGATGACTGAGCCCCTGGCCGACAAGATGCTCGCGGAGATCAGGCGGCTTGCAGGCGACAAGCCGATTCGCTACGTCATCAACACGCATGTGCACCCGGACCATACGGGCGGCAACGAGAAGATCGCCGGGGCGGGACAATCGATCGTCGCCGGAAACTTCGCCGGCCAGGTCGGACAGGACGCGGCAAACCTGGCGGCCGTCCTTGCGCACGAAAACGTCCTCAACCGCATGAGCGCACCGGTCGGTACCCAGGCGCCGCGGCCGTTCAAGGCGTGGCCGACCGATACGTTCTTCGTCGATGACAAGGACATCTACTTCAACGGCGAGGGCGTCGAGCTCGTCCACGTGCCGGCGGCGCACACCGATGGCGACGTCATGGTGTGGTTCCGCAAGTCCGACGTGGTCGTCGCTGGCGACCTCTTCATCACGACCACATTCCCCGTCGTCGATTTGCCGCTCGGTGGCAATCTCAAGGGGATTATCGCCGGGCTCAACCGCATCATCGATATCACGATTCCGCGCGACAAGCAGGAAGGCGGCACCTACGTCATTCCGGGCCATGGACGGCTGACCGACGAGGCCGACGTGGTCGACTACCGCGACATGCTGACCATCATTCGCGATCGGTTTCAGGATGCGATCAAGAAGGGCATGACGGTCGAGCAAGTCAAAGGGGCCCGGCTCCTGCGCGACTACGAAGGCCGCTACGGGGTGGCGAGCGGATCGTGGACGACGGATGCGTTCATCGAGGCGGCCTACAAGAGCCTGAGCCAGGCCGCGCCGACGCCAACGGCTGGCAAGCCGGCTGCCGCAGGGCGGGGAGGCCGGAGATGAGACAGCGGTTTCAGTTTTGCGCCGCGCTGAAAAGCGCTCCGATCGTCGTCGCTCTGACGCTGGCCACGCTTTCTGCGCAAGCGCCGCAAGGCGGTGAACCGCAGCCTGGCGCCTTTCAGGCTGCCGCCCCGATCGACCTGACCGGCTATTGGGTCTCGGTGGTGAACGAAGACTGGCGCTGGCGCATGCTGACGCCGCCCAAGGGCGACTACGCGAGCGTGCCGCTCAACGATGAGGGGCGGAAGGTCGCCGATAGCTGGAGTCCGGCGATGGACGGCCGCTGCGAAGCGTACGGGGCAGGCGGCCTGATGCGCATGCCGACGCGCGTGCACATCACCTGGCAGAACGACAGCACGTTGAAGATTGAGACCGATGCCGGCACGCAGACCCGGCTGCTGCATTTCGGCGACGCGCAGCCACCGGCCGATCGCTCGCTACAGGGTTACTCCGCGGCCTCGTGGGAGTATGCGGGCGGTGGGCGTGGCGGCCGCGGGGGCGGGCGAGGCCCCCGATTCGGTAACCTCAAAGTCGTGACGACACACCTGCGTCAGGGCTGGCTCCGCAAGAATGGCGTGCCTTACAGCGAGAATTCGATCGTGACCGAATTCTACGATCGGTTTCGTTCGACCAACGGCGAGGAGTGGTTCTTCGTCACGACCGCGGTGAACGATCCAAAGTTCCTGCAGCAGGAGTTTGTGACGAGCTCTCATTTCAAGAAGGAAGCGGACGGCTCGAAATGGGCGCCGTCGACGTGCAAGACCACATAGTGACGTCGAGTCTCTTTCGTGTTCTCGTGCTTGCGTGGCCGAAGGCGCTTCGAGACGCGGAGATGCTTGAATGCGAAGGGATGAGGAGAGACAAAATGAGGAACGTTGAACGCGTCAGAACTGCCAGCCTGGTGCTGCTGATGCTGGCCGTCTGCGGTCGCCCGGCATTCGCGCAGATGGATTTTTCTGGAGTGTGGGCGCCACTCTTCCATGAAGACCAGCCGGAGCGGATTCCCGGACCGGACATCGGCGACTATGCCGGGTTGCCCATTACCGAGGCCGCGCGCACGCGCGCGCTCGCATGGGATGCTTCTTTGCTGACGCTGCCCGAGCATCAGTGCAAGCCGCATCCGTCGACATACGGCTTCCGCGGTGTCGGCAATCTCCGGATGTGGAGCGATCAGGATCCGGCCACGCAACAGCTCATCAAGATCAACACCCATATCCAGTGGCAGGAGCAGCATCGTGATATCTGGATGGATGGACGTCCGCATCCGCCCGAGTATGCGCCGCACACCTGGCAAGGCTTTTCGACCGGCCGCTGGGAAGGCGACACTCTGGTCGTCTCCACGACCCATCTGAAAGCCGGCTGGATGCGACGCAACGGGCTGGCCCTGACTGACCGCGCGACGATGGAGGACCGTTTCTACCGGCATGGGGACCTGCTGACGCATGTCTACATCATTTCTGACCCGGTGTATCTGAGCGAGCCCCTCGTCAAGACCAACGGCTTCCGGCTTGCGTTGAATGGGCGCATCGATCCGTACCCGTGCGAGTCGGTGGTCGAAGTCCCGCGCGCCAAGGGCGAAGTGCCCAACCATCTGCCGGGGACGAACCACGCGGCCGAGGAGTTCGCGGCCAAGCACGAGATTCCCGTGGAGGCCGCATTGGGCGGCGCCGAGACGGCACTCCCCGAGTTCATCCAGAAGATGAAGACGCTGAAGGTGCCCGCGCAGACGCCGGCGGCGGCTCGTCCGGCGCGCTAGGCGCCGCCTCCGCCGATGTCCTTCAGCCGAGGCGCGACGCTGAAATCCCCATCCGCCATGCTGGCGACTGCAGTGGTGGCGTTGATAGGACTCACCACGCCGCTCGCCATGCAAGCGACGCCGGCACGTCGCGCAACCGAGAGCTCGCGTCGATCCGATCGACGCATGTTCCGTGCGCTCTGTACATCCTGTCCTGACACGACGGATTTCGCCGTACGAGGCGCTCTGCAGCAGGGCGGCGGCGCACCGCCCAGAGATCTGCCCGCCGCACACGCTGAGGTGCACGCACTGCGCGTTCAGGGAAACGTGTGGATGCTGGTTGGCGGCGGGGGCGGGAACATCACGGTCCAGGCCGGGGACGATGGGGTGTTGCTGGTAGACACCTCGCTGGCGTCGTTGAGCGACGTGGTGATGGCGGAGATCAAGAAGATCTCCAGCAAACCGGTGAATTACATCATCAACACGCACGTGCACGCGGACCATGTCGGGGGCAACGAGACGTTCGGGAAAGCCAGCACAGACTTCCTGGCGCCCACCCAGGTGCAGATCATCGCGCACGAGAGCGTGCTGAATCGGATGAGCGCACCGACCGGCCGTCAGCCGGCGTTCCCGGCGGGGTCGTGGCCGACCGATACCTACTTCACGAAGCAGAAGGAGGTGTTTTTCAACAGCGAGGCGATCATCCTGCTCCATCAACCGGCGGCACACACCGACGGCGACACGATCGTATTTTTCCGCCGCTCCGACGTGGTCAGCACCGGCGACATATTTCAGACCACCACGTTCCCGTTCATCGATACCGAGCGCGGCGGGACCATCAATGGCATCATCGCGGCGTTGAACAACATCCTCGACATCACCGTGCCGCGCGACAAGCAGGAAGGCGGGACGTACGTGATTCCGGGTCACGGACGTCTGTGTGACGAACACGATGTGCTCGAATATCGCGACATGCTGACGATCGTCCGCGACCGCGTCCAGGACGGGGTGAAAAAGGGCATGACGCTCGCCCAGGTGAAGGCCAGCCAGCCGACGCTCGACTACGACGCGCGCTGGGGGTCGAACGCCGGCCCGCAAACTACGGATCAGTTCCTCGAGAAGATCTTCGATGAACTGCAGGCGACCAGGAAATGATGTGGGGCGGATTGGCGGATGGTGCAGGGAGATGCGATGCGCGATAGAACATTTCGGATGCAGGCGGTGCTGATCGTGCTGACGGCGGCGGTACTGTCGATCGGGTCCGGCGCGTTCGAGCGGGCGGTCGCCGGCCAGGCTCAGACGGCCGCCGCGGCGCAGGCGCCCGCGGGCGGCCAGGGCCGAGGCCGCGGACAGGCGCCGCCGACCGCGCAAGCGCAGGCGCCGATCGACCTCACCGGCTGGTGGGTCTCGGTCGTCACGGAAGACTGGCGCTGGCGGATGGTGACGCCGCCGAAGGGCGACTACTCGAGCATCCCGATCAGCCCGGAAGGACGCCGCGTAGGGGACGCGTGGGATCCCGCAAAGGACGAGCGCGAAGGCAACGCCTGCAGGTCCTACGGCGCCGCCGCCATCATGCGCGTGCCGGGGCGGGTTCACGTCACCTGGCAGGACGACAGCACGCTGAAAATCGACACCGACGCGGGCACGCAGACCCGCCTGCTGCACTTCGGCGATGCCCAGCCTCCGGCGGGCGAGCAGGGCTGGCAGGGCTATTCGGCGGCGACCTGGGAGATTGCCGGCGCCGCCGCGAGAGGCGGCGGTGCTGCTGCCGCGCCCGCACGGGGCGCCGCACCCGTCGCACCCGCCGCGCCTCGCTACGGGTCGCTGAAGGTGGTGACGACCCACATGAAGGCGGGCTATCTGCGAAAGAACGGCGTGCCGTACAGCGAGAACGCCGTTGTCACCGAGTACTTCGATCGGCACAACGAGTCGAACGGCGATCAATGGTTCACCGTGACCACGACCGTTGACGACTCCAAGTACCTGCAGCAGCCGTTCATCACGAGCACGGGCTTCAAGAAGGAGGCGGACGGCGCCAAATGGCGCCCGACCCCGTGCGCGGCACAGTGATCTGGACGCAGCGGTGACACCGCGGTAGCCTGACCAGCCCGACCCGCTCTGCTGAGCAGACCAACCGGCATAACCCGCGACCTGGCCGGCAAGTCTTGCCGGCTCATCTGCCAAACAGGTGTTATTCTCCCTTCGCCTCAACTGAGTGGTGAAAGGCTGGCGTCGCCCCGAAACGGGCGAGGCGCTCCGCGGGCAAGGTATGACGACCAAGAAAGCGGCGATGTCGGCAACTCCAGGACTCGACCACCATGAATGAGCTGGTAAGCACTGCGACGCAGCAAGGCGTCGCCGTAATTCAAATCGACAACCCGCCGGTCAACGCCCTGACGGCGGGCCTGCCGGAGGCGCTGTCGAACGCTGTCCGACTCGCCGATCGGGACGCTGCCGTACGCGCCCTCGTCGTGATCTGTGCGGGGCGGACGTTCATCGCAGGCGCCGACATCCACGAGCTCGAGCGCGCCGCCTGGGACGAGACGGCGCCGCTGCCCGACTTGCACCCGCTCCTGTCCACCATTGAGAACTGCTCCAAGCCCGTCGTGATGGCGGTGCACGGCACTGCCCTCGGCGGCGGCGTAGAAGTGGCGATGGCTGGACACTTTCGCATCGCCGTGGCCGACGCGCGGCTGGGTTTGCCGGAGACGAATCTGGGGATTATTCCGGGTGCAGAGGGCACGCAGCGTCTGCCGCGGCTGGTCGGCATCGAAAAGGCCGTGGAGATCGTGGTGTCGGGCAAGCCAATCGGAGCCTCCGACGCGTTGCGCGCGGGCCTGGTTGACCGGGTGGTCGATGGCAACAGTGAAGGCGGCCTCAGACAGCGCGCCGTGGAGTTTGCGCTGGAGATGGCGGAGCGCGAGTCCCCAGTGTTGCGGACGCAGGATCGACACGACAGACTCGGCACGCCGGAGGCAATCGGAGCGTATCTGGCGGCGGGTCGCGAGCTCGCCCGCAAGACGCGTCGTCACCAGACGGCGCCCCTTGCCGCCATCGACGCGATCGAGGCGGCCGCGACCCTGCCATTCGAAGAGGGCTGCGCTCGCGAGCGCGAGCTCTCGGTGCAGTGTGTGCGGTCGGAGCAGTGCAAGGCGCTGATCCACGGATTTTTCGCCGAACGCGCCGTGTCCCGAGTGCCGGATGTGCCGAAGGAGATGACCGGCAGTCAGATTGGGCGCGTGGCGATCATCGGCGCCGGGACGATGGGGGGCGGGATCGCCATGGCGTGTGCGAATGCCGGCCTGGACGTGGTCCTCACGGACGCCACGCGGGCGGCGCTCGACCGGGGCCTCTCGACGATCTCGCGGAACTACGACGCGTCCATCAAGCGGGGCCGGCTGACCGCGGACGCGGTCGAGCAACGTCTGGCACGCATCGAGGGCCATGTCGGCTACGACGGCGTCGAGACCGCCGATCTCGTCATCGAGGCGGTGTTCGAGAGCCTGGCCGTCAAGCAGCAGGTATTCACGGAGATCGATGCCATCGTGAAGGCCGACGCCGTGATGGCGACGAACACCTCGACGCTGGACATCGATGCGATCGCATCCGCGACCAGCCGCCCGGCGTCGGTCGTCGGCCTGCATTTTTTCAGTCCCGCCAACGTCATGCGCCTGGTCGAGATCGTACGGGGCTCGGCGACTGGGCCGAAGATCATCGCGACCGCGCTGGCGCTGGCCAAGCGGCTCGGGAAGGTCGGCGTCGTTGTCGGCAATGGTCCCGGCTTCGTCGGCAATCGCATGATGTTCCCGTACATGTACGAAGCGCAGTTCCTGGTCGAGGACGGCGCGACTCCCGAACAGGTCGATCGCGTGCTCACCGATTGGGGCATGGCCATGGGCATTTTCGCGGTCGACGACCTGGGCGGGCTGGATGTGGCGTGGCGTGTGCGCCAGGAACTTCGCCAGTTCGAGGACCCCGCGCTGAGAAAACCACTCATGTCGGAGAGGCTCTGCGAGCTGGGGCGATTTGGCCAGAAGACCGGCTCGGGTTGGTACCGCTACGACGGCGGCCGTACACCAATTTCAGATCCGGAGGTGCTGCAGCTGCTGGAGACGGTGAGCCGCGAGGCCGGGATTCAGCGCCGTCCGTTCTCGCCCGAAGAGATTCTCGACCGGACCATCTTCTCATTGATCAATGAAGGTGCGCGGGTGCTCGAGCAGGGATTCGCGCAGCGCGCCGCCGACATCGACGTCATCTACACGAGTGGATATGGATTCCCCGCGTATCGCGGCGGGCCGATGTTTTTTGCCGATCGCGTCGGCCTCCGGACTGTCTGCGACCGGGTGAACGAACTTCATCGAGCATTCGGCGCACGGTGGGAGCCGGCGCCGCTGCTGACCGCGCTGGCGGCGCGGAGCGCGACATTCCGCGACTACGACGCTGAACGCGCAGCGGCAAGAACCTAGTGGAAGGGACTTCGAGGATTCGATGCCAACGACCACTGGAAGACGACCGCGCCCGGTCCGAATCGCACTAATCGATACCGTCGTTCGGGTCGAGGCGAATGGGTCGGTTTATATGCAGTCGCCGACGCCGCTCGGTCCATATCCGACGCGGATTACCGATCGGCTCGATCATTGGGCGGATCGTGCCCCCGACCGCATTTTTCTCGCCGAGCGCGGCAAGGCCGAGGGCGGTCAGCGGCCAGTCGCTGACGCGTGGCGCACCATCACGTACGCGGAGACGCGGGCCCAAGTACGGAGTCTCGCGCAGGCGTTGCTCGACCGCGGTCTGTCGTCCGAGCAGCCCGTGGCGATTCTCTCCGGCAACAGCATCGACCACGCCCTCCTGGCGCTGGCCTGCATGTATGCCGGTGTGCTGTACGCGCCGATTTCCCCCGCCTACTCGTTGCAGGCGCGCGAGTACGGGGCGCTTGGTCACGTATTCGACCTCCTGCGCCCACGGCTTGTGTTCGTCGCCGACGTTGGTGCGTACGAGCGGGCACTGCGGTCCGTACTGAGGCCCGATATCGAGGTCGTGGCTTCTTCGCCAGGGAGTCTGGCGGCGGTCGCCTTCACCGATCTCCTCAAGACTGCGGCCACATCCGATGTCGACGCGGCGTGCCGGCGTGTCGGGCCTGATACGATCGCCAAAATCCTGTTCACTTCGGGATCGACCGGACGTCCCAAGGGGGTCATCAACACGCAGCGCATGCTCTGCGCGAACCAGGAGATGATCCGCAGCGTGCTCTCGTGTCTGGACGATGAGCCGCCGGTGTTGTGCGATTGGCTGCCGTGGAACCATACCGCCGGCGGCAATCACAATTTCGGCCTGGTCTTGTACAACGGCGGCACGATGTACATCGACGACGGGCGGCCGACGCCGGACGGGATCGCGGCGTCCGTGCGAAACCTGCGCGAGATTGCCGTCACCGCTCATTTTGGCGTGCCGCGGTCCTATGAGATGCTGATGCCGTACCTGCGGACGGATGCTGTCCTCCGCCGGACGTTTTTCAGCCGACTCGCGCTGCTGTTCTATGCGGCCGCCGGATTGAGCCAGCATTTCTTCGACGAGCTTCGTGAGATGGCGCTCGAAGCCTCCGGCGAGGAAATTCTTTGGATGACCGGCTTTGGCTCGACCGAAACGGCTCCGTTCGCGTTGAGCACCGGGCGCGACGGCGCCTTCTCCGGCCTGCTGGGGCTGCCGGCGCCAGGTCTCGAGCTGAAGTTGACACCCGTAGGATCGAAGATGGAGGCCCGTGGCCGGGGGCCGAGTATTACGCCTGGCTATTGGCGTCAGGACGAATTGACGCGCGCGGCCTTTGATGAAGAGGGCTTCTATCGCCTCGGCGATGCGATGCGGTTCCTCGATCCCGGCGCTCCGGGCAAGGGGCTGCTGTTCGATGGAAGGCTCGCCGAGGACTTCAAGCTGTCGAGCGGCACGTGGGTCAGCGTGGGCCCGCTGCGCGCCAGGATCCTGGCGGCCGCCGATGGGCTCGTGCTCGATGCCGTGATCGCCGCCCCGGATCGCGACAGCGTCGGCGCGCTGATTTTCCCACACGCGCATGCCTGCCGCGAACTGGCTGGCGATCTCGGCCCGGACGCAGACATGAGGTCGGTCTTGAATCATCCAGCCGTCCGGGAAAAGTTCCGGGACATCCTCGATCGGCTGGCGCAGGGCAGCACCGGCAGCTCGACGCTGGTCGTCCGGGCCATCCTTCTCGATGAACCGCCGTCGCTCGATGCGCGTGAAATCACGGACAAAGGCTCGATCAACCAGAAGGCCGTCCTCGAGAACCGATCGGCGCTGGTCGATGAGTTGTACGCGGCGTCGTCGTCTTCCCGCGTCATCGTCGCAGGTGTTCAATCCGACGAGCAAACGTAGGCGCGAATGAAGATTCGAGGTCGATCGTTGATCCTTCAATTCGAGTCCCCCCGAGGCCTTGTTGTGCCTTCGTATCTCCTCAACCAGGTGGTTCGACGATGACTGACCGCGCGCCTATGAACGCAGACCTGCTGGTGGCTTTTGACGTCCACGTCCACCTGGAGCACACCGGAGAGGCGACCGCGTCTGATGTGCAGGCGCAGAAGTATTTCGGCACCAGCACCGCCAGTCGCGACTGGAACGCGCTCGCCGATTACTATCGGTCGCGCAGGATGGGATGCGTCGTGTTTCCGGTCGACGAGAAGCTGACCGGGAGGCCTCGTGTGCCCAACGAACAGGTGGCCGACTTCGCGGCGCGGAACTCGGACATCGCGATCGCGTTCGCGAGCATCGATCCCTCACGCGGCGTCGAGGGGGTCCTGGAGGCGCGTCGACTGGTGGAGGCCGGAAGCATCCGCGGCCTGAAGCTGCATCCGCCGCTGCAACAGTTCGCGCCGAACGACCGCCTCGCCTACCCGCTGTACGAAATCTTTGCCGAAGCGCGCCTGCCGGTGTTGTTTCACACCGGACACAGCGGGATTGGCACCGGAATGCCTGGCGGCGGCGGGATTCGTCTCAAGTACGGCAACCCGATGCTCGTCGATGACGTGGCGGTGGACTTCCCCGACATGCCAATCATCCTGGCGCACCCGTCGTTTCCGTGGCAGGACGAAGCGATCTCGGTGTGTCTCCACAAGCCGGAGGTCTACATCGACTTGTCGGGCTGGTCCCCGAAGTACTTCTCGCCGACGCTCGTGCAATACTCGAACACGCTGCTCAAACACAAGGTGCTCTTCGGTTCGGACTATCCACTGCTGACGCCCGATCGGTGGCTGGCCGACTTCGAAAAGATAGGCATTCGGGACGAGGTGCGGCCGCTCATTCTCAAGGAGAACGCGCGCCGCCTCTTCGGACTCTAAGAACGCGTTGCCGAACTGAAATCCGGAACCACAAAGGCCACGAAGAACACAAAGAATCTCTCGGTCATGTTCGTGATCTTTGTGCTCTTCGTGGTTCATGATCTAATTTTGCAACGTGCTCTAGTGTCGTGTCCCAGAAGTTCGTTGGCAAATTTTCCGGGCGCGGCGCCCGGATCGCAAGGCGCGGAACGCGAGAATACCGGGAGTATTTGAGCGTTGAGCAACGCCGCGAGGCGGGATGCAGCGTTCGCCGAATGCAGACGGACTTTTACCACGGACTGCCAGGCAGGCTTCGTAGTTCACAGACCCTGAAGCTCTGTCGGAGAACGTGTATTCTGTGAGGTTGCTGATGCAAAGGAGACGCCAATGAGCCTGCTGCGCGTAATGCCCGTCGTGGTCGGCCTCCTGGCCTGTGCGGCCCCAAGCGGGGCGCAATGGGTGAACATTCCAGCGGCGGGTGTCCCGGCGCCTCCGAAAGGAAGGGATGGCGCGCTCGATCTGGCCGCTCCGGCGCCGCGCATGCCCGACGGCACGCCCAACTTGTCCGGCATCTGGGAGCCGCCCGCGCCGCCCAAGTACCTGCGCGATCTCGCCGCCGACCTCAAGCCAGGCGATGTGTCGATGCTGCCGTGGGCCGAGGCTCTGTACAAAGAGCGGCTGAGTGGCGCCTGGGCCAGAGAGGAGCCGGACGCGAACTGCCTGCCGCAAGGGGTGCCGAAAATCGATGCGGCGCCGGCGCCGTACCGGTTCATCCAGATGCCCGGCATGATCGTCATCATCTACGAGGCCTTCACGCAGTGGCGCCAGATCTTCATGGACGGCCGCGAGTTGCCGAAGGAAGCCAATCCGTCGTGGTTCGGTTACTCGGTCGGCAAGTGGGAAGGGGACACGCTGGTTGTCAACACCACGGGCTTCAACGGCAAGGTGTGGCTCGACCAGGCCGGTCATCCCTCGACCGACGCGTTGCACGTGATCGAGCGGTTCCGCCGCGTCAATTTTGGTCAGCTGGAGATTCAAGTCACCATCGACGATCCGAAGGCCTACACCAAGCCGTGGACGGCGACCGAGAATGTCCAATTGCGGCCCAACACGGAGCTGATTGAGTTCATCTGCAACGAGAACAGCAAGGACCGGGACCATATGCCGGTGCCACCGAGGTGACGAAGGGCGTCGCTTGCCTCGTCGCGTTTTTCTCGAACAGCCACAAGTCTTGGAACCACCAAGAACACGAAGAACACAACCGCGGCGGCGGCCGCGTCACTGTTTTCGCCGCGCTGAACTGTTAGCATCGATCGGTGCCTCAGTGGCTGGTCGACCTGTTCAGCCGGTACGGCTACTCCGTGGTGTTTGTCGGTGTGCTGCTTGAAAATGCCGGCATCCCCGTCCCGGGCGAGACGACACTGCTCGTCGGCGCGGCCCTCGCGCAGTTCGGGCGGCTGTCGTTGTTCTGGGTGATCGTGTGCGCGGCATGCGGCGCCATCCTCGGCGACAACATCGGTTTCGCGATTGGTCGACGGGGAGGCCGCGGGTTGGCCGAACGCCATGGCTCGAAGATCGGGCTGACGCCCGCCCGGTTGCGCCAGTTCGACCGCTTCTTCGACAAGTACGGGGCGCCGACGGTCTTCATTGCGAGGTTCGTCACCGGACTTCGGGTGTTTTGCGCGGTGCTGGCGGGCGGCAGCGGGCTCGGTTGGCGCACATTCCTGTTCTACAACGCCGCCGGGGCAATTGTCTGGTCCACCGCGATCGCGTCTCTCGGCTACAGCCTCGCGTACAGCTGGGACTCGCTCGAGCGGTGGATCGGACGAAGCGGTGGCTTCGCGCTGGTGCTTGCCGCAATCATCGCCGCGGTGGCTTATTTCCGAACCCGGACGAAAACTCCATCATGAACTCACTCGCTGCCGGCATCTCGTACATCGATCTGCAGTTTCTCGGCACACCGCAGGTGATCGCCACGGGCGTCATCAGTGGATCAGGAGGCATTGCGCTGGTGGATCCGGGTCCATCGAGCTCGTTGGTCAACCTCACTGCGGGGCTCGCATCCGCCGGTGTTTCATGGCGAGACGTGACGACCCTTCTCATCACGCACATCCACCTGGATCATTCCGGCGCGTGCGGCACGCTCGTCCGGGATCATCCGAACCTTCGGATCTATGTCCACGAGAAGGGCGCGGCGCACCTGATCAATCCCGACAAGTTGGTCGCGAGCGCGGCCCGATTGTACGGTGACGACATGGACAGGCTCTGGGGCGAGGTTCTGCCCGTGCCCGAACGTCACCTGACGATCCTTCGCGGCGGCGAACGCGTCGAAGCGGGGGGGCGCACGCTCGAAGTCGCGTACACGCCCGGCCACGCGTCGCATCATGTCAGCTTCTTCATTCGCGACGCGGGCATCGCATTCGTGGGCGACACGGCCGGTGTCAGGATACCGGGGGGCGACGTGATTCCGCCCACCCCGCCACCGGACATCGACATCGAGGCGTGGTACGACAGCCTCGACCGCATCGAGGCGTGGCACGCCGACACGCTCTTCCTCACGCATTTCGGCCCGGTTTCGCCCATCGTCCCCCATCTCGCGGTGCTCCGCGACAGGTTGGATGTGCTCAGCCGTGCCGTGAAGGAGACGCTCGAACGCGACGGGACCGATGAGGCGCGCGAAGCGTGGTTCATCGAGGAGTCGAGACGAGCCTTGCGCCGGTCGATGAGCGAGAGCGATGCACGAAAATACGAGGAGGCCGGCCGATTCGATCTCAACTGGCGCGGGCTGGCCAGATACTGGAGGAAGAAGGCAACGAAGAGCGCGTCAGAACGAAAGACGTCCTAACGCCTGAAATCACGTTCGCTTGTGAAGCGACGCCAGGAACGGCCGGCCTCGGCTGGCGAGCCTCGCTTCGAGGCGGGCGGAGCAGTCGCAGTCGCCGCACGCCCAGGGCTCGCTGCCGTTTTCGTCGCGGCATCGGCTGCGGGCATGCGCGTCCTGGACCTTGTCGAGGTCGAAATACTCTTCCCAGTATTCGCGTTCTTCCGCCAGCGGTGTCGGGCAGAAGCAGACCTCCACCCATTGCACACGGCCGTCGTCGTGCTCGCGTGCGTCGGCCATGTTGCGCAGGTACTCGCTGCCGGCGACCGATCCGCGACCGAGCGTGCGATCGGCAATCGCCTGGCGGAGCGCGGTCGCCTGACCGTCTCTGACGCGGGCGGTGACCAGATAGCGCATGGGACTATTGTGTCCGATCAGCTAAGGGTCTCGCCATTTTCTCCCCGTGGCTTCAATCAGCTGGTCGGCTTCGGGCGGGCCCCACGTGCCGGCGGGGTACGACGGCACGGTGGCGTCGGCTCTCTCTGCCCATCGCTCGAGGATTGGCGTCAGCCATCGCCATGACGCTTCGACTGCGTCTCGACGCATGAACAGCGTGGGATCGCCGGCCATGACGTCGAGCAGGAGCCGCTCGTAGGCCTCGGGCGTGGATCCGTTGAACGTGCTGCCGTACTGGAAATCCATCTTCACAGGGTCGACCACCACGTGCGGCCCCGGACGCTTGGATTGGATGGTCAGCGCAAAGCCCTCGTTTGGTTGAATTCGAATGGAGAGGACGTTGGGCTCGAGCGCCTCGGCCGGATCGGCGTTGAACAGGATCGGCGGGACGCTCTTCATGTGGATTGAGATCTCGCTGGCACGCTTGGGGAGCCGTTTGCCCGTCCGCAGGAAGACTGGAACACCGGCCCACCGCCAATTGTCGATGGCGACCTGCAGGGCGACGAAAGTCTCGGTGCGCGAAGCCGGGTCGACACCGTCCGCTTCCTTGTAGCCGCGAGTCTCGCCGTCGGAACCGGCCACGTACTGGCCGCGAACCACCTGCGAGTCGACCGCCTCGCCGCGGATCGGCCGCAGCGATCGGATGACGTCCAGCTTTTCGTCGCGAACGACATTGGCGTCGAGCGAGCGGGGCGCTTCCATCCCGACCAGCGCCACGAGCTGGAGGATATGGTTCTGCACCATGTCGCGCAACGCCCCGGCGTGGTCGTAGTAGCCGGCGCGCGTGCCGACGCCCTCGGATTCGGCGACGGTGATCTGCACGTGATCGATGTACTTCTGGTTGAACAGCGGCTCGAAGATGCTGTTCGCGAAGCGCAGGACCAGGATGTTCTGGACCGTTTCCTTCCCGAGGTAGTGGTCGATGCGGTAGATCTGCCGCTCGTCGAAAGCGGCGGCAAGCGCATCGTTGATGGCGCACGCCGACTCGAGGTCGTGCCCGATCGGCTTCTCGACGATCAGCCGGCAGCATGGACCGGAGTCCGGCGGCCGGATGAAGCCCGCCTCCGCCAGGTGTGTCACCGTCGGCGCAAACAGCGATGGGGGGACGGCCAGGTAGTAGATGCGGTTTCCGGGCAGCCCGCCTTCGTGCTCGATCGTGTCGAGCCGTGCGCCGAGGACGCGAAATCCCGGGACGTCGTCCAGCTGCGCGTTGACAAAGAACAGCGAAGGCGCAAATGTCCCCCAAGCCGAGTCGTCCAGCGGCCGGCGGGAAAATTGCGTGGTGCCATCCTTCGCGAAGCTGCGGTACTCCTCGTCGGTCATGGCTTTTCGGCCGACGCCGACCACCGCGAATTTCGGCGGCAGGAGGCCGTCCACATGCAGGTTGTAGAGCGCGGGCAGAAGCTTGCGGTGCGCCAGATCGCCGGCGCCGCCAAAGATGACGAGGGTGACGGGCTGGACTTCACTCATGGTGTGCTTGGACGGCGTGGCCGCCGAACTGATGGCGTAGTGCGGCCAGCAGGCGCTCCCCGAACGGATTGTCTTCGCGCGACCGGAACCGTGTGAACAGCGCGGCGGTCAACACCGGCGCCGGCACCGCACGGTCGATGGCTTCGTGCGCGGTCCACCGTCCTTCGCCGGAGTCCTCGACAAAGGCCTTCACATTGTCCAGCGTCGGTTGCTCGTGCAGCGCGCGTGCGGTCAATTCGAGCAGCCAGGATCGCACGACGCTGCCGTGCATCCACAGATCCGCGACCGCGGCCAGATCGACCGGATAGGCCCCGGCCTGCATGAGATGGAAGCCTTCGGCATAGGATTGCATCAATCCGTACTCAATCGCGTTGTGCACCATCTTCACGTAGTGCCCGGCCCCGTGATCGCCCACCCGGAGGTATCCCTGCTCCGGCGCCAGCGTGAGGAACACCGGTTCGAGCGCACGGCAGACGGGCTCTTCGCCGCCGACCATCAGGCAATAGCCTTCCGTCAGCCCCCAGATGCCGCCGCTCGTCCCGGCGTCCACGTAGTGCACGCCCCTGGCGCTCAGCTCGCCGGCTCGCCGCACATCGTCGTGAAAGTTGGAGTTGCCGCCGTCGATGATGATGTCGCCGGGGGACAGGATCGAGGAAAGAGCAGTAACGGTGGACTCGGTGGGTGCGCCTGCAGGTACCATCACCCAGACCGCCCGCGGCGGCGAGAGGGCTTCAACCAGCGATTCGAGCGACGAGGCGCCGCGCGCGGCGGCGGACTCTGCTTGACGCACCGCCTCCGGCGCGCGGTCGAATGCCACCACCTGGTGTCCGCCGCCGATCAGACGCTTCACCATGTTCAGCCCCATTTTGCCGAGGCCGACAAATCCAATTTGCATCAGAGACTCCAGGCCCGCCACACGCCGCGGGTTGCGTCCACGGTCCGGTTCAAGCCGGACACTATCCGACGATCGGGCTTTCCGATCGTACGATCAACTGCTCTGAGCCGGCTCGACCGAGTTGCGGGTGATGGTGACTATCCGCTGAGCGTGCACGGCGCTCATTTCTCTAGCATACTTAAAGAGACAGTCCACGAGATGGCCAGAGGTTTTGAAAGCAAGGACATCGAGTATCAGCAGTCGGAGGCGCAGCGTCCCCGCGCGAACACCGGCGTGCGGAGCGCCGCAGAGCGGGAGGCCGACGCGCGCCGGCGCACGCTCGAGCTCTCAATCGTGCGCACTGAATCCGATCTACGCGCGGCCACCTCGCCTGTGCACCGCCGCATGCTCGAGCAGGCGTTGACGGCCCTGCGCGATCGCGTCGGGAGTGACGCTGGGCGCGACTCTGAATGATGCGTGAGGGCCCACGACTGGTGCTCCGGGCGCTGGCCTGTACGCTCGTCGCCGCGACATTGTGGACAGGTTGCGGCCGAGGCGGCGCGCCTGAGGAGCGCCGCGCTTCGCCTGCCGCTTCGAAAGGCGCGGCCACCACTCCGCTCCCGCCCGTGGCTGGTGCCTCCGGGCCACGGGTGGTGATCCTTGGCGACAGCCTGACTGCGGGCCTCGGGCTGCCGATGACACGCGCGTATCCGTCGCTGCTCCAGCACCGCATGGACGACGCCGGGCTGGGCTACACCATCGTGAACGCGGGCGTCTCCGGCGATACGTCGGCCGGCGGGCTCTCCCGACTTGACTGGGCGCTCGACGGCGACGTCAGGATCCTGGTGGTCGCGCTCGGGGGGAACGACGGCCTGCGCGGTCTGCCTGTCGCCGAGCTGTCGCGCAACCTCTCGCAAATCATCGAGCGGGCGCAGGCGCGTGGCGTGACCGTGATCCTGGCGGGCATGGAGGCGCCACCGAATTACGGCGTCGATTACACGCTCGCTTTTCACAAGGCCTACCCGGCCCTCGCGAAAAAATACGACGTGAAACTGATCCCGTTTCTGCTCGAGCGCGTCGCCGGCATCACCGACCTGAATCAGGCCGACGGCATTCACCCGACTGCTGACGGCGCGCAGATCGTGGCCGACACCGTGTGGAGCGTTTTGCAGCCCGCGATCGAAAGCGATGCGCAACGCGCCGGCTCCCGAAAGGCTCCCAGTCAATGATCGAGTTGCGCGGCGTGTCGAAAACGGTGATGAGCGGAAGCGAATCGCTGACCATCCTGCACCCGCTCTCGATGCAGATTCCCGCGGGACAGTTTCTGGCGATTGTGGGGCCGTCGGGAAGCGGCAAGTCCACGCTGCTCGGGCTGCTGGCCGGCCTGGACGCACCGACATCGGGCTCCGTGTCGATTGACGGCGTGGACATCACGAAGCTCGACGAGGATCAGCTCGCCAAGCTGCGCGGCGAAAAGATCGGCTTCGTGTTCCAGTTCTTTCACCTCATTCCGTCGCTGACCGCGCTCGAGAACGTGTCGGTGCCGATGGAAATCATCGGCGTGCGGGATGCGCAGCCGAACGCGCAGCGTCTGCTGGAGGAAGTGGGACTGACGGGGAGGGCGCACCATTACCCCTCGCAGCTCTCCGGCGGGGAACAGCAGCGGGTCGCGCTGGCGCGCGCGCTCGCCAACGATCCGCCCATCGTGCTGGCGGACGAGCCGACGGGAAACCTCGACACGCGCAACGGGCGTCACATCATGGAGCTGCTTCGCAAGATTCACCGCGAGCGGGGAACCACCATCGTACTGGTGACGCACGACGCCGAGCTCGCCGCCACGGCCGATGCACGGCTGGTGCTCAGGGACGGCCGCGTGGTCGAGGCCGACGTGCCGACGGCGGTGCTTCGATGAGGTTCGTCTTTCGCATGGCGGTGCGCGAAACACGGGCGTCCTGGACGCGGCTGCTGTTCTTCTTTCTGTGCATCGCGGTTGGCGTGGCCGCCATCGTCACGCTGCGATCCGTCATCCAGAGCGTGCGCGGCGTGTTCGGGCGGGAGGCGAAAGCGCTGATTGCGGCCGACGTGCTGGTCTCGTCGAATGTCGATTTTGCGCCGGACACCCGAAAGACGATTGACCGGCGATTCGCCGAGTTCGGCGCCGAAGAGTGGACCGAGTCGGTGGAGACGCCGACCATGTCGCGACCATCGGACGGACGACCGGTCGCCCGCATGGTCGAGCTCCGTGCCGTCCAGCGGGCCTTTCCCCTTTACGGTAACGTGGGCCTCGAAGGCGGTCAGACCTACTCGCACGCTCTCCTCCAGGGGCACGGCGTGCTGGTACGGCCAGAGCTCCTGACCGCGCTCGGCTTGAAAGTCGGTGACGCGCTGGCGATCGGCAAGTCGGCCTTCACCATTCGTGGTGTGATTACGACGGAGCCGGGCCGGCGCGTCGGCGGTTTCAGCCTGGGCCCGCGTGTGCTGATCGATTACGACGACCTGGCGTCGACCGGCCTGCTGAGCGTGGGCAGCCGAGCGCGCCACATCCTGCTCGTGCGTGTGCCCGAAGGCCGCATCGAGTCGCTCGTCGCTGCCCTGCGGAGCGACTTCCGGGAACAGTTCGTCGGTGCCAGGTCCTATCGCTCAACCGACGACGAGGTCGGCCGCGATTTCGATCGGGCGGAAAACTATCTCAGCCTGGTTGGCCTGGTGATCGTCATCCTTGGTGGCATCGCGGTGTCGAGCGTGACACGCGTGTTCATCCTGCAGAAAATTCGCAGTATTGCGGTCCTGAAATGCCTTGGGGCGCGCAGCGGCCAGATCATGTGGGTCTACGTCATGCAGGTCCTGGCGCTTGGCCTGGCGGGCAGCGTGCTTGGCGTGGCGCTGGCGCGCGCCGTGCTGGCCGCGATTCCCGTGGCGCTCGGCGGATCGACGTCCATTCTCGCCGAAGCGGACTACGGTCTGTCGTGGAGCGCCGCGGCGCAGGGCACCGCGGTCGGCATTCTCGTCTCGCTGCTGTTTTCAGTCGTGCCCCTCATGCAGGTCCGGTACGTGAAGCCGTCGCTGCTGCTGCGCGACGAGACCGTCCGGCGGCCGCGCGATTGGACCCGTATTGCGGTGATGGTGCTCGTCTCTCTCGGGCTTGTTGCCGTCGCCGGGTGGCAAGCCGGCTCCCTGCGCGTCGGTGCCGTCGTCTGCTGCGGCTTTGCGGCCCTGGCCGTCGTCCTGCAACTGGCCGGACGCGGGCTGATCACCCTCCTCAAACCGCTCACCCTGTCGCCGTCGTTCCCGCTGCGTCACGCCGTGCTGCATCTGTCGAGGCCGGGGAACCAGACCCGCGTCGTGTTGTTTGCCGTGGGTCTCGGCGCGTTTTTCGTCGTCGGCGTTCGATCACTGCAGGCGAGCCTGCTCCAGGAATTCTCGGTGCAGATTTCGGATGATGCACCCGACATGTTCCTGATCGACATTCAACGCGACCAGGTCGAGGGCGTTCGCGCGTTTCTCGCGGACGCCAGGAACGGGGCGGGCCAATCCCGGCTGATTCCGACCCTGCGCGCCCGCGTGACGGGAGTGACCGGCCGCGAGACCAACCTCGAGACCTTCGAGGACGTCCGCGCCCGAGGGTCGCTGGCCCGCGAGTACACGATTACCTACCGTGATCATCTCGAGCCGAATGAGCACATCGTCGCCGGGGCGTTCGCCACCGGGTCGTCGGCCGACCCTGAAGTGTCGGTGGAGCAGGGGATCCACGAGCGTTTCGCCATCAACGTTGGCGACACGATCCGCTTCGACATCCTGGGCCGCCCGATCAGCGCCCGCGTGACCAGCATCCGCGAAGTCGACTGGCGCGACTCCCGCAGCGGCGGTTTCATGTTCGTGTTCCGGCCGGGCGCGCTCGAGCAGGCGCCGCAGACCTACATCGCGCCCCTCAAGGCGCCGAACGACACGGTGGCCCGGGCCAAGTTCCAGCACGACCTGGTCGAGAAGTTTCCCAACGTCTCGGTGATCGACTTTCACGAGATCCTGGTCACCGTCCGCGACATCATGTCGAAGGTGACGCTGGCCATTTCGGTCGTTGGCGGCCTGGTTCTGTTCAGCGGCGCGCTGATTCTGATTGGCGCCGTCGCGATGACGAAGTTTCAGCGCATCTATGAGGCCGCCGTCCTGAAGACGCTGGGCGCGAACACCCGCACGATCGCCAAGATGCTGCTGTTCGAGTACGGCGTGCTCGGCTCCCTGGCCGGCGTCGTCGGATCGCTCGGCGCGGTCGCACTGACGTGGGGTGTCAGCCGTTACGCGCTCGAGATTCCCTGGCGCCTCTTCGTCGGCGAGCATGTGGGGGGCGTGGCCATCACGGCGGTCCTGGTGGCCGCGATCGGCGTCTTGTCGAGCCTCGACGTGCTCAGGCACAAACCGCTCGCCACGCTGCGAGCCGAGTAACGCGACCCGCACCAGCGCGATGACATCGAGAGTGACCGACCCGTCGGAGTCGTTTCTCGAGCATCGATTCGCGCTCACCGCCAACGGCACGAACGTCCGGACCGAGGTGGTTGCCGGTCTCACCACGTTTCTGACGATGGCCTACATCATCTTCGTGCAGCCGGCGGTGCTGAGCGCGGCCGGCATGGACTTCGGCGCGGTGCTGACCGCCACCTGCCTGGCGACTGCCGCCGCCACGCTGCTGATGGGGCTGCTGGCCAACTATCCCATCGCCGTCGCGCCCGCCATGGGCCACAATTTCTTCTTCGCCTACACCGTGGTCATCGGCATGCACGTGCCGTGGCGGGTCGCGCTTGGCGGTGTCGCGATCGCAGGTGCGCTGTTCGTCGTGACGTCCAGCGTCGGGTTACGCGAGCGGTTGATTACGGCGATTCCCACCTCGATCAAGCATGCCATTGCGGCAGGGATCGGCCTGCTCGTGGCCATGATTGGTCTGCAGTGGGCCGGACTGATTGTCGCCGCCCCGGGCACGCTGGTCACGCTTGGCGACCTGCACAGTCGGCCGGTCATGCTGGCGACGTCTGGGCTGGCGCTCACCGCGATACTGATGGCCCGCCGTGTGCCAGGCGCCCTGTTGTGGGGCATCCTGGCGAGCACCGCCGTCGGCCTGGCGCTGGGCATCGTTCGGTACCAGGGCCTCGCCAGTCGTCCCGCATCGCTCGCCCCAACGTTTCTCCAGTTCAGCATCGCCGGGGCATTCGTGCCGGGGATGGTGACGGTCGTCTTCGTGTTCTTCTTTCTGGCGCTGTTCGACTCCGTCGGCACGTTGGTCGGCGTCGGCACCCAGGCGGGATTCATGCGAGAAGGCACGCTGCCGCGAGCGCGACAGGCACTGCTGGCCGATGCGATCGGCACCGTGGTCGGCGCCGCGCTCGGAACATCCACCGTGACGGCATACATTGAAAGCGGAGCGGGCGTGGCCGCCGGCGGACGCACGGGTCTGGCGAGCGTCGTCACGGCGGCGCTCTTTCTCCTCTCGATCTTCTTTTACCCGCTGGTGCGAATGATCGGCGGCGGTTACACGGTGGGCAGCACCACGCTGTACCCCGTCATTGCGCCGCCACTGATTCTGGTCGGCACGATGATGATCGGTGGGCTCCGGCACATCGAGTGGGACGATCCGACCGAGGCCATTCCGGCGTTTCTGACGATCGTGATGATGCCGCTGGCGGTCAGCATCACGGAAGGGGTTGCCTTCGGGCTGCTTGCGTACGTGATCTTGAAGGTGGCGACTGGCAGAGGCCGCGAGGTCCATCCCTTGATCTTTCTTTTCGCCGCGCTGCTGCTCGGCCGGTATGCCTTCCTTCGATGAAATGCTATGATCCAAAGTTATTCAACCCACGGCCGGGCTTGAGGGGGTTCAGCGCGAATGGACGTGCAGCTTTTGAAAGACGCGCTGCTGAAAAAGCGCAGCGAGATTCTCGGCACGGGCGGTATCAAGCCGCTTCAGGCGTCGATGGAAAACAACACGCGCCAGGGTGACATGGCCGACCAGGCCAGCGGCAACAACGAAGTCCACATTCAGCTCAAGCTGAAACAGACCGACGCGAAGATCTTGCAGGCGATTGAAGAAGCCCTGACGCGGTTCGACAAGGGCACCTACGGCGCCTGTCGCGACTGCGGCGAGCCGATCTCGGACGCGCGATTGAATGCCATTCCATGGACGCGCGTCTGCATCAGTTGCAAGGAAAAGCAGAGCTCGTGACCGATACCCTGCCGCTCCTGCAGGAGTTCTACCGGGAAAAACTGTCGATGCTGCTGCAACATCAGGCCGGCGCGCGCCTGATTCAGCAGTACGACGTCAACAATACCTATCAATACATCGTCAACCGGGACGACGTGCAGCTCTCGTGGATCGCCAAGGCGATCGAGGAGCTCGGCGGCGCGGTGGTCGAACAAACCGAGCACAGCCGCTCGTCGAGTGGGAAGGCCAGCGAGTCGGCGCGCCGGGTCATGGACGAAGACGTTCACGAGGCGCAAGCATTCGTCGATCGCTGGCGTCCACGGGTCGAGTCGATGAACCAGGCTCGACACCGGAGCATGCTCCGCGTGATTCTCGGCGAGACCCTCGAACAGAAGCGATTTTTCGAGCAGGCTCTGGCTGGCCGGACCGATCTCCTGGGGCGCCGCGGCAAGTCGGTAGGTCCCTCACATGGCGACGTCCTGGCTTCTCGCTGGATTGAATAAGCGCCCCACATCGCATGTGTTCTGGATCAATCCGGTTGTCAGGTCGGAGACCGGTTTCGACCTGGCCGCGTGAGATTATTATCGCCCCGACAGGCACCGGGCCAGCGGCGAGGAATCTTGTTCGCAGAGCTCGCGGCGGTCCTCGCCTCGAGGCGTGGGCGACGCCGACGCGGGTAGCCGTTTCAGGCTTGGCGTGCTGGCCGGTCGCGGCGCTCGCTTTCCACTGACCGAGTGATCCCATGACCAGACCCTCAGGTCGGACGCCCGTGGCGATTGCGCTGGGGAGCAACATGGGCGATCGTCGGGGCCATCTCGACTACGCCGTGTCCCGCCTTGGTGTGTTTCTGCACGACATCCGAGTCTCCAGCTATCACGAGACCGCGCCGGTGGACGTCGTCGGCGAGCAGTGGGATTTCCTGAATGCCGCGGCGGTGGGCGAGACGGAGTTGACGGCCCGTGAAGTGCTCGACGCGCTGTTGGCCATTGAGGCCGCTCGAGGACGGGAGCGGCCGCACCCGTCGGCCCCGCGCACGCTCGACCTGGATATCGTGCTGTTCGGAAACCAGCGGATCGACGAGCCGGGACTCGTCGTGCCGCATCCCAGGTTTCGCGAGCGGCGCTTCGTGTTGGATCCGCTGGCGGAGCTTGCGCCGGACTGGCGCGATCCGGTCACTGAAAAGACGGTCGCCGAGCTGCGAACGCTGCTGCCGGCGTCGTGAGAATTCTGAGGAACGTTTTACCAACGACCGTGAGGGACACAAAATGAGCGAGCACTACCACGACCCCAGTGATGTTCGGCTGCTCAAAGAGATGCGCAAGCTCGCGCCGAAGGATTACGAGGCCTGGTTCGCGCTGAATGCGATCGTCGGCCGTGAAGACGGCGCCATCCCGCGGAAGTATCGTGAGTTGATTGCCATCGCGGTCTCGGTGACGACGCAGTGTCCGTATTGCATCGAGGCCCATGTGAAGGGCGCCAAAGCGGCCGGTGCGAGCAAGGAAGAAGTGGCGGAGGCGTCGTTGGTGGCCGCGGCCCTCCGCGCGGGCGGCGCGGCGATGCACGGTACGCTCGCGATGAAGTTCTTCGACCTGCCTGAGCCGGTTCGCTAAGTCGGTAAACGGACGGCCGGGTGTGCGGGGCCGGGCCGCTTCTCCGTCGTGGCCGGCGGCTGCGCGACACGGGTCTGGGCTGCGCGACTGATCGAGAAACGGGTCAGCCGATCGGATGCCGCGTCACCTTCCCGCTGAATGTGTCGGACCCGATCGCCAGGTAGAGCTCGCGATCGTTGACGGACAGGCTGAACGCCATCCGGCGCTCGAGTCGCAAGACGATCGCGGCGAGAAACACCCGGTCGATGCCCCACAGCTCGACCGCCTCCGAGCGGTGAATCCGCTCGCCGGCCAGCCGGCTCAGGAACTGCGTCGGATCCTTGTGCACATACACGGCGACTCGCGGCGAGGCCTTCGAGGCCTTGTGCAGGCGGGCTGCATCCGGCGTCCCCACGTCGATCCACGAACGAATGCGGCCGGTGAGGTCTCGAACGGAAATGGCGGGCTCGTCCGGATCGGAGAGTCCTGCCGAAAACTCGATGCCCGCCGCGAACTCCAGTGCGTAGGCCAGCACGCGAGTCATCAAGTAGTCTTCGGATTCCGATGGATGGCGGGCAACGCGCAGCGCCAGCGACTCATAGACCGCACGGTCGGAATCAGCCAGGTCGATGTCGATATTGTAGATGGTGGCGGTTAGTGCCATCTGCTCGTGTCACGTCTCCGCACTTGGTCGAGGTGCCCGCCACGAGATCCGGAAACTGGTCTCACGTTCAAAAAAAATGGCGACGGTCGCGCGACCGTCGCCAAGTTGAGGAATCAGAGCTGCCAACGACGCCGATGGCGCGCCAGCAGGGACGCGTCAAATCTCGGCCGGCTTCGGCGTGCGTCCCGTCTTCTGCCGCCAGATGCGCCGCAGCGTGACCAACGGGGTCCATTCCCTGAAGTCGTCGAAATAGGAATACACGACCGGCGTGACCAGCAGCGTCAGCAGAAGACAGAGTACCTGGCCGCCGAGGATCGTGATCGCCATCGATGCCCGAGAGCCGGCGCCCGCGCCGCGGCCCAGAGCAATCGGGATCATCCCGGCCACGATGGCGATGGTCGTCATCAGGATCGGCCGCAAACGCACATGGTTGGCCATGATCAAGGCTTCATGGCGTTCCATTCCCTGTGCCCGGAGCGTGTTCGTATAGTCGACCTGCAGGATCGAGTTCTTCTTCACGATGCCGAACAACATCATCAGACCGATCGCGCTGTAGACGTTGATGGTCTTGCCGAAGGCCATGAGCGCCAGGAGTCCGGCCGGCAGGCTGAGCGGCAGCGACGTCATGATGGTCAGCGGATGGATGAAGCTGTTGAACTGTGAGGCCAGCACCATGTAGATGAACGCGATCGACAGCACGAGCGCAATCATGAAGTTGTTGGACGCCTCGTTCAGCGTCCGGGCCGCGCCGCTGAACACCGCCTGATAGCCGGCCTTCAGGTGCAGTTCCTCGACCTTCACCCGTGCGTTTTCGAGGACTTCGCCGAGCGGGACGCGATCGATGTTCGCGAAGACGGAAATTTGGCGCTGCCGGTTGTAGCGCTGGATCTCGGCCGGTCCACGATCGTTGGTGAGGAGGGCGACGTCGCTGACCTTGACCACCTTGCCCGGGGCCGCCGGAACCAGCAGATCGCCCATGACCTTCGGGTCGTTGCGGTATTGCTCGTCGAGTCTGAGCCGGACGATGAACTGCTCGTCGCCGTCCTTGAACTCGGACACTTCCTCGCCGCCCACCAGCGTGCGCAGATTGGTTGCCAGTGTGTCGATGTTCACGCCGAGATCGGCGGCGCGGACGCGATCGACGTTGATGCGGAGCTCCGGCTGCGTGGTCTCGAAGTTCGAGTACGCATCCACGACGCCATTGATGGTGCGGAGCTTGTCGACCAGTTGCGAAGTGTAGACCTGCAGTTGCTCGATATCAGGTCCCTGAATGAGGACATTGAGGCGGTTGCCGCCGCCACCGCCGCCACCGCCGCCCTGGTAATTGCCGCCGCCGCCGCCGGTCGAGGCGCCCGAGATATCGGTGCCGCCGGAGATGTTCACGCGCACGCGGGTGTCCGCCTGGTACTTGCGAAGCATGCCGCGGACGCGGCGCATCATGTCCTGCTGGCTGACGTTCCGCTCTTCGAGCGGCGTCATCGTGATGTTGAAGTTGCTCTGGCCGTTGCCAACCTGCTGCTGGACGCGGCTCAGGAACGGCAGCGCGAGGATCTCCTTCTCGATCGGCTGGATGAACTCTTCGGTGCGCGCGTAGCTCGTGCCTCTCGGCAGCCGGACGTTGATGCTGAACTCGCCCTGGTCATCGTCGGGCACGAGTTCCTTGCCGACCATCGGGTACAGATAGGCCGCCGAACCGACCACGACGACGGCAATCGCCATCATCACGGCGCGGTGATTGAGCGACCATCTCAGCATGTGGCCGTACACCGCATCCATCTTGGCGTAGGCCCCGCCCGACTTCGTGGTCGAGTGGTCGGATTTGACGTCTTCCTTCTTCATCCACATCGCGCACAGCGCCGGTGTCAGCGTGAAGGACACGAACATCGAGATCAGAATCGCGGCCGCCGACGTGATGCCGAAGCTGTAGAAATAGCGTCCGATCTGGCCTGTCATGAACGCGACCGGGACGAAAATCACGACCAGCGACAGGGTCGTCGCCATCACCGCCAGGCCGATTTCCGCCGTCGCGTCAGCCGCCGCCTCCTTTGGACTGAGCCCCTTCTCCTCGACGAACCTGAAGATGTTCTCGAGCACGACGATCGCGTCGTCGATGACAATGCCGGTCGCCAGCGACAGCGCCAGCATCGTCATGTTGTTCAGGGTGAACCCGGCCATCTTCATGACGGTGAAGGTGCCGATGATCGACGTCGGGACCGCCAGGGCGGCGATGAACGTCACCCGCAGATTGCGGATGAAGAGGAACACGACGACACTGGCCAGCAGTCCGCCGAGAATCAGGTGCAGCCGGATGTCTTCGAATGATCGGCGGATGAACCGCGACTGATCGTTGCCGATGCTGATCTTGAGGTCCGCCGGCAAGGTCGTTTGAATCTGATCCAACTTCGCGAGCACGCGGTCGACGACTTCGACCGTATTCGTCCCCGACTGCTTCCGGACCTGGAGGCCGACGGACGGAACACCGTTCAGCTTGTTGGTCTGGCGGATCTCCTGAACCGTGTCCAGCACCCGGCCCACGTCGGCGAACGTGATCACCGAGCCTTCGCGATAGGCGATGACCACCCGGTTGAAATCGTCGACGTTCTTGATACGGCCCATCGTGCGGAGCGCCACCTCGGATGGGCCGGCGATGAAGTTGCCGCCCGGCACTTCGACGTTCTGGCGCGTGACCGCGGTCCGGACCTGATCGACGCTCAGCCCGTACGCGTTCAGCCGGTCGGCGTTCATCAACAGCTGAATTTCCCGCTTGCGCTCGCCCTGTAGGTTGACCGCCCCGACGTCCTTCAAGGTCTCCAGCACCTGTTTGATCTGCTTGTCGGCGATCTGCGTGATCTCCTTCTGCGATCGGGGGCCGAAGACGTTGAACTGGAGAATCGGCGACGCGTCGGGATCCTGTTTGGTGATCTGCGGCTGTTTCGCGTCCCGCGGAAACTGGCCGACGATGGTGGCGACCTTGTCGCGGACGTCCTGGGTGGCCGATTCGATGTCGCGCTCGAGCGCGAACGTGATGTTGGCCTGGCCCTGACCCTGGTTCGAGTTCGCCCGCAGTTCGTCGATGCCGCTGATAGTGTTGACGGCTTCCTCGATGCGCTTGGTGATCTGGGTTTCGACCTCTTCGGCGCTGGCCCCCGGCAGCTGGACCTGTACGTTGACGTTGGGCGAATCGGTCTTGGGCATCAAATCGAGCCCGAGGTCCTTGTACGAGAAGGCGCCGAGCACGATGAGCGCGGCCGTCATCATGATGGCGAAGACCGGACGCTTGACGCTGACTTCTGCCAGTTTCATTGGCCTGCTCCCTCACGACGACCGCGACCGCCCTGGCGGCCACCTGGTCCGTCTCCGCGTGCTGATGTGTCCTCATCCGCCCCGCCGGTTCGCACCCTCGTGCCGGTCGCGAGCTGATTCACGTTGCTGGTGGCGAGCACTTCGTCACCCTTGAGGCCCTCGACGATCTCGATCACCTTGTCCTGATGCGTGCCGAGCGTCACGACCTGCTGGCGCGCCTTGCCATCTTCAATGACATACACCGTCGAGACGCCCGCCATGGTCGACACCGCGTCGTCCGGCGCTGCGACCACTTTCTCGTCGCGGCGTGTCAGCACAGTACCTTTCGCAAAAAAACCAGGCTTGAGCACGCGGTCGGGATTGTCCACCAGCACTTCGACGGGGAACGTCCGGGTGGCCTGGTCGACGGCGGGACTGACAAACGCGACCTTGCCGTGGAACGTTCTGGTCAGGAACGCCTCGACCACGAAGTCGACCGACTGGCCGACGCTGATGATGCCGGCGTTCTTTTCCTGGATCGCCGTCCTCAACTTGAGGGGATTCATCTGCACGATGGTCGCGACCGGAGTGTTCTCGCGGATGAATTCCCCCGGCTGTACCAGTCGTTCGGACACCGATCCGGCCACCGGCGCGCGGACGACGGCGTCCTCGACTTTTTTCTGCGCGAGCTCATAGGAGGCCCGGCGATCCTGAAGACTCGCCTTGAGACTGCGGACGTTGTCGATGGAGGCCTGGTAATTGGCCTCCGCCACCTTGAGACGGGTCTCTGCCGTGTCCCGGTCGACCTGCGCCAGGAGGCCGCGGCCGCTCAGTTGCTGCGCGCGCTGGTAGGCGGCTCGCGCATCGTCGCGGTTCGCCACCGCCTGGCGGACCGAGGCAATCTGTTCGTCGGGCGGCGGCTGCTTGTCCTGGGTGCGATCGATGCCGAGCTGCGCTTCGACCTGACGAAGCGCGCTCTCTGCGCGTTCCAGCGCCAGGGTCAGCTCACGCGGTTCGATCTTCACGAGAACGTCGCCGACGCGAACCTCGCTCCCGAGCTGCACCGGCACGGCCATGATGATTCCGGCCACCTCGCTGCTGACCCGCGCCTGGTCGGGCGAGACCAGCGTGCCCGACAAATCCACGCGCCGCTCAACGCTGATGTGCTGAAGCGGTGATGTGTCGACGTGGACGGCCTGCCCGGCTCCGCCGCGGCCCCCCCGTCCGCCTCCGGCCCCATCGTTCTGTCCGGCCGTCGTATTGCATCCCGCAGCGGCCGCGCCGACACAGGCGAGCGTCAATGCCATACGCGCCAACGATGCGCAACCTGCGCACTGGCGATCGGTAGAAGTCTCCCGAATCAGCAAGGTAAGGCCTTTTTTCTTGGAACCGGAATCATAAGTGTACGATAAATACGACGCGGGCGCGCGGTCCGTTTATGGCGCGCTTACGGCCGAGCGGGGGGCGGTTGGGGAGGTTGGTTGGGAGCGGCCGACTACCTGCTAGCAGGTAGTCCCTGGACGACGGGAGCGGCGGTCCCCTTGAGCCACGACTGCACCTGCGCCATGTAGGTATAGAACACCGGCGTCAGGTAGAGCGTGACGAGCTGCGAGAAGAGCAAACCGCCGACGACCACCAGACCGAGCGGCTGACGAGCTTCACCGCCCGCACCGTAGCCGAGCGCGATCGGCACGGCGCCGAGCAGGGCCGCCATGGTCGTCATCATGATGGGCCGGAACCGAATCAGACAGCCCTGATAGATCGCCTGTTCCGGCGTCATTCCGCCGCGCTCCGCCTCGAGCGCGAAGTCGATCTGCATGATCGCGTTTTTCTCGACGATCCCGATGAGCATGATCATGCCGACAAACGCATAGATGTTGAGATCCATATGAAAGACGATCAACGTCACCAGCGCGCCAAAGCCGGCCGAGGGCAAGCCCGAGAGAATCGTGAGCGGATGGATATAGCTTTCGTACAGGATGCCGAGCACGATGTAGACGACCATGACGGCGATGAGCAGCAGCACGCTCAGATTGGAGAGCGAACTCTGGAACGCCTTTGCGGCGCCTTGAAACTGCCCGCTGACCGCCTCGGGCAGCACCTGCTCAGCCACCTCGCGCACCCGGCTCAGCGCCGAGCCCAACGACGCCCCTGGCGCCAGGCCGAAGGAGATGGTGACCGCATTCAGCTG
Source organism: Acidobacteriota bacterium (assembly GCA_040007095.1). Taxonomy (GTDB): domain Bacteria; phylum Acidobacteriota; class Vicinamibacteria; order Vicinamibacterales; family CAVVIG01; genus JBDTVS01. The sequence goes on from JBDTVS010000049.1 coordinate 60,236, forward strand.
GCCGTAGTGGTTGATCGTCTGAGGTCCGACGGTTTGCCGCACGCGCGCGAGGGTGTCGAGCGGTACGATCGATCCGTTGGCCGCGCCATTGGCTCCGCCGCCAGACTTGAAATACAGGAGCGACAGGGCGGTGGGATCCGCCTGGTACTGCGGCGCCAGCTCGAGCAGCACTTTGTACTCGTTCACTGGCGCGTAGATCGTTGACACCCAGCGCGGGCCGTACGCGTCGTAGAACGCGTTCTCGATTTGGCTCGCCGTCACGCCCAGTGCCGCCGCCTTGTCCCGGTCGATGTCGACGTCGATCTGCGGACTGGTCACCTCGAGGTCGCTGGTGAGATCCTCCAGCCCCGGCACCACGGCGAGCGCTTTTCTGAGCTTCCGGGCGGTGTCGTACAGGAGCTCGCGATCGGGCGACTGCATCGAGAACTGGTACAGGCTCTTGCTGACCTGACCGCCGATCCGGACCGTCGGCGGATTCTGCATGTAGACCTCGATGCCGGGGACCATCGCCACCTGCGGTCGGAGCCTCGCGATGATGTCCGTCGCCAGTTCGTCGCGATCGCCGCGCGGCTTGAGGTGGACGACGATCTGGCCCAGGTTTGGTCCGCCCAGCGTGGCGGCGGCGCTGCCGCCAATCGTCGAGACGAGACCTTCCACGTTCGGATCCCGTCGAATGATGTCCGCCACCTGGTTCTGGTAGTCGACGAGCCTGTCGAAGGCCGTCCCCTGCGACGCCTCGGTCACCACCGCGATCTGATCGGTATCCTGCTCGGGGATGAAACCTTTCGGCACGACCACGAACAGATACGCCGTGCCCACCAGGACGCACGCCGCCGCCGCCATGGTCGCGGCCCGGTGACGAAGCACCAGCTGCAGCGTTCGATCGTAGCCGCCGAGCAGCCACTCGAAGGCGCATTCAGTCGCGCGGCCGAATCGATTCTCGCCGTGCCCCTTCGGCTTCTTGAGGAACCGGCTGCACAACATCGGGGTCAGCGTGACCGACACGACGCCGGAAATCAGGATCGCGACGCAGATGCTGACCGAAAACTCACGAAACAGCCGGCCGAGCACGCCGCCCATGAACAGCACCGGGATGAACACCGCGGCGAGCGACAGGGTCATCGAGACGATCGTGAAGCCGATCTCGCGCGATCCCACGAGCGACGCCGTCAGCGGGTCTTCGCCCATCTCCACGTGCCGGTAGATGTTCTCGAGCATGACGATCGCATCGTCGACGACGAACCCGACCGAGAGGATGAGCGCCATCATCGACAGGTTGTCGAGGCTGTAGCCGAGCATGTACATGACCGCGAACGTGCCGATGATCGAGAACGGCAACGCCAGGCTGGGGATGACGGTCGCCCACACGTTGCGCAGAAACACGAAAATCACCATGATCACGAGCGCCAGCGTCAGGAGCATGGTGAACTGGACGTCGCGGTACGACTCGCGAATGGTGTCGGATCGGTCGTAGAGTACGTCCATGTGGACGCTGGCCGGCAACTCGGCGCGGAATTGCGGCAGCAGGCCCTTGATCGCATCGGCCACCGCCATGGTGTTGGTGCCGGGCTGACGCTGGATGCCAAGCGTGATCGCGCGCTGCTCGCCATCACGGTTGTAGAACCACGAGGCGGTGCGCTGATCTTCCACGCCGTCGATCACCTGGCCAAGATCCTGCAGCCGGACTGGCGCGCCTTTTCGATACGCCACCACCATCGTCTTGTACTGTTCGGCGTTCATCAGCTGGCCGCTGGCCTGGAGCGTGAAGGCCTTGTGGAGTCCGGCGATGGTCCCGGTTGGCGTATTGACGTTCCAGTTCTTGAGTGCCGCCTCGACTTCGTTGATCCCGATTTGACGCGCGGCGAGCGCATGCGGATCGATCTGCGCGTGCATCGCGTACTTCTGGCCGCCGAGGACCTGGACCTGCGCCACGCCGTTCACGGTCGAGATGCGCTGCGCGATCCGCGTCTCGGCGTACTCGTCCAGGGTCCACGGTGGCATCGTGCTCGAGGTGATGACCAGATACAGAATCGGCTGATCGGCGGGGTTGACTTTGGTGAAGGTCGGCGGCGTCGGCATGCCCTGCGGGAGGAGCCGGGCCGCCTGCGAGATCGCGCCCTGCACGTCGACGGCCGCGCCGTCCAGACTGCGATTCAGATCGAACTCGAGCGTGACCTGCGTCGAGCCGAGCGAATTGACCGAGGTCATCGACTCGAGGCCGGCGATATTCGAGAACTGATTTTCGAGCGGCGTCGCGACCGACGCGCCCATCGTTTCTGGACTGGCGCCCGGAAGGCTTGCTGTCACCAGCAGGGTAGGGAAATCGACGTTCGGCAGGTCGCTGACCGGTAGCGATCGATACGCGACCAGACCGAACAGCGCGATTGCGGCCATGAGCAGGCTCGTCGCAATCGGGCGCTTGATGAAGCCTTCAGAAATATTCACGAATCACCTGTCCGGCCAGCCTTGCGCGCCCGGTAGTCATGCCGTCGCTGGATTGGCGGTGGCCGTCGACGGAATCTTGCGCGTCTTGAAGATCGACGCCAGGTATGTGTAGACCACCGGCGTGAGATAGAGCGTGATGAGCTGCGAGATCATCAGTCCGCCGATGACCGCAAGGCCCAGCGGGCGCCGTGCCTCGCCGCCGGCCCCGTAGCCCAGCGCAATCGGCAGCGCGCCCAGGAGCGCCGCCATGGTGGTCATCATGATCGGGCGGAAGCGGATGAGGCAGCCTTCGTAGATGGCATCCGCCGGCGACTTGCCGTGCTGACGTTCGGCCTCGAGCGCGAAGTCGATCTGCATGATGGCGTTCTTCTTCACGATGCCGATCAGCATCACCAGGCCGACAAACGAATAGATATTCAGCTCGTTGCCAAACAGCCAGAGCGTAATCAGCGCGCCGAGACCTGCGGAGGGCAGGCCGGAAAGAATCGTCAGCGGATGGATGTAGCTCTCGTACAACGCGCCGAGCACGATGTACACCACACCCACGGCGACAAAGAGCAGCAGACCCAGATTGGTCATCGACTGCTGGAAGACCTTGGCGGACCCTTCGAAGCTGGTGGTAATCGTCGCGGGCAGCAGGGCGTCCGCGACCTGCTTGACGTGCGCCGTCGCCGTGCCGAGCGACACGCCCGGCCGCAATCCGAACGACACCGACACCGACGGCAGCTGACCGGAATGGTTGATCGACTGCGGTCCGACCGTTTCCTTGAACGACACCACCGACTCGAGCGGCACCAGGGCGCCGGCCGGCGTCTTGAACGCGATTTTCCGCAGTGACGCGGCCTCCATCTGATACTTGGGATCGAGCTCGAGCAGCACGCGATACTGCGCCGTCGCTCCGTAGATGGTGGACGACCACTTCGGCCCCAGGCCGTCGTACAGCGCGTTCTGGATCTGAGTCGCGTTCAAGCCAATGGCTGCGGCCCGATCACGATCCATCACCAGGTTGATCCGCGGGCTCTTCATCTCGAGGTCGGTCGAGGGATCCTGCACCTCGGGCACCTGTTGCGCGATGGCCTGCTCGAGCCTCGGCGCCCACTGGTAGAGCTCGTCGGTATTCAGGCTCTGCAGCATGATGCTGTAGTTCTGATTGCCCTGGCGCCCGCCGATCTGAATCGACGCCGGCACATTGACGAAGCCGCGAAAGCCGGGGAAGCGCAGCAATTGGGGCCGCAGCTGCTGGGCAATCTGGAACGCCGACAGCGGCCGGTCGGCCCGAGGCACCAGTTGGACCTGGAGCCGGCCGTTGTTGGCCGACCCGCCCCCGCCTCCGCCCCCGCCGTTCTGATTGCCGACGCCCGCCATGAACGAATCGACGTACGGGTTCTTGATCGCGATGTCGGCGATCTGCTGCACCCACTTCGCCATGTCGTAGTACGAAGTGCCCTGGGCCGCCCGCAGATTGACGAACAGCGAATCGTTGTCCCCGTCGGGGATGAATCCTTTCGGGACGACGTTGAACATCTGCACGGTCGCGATGACGACGGCGACAAACAGCGCCAGCATCACGACCCGGTAGCGCAACACCCAGCCGAGGCTCCACGCATAACCGGCCAGCAGTCCGTCAAACGCGCGGTCCATCAGTCCGGCGAAGCCCTTCTTGCTGTGCACGACCTTCAGAAACCGGCTGCACAGCATCGGGGTCAGCGTCACCGAGACGACGCCCGAGATCAACACGGCGGCGGTGATGGTGACGGCGAACTCGCGAAACAGGCGGCCGAGAATCCCGCTCATGAAGAGGATCGGGATGAACACCGCCGCGAGCGAGGTCGTCATCGTCACGATCGTGAAGCCGATCTCCTTCGAGCCCTTCAGCGCCGCTTCGAGCGGCGGCTCGCCCAGCTCCATGTGGCGCACGATGTTCTCGAGCATCACAATCGCATCGTCGACGACGAAACCGATCGAGAGGATGAGCGCCATCATCGACAGGTTGTTCAAGCTGAAGTTCAGCACCTTCATCACCGCGAAGGTGCCGAGGATCGAGAAGGGCAGCGCCAGGGCCGGGATGAGCGTGGCCGATCCGTTGTGCAGGAACATGAAGATCACGCCGACGACCAGGACCAGGGTCACGAGCATCGTGACCTGAATGTCCTTGAAGGCGTTGCGGATGTTCTTGGATCGATCCTGCCGCACCGACATATGCACCGACGGCGGCAGCATCGCGTCGAACGCGGGGAGGAGCGCGCGGACGTTGTCGGTCACCTCGATGGTGTTGCTGCCTGGCTGGCGTAAGACCTGCAGGGTAATCGCGCGCTGCTGGCGCGGCACGCCGTTTTCCTTCGAGTAGTACCAGCTGCCGTTGAAGACGTTCTCGATGCTGTCGATGACGTTGGCGACCTGTTCGAGCCGCACCGGCGCGTTGTTCCGGTAGCCGAGCACGATCGGACGAAACGCCGCCGCGTTGTTCAACTGGCCGGCGGCCTTGATGTTGTACGTCGAGGTCGGCCCGAACAGCTGTCCGGTCGGGGTGTTGACGTTCCAGTTCTGCAGCGCCTGATCGATCTCGTTGATGCCGATGCCCTGGGCGTGCAGCTTGTCGGGGTCGATTTGCACGCGCACGGCGTACTTGGACGCACCCTGGACCTGGACCTGCGAGACGCCGTTCACCATCGCGATCCGCGGCGCGATCATGGTTTCGGCGTAATCGTCGAGGGCCGACATCGTCACCGTCGGCGACGTCATGTTCAGCATCAAGATCGGATCGGCCGACGGATTCTGCCGTTTGAAGGACGGCGGCGACGTCATCGTGGCCGGCAGCAGCGGCATCGCCGCGGCAATCGCCGTCTGCACGTCGACGGTCGCGCTGTAGATGTCGCGGTCCAGATCGAACTGCATGGTGATCTGGCTGCCGCCGGTCCCGCTCTGCGACACCATCGAGTCGACGCCGGCAATCGTCGTGAACTGGCGCTCGAGCGGGCTCGCCACAGACGACGCCATGGTGATCGGATCGCCGCCAGGCAGGGAGGCCTGGACGTTGATGGTGGGGTAGTCCACTTGCGGTAGATCGCTGATCGGCAGGGCGCGATAGGCCACCACGCCGAAGAGCGCGATCGCCGCCATCAGCAGGCTGGTCGCGATGGGACGTCGGATGAAGATTTCGGAGATGTTCACACGCGCTCCCTCGGATGCCCGCTACTCGCCCCGGCGTCCTTCGCCTTGTCCCTGACCGCCGCGCCCGCCCCGGCCGCGGCCGCCACGTCCGCCGCCCTCACCGCGCCCGCTTTGGACCACGGTACCCGGTTCGAGTCGCAACTGGCCTTCTGTGACGATCGTCTCGCCGGGCTTCAGGCCCTTCTCGATGACGATGTCCTCGTTCATGTGTTGCCCGGTCGTGATTGGCCGCTGCTCGACCGACGAATCGGCCTTCACGACGAACACGTACTGGCCGTCCTGACCGGTCTGGACCGCCTCACCGGGTACGACGATCGCCTGGGAAAGCGTGGCCAGATGCAAACTGACGCGCGAGAACTGTCCCGGCCAGAGCTCTCGATCCGCGTTGTCGAAAGTCGCCTTCAACTTGATCGTGTCGGTGGTGGCATCGACGCCGTTGTCGACGAAGGTGAGCCGGCCGGTCGCCGGCTTCCCCTCGGTGTTTTGCGGCGTGGCGGTCACCATCAGGCGGTCGGCGTTCATGTGGCGCTTGATGGTGGAGAGGTTCACGGCCGGCACCGCGAAGGTGACATACACCGGCTGCATCTGGGCGATGGTCATCAATTCTGTCGAGTTGGCCGTGACAAGATTGCCCGCCTTGGCCGCGAGGTTGCCCGTGCGGCCGTCCAAGGGAGATCGAATGATGGTGTAGCTCAGCGCGACCCGGGCGTTGTTGACCGCGGCCTCCTGCGACACGATTTGCGCGCGGGCGCTCTCGATCGACGCCTTGTCGGCCTTCACCGTCGCCGCGGTGGCCTCGGCAAGCGCACCGGCCTGCTGCGCCTGATCTTTCGAGATGATCCCTCGCTGCGTCAGTTGGGCCTGACGTTCGGACGTGACCTGCGCGTACTCGGCGTTGGCGGCATCCCGACCCAGCTGCGCTTCGGCCTGGCTGAGCAGCGCTTCGTCCCGCTTGAGGTTGGCCAGCGCCTGTTCAAGCTGCGCCTGAAACGGGCGCGGGTCGATCGTGAAGAGATGATCTCCCTTCTTCACCGAGTCGCCCTCGTTGAACAGCACCTCCGTCAACTGGCCCGTGACCTGGGCGCGCACGCTGATCGACGAGTACGCCTCGACGTTGCCGATCGCCTCGATGTCCACCGGCACGTCTTTCTGGCCGACCGTCGCCGTGACCACGGGAACCGCGCCGCCGCCGCCATCGCGCCCGCGGCCGCCGCGGCCTCCGCCTCGACCGCCACCACCACCCGGCGCGTCGGCAGAGGTTCGGCTCGTGCAGCCCGTCGCGGCCGCAAGAACGACGCAGGAGACGAAGACGCAGGAAATTCGGTACACGAGTGACTCCGCAATCCAGCTCGAAATGTAGCTGTTTGACACGGTACTACGCTGCAGCACTGTCGAACCTTTACCTGAACACCAATCTTTACGGAGGTTTAACGCGCTTGGCGGCCAGGCCCTCGAGCCTGCGTCGCTCCCGGCATCGCCACGACCCTCCGCCTGATCAGATCTGGCCGCGGCCCGCCCCGGCGTTCTGCAACGCGACGGTCGCTTCGGCAGGCCCGTGGGCGTCGGCAAGGCTCGAGTGGCGTTTCGTGAGCCAGAGACGCGCGCCTTCGATATACACGTAGTACACCGGCGTGATGTACAGCGTCAGCAACTGCGAGACGAGTAGACCGCCGACCACCGCGAGGCCCAGCGGCCTGCGCGATTCAGCGCCCGCGCCGATCCCCATCGCGATCGGCAGCGTCCCGACGAGGGCCGCCATCGTCGTCATCATGATGGGGCGAAAGCGGACCAGGCAGGCCTCGTGGATCGCCTCCAGCGGGGACTTTCCGTGCTGGCGCTGCGCTTCCACGGCGAAATCCACCATCATGATGCCGTTCTTCTTCACCAGGCCGACGAGCATGATGATGCCGACGAACGCATACAGGCTCAGCTCGGTCTTGAAGATCAGCAGCGTGAGCAAGGCACCGAAGCCGGCCGACGGCAGGCCCGAGAGAATCGTCAGTGGGTGAGTGAAGCTTTCGTAGAGGACTCCGAGGACGATATAGATGACGATGATCGCCGCCGCGAGAATCAGGCCGAGGCCCTGCACCGAATCCTGGAATGCCTGAGCGGCGCCCTGGAACGTCGTGGTGATCGTCGAGGGCAGGGTCGTGCCCGCAAGGGCGTGGATCGAATCGACGGCGTCACCGAGCGCATAGCCGGGCTTGAGGTTGAAGGAAATCGTCACGGCAGGGAGTTGGCCGAAATGGCTGACGGACATCGGTCCGACATCGGTCTTGAGTCGCGCGACCGACTCGAGCGGAATCAGTCGCCCTGAACTCGCACGGACGTACAGCTGTGACATGGCGGTCGGATCGTTCTGAAACTGCGGCGCCACCTGCAGGATGACCTGGTATTGGTTGTTCGGCGCGTAGATTTGCGAAACCTGTCGCGTGCCATAGGCGTTGTACAACGCATTCTCGACCTGATTCGCCGTGAGTCCCAACGCCGACACCTTGTTCCGGTCCATGTCGACCGTGACCTGCGGGTTTTTCAGCAACAGGTCGCTGCTGACATCCTCCAGCCCCTGCAACTGCCGGGTCTTTTCCTCCATCAGCGGCGCATATTTGTACAGCTCCGCCGTGTCCGTGTCCTGGAGCGTGAACTGGTAGAGTGCGCGTTGACCGCCCTGCCCTGAGCCGAGATTGATCGGCGGCTGATTGGTCATGAACGCCCGGATACCGGGAATCTGCGCGACCTTCGGCCGTAGCTCGGCGATGGTTTGATCGACGGAGAGCTTCCGCTGGTCGCGCGGCTTCAACTCAACCCAGACGCGGCCGGTGTTCAACGAGCTGCCACTGTTGCCGATGGCGCCAACCATGACGTTCGTGCTGGCGACGTTGGGGTCCTGCGCGAGCATCTCGGCCACCGTCGTCTGGTGGCGCGCCATGTCGTCGAAGTTGATGCCCTGAGCCGCCTCCGTGTTCACCATGAACCGGCCCTGGTCCTCGCTGGGGAGGAACCCTTTCGGCACGATCATGAACAGGTACACGGTGGCCGCGACCAGCACGATCGATACCGCCATCGTGACCGCGCGGAAACGCAGGGTGAGCCGCAGCGACCAATCGTACAGCCGCAGCCACGCGTCGAACATCCATTCGAACCCGTTGTAGAGCCAGCCATGGCCCTGCGCGTGGGGCGGGCGCAGGAACCGGCTGCACAGCATCGGTGTGAGGCTGATCGACACGAACCCGGAGACCAGAATCGCCACGCCGATCGTCACCGCAAATTCGTGCAGCAGGCGGCCGACGATGCCGCCCATGAAGAGGATCGGGATGAAGACGGCCGCGAGCGAGAGCGTCATCGAGACAATCGTGAAGGCGATCTCCTTCGACGCGTCGTAGGAGGCCTGCATGGGCGACTTGCCCATCTCCATGTGCCGGACAATGTTCTCGAGCATCACGATCGCGTCGTCGACGACGAAACCGACCGAGAGCGTGAGCGCCATCAGCGAGAGATTGTCGAGGCTGTACCCGAGCATGTACATCGCCATGAACGTCCCAACCAGCGACGCCGGCAGCGCCAGGCTCGGGATGATCGTCGCCGAGACGTTGCGCAGGAACATGAAGATCACGAGCACGACGAGCGCGATCGTGATGACGAGCGTCAGCTTGACGTCGTGCACCGAGTCCCGGATGGTTACCGAGCGGTCGCTGCGGGTATCGAGCGCCATCGCGGCCGGAAGCTGTTCCCTGATCGTCGGCAGCAGCGCTTTGATCCGATCGACCACCTCGACGACGTTCGTTCCCGGCTGCTTGCGGATCGAGATCATGACGCAGCGCTCGCCCGCCTGCCACGCCCCCGATCGGTCGTTCTCGACGCCGTCGTAGACGTGCGCCACCTCTTCGAGGCGAACCGGGTTGCCGTTGCGATACGCGATAATCGACGGCGCGTACCCGGCCGCCTTCGTCAGCTGACCGTTGGTCTGCACGACCGTGGTCTTCTGGCCGTAGATAGTGCCCGTCGGCAGGTTCGAATTCGCGTTCGCCACCGCGTTTGCCACATCGTCGATGCCAAGCGACCTTGCCGCGAGCTCGCGCGGGTCGACGTCGATCCGCACTGCGAACTTCTGCGAGCCGAACACGTCGACCTGGGCCACGCCCGACAACATCGACAGCCGTTGCGCGATCGTCTGCTGCGCGTATTCGTCGATCATCGACAACGGGAGCGTCGCCGATCGCAGCACCAGCAGGATCACCGATTGGTCGCCCGGATTGGCCTTCTGGTAGGAGGGCGGCGCCGGCATCTGCGGCGGCAGCGAACGGGACGCGCGCCCGATCATCGCCTGCACGTCCTGCGCGGCCGCGTCGATGTTGCGACTCAGGTCGAACTGCAGCGTGATGCTCGTGCTGCCCTGGTTGCTCGTCGAATTGATGCTGGTGAGCCCGGCAATGGCGGCGAACTGCTTCTCGAGCGGCAGCGCAACCGCAGACGCCATGGTCTCGGGGCTTGCACCCGGCAAGCCTGCCTGAACCTGGATCGTGGGGAAGTCAATCGGCGGCAGATCAGAGACAGGCAGCTGCTGATAGGCCATTACGCCGAACACCAGAATGCCCAGGATGAGCAGCGTCGTCGTGACCGGCCGCTTGATGAAGACTTCCGAAAGGTTCATGGCGCCACCTTCTGGGGATCTTCCCCCTTTACGCTGATCCGGCTCCCAGGGACCAGCCGAAGCTGGCCATCGGTCACCACGGATTCGCCGGCCTGCAACCCTCGCTGCACGACGACTTCCTCCAGGCTCGTCCTCGCCACTTCGACAGGTCGCATTTCGACAGTCTTGTCCGGCTTGACCACAAACGCGTACGATCCCTGCTGGCCGGCCTGAATCGCCGCGCTCGGGACGACGATCGCGGCGGCATCGGTCGTCAGCGTGACGGTGACGTTCACGAACTGGCCGGGCCACAAACGGCGGTCCTCGTTCGGGAATGTGCCCTTGACCCTGATGGTGCCGGTGGTCTGATCGACGGCGTTGTCAACGAAGGTGATCCGTCCCGATGCCTGGGGGCCGGTCTCGTTGGGCGGCGCCGCCTGCACCCGCAGCGAGCCTTGGGCCATGTAGCGTTTCAGCTCCGGCAACTGCGACTGGGGAATGGCGAACGAGACATAGGCCGGCGATACCTGATTGATGACCACGAGCGGGAGGGCGTCGTTGGCTCGCACCAGGTTCCCCTCGTGCACCATCAACGCACCCGTGCGACCCGACAGCGGCGCGGCGATCGTGGCGTACTGCAACTGAACCTTGGCATTCTCGACCGCCGCGCGATCGGCCTCTACCGTGGCGCTCGAGGCGGTGGCACCGGTCCGAGAGGTGTCGACCTGTTCCCGGGTCGCAATCCCGCGCTCGGCGAGGTCTTGATAGCGCTTCGCTTGAGCCTCCGCATTGGCCGCCTGGGCAATGTCGCGGTCGAGGTTCGCCTGCGCCTGGAGAAGGGCCGTTTCGAGCGGCCGTCGGTCGAGGGCGAACAGCGGTTGTCCTTCCGTGACGTCGTCCCCTTCCTTGAATTTCACATCCGTCAACTGACCGGTGATCTGGGCGTGCACGGCGACGGTCGAATACGCCTCGGCCGTGCCGATGACCCTGATCTCGATGGGCATCGCTTTCCGCTCGACCGTCGCGACCGTGACAGGGACAGGACCGCCCTGACCACCGCGTCCGCCGCCGGCTGGCGCTGGGGTGTTGGCCCCCGCGCCGCCGGAGCAGGCCAACAGGCCGAACGGGAGGGTGAGCAGCGGCAACTGAAGAACGATCCGGGTGCAGCTGAAGCGCATGGGACTCGGTATCAGAGTTAAGGGGGACCGCTTGAGCGGGCCCGCCGGGGTTATTCGAATCGAAGGGCTTCGATCGGGTCGAGCGCGGCGGCCTTTCGTGCCGGATAGAAACCAAAGAAGACGCCCGTCGCCGCCGCAAAGCCAAAGGCGACGGCAATCGAATTGGCCGAAACGGCGGTCGGCCAGCCCTGCCACAGCGTGACGCCCTGGGCAAAGCCGAATCCCAACGCGATGCCGATGCCGCCCCCGACGAGACTGAGCACCACGGCCTCCACCAAGAACTGCAGCAGGACGTCGCGCCCGCGCGCGCCGATGGCCATCCGCAGGCCGATCTCGCGCGTGCGCTCGGTGACCGACACCAGCATGATGTTCATGATCCCGATCCCGCCAACCAGCAACGATACGCCGGCGATGCTGGCCAAGAGCGCCGTCATCGTCTGCGTCGCTTCCTTCCTGACGCTCGCCATTTCCTCGATCGTGCGCACCATGAAGTCGTCGGGGTCGCCGGGTTGAATCTTGTGGCGGACGCGCAGCAGCGCCGCAATCCGATCGGCGACGATCGATACCTCGCTCGCGGACGCCGCGGAGACCGTGACCCGTTGGATGAAGGTGATGCCGCGCAGCTTCTTCAGGACCGTCGTATACGGCGTGAACGCGCGGTCGTCCCGGTCTTCACCGACGTTCGACTGGCCTTTCGACTGCATGACGCCCACCACCGTGAACGGCTGCTGCTGGACCCGGATCGTCTGCCCCACGGGGTTGGAGTCCGCTCCGAACAACTGGTCGCGCACGACCGCGCCGATGACGAGCACCTTGGCGGCCGTCGTCACGTCCTGCGGGGTAAAGAAATTCCCCTGTTCGACCTGCCACGCATTGATCAGGGGATAGTCGACGTCGGTGCCCTCCAATTGCGTGTTCCAGTTCAGATTCCCGGCGATCATCTGGCCGCGCGTGTTCTGGCTGGCCGCCGTGTACAAAACGCCCTGAACTTCTCTGATCGCGCTGGCGTCTTCTGGTGTGAGCGTGCTGGCGTTTCCCTGACCCTGCCGCACGCCACCCTGCGTGAAGTTACCGGACATGACCTGGATGGTGTTGGTGCCCATCGTCTGAATCTGCGCGTCGATCGAGGATTGTGCACCCGTGCCGAGCGCCACCATCGTGATCACGGCCGCGACGCCGATGATCATGCCAAGCATGGTGAGCGCCGTGCGCAGCTTGTTGCGTCCGAGCGCTTTCAGCGCGATCCGAAAAATCATCAAGACCGACATTTGTGACTCCTCGACTGACGACTGTCAGCCACCGACTTCCGACTTCCGGCGCGTTCACCGAAGCGCAACTCCTCGGCTGGACGCGCAAAGGCTGACTCTCTATCCTACCGCCGCTTCCTCGGGCAGCGCCGCGAGCTCTTCCTCGGCGTGCCGTCTCTGCATCACCGGGTGATCCGAGACCACGTGACCGTCGCGGAACTGGACGATCCGTGTGCCGTACTCCGCGATGTCGTGCTCGTGCGTGATGAGCAGGACCGTGATGCCGCGCTCGGTATTCAATTTTTGAAAGATGTCCATCACCTCGATACTGGTCCGCGTGTCGAGGTTCCCGGTCGGCTCGTCGGCCAGGAGGATGGACGGGTTGTTGATCAGGGATCGCGCGATCGCGACGCGCTGCTGTTGACCGCCCGAAAGCTGATTGGGATGGTGGTCGGCTCGTTTTTCGAGCCCCACTGCCGTCAACACATCCATGGCCCGCTTGTGGCGCGCCGCCGCTTTCAGCCCCGACGCGCCGTACAGGAGGGGCAACTCGACATTGTCGAGCGCCGTCGTGCGGGATAGCAGATTGAACCCCTGAAACACGAAGCCGATCTTCTTGTTGCGGACCGACGCCAGCTGATCTTTGGACATCCTCGAGACGTCGTCACCGTCCAGAAAATACTGGCCGGACGTTGGCTTATCCAGGCATCCTGCGATGTGCATGAAGGTCGATTTCCCCGATCCAGACTGTCCCGTCACCGCCAGGAACTCGCCTCGTTGGACATCCAGGTTCACGCCTCGCAGCGCCTTCACCTCGATTTCGCCGACAATGTAGGTCTTGACGAGGTTTTTGACTGAAATAACCGGTGCTTCAGCCATTATCCTCGGCCGCGGCCGCCCCCGCCGAATCCGCCGGGTCCGCCGGGTCCGCCGCCGCGCTGGTTGCCGGGCAGCAGCGGATTGCCATTGTTGTTGTTGCCCGGGGTCGTTTGGCGGACGTTGCCGACGATCACCCCGGTTACGACCTCCATACCCGGCTGCAACTCCCCGTCGAGCACTTCGGTCTGCGTGCCGTCGGTGATGCCCAGACGAAGCGCCACGCGCTTCAGTTCCTTGTTCTCGTACAGCCATGCGTTGCCACGTGACTCGACGCTCGGCAATGGTGCAAACAGGGCGTCGATCGTCTGCGCAGCGGCCGCCTTCTTTCCGGCGGGGGCCTTGGCGGCGCCCGTGGCTGCGGTTTCAAAGGCGCTGACGTCCTGGCCCCGCTCTTTCAGGCGCGCGACGAACTGCTTCTGGTCGTCCGGCGACATCGCCTTGAAGCGCTCCAGCAGGCGGGCGTTGCGGTCGCCGCCCCCGCCGCCGTTGTCGCCGCCGCGGCCGCCGAACCCTCCACGGCCGCCGGGCGTATCTGCAGCACCGCCCGCGCGGTCGCCGCCAAACCCGCCGCCACCGCGTCGCCGCTGGCCCTGTTCCAGTTGTCCTGAGGCCGACGCCGCCGCGCCACCAGACGCCGCCCGACCCGTCGGCCCGGCGCTCTGGCCACGCGCCACCTCTGGCGTGTCTGGCAACGGTGGGACACCGCGCGGGGTTGCCGCCGACGGCGCAACTGCATCGGCGACACCTTGGCCGCCATCCCGCCCGCGCCCACCTCGTCCGCCGCGGCCGCCGCGGCCGCCGCCAAGATCGGGCGGCGGAGCCTGGTTGAGGGCCGTGAACATGTCGTTGGTCGGGCGGAACCGGACGGCCGCGTTGGGTATCCGCACCACGTCGGCGCGGCGCGCAATCTGCACGCGGAGGTTGGCCGTCATTCCCGGCTTCAGCTTCAATTCCGGATTCGGCACGTTGATAATCGTCTCGTACGTGGTCACGTTCTGGACGACTTTGGGCTGCAGCCGGATTTGCCCCACCGTCCCCTCGAACTGCTGGCCTGGATACGCGTCGACGCGAAAGGTCACCGTCTGATCGGGCCGAATACGCCCGACGTCGGATTCGTCGATGCTGGCATTGACCTGCATCTTCGTCAGGTCGGCTGCGATGACGAACAGCGTGGGGGCTTGCATGCTCGCCGCCACGGTCTGGCCGACGTCGACGCTGCGCTGGATGACGATGCCGTCGATCGGCGCCGTGATCACGGTGTGATCGAGGTTCACCTGATTCTGATTGACGCTCGCTTCCGACTGGGTGACGGCTGCCTGGGTCTGAATGACCGTGGCCTGCTGCGACTGCAGACTGGCCTGCGCCGAGTCCACCGCGACCTTCGCCGCGTCGAGGTCGCTCAGCGGCAGCAGGTTCCTGGCCGAGAGCTCTTTCGCCCGGCCGTACTTCTGCTCGGCATCCAGGAGCTGCACCTTGGACCGCTCGAGGTCGCTTTGCGCCTTGGTCAGATTCGCGCGGGTCTGGGTCAGATTCGCCCGCGCCTGCTGCATCTGCGCCTCGAACAGCGAGGGATCGAGCCGTGCGACCACCTGATCCTTCTTGACGATCGAATTGAAGTCGGCGCCCAGCGACTGAATGTTGCCTGACACCTGGCTGCCGACTTGAACGGTCGTCACCGCCTGGAGGGTGCCGGTGGCCCCCACGGTGTCGACGACTTCACCTCGCGTGATCGGCGACGTGTTGACCACGATCTCCGCTTTGCCCTGTCGCAGGTAATAAGCGGCCCCGCTGGCGCCGACCGCTGCGACGATGAGGAGGACGATGATTGCGCGTTTCATGATGCTCCGTGTCTAGAATCAATGGCCGAATCGCCGACAATCATCGGCCCAGAACCGTAATGCTCAGGTTTTGCAGCGTCGTCGACTGCACGCGCTCCATTTCGACCAGTGCCTTGCGGTAGTTGAGAACCGCGCGGAGCTCGCTGTTCTGCGCGTCCGACAGGTCGCGCTGTGCCTGCACGACGAAGTAGTTGGTCGACATGCCGACTTCGAATTTGCTCTGCTCCGCCTCAAGCTTTCGTTGCGCCAGCTCGCGCGAGGCCTGCGACGCCTGGACCGCCTCCGCGTTGTTGCGCGCCGTGATCGCCGCGTTGGTGACTTCGGTGGCGACCTGCAGCTCGACCTGTTTCACCTGCGCCTGCACCTGACTGAGCTGGACGCGCGCACGCGCCACCGCCGCCTGCTGGGCGCTCACGCCGATCGGATAGCTCAGATTCAACTGCACGGTCCACCGCGGAAAGTCGTTCTTGAACAGCGCGCCATACGCATCGCCGAGGCCGCCGGGTACGACGCTCGTCACCGTGCTGCCCAGCACGCCGGAGTTCGAGCGCTGCAGGAACGTGCCGCCGACGCCCTGCACGCCGTAGTTGACGTTGACGTCAGCCTGCGGCAGCGTCTGGTCGTTCAGGTATTTCAGCGTGACATCGTTGGCCGCGACGTTCTTCTTCGCGATGTCCATGTCGGTGCGTTCGGCGAGCGCCCGCCGCACCGCCCCATCGAGATCGATCTCGACCGGCTGGAAGCTGGGTTGATCGGTCGGGATCAACGCCGATCCCCAATTCGGATCGTCGGCGCCGCCGACGATGAGCCGCTTCAGCGCCAGCTCGGTAGTCCGCCGCGAAGACTCCGCAGCGACCACGGCCTGGTTGCGCGTGGCCTGCTCCGATTGGGCGGAGACGACGTCGATGGGCGCCATCGTGCCGACCTGCACGCGTGTCTGATTGTCCTGCACCAGCTTGGTGGCCAGGTCGAGCGACTGGCGCGCGACAGCCACGGACTGGACCGCATAGACGAAATCCCAGTACGCGTTGCGCACGTTCGAGAGCGTGTTGGTGATGGACGACTTCAGCTGAATGTCCGAGATATCCCGATTGATCTTGGTGACTTCAATCTGCTGGCGGGTCGAATCGGTCTTGAAGCCGCGCAACACCGGCTGCGTGTAGCTTGCTGTCCACAACGACTGGAACAGCGGATTGTAGGAGACGTTGTTGCTGTCGCTCGACTGGCGGTAATTGTTCAGGGTCGCCTGAAACGTGCCGCCGCCCCTGGGGAAGTTCTGGGCGATGCCGCCGTTGTAATTGAAGGTGTCGTTGGTGACCGCACCTGCCGCCGACCCGGCCAGCTGGTTCGTCGACGCGCTGGTTTGACCGACCTGGTTGATCGTCGAGGTCAGCGTCGGGTGATACACCGCGCGGAGGCTCGCAATCAAGATGTCGTTGATTTGCGGATTGAGTCGCTGGACCGCGATATCGAGGTTACGGTCGAGCGCCAGCTTCACCGCATCGTCCAGCGACAGGCGCACCTCGGGCCGGTTGTCTGGGGCAGATGTCGACTGGACCGCGGGACTCTGTCCTGGGGCGGCTCCTTGACCACTGGCGAGCCGCAGCGCCGCCGTGCGGATGAGCTCCTGGATGTGCGCTTCGGACGGTTGCTGGGCCGACGCCGGTACGGTCAACCCGCACAGCGACAGGGTGGTTACCAGAATCCAGATTCTATGGCGTGTCATCTACGTATCCTCTTGGCAAGACAGGCTTTATCGGCCGGTTTGAGGGCGCCCTTTGATGTCCGACGACCCCTTGGGTTCTGGCGTCTTGGGCTCGGGGGGCGGGGCTGCGGGGCGCGGGTTGTCGCGGCGGTACTGTTCGAAGACGGCATTGAACTTCACGTTCTGTTTGGGCTTGAGGACCTGGCGCATATGGAGCAGCATCAACGTCCGGGCCTTGTTCAGACTGCCTCGCACCACTTCGACCTTGTCGACCTGGCGCAGCACGGTCGCCTCGTCGGCGTTGATCCCAAGCAGCCGCGAGAGATCGGCTTCCTGCCGGTCCAACTCTTCCTTGCTCTGCCGAAGCTGCGGGAACACCGATCGGAACACGCTGTCGATTCGTGCCGACTGGTCGGCGGACAACCCCAGTTCCTGGACGACCTTCGGGTCCTTCCACCACGGAAATCCGGATTGAGCACGAGCCGGAACCGCCAGCGCCATCACGAAGACGATCGCCAGCGCCCGGCCACACACGGTCGGCCTCATGTGCAACCTCATTGAAAAAGGCTGAGACACAAGGAAATACGACGCAATCGGCCTTTCTGTTTAATCCCTTTTAATGGCTCGTGGTAAATGCCGTCAACCGGCCAACCGCGGCGCCCACAAGATTGTCCGGTGTCGAGGCGCCGGACGTCAGTCCGAGGGAGATCTTCCCGTCCTCGGGCAGCCACCCGTGGGTCGTGATCTCGGCGCCACCCCCGACCGGCCGATGACGGATTTCGGTCGGCGAGACCAGACAGCTCGGGTCGGCAATGTGGAACGTGGGTCGCGACGCGGCGCAGATGCGCGCCAGATTGCAGGTATTGCTGCTGTTGTAGCCGCCGATGACCAGCATGAGGTCCACCGCCTGCCGCTCGAGCAGTGCGACCACGGCGTCCTGACGATCCTGGGTGGCGCTGCAAATCGTGTCGAAGGCCTCGAAGTGGGCGGGCAGGGCGGGCGCCCCGTATCGAACGAGCATCGCCGCCTTCAGCATCTCGCCGATTTCGAGCGATTCCGACATCAGCATCGTCGTTTGATTGGCGAGTCCGATGCGGCACAAGTCGCGGTCGGGGTCGAAGCCGTCCGATGCCGACTTGCTGAAACGGGCGAGAAAGGCGTTCCGATCGGCGCCGCCTCGCACGTAGTCGCACACCAGCTGCGCTTCCTCGCGATCGAACACCACCAGATAGCGGCCCCCGTACTCGACCGCCTGGGAGGCGGTGGCCTGCGTTTCTTCATGCCATGCCTTGCCGTGGATAATCGAGGTGTAGCCGCCTTCGCAGTAGCGGCGCACGTTCTTCCAGACGTTCAGCACCGAACCGCAGGTCGTGTCGACCAGCGTGCAGCCGCGGCGGTCGAGCTGTTCCAGCATCTTCACGGTCACGCCGAAGGCGGGGAGAATCACGACATCGTCCGGACCCAGGCGATCGATCGCCCCGTCGTGGTCGCTGAGGAAGCCAATGCCCATCGATCGCAGCTTCTCGTTCACGTGCGGGTTGTGAATGATTTCGCCGGTCAGATGCACGGCACGATCGGGGAATCGCTCTCTCGTCTGATAGGCGTAGTCGACCGCTCGATCCACGCCGTAACAGAATCCGAACTCGCGGGCGAGATAAATCGTGAGTCTGCCGGCCCGATACGTGTAGTCGTCCGCCTTGATCCGTTCGACGAGCGTGCTGTGGTAGTTTTCGGCCAGCCTGCCGGCGACGGCATCCTTCAGATCGAGGCCTTTGCGGAAGATTAGCGGGGGCATTGCGGAACCTGAGACCGACAATTCACGAGCGCATGGAATGGAGGACGCTCGCATTCTCCGCTGGTGAATCGTGCCGCGCGTACGCCTGAAGGCGGCAGCTCCAGCTCATCGCAGCGTGACTTCGCGAACGTGCGGGGTCAGCGCGTCGACCGCCGTGAGCTCGAGGATCCGTGGACGCTCGCCCGCCAGCTCGATTTCGGAGAGAAAGGCCAGATCCGAGGCGAATGGATCGGGCCGCACCATCTCAATCCGATTGAGCTCAATCCGATTGAGTTCGATGCGATCGCCGTCGAGGCGACCCTCCGGGGAGCTCAGCGTGGTCTGGCGGGCGATCGCCAACGACTGACGCCGGGCCGATCCGCGGCCGGCCTCCCGATCGAGGAACAGCCCCGCGCCGACGCCGATGAACAGTCCGGCCGCCGCCGCCGCCGCAATCCACCGCCGCGCGGGACGCCCTGCCGACCGTCCGAAGTGTTGTCCGTCAACGCGGCCGGGAAATGTGATGACGCGGGCCGGGTGACCGAGATGTTCGAGCCGGCGGCTGATATGCAGTCGCTGTACTCGCAGCCGCTCCGGTGTAAACACGGCGTCGGCCTCCGCGGCCGCCTCCGTGCCCAACCGTTCCATGAATTCGGTGAGCTCCGCGTAACGGGCGCCGCAATCGTCGCAGTCGATCAGATGTTCGGCGACCGGCGGATCGAGGGACTCTCCGCCCCTTGATGACAGATAGCAGTCAAACAGGCGCTCTTCCTGAAGGTGGTGTCCGCGGTTCTTCACGGTGTGCCTCCCAGCAGGCCGCGCAGTTTACGGGCGGCTCGGAACAGGTGGACGCGCACGGTAGATTCGTTCAAGCCCGTCATGGCGCTGACCTCGCGCGGCGTATGGTCCCCGTAATGGCACAACATGAAGACGGTTCGCTGGCGCCCGTCCAGCCGATCAATCGCGGACGCGAGACGCGCCCGACGCTCGCGTGCGAGCAGCCGCGCTTCCGGACTCGCTTCCGGCGGGCTGGCCACGGCCATCCGCCGATCGTCCGGTCCCCCGGGGTCTCCCGCCGGTACGATCCAGCGTTCGCGGCGCGCCCGGGCCTTTCGCCGATCCAGGCACCCGTTGATGAGAATCCGGGTGAACCATACCTCAAAGGGCCACGCTTCGCGGTACGAACTGATGTGCGCGAACACCTTGACGAACGAGTCCTGTACCGCTTCGTCGGCCTCGGATGGATCGCGAAGGTATTGGTAGGCGATTCGCGACGCCCGGCGCTGGTGCGCCTCCACCAATCCCGAAAACAGATCCCGTGCCTGATCCAGTTTGCCGTCGTCGACCAACCGGCGGACCTCGATGGCCAGCCGCGTGTCCTCTGACACCGGCGCGACGGCGGGCCGGCGCGCCGCGGGCGGCGAGACGGCGCCCGGCGTTGTTGCCAGAGCGGAATCGAGCGCGGTGCGCGGGTCCCCAATCATCTGAGTATTACGATATGCAAAAGAGGGTGTTTACAGTGTAACTGCATTTGCGGCCATGTTCCGCGAGAAATGCAGCCTTCTTCCGTCTTCTCGGTGACCTCCGTAGCCTGCGGATGTGGTCGCACGGATCGTTTCGTGGCTGAGTTGTGAGTCAGAAATGTGCGCGTGCCGGCCGGGAATTGTTTGACTTGGGAGGATCCAGAAAGTACGATTCTTGACTTCTCGCTATATTACTGGGTCCTCATGACTTTGGAGTCTGGAATGAGCATCGACGTCGCGCGTGGTCTTGGTCTGGAACGGGAAGGGATCGAGACCGATCGCGTCAAATGGAATTTATCGGATGCCGCACTCTACGAAGAGGCGATCCGTCGTCAGGAAGGCGTCGTCGCGGCTCACGGACCACTGGTATGCCGAACCGGGCAGCACACCGGCCGTTCGCCGAACGACAAGTTCGTCGTCCGGGAGTCTTCGTGCGAGGCGCAGGTCGCCTGGGGCAAGGTCAACCAGCCCATGAACGAGGCCCATTGGGATACGCTGCATCGCGACTTCCTCGCCTCCCTGAAAGGCAAGGAGCTCTACGTGCTCGATGCGTTTGCAGGGGCTGACACCCAGTATCGGCTGCCGATTCGCGTCATCACCGAGTACGCCTGGCATAACCTGTTCTGCCGCCATTTGTTCATCGTCGATCCCGCCGGCGCTTCGACGCACACGCCGGAGTTCACTGTCATCGATTCGCCCAGCTTCAAGGCCGATCCGGCGCGTCACGGCACCAGGACCGAAGTGATGATCGCGGTCAATTTCGCGAAGAAGCTGGTGCTGATCGGCGGCACGAGCTACGCGGGAGAGATGAAGAAGTCGATCTTCAGCATCTTGAACTACCTCCTGCCGCTCAGGGGCGTGCTGTCGATGCACTGCTCGGCCAATGTCGGCAGCGCGGGAGATGTCGCGCTCTTCTTCGGGCTGTCGGGCACGGGGAAGACGACGCTGTCGAGCGATCCGCTGCGCGGCTTGATTGGCGACGACGAGCACGGCTGGAGCGACCGCGGCGTGTTCAACTTCGAAGGCGGCTGTTACGCGAAGACCATCAAGCTGTCGGCCGAGGCCGAACCGCAAATCTACGCGACCACGCGCCGTTTTGGCACGGTCCTCGAGAACGTGGTGGTCGATCCCGAAACGCGGGTCCTCGACCTCGACGACGACCGCTTCACGGAGAACACCCGCGCGGCGTATCCCATCGACTTCATCGAAAATGCCGTCCCATCCGGGCGCGGCGGTCATCCGCAGAACGTGGTGATGCTGACCGCCGACGCCTTCGGCGTGCTGCCGCCGATCGCGCGGCTGACGCCGGACGCTGCGATGTACCACTTCCTCTCCGGGTATACCGCCAAAGTCGCCGGCACGGAAAAGGGCGTCATCGGATCCAAGCCGGTGTTCAGTACGTGCTTCGGCGCCCCGTTTCTCCCGCTCGCGCCCAGCTACTATGCGCGCATGCTCGGCGAGAAAATCGCGACGCATCAGTCGCGTGTGTGGCTCGTCAATACCGGCTGGACGGGGGGCCCGTACGGCACGGGCAGCCGCATGAAGATTGCGTATACCCGCGCGATGATCAATGCGGCGCTCTCCGGCGCGCTTGATGGCGTCGGATATCAGCGGGACAGCATCTTCAATCTGGACGTCCCGACCTCCTGCCCGGATGTGCCGTCCAGTGTTCTCAACCCGCGGAGCACGTGGCCGAATCCAGCGGACTACGACGAGCAGGCGGCCAAACTGGCCAAGATGTTCGTGGACAACTTCAAAGCGTTCGAAGGCGACGTCAGCGCCGCAGTCAAAGCGGCGGGACCGAACGCGTAAATAGGTCTGAACTCCACCACGAGGACACGGCGCCGGACGCTATCTCTTCCGGGTCGCTGCAGGTAGTGTCGACGCACGCCCGGCTGATACCCATTCACGACCTGTCATCCGCCCGGGCAGGGGCGCACAGAGTAGGGTAGGATACGAGCGGTCGGTCTGTTCTTTGCGCCCCCACGCGATGCCCGCATACGAAGCAGTCGTCGGCCTCGAGATTCACGCGCAGTTGCGCACCGCCTCGAAGATCTTCTGCGGCTGCAGCGCCGCGTTCGGCGGGGCGCCCAATACCCACATCTGTCCGGTCTGCCTCGGCCTGCCGGGCGCGTTGCCGGTCCTCAACCGTACAGCGGTGGACTACGCGCTCCGCGCGGCGCTTGCCCTCGGCTGCACCATTTCGGAAACCTCGATCTTCGCGCGGAAGAACTACTTCTATCCCGATCTGCCCAAGGGCTATCAGATTTCACAATACGAGCGTCCGCTGGCCACTGACGGCGTGATCGCAGCCGGCGCGGACTACTGGGCCCCCGACTACGCCATCCGCATCAGGCGGGTGCACATGGAAGAGGACGCCGGAAAACTGGTGCATGACGGCTTCCCGGACTCGGCGCGTCGCAGCCACGTCGATCTCAATCGCGCCGGCGTGCCGCTGGTCGAAATCGTCACCGAGCCGGACTTTCACGGAGCCGACGCGCCCAAACATGCCGCGCAGTTTTTCAGCTACCTGCGCGAGTTGCTCATGAAGATCGGCGTCAACGACGGGAACATGGAGGAGGGGAGCCTCCGCTGTGACGCCAACGTATCGGTGCGGCCGGTCGGCGACGAGACGCTCGGCACCAAGGCCGAGATCAAGAACCTGAATTCGTTTCGCTTCGTCGAGAAGGCCGTGGCGTTCGAGATCGATCGGCAGGTGGATCTCATCAGCGAGGGTGGACGCGTGATCCAGGAGACGCGATTGTGGGACGCGGCCCTCGGCCGGACCTTCTCGATGCGCAGCAAGGAAGAAGCGCACGACTACCGTTATTTTCCGGAGCCCGACTTGCCGCCGCTGGTGGTCTCCCGCGCGCGAATCGACGCGATCGAATCGGCGTTGCCCGAGCTTCCCGCCGCACGCCGCCGCCGCTACGAGGCGGCGCCCTACGTCCTCTCCCGGAAAGATGCCGTCACCCTGACCCAGGCGGTGGCCGGCCTCGACGACTATTTCGAAGAAGCCGTCGCGGCCGGCGCCGATCTCAAGCTCGCGAAGAACTGGCTGCTCGGACAGATGCTCGCAAAGATGAACGAGGAGCGCATTGGCAGCGCCGCGGATCTTCGCGCCCGCGTGTCTCCCGTCGCGCTCGCGGGCCTGCTCGGATTGGTCGCCAAGGGCGCAATCAGCGGCTCCATCGCGAAAGAGGTCTTCGATCAAATGTTCGCCTCGGGCCGCACGGCTGACGATATTGTGGCGGCCGACGGGTTGACCCAGATCGACGACGCCTCGACGATTCAGGCGCTGATTGCCGGGGTGCTGTCCAAGTATCCCGACGTCGTCGCCCAGTACCGCGCGGGAAAGACGTCGACGGTAGGCTTTCTGGTCGGACAGGTCATGAAGGCGACCGCGGGAACGGCGAATCCCAAACGCGTCAACGAACTGCTGAAGCAACAGCTCGACGCGGAATGACCAGGCGACGAGCGCGAGGGGATGTATCGATCGGCGAATGCAGCCAGACTGGGCTGGCGTGGGCGTGCGCCTCCGTTGAGTGCCGATTGGGGTCCGTTTACGAGTCCTTGACATGCGTTTTGCGCTGGCCTTACACTGGCGTTCGAAACACTCGACAACTTAAATCTCGAGGAAACTGCATGCCACGCTTCGTCTCAGATTCGAGGCCGACCAGCGCGCAGCACCCGCTCACCGAGTTCTACCGACAGGAGTTTCTCAAACACCAGCAATGCCTACAGCGACAGCGACCCTACTTTTCAGAGAGCGCGATTACAGATGTTGAAGCGGCGCTCACACGAATCATGGGACAGCTCGAGCAGCTCTGTTTGAAAGACAACGCCGACCAATTCGTAGCCGCCCTCCTCAAGAAGTTCGACCTCGTCACCGGCCTTTCATCCTGGTCCGACCCGAAACAAACCCACTGACAGCGACCCTCACCGCACTTCGTGCCGACGCGTCAGCGATTCTGCGTGCTGGCATCGAGACGGTCAGCGCGTCTCGTCTCACGGGGCGCGCCCTCAGCGCGCCCGGCGCAGTGCCGGCTGGATTCCTGCGCGTGCTGGCGGTGGGAAAAGCGGCGCACGCGATGGCGAGCGCGGCGGCCAGGACACTCGACCTCCGGATCCGCGATGGTTTGATTGTCAGCCACGTCACTGGATCGGCCCCGCCGCGCTTCGACGTCATTCTGGGAAGCCATCCGGTGCCCAGCGCGGAGAGCGAGCGGGCGGGCCGTCGCGTGCTCGCGCTGGCGGCGTCGGTTCCGCCCGAGGACTCGTTACTTCTGCTCCTGTCGGGCGGCGGGTCGTCTATCTTGGCGGCACCAGCCGAAGGCATCGCCCTGGAGGACAAGATCCGCACGACCGACCGGCTGCTGAGGGCCGGGGCCGACATCTACGCCTTGAACACGGTCAGGAAGCACATCTCGGCGATCAAAGGCGGGAGACTGGCGGCGGCCTCGAGGGTTCCGTTCCTGACGCTTGCAATCTCAGATGTGGTCGGCGACGACTTGAGCGTAATTGCGTCGGGGCCTGGCGTTCCCGACGCGAGTACCTTCGACGAGGCGCTGGCGGTGCTCCGGCGATTCGGTGGCCTGGACTCCTATCCGCCCTCGGTCGTCGCGCGGCTGCAGGCCGGCGCGCGTGGCGAGGCTCCCGAGACCCCGAAACCTGGTGACGTGCGCCTGGCACATGTCACGGCCCGGGTCATCGGCGGCCGCCGCGACGCCATGGAGGGCGCGACAATCGAGGCCAGGGCGCGCGGGTATCACGTCCTCTGCATCGACGAGCCGATCGTTGGCGAAGCCCGCACCGCCTCCGCCTCGCATCTGCGGGCGATTGTCGCACGCGCGTCCGACCTCAGTCGGCCCACATGCGTCGTCTCGAGCGGCGAGACGACGGTGCATGTCACCGGACAGGGAAAAGGCGGGCGCAATCAGGAATTCGCGCTGGCCACTGTGACGCCGCTCGCCGCACTAACGAGGCCGATGGTCGTGGCGAGCGCGGGGACCGACGGGATCGACGGCCCCACCGACGCTGCCGGCGCGTTGGCCGATTCCTCCAGCCTCGCGCGCGCCGAAGCCGCGAGCGTCGGATTGCCGAGCCGATTTCTCGCCAACAACGACGCCTATGCGTTCTTTTCGGCCCTGGGCGATCTGCTCATCACCGGCCCGACCGACACCAATGTCGGTGATCTCCAAGTCATTCTCCTCGGCGTATAGTCACCAGTAGATGCTGTCACGCGACCAGATTCTCACGCTCATGCGGGAGCGGGTGCACCACCCGGCGGCCCTGCGCGAGCTCTTCCAAATCCTGAAAGTGCCTCGCGAGGAACGCGCGTCGTTCAAGCGGCTCGTGACCACGCTCGTGTCGTCGGGCGACCTCATCCATATCCGGGGGCACCGGTTCGGCCTTCCGGAAAAAATGGATCTCTATGTCGGCCGGCTGCAAACGCACCAGGCCGGCTACGGCTTCGTCACCCCGGAGCGTCCGCTCGAACCGGCCGGCGGCGATATCTACATCTCGGGTCCGAATCTCAACGAAGCGATGCAGGGCGATCGGGTCGTGGTGCGGATCGAGCGGATCAAAGACGGGGGCCGGGTCGAAGGGCGTATCATCCGCATCCTCGAGCGCGCCAACGAGCGGATCGTGGGACGCTACGACCGGGACGAAAGCGGCATGGGCTACGTGGCGCCCTTCGATCGGCGCGTGCTCATGGACATCTTCATCCCGTCCGGCCAGGAAGGCGGCGCGTCGCCGGGCGAGATGGTGACCGTGGAGTTGACGCGCTGGCCGACGGCCACCCGCACCGCGATCGGCCGCGTCACCGACGTGCTGGGCGATGTGGACGCGCCCGGCGTCGATACCGAGATCATCATTCGCAAGTACGGGATCCCCGACGCGCACGACGACGAGGCGATTGCCGAAGCGGTTCGCCTCGGGGAAGCGGTCGCCGAGCGCGACATTCGCGGCCGGACCGATTTTCGCGGCCTGCCGACCGTCACGATTGATGGCGAGCATGCGCGTGATTTCGACGACGCGATCACGATCGAGGTGCAGCCCAACGGCAATTACTGGCTGGGCGTGCACATCGCCGACGTGTCGCATTACGTGACGGAGGGCAGCGCCCTCGATCGCGAGGCCTACGATCGCGCCACGTCAGTGTATTTTCCCGAGCGCGCCGTCCACATGTTCCCCTCCGAGCTCTCGACCGGTTTGTGCAGCCTGAACCCGCACGTGGACCGTCTCGTGCAATCGTGTCTGATGGAAGTCGATCACCACGGCCGTGTCGTTCGGCACGAGTTTCACGACGGCGTCATCAACAGCAACGAACGGATGACGTACACCGCCGTCAACGGGATTCTGACCGACCGCGACGCGGACCTGCTGGCGCGGTACGCCTCGCTGGTGCCGATGTTCGAGCTGATGCGCGACCTCTTTCAAATCCTGAATGCGGCGCGGCGGCGGCGCGGGTCGATCGACTTCGATCTGCACGAGGCCGAAGTGATCATCGACGAGGGGGGCGTCATCGAGGCGATCATCGCCCTCGAACGCAACGTCGCGCATCGTCTGATCGAAGAGTTCATGCTCCTGGCCAACGAAACCGTCGCGTCGTTTCTCGAGGCGCAGATGGCGCCGTCGCTCTATCGCGTGCACGAGGAGCCCGATCTCTTGAAGGTGGAGCGCTTCGAGGAATTCATCTCGGGGTTCGGATACAGCCTCGGAGTGCCGGCGACGGCGGTCGGTCCGAAGCACTTCCAGAAACTGCTCGAACAGATCCACGGCAAGCCGGAAGAGAAGCCGATTGCCTTCCTGATGCTGCGAACGATGCAGAAGGCGCGCTACGCACCGGAGAACCTCGGACACTTCGGCCTGGCCGCGGAGAGCTACACCCACTTCACCTCGCCGATCCGCCGATATCCCGACCTGATTGTTCACCGCGCTTTGCGGGCGGTCCGCCACGGGTTGTTGAACGACGAGTCGCGCGAAGAGGCCCAGGAGGAACTGCCCGAGATGGCGCGTCATACCTCCGAGATGGAGCGGCGCGCCGACGACGCCGAACGCGAGCTGCTGCAGTGGAAGAAGGTCAAGTTCATGGCCGACAAGGTCGGCGAGGAATTCGAAGGGTATGTGACCGGCGTCGCCGCCTTTGGTCTGTTCGTGCAGCTGATCGAGCACTACGTGGAGGGGCTGGTCCACGTGTCGACGATGGCGAACGACTACTACCGCTTCCTCGACGGCGCCCATATGCTGCGCGGCGAGAACACGCAGAAGACCTACCGCCTCGGCGACAAGGTGACCGTGCAGGTGATCCGCGTCAATATGGAGGTGCGCCAGATCGATCTGGGGCTGGTCGAGATTCTCGAGCGTGTGCGTGAGGGTGAGCGGGGCCCGCGTCGCAGTAAGGCGTCGCCGACGCACGGTACGCGACGCAAGCAGCGTCCGGGGCGCCGCGAGCGCGCGGCGAGCAAGCCCGGCCGAAGACGATAGACGTGCGGTTTACAACTTGGTGTCCGACGTTTCGTCCTTCATCCCGTCCTTGAAGTTCTTGATGGCGCTGCCGACTCCCTTGCCGAGCTGCGGCAGTTTGTTGGCGCCGAAAATCAAGATGACGATGAACAGGATGACAAGAAGCTCTGGTAGCCCAAGGCCCATGGTGATAC
The DNA here is from genome assembly GCA_040007095.1 of Acidobacteriota bacterium. Lineage (GTDB taxonomy): Bacteria > Acidobacteriota > Vicinamibacteria > Vicinamibacterales > CAVVIG01 > JBDTVS01. The sequence continues at coordinate 88,290 of JBDTVS010000049.1, forward strand.
TCCTCCGGTTCCCGACCGCCAATCATGCGCGATGACGAACGAGGGACCTCTGTAACTGTAGCACCTTGTTGCGGCCGCCGCGTCAATCACCGTCCGGTCGGGTCGTCATGCCCTGACAGGCCTGGCCGAAGAAAAACCGGGCCGCCACGCCGAGCTGAAGGGTCTTGAGCAGGCGCCATTTCAGGTCCGAATAGCCCTGGCGTCCGCACACCAGGTCTCCCATCACCGTGCGGATCGCCGCGCTGTGTCGGAGTGCGTCGATCATCAGCCGGGTAAATCGCGGCCGGAAGAATCGGCGCTTGAGCCTCGCCGCGCTCGCGAGGTCGGCGCCGATCTCCTCGCGTACTCGCTCGGCGTACCGGCGCCAGGGCTCCGGCTCGCTCGACCCGATCGCGTCAGCGGCCCATTCGGCCGAGCGCAGCGCAAAGTAGATGCCTTCCCTGGTGATCGGGTCGACCAGGCCCGCGGCGTCGCCGACGAGGAGCCAGCCTCTGCCGGCTGGATGCAACCGTTCGAAATCGGCCGCCGGAAGAGACGGAATCGGCCAGGAATAGGCCTCGAGACGGGCGCCGTGGGCGATGCGTGTTCGCTCGATCCAGCGGGCGGCGAGTTGTCGCAAATGAGCCGCCGATGCTCCAGCGTCCGCCTGTGCACAGATCCCAATCGCCAGATGTCCCGGCCGTGGAAACGACCAGATGTATCCGGGTGGGTCGCTGACGAACTCGATGGCGATCTGGTCGCTCGTCACCCCGTGCGCGAAGAACCCCGTCGCGATCGACAGCTGATCCCGTCGAAACATGGCGCCGAGCCGCCGCCGGACGAGGCTGTTCGCACCGTCGGCGCCGACCAGCCTCGCCGCGCGATGCACGCCGGCGGTCGTCTCGATCTCGAACCCGCCTCGCGCCGGCCTGACGGAAGTGACCCGCGCCTCGAGAACGCTGGCCCCACAATGTCTGGCCGCTTCGAGGAGCAGGGTGTCGAAGTCGCACCGCCCCGTCACGACGAGCGCCCCGCCTTCGAGCGGAACATCGCAGGCGTCCGGTGAAGACGACGACGTGAAACGCGCGGAACGGATCGAGACGAAGGGCAGGTCGCGAGGGGCGATCGCATCAGCCACGAGATCGAGCGCGCGGCCCGTAATGCCTCCACCGCACGGCTTCTCGCGCGGGTGCGACGGGTCGAGCAGCAACACGCGGGCGCCCGCGCGCGCCAGCGATCGCGCGGTCCACGAGCCTGCCGGTCCCGCGCCGACGACCGCGGCGTCAAATGTCATGAGGAACGTGTGCCGGCAAGCCCGCCCGGACGGAATCAACCTGCGTGCGCGTGATTGCCTCGTAACGGTTTCCGTAGGTCACCGTGATACATTACACGCCCATGATCGCTGTTGACACTGGACGGTTTACCGTGGCGGTTTTTCAAGACGTCGCGTGGGCGCAAAAGGGCCTGAACGCCCTCAAGCAAGCGGGCTTTCCGGCCGAGTCGTTGACGGTCCTCGCGAAAGAGAGCCCGGAGGCCGCATCGCTGATCGAGCAGGTGTGCGGAGCGAAGGCCGATCGATTGGAGCTGCCGGTGCTCGGATCGGTCCTGGCTCGTGGTCCGATGGTCGCGGCTCTCCAAGGTCAGGCTCATGATCTACCCAAGCTGGGTCTGGCAGGGACCCTCCGCAGAGTCGGATTTCAGCCGCACGACGGACGGATTTTCGATGCGCTCGCCGGGCGCGGAGGTGTGCTGGTCGGCATTCACAGCGAGCCGCGCGCGGCCGACGCGCTGGCCATTCTGCACTCGTACGGTGGAGGAAACGCGGCCATCGGGGCGTGGACGGGAAGAGTCTAGGCGGGACAAAGAGAGTGCAGACTCGACTGTAGACGAATGGGGACGCAGACCATCGCTTGAGGTGACACGTCCTATCTGAACACCAATGATTTTCGAGGCACCTCTTTTGCAGTTGCGGCTCTGAGAACCGTGGGCGAGAATACGACTAGCGTTATTGCGCTCTCAATGCCCGAATCCACATTGTCAGAACCTCGCGAAAATTCTTCCGCTGGACATTTGTCGGTCCACCTGGACGCGAGCCATGCCTCCGACGTTCCGTTTCTATTCGAACAGCAACAAAAGCGGATGCTTCCGGCGATGCTGCTCTCGCTCGGTTCGCAGGTGGCTTGCGTGCTGCTGGCCGTTCTCTTCGTGCGCTACAGCCGTCCGGACGTGCACGACCAGCCGGTGTTGCCAGACAAGAATCCAAATCAGATCATCTGGCTCGTTCAGCCAGGGCCCGGCGGCGGCGGTGGCGGCGGCGGCAACAAGATGAAGGAGCCTCCGCGCAAGGCGGAGCTGCCCGGGAAGGACAAGATTACAGTTCCGGTCCAGAAGCCGCCAAGCTTCGAGGCGCCGCAAATTGTGAAGAATGAGCCGATTCCGATTCCGACGCTGAACATTCCGGCGAAGGAACTGGCGGCATCGCAGGACTCGCTGCCAGGCGCGATTGCCGCGCCCTCGACCTCGGCACTTTCGCAGGGATCTGGCAGCGGTGGCGGCGCAGGAACGGGAACGGGAACAGGCATCGGCCCCGGGACCGGGTCTGGCCTTGGACCCGGCAGCGGCGGCGGCACCGGTGGCGGAACCTATCGGCTTGGCAGCGGCGTGACCACTCCTCAGCTCGTGCGCGAGGTGAAACCGCAATACACCTCCGATGCGATGCGCGCGAAAATTCAAGGCGAAGTGTGGGTCGAGTGCGTCATCAAGGCGGATGGCAGCGTGGGCGACGTGCAGGTGATCCGGTCGCTCGACTCCACGTTCGGTCTCGATCAGGAGGCCATCAAAGCCGTGCGGCAGTGGCGCTTCAGGCCCGGAACCTTGAAGGGCGAACCGGTCCCGGTCACGGTGCAGGTCGCCGTCAGCTTCACGCTGCGCTGACCATCTTCCGCCGTACCCCTCTCGTCAACTCTCCCTTCCAGCATCCTCAGCGATAGCCCTGTCTGTAGAGAACTGCGACGGCGTAAAAGCGTCGCAGCGTGATCTCGGGAACAGGCCTGAGAACAGATTCCCTTGGACTCCACGAAAAAAGCCTGGCAGGAATTGCTTCCTGCCAGGCTGTCTGACGTTCCCGTTTACTACTGGTGTCTGCGTTCGACCTTTAGTACATCCCGCCCATGCCGCCGCCGTGTCCACCCGGCATCGGCGCTTCCTTCTTGTCTTCGGGAATCTCGGAAATGAGCGCTTCGGTCGTCAGCAACAGCGACGCGATTGACGAGGCGTTCTGCAGCGCCGACCGCACGACCTTGACCGGGTCGATGACGCCGGCCTTGACGAGGTTCTCGTAGGTATCGGTCAGCGCGTTGAAGCCCTCTTCCGGATTGGTCATCTCCTTGACGCGCTGCACGACGATCGAGCCTTCCTGTCCGGCGTTGGTCGCAATCCAGCGCATCGGCTCTTCGATCGCGCGGGCCACGATGTTGACGCCGATCTGCTGATCGCCCACCAGCTTCATGCCGAGCAGGACTTTCGAGGCGCGCAGCAGCGCGACGCCGCCGCCCGGCACGATGCCTTCCTCGACGGCCGCCTTCGTGGCGTGCATGGCGTCTTCGACGCGCGCTTTCTTCTCTTTCATCTCGGTCTCGGTGGCCGCGCCGACCTTGATTACGGCCACGCCGCCGACCAGCTTCGCGAGCCGCTCCTGGAGCTTCTCACGATCGTAGTCCGAGCTGGTGTCCTCGACCTGCGCGCGCAGCTGCCTCACGCGGCCTTCGATCGCCGACGAGGTGCCGGCGCCCTCGACGATGGTGGTGTTGTCCTTGTCGATGGTGACCTTCTTGGCCTTGCCGAGGTCTTCCATCTTGATCGACTCGAGCTTGATCCCGAGGTCCTCGGTGATCGCCCGGCCGTTGGTGAGGATCGCGATGTCTTCGAGCATCGCCTTACGGCGATCGCCGAATCCGGGCGCCTTGACCGCGGCGGCCTGGAGCGTGCCGCGCAGCTTGTTGACCACCAGCGTGGCGAGCGCTTCGCCTTCGATGTCTTCGGCGATGATCAGCAGCGGACGGCCGAGGCGGGCCACCTGCTCGAGCACCGGCAGCAGATCCTTCATCGAGCTGATCTTCTTCTCGTGAATCAGGATGACCGGATTCTCGAGGACGACTTCCATCCGCTCGGAGTCGGTCACGAAGTACGGCGAGAGATAGCCGCGGTCGAACTGCATCCCTTCGACCACCTCGAGCGAGGTTTCCATGCTCTTGGCTTCTTCGACGGTGATGACACCGTCCTTGCCGACCTTGTCCATCGCGTCGGCGATGATCTTGCCGATCGTCTCGTCGTTGTTGGCGGAGATGGTGCCGACCTGGGCGACCATGTTCCCGCCGACATCCTTCTTCATCTTCTTGAGCTCGGCGGTGATCGCTTCAACGGCCTTCTCGATGCCGCGCTTGATGTCCATCGGGTTGGCGCCGGCGACGACGTTCTTCGCGCCTTCGCGGTAGATGGCCTGCGCCAGCACGGTGGCCGTGGTCGTCCCGTCGCCTGCGGTGTCGGACGTCTTGCTCGCGACTTCGCGCACCATCTGCGCGCCCATGTTCTCGAGGGGGTCCTTGAGGTCGATTTCCTTGGCGACCGTGACGCCGTCCTTGGTGATGGTCGGCGATCCGAACTTCTTATCCAGGACGACGTTTCGACCCTTGGGGCCGAGCGTGACCTTAACCGCGTCGGCCAACTGGTTCACGCCGCGCAGAATAGCCTGGCGTGACTGCTCGCCGTACACAATTTGCTTTGCCATTGTCTCTGTTCTCCTCTAGATCGCTCTTTGGGGCAGACCGCTCGGGTCCGCCAACCTACTTCTTCTTCTTGGCAGCAGCTTCGGCCTCGTCGATGACGGCCAGGACCTCGTCCTCGCGCATGATGAGGTATTCCTCACCCTCGAGCTTGATTTCCTGGCCCGAGTACTTGCCGAAGAGAATGAGATCGCCCGCCTTCACGTCGAGCGGCTGGCGGTTGCCATCGTCTTTCGTCTTGCCGTTGCCGGCGGCGATGACTTTGCCCTGTTGCGGCTTCTCCTTGGCGGAATCCGGGATGATGATCCCGCCGACTTTCTGTTCGCCTTCCTCGATGCGCTGGACAATGATGCGGTCGTGCAGCGGTCTGACGTTCATTCTTTATGCTCCGTCTAGTTAAGGGTGCTCGGTCGAGCGTGGTTTCGTGTGTGTGCGAGAGCTGGCACTCGCTGCGCTCGAGTGCTAATTATTGTGGCACAGCTTGGCAGTGTCAAGGGGAGACTGCCAAACCGCGATCCGGCGGGTGAAATCCGTGCGATCAGGATCGCCTGATTTTGTATTCGCCCATCTTGCGGCTGAGCGTGTTGCGGTGGATGCCGAGCGCCTCGGCGGTTTTCGTCAGGCTGCCATCCCGGCGATCGAGCACGCGGACGATGAATCGCTTCTCGAATTCGCGGATGGCGTCCTCGAAGCGCACACCTTTTTCGACCATCTCTTCGATGAGCTTTTCCAGTCGTTCGGCAATCACTGCAACTCCTGGCCGGTGAGTCGGCGGAAGGCTTCCAGGTACTTTTCCCGCGTCCTCAACACCACGTCGTCCGGGAGCGAGGGCACCGGCGGCTGTTTGTTCCAGCGGATCTGTTCGAGGTAATCGCGCACGAACTGCTTGTCGAAGCTGGTCTGCGGTCCTCCGGGCGCGTACGCGTCGCGCGGCCAGAATCTCGACGAGTCCGGCGTGAGTGCTTCGTCGATCAGAATGAGGCGTGCCTCTTCCGGTCCGGCCGGCTCGGGAAGCAGACCGAATTCGAACTTCGTGTCGGCGACCAGGATGCCGCAGGCTTCCGCGTGCGCGGCCCCTTCCGCGTACAGTCGCAGGGTCAGATCGCGGACGCGCGCGAGCAACCCGGGACCGATCAAATCGCTCGCCTCGGCGTCGCTGATGTTGATGTCGTGACCGCTCTGGGCCTTGGTGGCCGGCGTAAACAGCGGCTGCGGCAGCCGCTCCGATTCCCGCAGTCCTTCCGGCAGTGGGATGCCGCACACCTGGCCGGTGGCGACGTAATCCTTCCAGGCGGATCCCGACAAGTAGCCGCGCGCGACGCATTCGATCGGGAGCGGCGTCGTTCGCCGCACGAGCATGGACCGGCCGCGGAACCGTTCCGCCGCGTCGCGAATCACGGCGGGGTAGGCCGCCGGGTCGATCGAGATGAGGTGGTTGTCGACGATAGGCCGCGTGCGCTTGAACCAGAAGGCCGACATCTGGGTCAGCACTTTCCCCTTGTCCGGAATGCCGGAGGCGAGGACGTAATCGAAGGCGGACAGCCGATCGGTCGCGACGATGAGCAGGAGCTCGCCCAGGTCGTACAGGTCTCTGACTTTGCCTTGCCGGTCGGGCCCTCGATTGGCCAGCGTGGTCTCTAGAATGGGCTCGGAGGCGGGCAAATGGGTTCCTCGTGCGGGAGCAAGAAAAGACGTTGGATGGTACAAGAGCGCGGCGCTCGCTGACAACAACAACATGTAGCGACCCGGTTACGTCGATGCCGTGGGGCGGTATAGTAGAGGGCGTTCCTCCTGCCATGCGCTCCCACGTTCGAACGATCTTCGTGCTGGCCCTCGTGGCCGGTCTGTTGGGGTTGTTTCTTTACAACGTCGACCTGCGGCGCGTGGTCTCCGAGATCTTTCGCGCGCGACCGCAGTGGCTCGCCCTCTCGCTTGCCACGATGCTCGCGAACCTTGCGATCCGCGCGTGGCGTTGGCAGTTCCTGCTCGAGCCGCTGGGCCGACCGACGTTCATCAGCGCATTCCGCGCCACCGCCGTTGGATTCGCCGCCACGAGCGTGCTGCCGGCCAGAGCCGGCGAGGTCATTCGCCCGTATTTCCTGGCGCGTACCGAGCGACACGACGAGAGAATGACGGCAACCGGCGCGTTCGCGACGATTATTCTCGAGCGCGTCCTCGATACGATCACCGTGCTGATTCTGCTCGCGTCATTCGTGTTCGTCTTCGGGCGCGAGCACCGGGCCTCGAGTCCGGTGGCGTTCGCCGCCGTCCAGTGGGCGGGAGCCATTGCGGGACTTGGCGCGGTGGTCGCGCTCGCACTGTTGTTTGTCCTGGCCGGCGACCCCGGCCGTCTGGGTCGGGTCATGCTGCGGCTCGAGCAGGTGCTGCCATCGGCGTTGGCCGGGCTCATCGCCAGAATCGCGGAGAAGTTCGCTCTCGGCCTTGGCGCGATCCGGCGGCCAGGTCGGCTGCTGGTGTCGCTGCTCCTGTCGGTCCCATTGTGGCTGTCGATCTGCCTCGGGATCTGGTCGGTCACGATGGCCTTTGGCTTCGACGTGCCGTTCACCGGGTCGTTTCTCCTGGTGGCCGTGCTGGTGCTCGGCGTCGCGGTCCCGACGCCCGGGGCGGTCGGGGGATTTCATGAAGCGTTCCGCATCGCCACCACGGTATTCTTTGCCGTTCCCGACGATTCGGCGGTGGCCGCCGCGATCGTGTTGCACTTGTTTTCGATCGGTCCGGTGTTGCTGCTCGGCCTGATGTTCGCAGCCCAGGCCGGGCTGAGTGTCAACGGCTTGCGGCGGATGGCCGACCAGTCGCAGCAGGGGCATACGGCGTGATGACATGAAATGCCCGTACTGCGGCCATCTCGGCGATAAAGTCGTCGACTCGCGTGAAGGCAAGGAAGGCGAAGTCATTCGCCGGCGGCGCGAGTGTCTCGAGTGCGGCAAACGCTTCACGAGCTATGAGCGGATCGACGAGATCCCGTACATGGTGGTGAAGAAAGATGGCACGCGCGAACGCTTCGATCGGCAGAAGCTGGTGCAGGGGCTGTTGAAAGCGTGCGAAAAGCGGCCGGTCAGCGTGGCGGCGCTTGAAACCATCGCCGATCGCGTCGAGGCGACGCTGCAGGATCGTCCCGAGAAGGAGATTGCGACGGCCGACATCGGGAGCTTCGTGATGGAGGAGCTGCGCAAGCTCGATAAAGTCGCGTATGTGCGCTTTGCCTCGGTCTACAAGCACTTCCGCGACATTGGCGAGTTCTGGGACGAGCTCAAGGGTTTGCTCAACGTCAAGGAGTGATCGCCTGTGACGACCAACGACGCGTCAACACCGGGCAGGCAGACCGCGCGGGCAGGGTGTGGGGGCGTTTTCCGCGGCGTCTGCGCTGTCCTGGTTGACCGTCCTGTGTGTCGTGGGCGCTGAAGGCGAGCATGCCCGCGACGATCACGTCGATCGCGCCCAAACGCCCGCGTCTGCCTGCCTCGCCGGGTCGTCGGCCGTTCCGCGATAACCCGCGGCTCATCCTGGCCGGCATCGCCGCGCTGGTGGCCCTCCTCATCGCGATTTCGACCATCGCCAACCGCACGCCGCGGCTCGCTCCGGATTTCCTCAGCGAAGTCGTTCTCTACGCGCTCTCGGCCGCCGATCTCACGATGCTGGTGGCGCTGGTCTTCGTCCTGGCCCGCAACGTCATCAAGCTGGTCGTGGAGCGCCGCCGCGCGTTGCCTTTCGCGCGCTTCCGCGCCAAGCTGGTCGCCGTCCTCCTCAGCCTGACCATCGTGCCGGCCGTGCTCGTGCTGATTGCCGGCAGCGAGTTCATCCGGACGAGTATCGACAACTGGTTCAACGCGCCGATGGAAGACATTCTCGCGTCGGCCAACAAGATTGCCGGCGACTACTATCACGAGCGGCAAGTGCTCGTCAGCGACCACGCGAGTCGTCTCGCGCGTGCGCTGTCCGGCGTCGATCTCGCGGCCGCTGACGTGCGGCCGATCCGCGATGTCGTGACGCCAGACGTCACCCTGCAGCGCGTGAAAATCGTGCAGGTGTTCAAGATCGACACCGGCAGCCCGGCCGGCCGCGTCGAGCCCGTCGTCGAAGTGGTCGCGACCGAGATGCCGAGCGGCTACAACCGGGCGACCGCCGATCGTCTGGCCGCGCGTGCACTCGTCGGACAAGGCGACACCCGATCGGTCGAACCACTGGGCACCCTCGGAGATTTGCTGCACGCGGCCGCCGTGATCACCGCCAAAGACGGGAAGCGGACCGGTGTGGTGGTCGCGACCGACTACCTGACGGGCGATCTCGCCGCGCGGTCGCGGCGCATGACCCAGGCCTACGAAAACTACAACCAGCTGCGCGTGCTGAAGCGGCCGCTCACCGGGGTGTATTTGTCGTTCTTCCTGATGGTCACCCTGCTGATTCTGGTGGGCTCGACCTGGATGGGCCTCTATCTCGCCAAGCGAATCACGCGGCCGGTACAGATGCTGGCCGCCGCCGCGCGCGAAATCGGGGCCGGACGTCTGGATCAGCGGATCGAGCCTCAAAGTAACGACGAGTTCGGCTCGCTCGTCGAGGCGTTCAACACGATGGCCGGCGAGCTGGCCGCGAGCCGTCGCAAGGTCGATCGCTCCACGATCGAGCTCGAGCGCAAGCACCAGGAAGGCGAAGGGCGGCGCCGCTACATCGAGACGATCCTCGAGCGCATCACGACCGGCGTCGTCTCGATGGACGCCGCGGGCACCATCACGACCATCAATAGCGCGGCGGCGCGGCTCCTCAGCTTGAATCGCTCCATCGTCGGCCAGCCCGCCAGGACCGCACTGGATCGGGCCGACCTGCAGCCGATCGCGGCGCTGCTCGACAGCCTGGGCCGCGGCCGCGCCGAACCGCCGGCTCAGGAAGTCGCCATCGCCCGCGACGGCCAGGAGATTCACCTCGCAGTTGCCGCCACCTCCCTGGTCGGCGACGTCGGCCTGCCGGAAGGTATCGTGCTGGTCCTGGACGATGTGACACCGCTGATTCGCGCGCAGAAGGTCGCCGCGTGGCGGGAAGTGGCGCGGCGTCTGGCGCACGAAATCAAGAATCCACTGACGCCCATCCAGTTGTGCGCGGAGCGCCTGCGTCGTCATTTTGCCGGTGCGCCGGCGGCGGCCAAAGCGCTGGTCGACGAATGCACCACCACCATTGTTGGAGAAGTGGAGTCGCTCAAGGGGCTGGTCGACGAGTTCTCGCAGTTCGCCCGCATGCCCGCGCCGCAGACGGTGCCGACCGACCTGGCGCAGCTGATCGTCGACACACTCGGTCTCTACAACGGCCTGTTCGGCGAAATCCGCTTTGAGCGGCGATTTGCGGACGGCGTACCGCTCGTGCGCCTTGACGCCGAGCAGATTCGGCGCGTCATCATCAACCTCGTGGACAACGCCATCGAGGCGATGGAGCGGCGAGGCCAGATCGTCGTGGAAACGCAGCTGGACCGCGCCAACAGCGTGGCGCGCGTCGTCGTCGCCGACGACGGGCCGGGCATTCCGGCGGCCGAGCGCGACAAATTGTTCCTGCCGTACTACTCGACCAAACGTCGAGGCAGTGGTCTCGGTCTGGCGATCGTGCGCAGAATCATCGCCGAGCACGGCGGCAGTATCGACGTGGCGGACAATGTGCCGCACGGCACGCGCTTTACAATCGAGCTGCCATGCTGAGACGTGAACCACCGGGAACACCGAGTACACCGAGACGATCGGAATAACCATGATCGATCTCCTGGCGGCGCGGGCACCGAGCACGACAGAACCAACACCAAGATCACCAGGCTCACAAAGATCACGAAGAAGAGTCCTTTTCGGTAGAGAATTTTCTTGATGTCCTTTGTGATCTTTGTGGTTGGTCGTTTCATGCCCGATGTATTCACACGCGCGAAGTTCTCGGTGTCCGCGGTGGTTCTGGCATGAAGCCCACGATTCTGATCGTCGACGACGAGCCGGGCGTTCGGAGTGCGCTGGCTGGCGTCTTGAGCGACGAGGGCTATGAGGTGGAAGCCGTCGCGAGCGGCGAAGCCTGCCTCGAGCGTCTCACAAGAGGGTCGATCGACCTCGTCGTGCTCGACGTCTGGCTGCCCGGGATGGACGGTCTGGCGACGCTGGCCCGCTTGCGCGAGCGGCAGGTCGACGTCCAGGTGGTGCTGATCTCCGGCCATGGGAACATCGAATCGGCCGTGCGCGCCATCAAGCTCGGAGCGTTCGACTTCGTCGAGAAACCGTTGTCGCTCGACAAGACGGTGCTGGTCGTGCGCAACGCCCTGCGGCAGCGCCGCCTCGAAGCGGAGAACCGGGCCTTGCGTGCGCGCGTGGACCGCAGTCAGACCATGGTGGGGGAGAGCCACGCCATCCGTCAGCTCCGCGAGCAGATCGACATGGCCGCGCCCACCAACGGCCGCGTGCTGATCTACGGAGAGAACGGGACCGGCAAGGAGATGGTCGCGCGCACCATCCATGCGCTGAGCCGTCGCCGCCCGGGCGCCTTCGTCGAGGTCAATTGCGCCGCGATCCCCGAGGAATTGATCGAAAGCGAGCTGTTCGGCCACGTGCGCGGCGCCTTCACGGGCGCGGTCGCGGATCGCCGGGGCAAGTTCGAAGCCGCCGATGGCGGCACGATCTTCCTCGACGAGATCGGTGACATGAGCCTGAAGACACAAGCCAAGGTGTTGCGCGTGCTGCAAGAGCAGACGATGGAGGCGGTGGGCGGCGCGACGCGAATCAAAGTCGACGTGCGGGTGCTCTGTGCGACCAACAAGGATCTCCAGGCGGAGATTCGCGGCGGCCGGTTTCGCGAGGACCTGTACTTCCGGCTGAACGTCATCCCGATCTTCGTGCCCTCGTTACGCGATCGCCCCGACGACATCGGTTTGTTGGCCGACCACTTCATGGCGGAGTTCGCGCGCGAGTACGGGCGCCGGATCAAGACCTTCGAGCCTGCGGCCCTGTCCGTCCTGCAGCGCTACCCGTGGCCGGGGAACGTTCGCGAGCTGCGTAACGTCATCGAGCGGCTGATGATCATGGTGCCGGGTGATGTCATCTCGGCCGCGCACCTCGCGTTTCTCGATCCGGATGCCCTGCGGCGTCCCGAGGCGACCGGATCGCTGGTGGACCGGTTGACGCTGCACGAGGCGAGGGAGCGGTTCGAGCGTGCGTTGATTCTCCGCACGCTCGCCGAGCAGCAGGGCAACATGTCCCGGACCGCTGACGTGCTCGGCGTCGAGCGCAGCAATCTGTATCGAAAGATGAAGGCGTTCGGGATCGCGTCCCCGAGGCGGCCGGAGACGGAAGAAGAGGCCGTGTAGTGAGTGAAGCTCCATCGGTTGAAACTGGCCGCTAGTCAATGCGATTGCTGCTCGTCTGTTGGCATCGAGGGCTGGTCGGCGGAAGCGAGCACTACGTCAAGATCCTGATTCCGGAGTTGCTCGCGCGCGGTCACGAGATCGGCCTCTTATACGGGTACGAGATCGAACCTGGCTACCCCACGGTCGATCCGCCGGCCGGCGGCCTTCCCGCCTGGTGTGTGGCCGGGCTCGGCGTCGAGGGGGCGCTGGGAGCCATTGCCGACTGGAACCCGGATGTCAGCTACTCCCACGGCTCCAATGCCCCGGACCTCGAGGAGGCATTGATCGCGCGCTATCCTTCGGTCATGTTCGCGCACGATTATTACGGCACCTGCGGCACCGGCACCAAGTGTCACAGTTTTCCGCGCCCCCGCCCCTGTGCCCGCACGTTCGGACCGGCGTGCCTGCTGCTGCACTATCCTCGCCGCTGCGGCGCGCTCAACCCAGTCGAGGCGTGGGCCACGTACCGCATCCAGTCCCGGCGGCAGGCGATGTTGCCGCGCTACGATGCGGTGGTCGTTGCCAGCCGGCACATGCGTGAAGAGATCGGCCGTCATCGTGTTGCCGATAGCCGGCTCCATCTGCTGACACTCCCGATGTCCGCCGGGACCTCCGACGTCGGGCCGGACGGAATTCGTCCTTCTACAGGCCGCATCGTCACGATCGGGAGGCTGACCCCTCTCAAGGGCGCGCACTATTTGATTCAAGCGATTCCCGGAGCGGAGCGAGCACTCGGGCGTCGCTTGACGCTCGACTTGCTGGGGACGGGCCCTGAAGAGCATCGGTTGAAGGCGCTCGCCCGGCAGGCCGGTGTCGCCGCCCGGTTCCACGGGTGGGTGGATGGAGCGGCGCGCGACGAGGTGATGCGAGGGGCCGACCTCCTGGCGATCCCCAGTCTCTGGCCAGAGCCGTTCGGTCTGGTCGGTGTCGAGGCCGGCCGTTTGGGGCTGCCCGCGGTCGGCTACGCCGTGGGCGGAATCCCGGACTGGTTGATCGCCGGCGAGTCGGGCGAGCTTGCGCCCGGTGATCCCCCGACGGTTGAAGGCCTGACAGCGGCGATCGTCCGTGCGCTGAGCGATCCCGCCCGCCACGCCCGATTGCGTCTTGGCGCGTCGAACATGTCCAGACGGTTCACGATGGAGGCGCACATGAATCGCCTTGGTCCGCTCTTGTCTGCGGTCGCAAAGAGCCGCGCATGAGATTTCTGGATGTGGCGGATTTCGAGCGGGATCCGAACTCCGGTTCCGCGGGCTCGCTGCTCGCGATCGCCGCAGCGCTGGCAGAACATGGTCACGAGGTCGAACACCTGTGGAAGCAGGCCAAGCCATATCGGCTGCCGCATACGAGCCTGTCGCGATGGCTGGAACTGCCGCGCCGCCAGTATCGTCAAGTGTCCGATCAACTGGAGCGCCGCCATTACGACGTCGTCACGATCAGTCAGCCGTACGCGTACCTCGCTTTCGAGAGGCTGCCGGCGAAATACCCGGCGACGCTGTTTCTCAACATGACCCACGGGTGGGAGGACCGCTTCAATGCCGCCCGTTTGAGGTTTGCGTGGGACGGTCCGTATTCGCCGGCCAAGCGTCTGGCGCTCGAGGTCACCAAGTCGCTCGTGAATCGCGCCTGCGTCCGCACCATTCGGGCCTGTCATGGCTTCATCTCGCCGTCGCAGAACAGCGCACAGTACGTACAGCGCGCCTACGCCGTGCCCGAGGAGAAGATTTCGGTGATTCCGTATGGCCTGGACGCATCGTTTCTCCGCTCGGAGGCTGCACGATCCGCATCCGCTGGTGGCGTCCGTATGCTGTACGTCGGAAACTACATTGTGCCCAAGGGCTCGGCCGTGCTCGAATCGATCCTGCCGCCGCTCGGTCTGGCCTTTCCGCACGCCTCGTTGACGTTCGTCACGCCAGGCGCCGAGATCGATCGCATTCGTGCCCGGTTCGAGCCGGCCTTTGGACAGCGGCTGACGACCCTGCCCTGGCGCGACAGGAACGACCTGCGGTCCATCTACGAGCGGCATGACGTGTTGCTGTTTCCGTCGCTGTTCGAGGGCTTCGGCAAGACCTTTCTCGAAGGGATGGCCTGTGGGGCCTGCGTCGTCGGCTTCAACGAAGGCGGATTGCCGGACATCGCCGGCAACGGGGCGGAAGCGTTGTATTGCGAGACGGGGGCGGTCTCGCAGCTGCGGGCGCTACTCGAGCGCTGCCTGCAGAACCCCGGCCTGACACGCGAAGTCGGTCGGCGCGCGCAACAGGTGGCGAGGCAGTACAGCTGGCCGGTTGCGGCGGGGAAGCTCGAAGCGTTCTGCCGGCAACGCCGGCAGGCGTACGGGATGGTTGCGGCGACACCAGATGCATTGGTTCGATAGTCCGTCCATCACACACAGTCTTCCGCCGCTGTATCGGGCATATGCGTGGTATTCCCGTCTGATGGCCGATCGCCCGCGCTCGATCGTTCGGGGAGGGTCGGCGCTGCTCTCGGTGGTGATCGCGCTCACGAAAGCGCTGCGCCTCACGAGTGAAGCGGCGGTGCCGATCGGGGAGTTGACGGTCTTCATCGATCTGTGCGATCGCCGCATGCTCTGGGTGTTCGGCGAGGTGGGCGCACCCAGCCACGAAGGCCGAATCTTGCGGGCTTGCCTGGATCGGGGCGATACCTTTCTCGACATCGGTGCGAATCACGGCAGCTATGCGCTGCTTGCGGCTCCCCTGGTCGGACCGTCCGGCCTGGTCGCCGCATTCGAACCGCAGCCCCGTCTGGCGTCGTTGCTCCGCCGCTCATTCGAGGCCAATCGATTCCTGCAGGCGACCGTGTACGAGATGGCGTGCGCCGCCACCAACGGCGAGTATCCCTTCTACGTGCCCTCGGCCGGCTCCGGTTCGGCGGGCTTGTACCAACGGTTCTCGGCGAGCACGGATCACCGCCGCTTCACGGTCAAGACCGCGCGCCTTGACGATGCGATCGATTGGCCGCGACTGCCGGGACGGATCGTCGTCAAGCTCGACGTCGAGGGGAGTGAGTTGTCGGCGCTCCGGGGCGCCGAGCGCCTTCTTCGCGCCCGACGCCCGATCATCATCTTCGAGCTCAACCCCCTGAGCGCGGAGGCCGCCGGAGGCAACGCCGACGAACTGCTGGCGTTCCTGGCGTCGGTGGGCTACACGCGATTCGCGGAGATCGAGAACTTCCCCGACGCCATGCCGCTCGATCGCGTCGACCGGACACGGCTGCGCAATCTCGTGGCGTTGCCGAACGGATCCCATGGCTAGCGGCGTCGAGATTCGAACCGCAGATCGCGACCTCGGACTGACGATTGCGTTGTGGATCGAGGATCTGCTCGCGGCGTTCTTTGGTGCGAATCCTTCAGCACGCGTGGTCATCGATGACGATGGCCAGGCCGGCCGGCCGTTTCGTCAGGGTTGGCTGCAGCGTCGCCCGGACTTTCGCGCCTGGAACGAGAGCAGCGGCCTGGTACGGATCCAATGCACCTCCTCGTCGATCGTCTTGGCGGCCCGGCCCAACGTCGAAAACGCTCGCAAGTTGCTGGTAGCCGTCGGCGTCGCTCGCGATCCCGTGCCGTTCGATCACGTGCAGGTCATCCGGCAGCAGCAGCGGATCCGGCGATTGACGGCCTCGGCGTTCGGAGTTCCTGTTCCCTGGAAGGCGTGCCGGTTTCTGCTGCGCGTCGACGACTTTCCGTCGCCGTTTGCGGGGAATGAGGACTTCCTGCGGTTTCACCGAATCGCGCGGGAGCACGGGTTGCCGTACCTTCTGGCTGTGACCCCGTTCTTCAACTCGCACGGGGAGAGTCGACCCTTGTCCGACGTGGACGCGAACATTCTGCACGCGTGCATGTCGGAAGGCGCGGAACTGGCGCTCCACGGGTTTACGCACGCCAGCCGTTATCGCAACTACGCCAGCGAGCTGGCCGGCATGCCGGCTGGTGCGCTGCGCCGGGAACTCGAGCGAGCCGACGCCCACATGCGTGCGAACCACCTCGAGACGATTGGGTTCGTGGCTCCTTTCAACGCGTACGATCCGTTGACGTTCGGCGTGCTGGCGCAGCGCTATCCGTTGATCTGCGGGGGACCCGAATCGGTCCTGGCGCTGGGCTACCGGGCCGGCCCCGCTTTCCTGATGCGGAGCCTTTATGTGCCGTCGTACCGGGAGGCTTACGACGTCACCCTCAACCGGCCCAGCCGTTTCGATCGGACCATTGCCGGGGCCGCCGGGTTGACCATTCCGGTGACGCTGCATTGGGCCAACGAGGTGCGCGACGGATTTCGTTCGTTTCGCGCCTTGTGCGAACGTCTGCGTGGCCGGACAACGCGGTGGAGCGATCTGGTCGCTGCGGCCGCCGACCTCGAGGCGCGGTGCGAATCGCGATGAGTGTCATCACGCATTTTCTGCTGTGGCGGTTGCACCTGGCTCGAGCCAGCACCATGTACACGGCGGCCGAATGCACCAGCCTCGAACGTCACGGCGCCCGAAGGACTCGGCTGGCGGAGATCGGGTGCTGGCACGGGGTCAACACCCGGCGGCTGCGAAGCGTCATGGCTCGCGACGGCGTGCTGTTTGCCGTCGATCCCTATGCGCCCGGCAGGTTCGGCTTCAGCGCGCCTCAGATCATCGCTCACCGCGAAGTGGCGAAAGAGACCAACGGGGCCGTTCGTTGGATCAGGATGAGCGATCTCGATGCCGCGCGCTGGTTTGTGGCGGCGAAGGAGGCGCCCCTCGACTTCGTCTTCAGCGACTCATTGAACAGCTTCGAGGGCTTTCGTGCGACGTGGGAGGCGTGGAGCCCGTTGATGATGCCGGGCGGCAGGTATGTGCTCGCGAACAGTCGGTCGAGCGCGACGAAACGATTGGACGAGGTGGGGAGCGTCGTGTGCACGCGAGACGTGATCAGGCGCGACCCGCGCTTTCGTCTCGTCGAAACCGTCGACACGTTTACCATTCTCGAACGGCGATGAAGACCGGTGGCGCGTACCCGCTGAGGCAGCACCACTGACCCCGTGGTTGACCGCGATGTTCCGTTCGCGACAACGGAGCGGCCGGTGGTAATTTCGAGGAGAGAGTCCACGAGACGCCCCTCGCGCGGCCGCGTCGACGTCAGTCGGCGGTGCTATAATTTCGACGCAATCAACCCATATGGCCGAATCGTCTCGCACCGACGGCTCACGCGCTTTCGACGACGGGCCCGACGCTGATCGCGACGCGAAAATCGAGCAACTGCTGCTTGCCGGACTCGACCACTATTTCGCTGGACGCTTCGAAGGCGCGATCAATGTCTGGACGCGCGCGCTCTTTTTCGACCGGAGCCATGCGCGTGCTCGCGCCTACATCGATCGGGCGCGTGGCGCGCTCGCCGAGCGTCAGCGCCGCTCCGAAGAGTTGCTCCACAGCGGCGTGGCCGCGCTCGACCGCGGGCAGCAATCTGAAGCGCGGCGGCTGCTGCAGGCGGCCGTGGACATGGGTGCGAGGGCCGACGAGCTTCACCCGCTGGTCGATCGGTTGAACCGTCATCCGGGTGACGCGGCGGGGCTGGGCGGCGTGGAATCACGCAGGCCGACGGTTGCCTTGCGGCCGGCCAGTCCGCCAGCGATCCCGGCACCGTCGTTCTCTTATCGAGCCCCGGCCCGTTCGCGCGTTGGCGCCTTGCTCACGATGGCCCTGCTGGCGGCCGTCGCCGTGGGCACCTACTCGGTGGCGATGGGCCAGGAGCCGCGCCTGTGGTTCGCCAATCAGGATGCGCCGGTCGCCTCTGTCACATCGCCGGCGCTGCGCGAGACGACGCTTCCCCTTCCACGCCGGGGAGAAATGGCGCTCGGCCGCGCCCGGGCCTTGGCCCTGCGAGGGCGGCTGCATGAAGCGCTGTCCGCTCTCGACCTGGTCCGCGCGACCGACGTCGAAAAGCCCGACGCGGACCGCTTGCGCGGCGAGATCCAGCGTCAGCTCCTCGACCTCTCGTCCACGTCGCAGCCGCCCGGTGCGGCGCGTTCAGGCGGGGATGACCGGAGGGAATGAAAAGCCGGTCATGAAGTGCCCGAAATGCGGCTATCTCGGTTTTGAGCAGGTTGAACGCTGCCGCAACTGCGGCTATCAGTTCGCGTTGGCTGAAAAGCCCCCGGTTCAAGAGCTGACGTTGAAGGAGCCGGAAGGACAGAGCGATCCGATCCCGGACTTGAGCTTCCTCAAAGAGATCGAAACACGTAAAGCACCAGGGTCCGCCGCGGTCACCCCAGACCTTCTGCTCTTCGAGGCCCAGGCGCCGGACGACGAGCCGCTCATCACCAAGCCGTCGCCACCGCGACAGCCGCTGGCCGTGCGTCGCGCGACGCCCGACGTCCCGCGGCTTCGTGCAGAACCCCGCCCGCAGTCGTTCGAGCTGGCGTTCGATGTCGAGGAACCCGCGGCCGAGGCGTCACCGACGCCGCTGTTTCCTCGCGTACCCGAACGCGCCCCAACACCTGAACGAGCGCCATCACGTGGCGCAGTCGAACGGCCCGACTCACCCCGGCAGGACCAGCCCGAGCGCGCGAGTCTCATCGCCCGGTTTCTCGCGGTCGTCATCGATGTGACGATTCTCGCCGTCGTCGACGTGCTGGTCGTGTACTTGACGATGGAGCTCTGCGGGGTGACATTTCTTGAGCTCGGCATCCTGCCGAAAGCGCCGCTGCTGGCGTTCATCGCGCTCCAGAATGGGTCCTACCTCGTCGGGTTTACCGCCGGGGGCCAGACGCTGGGCAAGATGGCGCTGGGCATTCGCGTGGTGACGGCTGACGATGCCGAACCGCTTGGGATCGGGCGGGCGCTGCGGCGAACGCTGATGTGGGTGATCCTGGCGGTTCCGGCGGGCCTCGGTTTCACGACGGCCTTCTTTTCATCCGACTATCGAGGTCTGCACGATCACCTCGCCGGCACGCGGGTCGTCCGCGCCTCCGCGTGAGTAACCGTGTCGCGCTCGCAATAGCCACCGCTCTGGGCGTCGGTTATGTGCCGGTGGCTCCGGGCACGTTCGGATCGCTGGTCGGGCTTGCGCTCTGGGCCGTACTGCCTGCATCGCTGCCGGCGCAGGCGATCGCGATTGGCGCGGTCTTTGTCGTGGGATCGTGGAGTGCCGATGTTGCCGAGCGACACTTCTCCAGGACCGATCCCTCGTACGTCGTCATCGACGAGGTGCTGGGGATGTTGATGACGCTGGCGCTGATCCCGGTGCAGTGGCCCGGCGCGATCCTCGGGTTCCTCCTGTTCCGAGCCGCCGATGTCGTCAAGCCATTTCCTGCGAACCGGCTCGAACGCCTGCCGGGCGGGCTCGGCATCATGGCCGACGATGCGATGGCGGCGATCTACGCCAACCTCGCGCTTCGCGCCTGCCTCTGGGCCTCCGGTCATTCGGGCATCTGGTCGCTGAGCGTTCAGTTGACCGGGCCACTCACCAGTTGAACGCGATCAAGTGATCACATGAACGCCTGCATCATCGCGGTGGGCACGGAGCTGCTGACGCCGTTCCGTGTCGACACCAATTCGTTGTTCATCACCGAGCGGTTGAATGAGATCGGCGTCGACGTCCGCCTGAAGGTGGTGGCCGGCGACGACACCGACGAGGTCGCCGATTTGTTCCGCCGCGCGCTGACGTGGGCGGACGTCGTCGTGGCCACCGGCGGGCTGGGACCGACCGAGGATGACATCACCAGGGACTCGCTGGCGCGCGCGCTGGAGGTGCCGCTCGACATCGACGAGTCGATCGTGGCGCGCATCCACGATCGCTTCGCCCGTCGTGGGATGACGATGCCGGACATCAACCGGCGCCAGGCGATGGTGCCTCGGGGGGCCGTTGTGCTGGCGAATCCGAACGGGACCGCGCCGGGACTCTGGGTCGAGCGGGGACGAAGTGCCATCGTGCTGTTACCGGGCCCGCCACGAGAGATGAAGCCGATGTTCGAGGCCGTCGTGCGCGAGCGTCTGTCGGTGCGCAGCGGCGGGGTGGGACTGTTCAGGCGGGTGTTGCGTATCACCGGCCGCACCGAGTCGGACGTCGATTCGCGCGCGCAGCCGGTGTACGGCGCGTGGTTGGCCCAGCCCATTCCGATCAGCACGACGATTCTTGCGGTGCTCGGCCAAATCGAGCTGCACCTGACCGCCATCGGCGGCAACCGGTCGGACGTCGATGCCGCGCTCGACGCGGCGGTCGAGCAGTTGCGAGCCGTGCTCGGCGATTCGGTCTATAGCGTCGACGGCCGGCTTCTCGAGGCGGTCGTCGGAGACCTGCTCCGCTCGAAGGGGCTGACGATCGCGGTTGCGGAGTCGTGTACCGGCGGCCTGCTGGCGTCGCGGCTCACCGATGTGCCCGGAAGCTCCGATTACGTCGACCGTGGCGTGGTGTGCTACAGCAACCGGGCGAAAGTCGAAATGCTCGGCGTGCCTGAGTCGCTCATCGCCGAGTACGGCGCAGTGAGCGAGCCGGTCGCGAGCGCGATGGCCGAGGGCATGCGATGGCGGTCGGGTGCGGCGGTGGCGGTTGGCGTGACCGGCATCGCAGGGCCGACCGGAGGAACCGCCGAAAAGCCGGTCGGCACCGTCGCAATCGCCGTTAACGTCGATGCGGCAGCTCGCGTGCGCACCTTTCAGTTTGTCGGCGCGCGTGAGCAGGTCAAGTTCCAGGCGGCCCAGGCCGCGCTGAACATGCTGCGGCTGATGCTGATCGAGCACCAGGCCCAGTGAAGCTTCGCCTCGAACCGACCGGAAAACCCAAGGGTCCATGCGCGGCGAATCTTCGCTGGCGGAGTGTATTCGTCATTTCCAGGCACGAGCTTTTCGGGAATGCGAATCCGATGCACGAAGGGTGCGTTGATCAGCGGGCTCAGTACGTCTTGCGGGCGGCCTTTTGGAAATGACGCGCTAGAATCTACCCGTGCCGATTGTCATCCTCGTGGCGTACGCCATCGGATCGATTCCTTTTGCGCTGCTGATCGGACGGGTGTGGGGCGTCGACGACATGCGGCGCGCCGGCAGCGGCAACCTGGGCGCCGCCAACGTGCTGCGCGTGTCGGGGCTCACGGCCGGCGTCCTGGTCGCCGTGCTCGATATCGCGAAAGGTGCGTTGAGCGTGACGCTGGCGCGCCACATCTCGGACGAGCCCGCCGCGCCGGCGGCCGCCGGTGTGGCGGCGATTGTCGGCCACATCTATCCGGTCTGGGTGCGGTTCCGCGGCGGCAAAGGGGTGGCCACCGCAGCGGGGGCGTTCGCGATGTTGTCGCCGCTCGCACTGGCGCTCGCGCTGACGCTTTTCGCCGCCGCCGTGGCCGTCACGAAGTACATTTCGCTCGGGTCGGTGCTGGCCGCGCTGGCCCTGCCGCCGATCGCGTACCTTGCCGGGGGTTCCACTGCAACAGTCACGGCGGCGCTGGTGGCTGCGGCGCTGATCGTGTTCAGGCACCGGTCCAATCTCACGCGGCTGCGGAGCGGCGTGGAGCGACGAGTCGGCTTTCGAGCAACGGCCGGGCCTGCGTCGCACGGCGCGAGCGATTCCTGATGGGCACCGTCGGCGTTCTCGGAGCAGGTAGCTGGGGCACGGCGCTTGGCGTGCATCTGGCGCGGGTCGGTCATGACGTCCGGCTGTGGGCTCGCGATCCCGCCTTGGTGAATGACATGCGCGAACGCCGCGCCAACGCGGTCTATCTGGAAGACGTGACGCTGCCCGAAACCCTGACGGTCACCAACGACATCGGCGCGGCGGTGGCGGGCAGCGATCTGCTGGTCTCCGCCATCCCGTCTCGCGGTTGTCGAGCCGTGATAAGGGCCGCCGCTCCGCACGTCGCTCCCGGCGCCACGCTGGTCAGCGCCACCAAGGGCCTCGAGATCGGAACGTGGTTACGCATGTCGGAAGTCATCGCCCAGGAGCTCGGTCCGGGTCGACCCGTGGTGGTGTTGTCCGGACCGAGCTTCGCCAGCGAAGTCGCGCAGCAGCTGCCGACCGCGGTGCTCGCGGCCTCGTCGAACGCGAGCGCGACCGAGTTCGTGCAGGCGGAGTTTCGCGCGCCGTATTTTCGTCTCTATGGCAGCGACGACGTGGTCGGCGTCGAAGTCGGGGCCGCGTTGAAAAACATCATCGCGATTGCCGCCGGCGTGGTGGAGGGTCTCGGCCTCGGACACAACGCCCTGGCGGCGCTCATCACGCGCGGCCTGGCCGAAGTCACGCGCCTCGCCTGCGCGATGGGCGGCCGTCGCGAAACGCTCGCGGGCCTGAGCGGCCTTGGGGATCTCGTCCTGACCTGCACCGGCCACCTGAGCCGTAATCGCCACGTCGGCGTCGAGCTCGCGCGCGGACGTCAGCTACCGGCGATCCTGGCCAGCATGAAAATGGTCGCCGAAGGCGTGACGACGACGACGGCGGCGCTGGCGCTGGGAGCTCAGCATGGCGTGGAGCTGCCGATCGCGACGCAGATGGCCGAGGTGCTGGCCGGTCGGTCGGATGTCCGCACCGCGCTGGAGGCCTTGATGCTGCGCCGTCAGCGGCCGGAGGCGGAAACCGGCTAGGATTCTGAGATGGGTGTCTTCGGGCGGATCCGCGAGAGTCTTTCACGCACCAAGCGGCAGATCGTCGAGCGATTCGACGAGATCGTCAAGTTCGCTGACGCTCCCGAACGCCGCTCGCGGGCCCTGGACGTCGATACTATCGAGGCGCTCGAGGAGATCCTGATCACCGCCGATGTAGGCGTGGCGGCGTCCGAGCGCATCGTGAGTGCCGTCAAGCGGCGATCACCGCAGGGCCTGAGTCTGCGGGACCTCGTGAAAGAGGAGATCAAGGCGATTTTTGCCGCGGTCGATCGCCCGATCGTCGTCGAACACTCGCCGAAAATCACGCTCATCGTCGGCGTCAACGGTACTGGGAAGACCACCACGGTCGGCAAGCTGGCGAACCTGCTGAGAACTGAAGGGAAGCGGCCGCTCATTTGCGCCGCCGATACCTTCCGGGCCGCGGCTGTCGAACAATTGGAGATCTGGGCAGGGCGTGCCGGCGTCGATCTGATCCGGGCGCGCGACGGGGCCGACCCAGCGGCGGTGGTGTTCGATGCCATCACCTCGGGGAAGGCCAAAGGACGGGATCCGATTCTGATCGATACCGCCGGGCGTCTCCACACGCGGGTCAACCTGATGAACGAGCTCGAGAAAATTCGCCGCATCGCCTCCCGCGAGGTGATCGGCGCGCCGCAGGAAACGCTGCTGGTGCTCGACGCCACCGTCGGGCAGAACGGCGTGACCCAGGCGCGAGAGTTCATGGGCGTCGCCGGCGTCAACGGCATCGTCCTCACCAAGCTGGACGGCACCGCGAAAGGCGGCGTCGCGGTCGCGATTGCCCACGATCTGAAGTTGCCCATTCGCTACGTCGGGATCGGCGAAAACATCGACGACCTCGTGCCGTTCTCGGCCGATGAGTACGTCGATGGTCTGTTCGAAGAGAAATGGTGAAGCCACCCGAATTCTTGAAGACCGGCGCTCTCGTCCTGTTTTTCAGTGCGCTGGTCGCCTGCTCGCCAGGCTGCAGCGCCTCGCCGACCGCACCGTCGGCGGGCCGGGTGGCCGGGGCGTGGCTGGCCAACTCGACGCTCGCGACCGCAAGCGGGGGAGCATGCGTGGGCGACATCCTGCGATCCAGGAGCGGAAGCCGCGACGTATTCACCGCGGCCGTCCGCCAGGACGGGACGATACTTTCGGCGACCGTCGCGTCCCAGGGCAATGGCACCACCTGCGCCTATTCCGGCTCGGTAGACGGCAACGCGCTCTCGCTGAACATGACCTCCTGTCAGGCCGCCCGCGTCGTGGGCGCGCCGTGCGGTAACGGTGAGCTGCTGGATTTGCAGCTCGTGAGCGGAACGGTTGCGGCGAACGTCGACGCCCAGCTGGGAAGTGGCAGCGGCCGCGAGACCAGCTCCTGGGCAGTCTATGCGGCAGGCAGCACCACGCCGGTGGATACTCTGACGCTGACCGCAAATTTCACGTGGATCTTCCTCGGGTTACCGCCCTCCGACTACCACGTGTTCACGGGCACGATCTTCCCCGGGTACGACGACGGCACGATCTCGATTCCCGCCGATCCCACACCCTTTTGCAGCAAGTGCGGCTGGTTCTAGCGGACACTCCGACAAACGGAGAATTGGATCAGGCCAGAAAGCTCCCGCCAAGCGTCCCTAATTGCCTTTAATTGCTTGACTTGCGACGCTTCAGCTGCCTAAAATCCGCCACTTCTGTTCAGTGGCGATGTTCAGTTCAGAGCTGCGAGAACGGTCAGACAGAGAGGAGACGGCGATGCGTTTTTTGAGGAGACTGCCGGCGTTGGTAGTCACCGTGGTAGTGGTATTGCTTCCCGTGGGCGCGTTTGCGCAGGCAGTGACCGGTGCGTCCATCGCGGGGACGGTGAAAGACACCACCGGCGCGGTGCTGCCCGGCGTCACGGTCGAGGCGTCGAGTTCGGCGTTGATCGAGAAGACGCGGTCGGTCGTGACCGACGCGTCCGGTCAGTACAAGATTGAGAATCTGCGGCCAGGGACGTACGTCGTGACGTTTTCGCTGGCCGGGTTCAGCACGGTCAAGCGCGACGGACTGGAACTGTCCGGGGCCTTTGTCGCATTGGTGAATGCCGACCTGAAGGTCGGGTCGGTCTCTGAGACGATTACCGTCACCGGCGAAACGCCCATCGTGGACGTCCAGAGCGCTCAGCGGCAGCGCGTGTTCAGCCAGGAGGTCCTGGAGGCGATTCCGGCCGGCCGGAGTCACATCAACGAGATCGTGCTCATCCCAGGGGTGCAGGCGTCCCAGCCGGGGCGAGGCGGCCTGGCCGACGTCGGCGGCACCAACAATCTTCAGAACACGACGTTTTCGATCCATGGCGGTAGGACGGGCGATACGCGCCTGC
Organism: Acidobacteriota bacterium; assembly: GCA_040007095.1. Taxonomy (GTDB): domain Bacteria; phylum Acidobacteriota; class Vicinamibacteria; order Vicinamibacterales; family CAVVIG01; genus JBDTVS01. Next base: position 113,341 of record JBDTVS010000049.1, read on the forward strand.
AACTCGATGGCGTACGGCTCGGCAACGTCCTGTCTCCCGGGGAATTTTCCAATTTCGTGCCCGATACAGGCGCGACCCAGGAAGTCGCGGTCGACTACGGCGCCATCTCGGCTGAATTGGCATTCGGCGGACTGCGCATCAATCTCGTTCCCAAGGAAGGCGGCAACAGCTTCAGAGGGGCGTTCTTCGGTACGGGCGTGAACGGTTGGTGGCAGAACGACAATCTGACGGCCGATTTGCAAACGCGCGGGCTGCCGGCTCCCAACAGAATGAAGCTGGCCTACGATGTCAATCCGTCGTTCGGCGGGCCGATCAAGAAGGATCGCCTGTGGTTCTTTGCGTCAGGACGGACGCAGACGAACCAGAACTACGTGGCCGGGCTGTATGCCAATGCCAATGCCGGCGATCCGACCAAGTGGCTGTATGTCCCCGACCTGAGCAACCAGACATATTTCCAGATTACGCAGAAGGGCATCAACGGTCGGGTCACCGGTCAAGCGAGTCAGAAAAACAAGCTCTCGCTCTATCTGGACAATCAGACCCGCGACTGGGACGACAGCCGGGCGGGCGTCTCGCAGGAGTCCACGGTCAACTATCGCTTCCCAAAACTTCGACTGGCACAGGTCGGTTGGACCTCGACGGTGTCGAGCCGGCTGCTGGTGGAAGTGCGGTATGCGAATCGTGGCGAAGACTTTGGCAACCGACCGGATTTGAGCGGTCCCTGGAGCACGTTGATCCCGGTACTGGAGCAGTCCACGAACATGCAGTATCGGGGGAGAGGCGGCGACGGTGGCGTCAGCGGCACGATGGGCTTCACCCAGCAGACGATCCAGACCGCGGTGGGAACCGTGTCCTATGTGACGGGCGCGCATTCCTTCAAGGCCGGGTTCAGCGACACCTGGGCGGCCGTGCAGGGCTCGACGATATCCAACGCGTCGAATCTGTACTATCGGTTCAACCTCGGCGTGCCCAACCAGATCACGATGTACGGCACACCGACCCAGAGTGCCAGCAATGTTGACGGTGAGTGGGGCTTGTTCGCGCAGGACCGTTGGACGCACAAACAGCTGACCCTCAATGTGGGCATCCGTTTCGACTCGTTCAAGGGCAGTTATCCCGAGCAACACCTCGGGGCGGCCCCGCTTCAGCCCACCCGGGATCTCACATTCCCGGCCGTGACCGGCATCTCGGTAAAAGACGTGACGCCACGCTTGGGCGCCTCGTACGATCTGTTCGGCAACGGCAAGACCGCGGTGAAAGTGGCCCTGGGGAAGTATGTGTTGGGGGTGAACAACATCGGCAACCCCGCGCTCATTGCCAACACCGCCACGCGGGCCTGGACCGACGCGAACGGAAACTTCTCGCCCGACTGTACGCTCCTGAACCTGCAGCAGCAGGACCTCCGCACGACCGGGGGTGATTTCTGCGGCGCTGTGGCGCCCGCCAATTTCGGTCAGGCGACTTCAGCGAGTCTGTTCGACAACGACACCCGCTTCGGGTTCGGCAATCGCGCGTACAACTGGGAATTCTCCGGCACCATCCAGCACCAGCTGGCGCCGAGAGTCGGCGTCGAGTTCGGCTATTTCCGGCGAATCTTCGGCAATTTCCAGGTGCTGAACCAGAACCTCGCCGTCAAGAAGACGGACTTCACGCAGTTCAGCATCACGGCGCCGCTCGATCCGCGGCTGCCCGGCGGCGGCGGGTACACGATTAGCGGTCTCTACGACGTGAATCCTCCCGGCAACCTCGTCACCACCAACGCCACCCTGGCCGCCACGCTCGGCGAGCAGATCGAGCACTGGAACGGCGTCGACCTCAGTATCAACGCCAGGTTGCAGCACGGCATCCTGATCCAGGGTGGGTTGAGCACCGGCCGGACTTCCACGGACAGCTGTGCCATCGTCGCGGCTGCCCCCGAGACCAACCCGCTTGGCGCGCCGTATTGTCACGTCGATACGAACCTGATGGGACAGACACAGGTCAAGGTGCTGGGGACGTACATGGTTCCCAAAGTGAAGGTCAACTTCGCGGCGACGTTCCAGAGCGTGCCGGGGCCGCAAATCTCGGCGACGTATACGGCCCTCAACGCAGTCGTTCAGCCCTCGCTCGGGCGTGCCCTGTCGAACAGCAAGCCGAGCGTGAACGTGAACCTCGTGCCGCCGGGGACGATGTACGGCGAGCGGGCCAATCAGCTCGACATGCGGTTCTCGAAGTCCTTCAGCTTCGGGCCGCGCCGGGCGGGCATCAACCTCGACATGTACAACACGCTGAACGCAAGCCCGGTCATCCAGGAGCAGGCGGCGTTCGCCTTTTGGCGGGTGCCGCAGCGCATCATGGATGGCCGTCTTTACAAGGTCAGCGTGCAGGTCGACTTCTAAGCGGGCCTCCGGCCCCGAAGGGCCCCAGCCCGCTATTGTGTCGTTTCTGTGGACGTGAGGCCCGCTCTCCCGCGAGAACGGGCCTCATGTTTTTCCGCGGCCGTGGAGTTTCGGTAGTGAATGTGAAGCCACTGAGGATTGCGACGCTGACCGCCAGCCTCGGCGTCGCAGCCTCGATGCACGCGCGCGGCGCCGCGGGTCGCGAGCCTGGTGTCGCGGCACAGGCGCCGACTGTTCGTCGCTCGGTCTGGGACGGCGTCTACACCGACGCGCAGGCGAAGCGGGGCAAGGACGCGTACGACTATTCGTGCGCCGCGTGCCACGCGCCGGATCTTGAAGGCGACCCTGGCCGCGATGTGCCCGCACTGTATGGGGAAGACTTCGTCGGCGCATGGAACAAGCATACGGTCAAAGATCTCGTCGACCTCGCCAGAAAGGCGATGCCGAAGGACAGCCCTGGAAGCCTTCGCGCTGAAACGTACGTCGATATCGTGACGTATTTGCTTCAGGCGAACGAGTTTCCGTCGGGCGAGCAGGAATTGTCCGCTGATGCAACCGCGCTCGAACGGGTCGGCATCGACAAGGTGCCCCCAGCCAAGAAATAGGGCTCGGAAATAGAGCCGGGAAATGAATCGGATGTCCATCCCTGTGGAGAAGCACAGATGCTGAAACGCGACAACGAGCTGACCGAGAGCTGTCAGCCGCGGCGTAGATCGCCGAGAATTCTCTGGGCATCGTTGAACGGCCTCCGCAGGCTGATGGTCGAGCGTCTCGGCTGGCGAAGCCCCAAGGCCCGGCGTTCGATTGGCGCGGTGCTCATCGGCGCCGCAGCCGTCATGCCGGTCCACGCGCAGTCTGGACGTGGCGGCGGGCCCGATCTGACGGCACAGGATCGGGTCGAGATTCAGGATCTCGTCACTCGCTACGCACGCGCCTTGGCGGGTTGCGCAGCCGAGGAGTACGCCGATCTGTTCGCGCCTGGCGGCGGATACTTTTTCAGCAGCATCCGCGGCGAGGTTGGGACTCGTGAACGCTTGATCGGGCTCGTCAAGAGCGAACGTCAGTGCAACCCGACCGCCAATGCGAATCCCAACGCGAATGCCAACGCCGCGGGCCGTGGCGGGCCAGCCAACGCCGCACCCGCGGCGCGCGCGGCGGGTGGAGCAACGGGTGGACCGGTGGTCACGCTCGAGTCGACGCCTGAAGGGATCAAGGGCATCGCGTTGTTGGGGAACGCCGGCGGCTACGAGGATACCTACGTCAAGACGCCCAACGGGTGGCGCTTCAAGGCCCGCAGCGTGATTACCGGGCAGGAGGCGGCGGCCAAGCTCACGGCACAGGATTTCGCCGAGATTCGGCGGCTGGCTGGGAACGATCGCGGCGAATTCGATGATGTGTATGTCGACACGCCGAACGGCAAGCGCTTCCGGTCTTCGGGCGTGGCGTTTGCTCTCGTCCCGGACGGCGTCAAGGGCACCGCGTACCTTCGCAACGACGGCGGTCGCTATGACGACGTCTACGTCAAAACCGCGAACGGCTGGCGCTTCAAGTCACGGGTCTACGTGCCGCCCGCGGAACCCAAGTGACGATGGGGTCGAGAGGGCGGTTTCCTCTTTGATATCACCGGCAAAGTGTAGTAAAAAGGTGACGCTGGCATGGGTGTAGCGCAACGATGAAGCGAACGGTTTTCCTGGTCGCGACCGTGTTGTGGGTGGTCTCTTTCGGTTTCACGGTCCTGCGCGCCAAGAATCCCCAGACAGGCACTCCCACCGTTTCCTCCGACCCCCAATACGCAGCCGTCGTCAAGCAGTACTGCGTCACCTGCCACAACGATCGCCTCAAGACCGCGGACCTGAGCCTCGAGAAGCTGGACGTCGCGGACGTGGCGGCCGCGGGCGAGACGTGGGAGAAGGTGATCCGGAAGCTTCGCCGCGGTGCGATGCCGCCCGCAGGCGCCCGGCGACCGGCTCAGACGACATACGAAGGCTTGACCGCGTTCCTCGAGACGGCGCTCGATCGCGCGGCGGTTTCGCACCCGAATCCCGGCCGTCCCCTGCCGCACCGTCTCAACCGCGCCGAGTACGCCAATGCGGTCAGGGACCTTCTGACGCTCGACGTCGGTGACGTGGCGGCGTTGCTGCCGGCCGACGATTCGGCGTACGGCTTCGACAATATCGCGGAGGCGCTGGGGGCATCCTCGGTGCTTCTTGAACGCTATGTGACCGCCGCCGGCAGAATCAGCGCGCTCGCGGTCGGAGATCCGGATGTCGCGCCCGGATCGGAGACTTTCGTGCTGCGGCAGGACTACTCACAGGACCAGCACGTCGAGGGCCAGCCGTTTGGAACCGTCGGCGGCGTGCTGGCACAGTACACGTTTCCGCTCGACGCTGAATACGAGTTGTCCGCGAGCCTGATGCGAACCAACGTCGATGCGACGCGCGGCGTCGAGGATCCGCGGCAAGTCGAGTTCACCGTGGACGGCGAGCGCGTGTTCCTCGCGGCGATCGGCGGAAGCACCGTAGGACTTCCGGGGCAGGATACCGAGGCGAATCGGCCGAAACTGTCGCGGTCGGATGCGATTGATGCGCAGTTGAGGGTACGGGTCAAGGTGAAGGCCGGGCCGCGCGCGGTGGGGGTCGACTTCCTGCAGCGTTCGCTCGGGGAAAACACGCGGAAGCTTCAGCCGTTCCGCAGCTCGCTCGACTCGTACGACGCGAGCGGGATGCCGCACATTCGCACCCTGAGCATTACCGGTCCGTTCAATGCGACCGGACCGGGCGACACGCCCAGCCGCCGGCGGATTTTTGTGTGTCGGCCAACCTCTGCCGGGGCCGGGCAGACGCCGACAGGGCAACAGCGGGCGGCAGGATCCGCAGTCAAGACGGAGGAGGCGTGCGCCACCGAGATCCTCTCGACCCTGGCGCGGCGTGCCTATCGTCAGCCGGCGACGGAAGCGGACCTGCAACGTCTCCTCGAGTTCTATCGGGCGGGGCGGCGCGACGGCACCTTCGAGACCGGCATCCAGCGGGCACTGCAGCGGATCCTCGCGAGTCCGAAGTTCGTCATTCGCGTGGAGCGCGAGCCGCCGGACGTGGCGCCGGGCGCGGCGTACGCGGTGAGCGACTACGAGTTGGCGTCGCGGCTATCGTTCTTTCTCTGGAGCAGCATCCCGGACGAGGAGTTGCTGAACCTGGCGGCGCAGGGACGATTGAAGACGCCGGCGGTCCTCGATCGGCAAGTGCGACGGATGCTGGCCGACGACCGCGCCGAGGCGTTGATCACCAACTTCGCCGGTCAGTGGCTCCAGTTGAGGAACCTGCGCAACTCGGTGCCGAACGAGGATCTGTTTCCGGCCTTCGACGACAACTTGCGGCAGGCGTTTCAACACGAGACGGAGCTGTTCTTCGGCAGCATCATGCGGGAGGACCACAACGTTCTCGATCTGCTGACGGCCAACTACACCTTTGTGAACGAGCGATTGGCGAAGCACTACAAGATTCCCAATGTCTACGGCAGCCGCTTCCGGCGCGTGATGGTCACCGACGAGGCCCGGCGGGGTTTATTCGGTCAGGGCAGCATTCTGACCTCGACGTCGAACGCGAATCGGACCTCGCCGACCGTGCGCGGCAAATGGATTCTCGCGAACCTGATCGGCATGCCGCCGTCGCCGCCGCCGCCCAACGTACCGCCGCTCAAGGAGAGCGCCGAGGGCTCGACGCCGGTCAACATCCGCGCGCAGATGGAGGCGCACCGCGCCAACCCGGTGTGCGCGAGTTGCCACCAGTTGATGGACCCACTGGGCTTCGCGCTCGAGAATTTTGACGCAGTCGGGACCTGGCGCGCGCGCGACAACGGCAGTCCGATCGATTCGTCGGGCCGGTTTCTCGACGGTGCGATGCTGAATGGCGTATCGGGGTTGCGGGACGCCCTGGTGTCGCGGCCGGATATTTTCGTGGGCACGCTCACGGAGAAGCTGCTGACCTACGCGCTGGGGCGCGGGCTCGATCACCACGACATGCCGGCCGTGCGAAAGATTGTTCGCGAGTCGGCGAACGATGACTACCGTTTTTCTTCGCTGGTGCTGGGAATCGTCTCGAGCACGCCGTTTCAGCAGCGGCTCAAGGGAACGGACGTTGCCCGAGAACTGAGAACGGCGAAGTCCTTCTGAGTTTTCAGTTCTAACGTTTCAGTTTTTATTGGAGTTACCGGGATGTTCATCTCCAAACAGTCATTGCCCCGTCGGACGTTCCTGCGCGGCATGGGCGCGACCGTCGCCTTACCGCTTCTCGAGGCGATGGTGCCGGCCATGACGGCCACGGCCAAGACCGCGGCAAACCCGCACATGCGCTTCGGCGGTGTCTACATCCCGCACGGGGCGATCATGGACCAGTACCGGCCGGCGGCCGAGGGCGCCGGCTTCGAGTTCACGCCCATTCTCAAGCCGCTCGAGCCGTTCAAGGATTCCCTGATCGTGGTCAGCAACCTCGACCGACCCGGCGACGACGACAGCCACGCCACCGCATCGTCGGCGTGGCTGAGCGGCGCGATCGCGAAGAAGACCGAAGGGCAGGACTTCCACCTGGGGACGACGATCGACCAGGTGATTGCCAAGAAAATCGGACAAGACACGCCGTTTCCGTCTCTCGAGGTGGCCACCGAGGATTTCGCGGGCTACGTCGGAGGATGCAGCCCGGCGTATGCCTGCGCCTACATGAACACTATTTCATGGGCATCACCGACCTCGCCCGTGCCCATGGAGATCAACCCGCGCGTCGTGTTCGAGCGCCTGTTCGGCCGACCTGGAACGGGCGCCCAGCGAGCAGCGCACCTGCGGCAGGACGCCAGCGTCCTCGATTCGATCAAGGCCGACCTCGACGACCTCGAGCGCAACGTCGGGGCGAACGACCGCGTTCGCCTGGGCGAGTACCTCGACAATATTCGCGAGATCGAGCGGCGCATTCAACGCACGGAGACGCGAAACACCACCCAGGTCACCGAGCTCGACGCGCCGATTGGCGTGCCCCAGAATTACGGAGAGCACTGCGGCGTCTTGTTCGACCTGCTGGCGGTCGCCTACCAGGCGGATCTGACGCGAGTGGCCACGTTCATGATGGCTCGCGAGGCCAGCATGAAAACCTATCCCGACATCGGCATCACCACGCCGCACCACACGATCTCGCACCACGGCGGCAAGCCCGACGTCATCAAGAGCCACGCCACGCTCAACACCTATCACGTGTCGCTCTTTGCCAAGTTCGTCGAAAAGCTGCGCAACACACCTGATGGCGACGGCTCGCTGCTCGATCACTCGCTGCTGTTCTACGGCAGCGGCATGAGCAACGCCAACGTGCACGGTCCCTATCCGCTGCCGCTCGTCGCGGTCGGCGGCGGCGTCGGCAAAGGACACCGGCACATCGTGGCTCGGGAGCACACACCGCTCGGCAACCTGTGGGTCACCGTGGCGGAGATGTACGGCTGCGACGGCCAGAGCTTCGGCGAGAGCACGGGACGAGTCCAGATCACCTGAGGGCGGGTCGCGGTCCTGGCTGGTGGCTGATGCTCGATCGCCCATCGGCTGGAGCACTTTTCGCCTGTCGTAGTGTCCGCCTTCAGCGGACTATCACGGTCGGCTAAAGCCGGACACTACGCACAAAGCGCTCCAAAGTGTCGTCGTTGAGAGGCACGAATGACGGCTCACCAGTGGCGATTGGCGCCTCCAGTTCACGGCGTGGTCGGAATGAATCGTTCCCTTCTTCGATCGTTCATTGTTTGCTGACCTGAGTTCATGCGAACCGTGCAAAAGAGACCGGCTATCACGATGATCCTTGAAGGCAAATGGTTCGGCGGGTGGCCGGCGGCTGCTCGCTGCCACGTTCGAGCAACGTGGCTGCCCCTCGTGGTGGTGCTGTCTGTCGCCGTTTCGGCGGCGGCGGCCGACCCGCCCGCGCGGTTGATCGACGCGATCAAAGCGGGGAACAGAACGGCCATCGCGGCGCTGCTGAAGCAGCCCGCCGACATCAACTCCCGCGCCGCCGACGGCACGACGCCGCTCCACTGGGCGGCGAGTATGGACGACCTGGAGACGGTGAGGCTGCTGCTGCGCGCGGGCGCAAACGCGCAGGCGGCGAATCGCTACGGCGTCACGCCGCTCGCCCTGGCCGCGACGAATGGGAACGCCTCGATTGCCGAAGCGCTCCTGAAGGCCGGCGCAGACGCGAACGCCGCGTTGCCCGAAGGCGAAACCGTGCTGATGACGGCGGCCCGCACCGGCGTCGCCGCGGTCGTGGCGCTGATCGTGGAGCATGGCGCCGATGTCAACGCTCAAGAGAACTGGCTCGGCGAAACCGCGTTGATGTGGGCTGCCGCGCAGAACAATGCGGCGGCGGTCAAAGTCCTCATCGAGCACGGAGCCAGGCCCGACGTGGCATCGAACCTCACGACATACAAGCGGAAGGTGGCCGGACAGACCATTCTGCCGCGCGGCGGGTTCACGGCCCTCATGTACGCGGCGCGAGAAAACGCGATCGACGCGGTCCGAACGCTCGCCGATGGCGGCGCCGATCTGAATCAGGCCGATCCAGACGGATCCACGGCGTTGATCCTGGCGATCATCAATTCTCACTACGACCTCGCCGCGCTCCTGGTGGACAAGCGAGCCGATCTCGACCGGGCCGATTCGACCGGCCTGACGCCGTTGTATGCCGCGGTCGACATGAACACCCTGGCCTTCATGCACGGCCGGCCGACGTCACGGCCATCCGGCGAGTTGACCAGCGTCGACGTGATCAGGCTGCTGCTCGCGCGCGGCGCGAAACCGGACCTCGCCCTGACCGCGCCGGTCATGCAGCGGCACAACAATGGTCCGAATCAGAGCCTCGGTGAAGGCACCACACCGCTGATGCGGGCCGCCAAGTCGGGCGACGTCGCGGTGATGAAACTGCTCCTCGCGGCTGGCGCGAATCCGACGCTGAGGCAGAAGAATCAGAACACACTCCTGATGCTCGCGGCCGGGTTCGGCAGGAAGTTCAACCAGAACGCCGACTCGCAGGAGTACGAGCGCGGCACCGAGGCCGAGCTGTTCGAAGCCGTCAAGCTGTGCGTGGACCTCGGCCTCGACGTCAACGCTGTCAATGCGCAAGGCGAGGCCGCGATGCACGTGGCAGCCGGTGAGTCGATCGTCCGCTTCCTCGCGCAGCATGGCGCACGGCTCGACATCAAGAACAAGCAGGGGCGAACACCTCTCGACGTGGCGATCCTGCGCAAGGACGGCAGCGGCCGGCAATTGCTTCCGGGCGCGCTCGCGGCGTTTCAGGAGCTGGGCGCCCCCGCCACGCTCGCCGCCAGCGCCCGTCCTCCGATCGAGCAGCCTGCCGCCAACGCCGCGGAGGAAGATCGATAGCGTATTCGTCGTTCTTGAAGCTTCACCACGCAAGCACGATGTCAGGACGCGACCAACGCATGGCTACCACCGGGCACACCCGAGTGCACCGAGGTAGAACATCAGGATGTTTCTCGGTGGTCTCGGTGATCTCGGCGGTTTGAAGTCTAGCGAGTCAGCTCTGAGAAGATCGCGCGCACGTTGGCTTTCACGCGATCCGGCGGCGCCGCGTAGCCTCGGTACCTGTCGGGCAGCTTCCAGGCGTCGGCGACTTCGCTGACGCCGAGGCCGTGGTTGAACCCCGACACGGCGGCGTCGCGAAACTCCTGGTTGAACTGCGCGTACTCCTCCACGTCCTTCATGGTCATCATCGGTCCGTGGCTGGGGATGACGGCGTCGATGTTCTTCATGCGGGCCGCGTCGGCGAGCGTGTTTGGATAGGCCAATCCGCTGCCGCCGTTCTCGAAGTCGATCATCGGCGGCTGCTTGGACATCAGCATGTCGCCGGCGTGCATGACCCGCGCCGCCGGAAACACCACCCACGCGTCGCCGCCGGTGTGTCCGGCGCCGAAGTAGTACAGATCGACGCGATCCTTGCCGCTGCCGATGGTCATTTTCTCCCTGAACATGAGTTTGGGAAGAAAGTTGACTTTGACGCCTTTGAACGCCTCCAGCTTGTCCATGTTCAGCCGGGTGTTCTGCTGCGCGATGATTTCCACCGACGTCGGGAAGAACTCGTTGCCGCTGACACTGTCGCCGTGGGCGTGGGTATTGATGATCGTCGTGACAGGTTTCGACGTGACTGTCTTGAGTTTGTCGAGCATCGGCTGACCCCAGCCGGCAAGCTTGGTGTCGACCAGCACGACGCCGAGGTCGGTCACCAGGGCCGCGGAATTTCCGCCCCCGCCCACGAGCAAGTACAGGTTGTCTTTCAATTTCTGCAGCTCGACGACATCCGCCTTGGCCGGCGGCTGCCGTTGAGAGCCGATCGCCACGGTGAACGTGCCGAGGACGATCAATGCTGCGAGCGTGGCAACCCGGTTCACTCCGCCTCCTCGAGAAATTCGTCGTGGGGATTATAAGTGCTGTCAGGCTTTCGCCCCACACCCGAGCGAAAGACGGTGGCGCAATCACCGGCGCCGCCCCCGCTTGACGCGATCTGCCCAGCAGCACATGACGCGGGCAGTGTCTCAGTGCCAACGTCAACCACCGAGATTACCGAGACCACCGAGAAAGATCCTATTGTTCTACCTCGGTGCGCTCGGGCGTGCTCGGTGGTAGAGGTCAATCTGATACAGGGCGGAACGACGGCCCGCGGCCGTATTTCCGCTGCCCAGATGATAAAGTTGCGGATTCAGATGAGCATGTGGACGCGGGGTTTCTTACGCGCGAGCAGGTCGTGAAATCGTTCGCGCTGCCGGGAGTGGTCGCGATTGTCGTCGCCGTCTGCGCGACCAGCCCTCGCGCGGCCGACGTTGTGGTCACGTTGATGGATGTCGCGGCCCAGTCAGGTTTGACGCTGCTGAACATCTGCGGCGGACCAGACAAGGACTTCATCGTCGACGAGGTCGGCAGCGGCGCGGCGTGGATCGATTTCGACAACGACGGCCACCTCGACGCCCTGATCGTCAACGGATCGACACGCGAGCGCATCAAGCAGGGCGGCGATCCCATGGTGGCCCTCTACCGGAACGATGGCAAGGGCCACTTTGCCGATGTCACGACTGCCAGCCGGCTCGCTCGTCGCGGCTGGGGCATGGGGGTCTGCGTCGCGGACTACAACAACGACGGCTTCGACGATTTCTATGTGACGGCGGTAATGGGGCCGAATGTGCTGTACCGGAACAACGGCAACGGCACGTTCACTGACGTCACCCGGCAGGCCGGGGTCGGGGACACACGCTGGGGCACCGGCTGCGCATTTGGCGACTACGATCGCGACGGCAACGTCGACCTCTACGTCGCCAACTACGTGGCGTTCGACGAGCGCACGATTCCCAAGCGAGGGGCCGCCGCGGGTTGCCGCTTCATGACGGTGGATGTCTCGTGCGGCCCGAAAGGACTCACCGGCGAACCCGACGTCTTGTACCACAACGACGGACACGGCGGCTTCACGGACGTCACGCGCTCGGCGGGCATCAACGATCCGGGCTACTACGGTTTTGGCGTGCTCTTCACCGATCTCGATGATGACGGCTGGCCCGACATCTTCGTCGCGAACGATTCGACGCCCAATTTCTTGTTTCACAACAACCGCAACGGCACCTTTTCAGAGATCGGCCTGGCATCCGGTGTCGCGGTCAGCGGCGATGGCCGCGAACAGGCGGGGATGGGCGTCGACGCCGGCGACTTCAACGGCGACGGACGTCTCGACCTCGTCGTCACCCATTTTTCTCACGACTATACGACCGTCTACGAGAACCGCGGGCAGGGTGTCTTCGCCGATGTGAGCTACCCGACAGGCGTCGCCATCGGGGCCGGGCGCTATCTGGGATGGGGCGTGGGTTTCTTCGACGTGGATAACAACGGATTGCTCGATCTGTTCCAGGCCAACGGACACATCTATCCTGAGGTCGACAGTCACGGCCTCGGCACCCGCTACCGCCAGCGCAAACAACTGTTCCAGAACCAGGGCAACAAGCGCTTTCAGGAGATCAGCGATCGGGCCGGCGACGCGATGCTGCTCGAGAAATCGAGCCGCGGCGCCGCCTTCGGGGACTACGACGAAGACGGGGACATCGACATCCTCGTCGTCAATCTGGACGACCGTCCGACACTGCTGCGCAACGATACCGTGAGCGGGAACCACTGGATCACCATCGGGCTTGTCGGCACCAAGAGCAATCGCGCCGCGATCGGTGCCAGGGTCCGGGTGACCGCCGGTGGGCGCACGCAGGTCTCAGAGGTCCGGAGCGGCGGCAGTTATCTCTCGCAGAACGATCGTCGCGCGCATGTCGGGCTCGGCGGGGCCGAACGAGTCGATCAGGTGGAGATTCGATGGCCGAGCGGTCTGGTGGAAGTCGCCAAGGACCTGTCGGCGGACCGTTTCTACGTCGCTCGCGAAGCGCAAGGAATGCGACCGACCGCGCGGCGCTGAGAACGCTTTGTGGCAGAGCAGTTTCCGTTTGTCTGTAGTGTCCGGCTTTAGAGCCGGACCACGACAGTCCGCCTGAAGGCGGACACTACGTGCAAATGGAAACCTGCTCTAGCAGGCTGCTGAAAAACGCCGCCTGAAGTGAAAAGGTAGAACTGAGAAGTAAGAAGTTCGAACAAATCTGGCGTGATTCTGCACTTCTGACTTTTGAGTTCTCACTTTTCAGTTCAGGTTGCTGGCTTTTTCAGCAACCTGCTAGGCCTCGGTGGTTCCGGTCACCGGGAAGGCGCTGAGGAAGGCCTCCAACGACCGGCACAGCGGCGGCAGATACGTCTGATCGATCTCGAAACCGAAGTGCAGTCGATTGCCGGTTCCCGCGACATCGACGGCGTCGCCCTCCACTCGGACATGTCCTTGTTCGTCGCCGATGAGCGAGAAGCCGATTTGGCCTTCGATGGTCGAGAACGTCGCTCGGCCCTCGAGTGTCTTGCGGAGGCTCGCCAACTCCTCCAGGAATGCGAGAAATTCCTCCGACCGCAGATCGGCGCGAAAGTGGCCGCGGAACCCGCCGGCTGAGATTTGAAGCTCGCAAGTGATCCAGTTTCCATCCGAGTCCTCGAACAGACCGGGGTGGCCCCGGCCGAGCGGCCGGAGTATCACATGCTGGCCATCTGCATCGCCGATGAGAATGTCCATATCGAATCCTCAGCGACCCACCGTTATCTTGCGGAGCCGCTCTTGTTTCCCACCTTCGGCGGCCCGTTCGGCGAGGACGGCCTGTGCCTGACTCTCCTCGACCCGCCCGACAGCTTTGTAGGCGTCTGCCAGCAATCGGTGCAGGTCGGCGCGATCCTCCAGTTGCGCGGCCCGGGCGAGCGGTTGAATTGCGGCGTCGTGCTGGCCGGCCTTCATGAGTGCGACGCCGAGGTCGCGCTGCACGTCCACGCTGTTTGGCTCGGCGGCGAGCGCCGCTCGAAACATTCCCGCCGCCGCGACGTACTCGCCCTTGTCCAGACTCATGGCCGCGCTGAGAAGCGTGAACTTCAACTCCGACTGGCGCTGCGCGTTCGCCATCGCCTCCGCCTGCATCTTCTGAAAGATTTCGAGCTCCTTTTTTCCTTCCTCCGATTGGCCAAGCCGCATCAGCGACGTCGCGATTGCGTAGTGGGCTTCGTTGTGCCGGGCATTGAGTGCCAGCGCCTGCCGGCCGGAATCCACGGCTTCGGTGTACCGGCCCATCCTCACGTACACCTGGCACGCCGCCGAGAGCGCATCCGAGTGCCTGGGGTCGATGATGAGCGCGGCGACAAACTCGGCCAGCGCCTCATCGTCGCGGCCCTGGAGAAAGTAGATCTCCCCAAGCTTGTGGTGTGCGGCGGCGCTGTTGGGGTTGACGTCAACCCGGTGCACATAAGCGTCGACGGCGCGCTCGAAATTCGCCTGATTGACGTACAGGCCGCCGATCGTCTCGGCGAGACGATCGAGGCCCACCAGCGGCGTAAGCGCGGCCGCCGTTTCGAATGCCAGAATGGCCTGCGGCGGCAGCGACCGTGTCTGGTAGATCTGCCCGAGGCGGTAGTGCGCGGCGCCCGAGTCCGGAACGACCTGGACGGTCTCTTTCAGCGATTGCTCCGCCTCGGCGGCGCGTCCAGCGTCCACGAGGACGTCCGCAAGTGCGAGCCGGGACCGCTCGTCGCCCGACGCCAGGCGAGTCGCGGCAGTCAATTGCTCGATGCTCCTGTCGTACCGGCCGTCGGCCCAGTACGCGACGCCGAGAAGCCGATGCGCTTCGGAGCGGTCCGGGGCCGCAGCCACGGCGGCCTCGAGCGCCCTGATCGCCAGCGCCAACTGCCCCTGCTTGAGGGCGGCGCTCGCCAGTACCACCGGGTCGGCAGACCCGGTCGACTCGGTCAGTGGGTCGGCGGCGACAGCCCGCTTGAATTCGCCGATCGCCTCTTCATAGCGCCCTGCGAGCAGCAACGTGAAGCCTTGTCGATAGAGGTGCAATGGAAAGATAGGCGCCACACCCGCCGTCTGTCTGAGGAGGCTGACGCGTTCAAACGGCGTCGTCGGGCCGCTCGTGGCCGACGCTTGGACAGGTCTGCCGCGCATCGAATCGTGAAATGTTCGAAGTGTTGCGGCCGCCTGTTCGCGCTGGCCGCTCTTGATCAGCTGCTGCGCCAGGCTGTACAGCGTGATCGGATTGCCGCCATCGAGCATGGAGGCCTTGAGCAGCGATCGAGCCGCGTCCCCGGGCCGGTTGCCGAGTCCATATGCGAGCGCCGAGAGACTATGGACATCCGCGCGGCGCGGATCCAGCCGGCCCGCCTCGGCCAGCTCCCGCAGCGCATCGTCGATCCGCGCGCGATCGAGGTAGACGGTGCCCAGTCCGACGTGGATGTCGGCGGTTTCAGCGAACGCGACCAATGACTCCTCGTAGACCCTGATCGCCTCGTCCCATTGAGTGCGGGCGCGATCGAGCGAGGCGACGCTGGAGAGGATCTGGCTTCGTTCGTCGCCGTAGCTGCCCGCCATCGCGCCGGCGAACTGCCGGACGGCGGCCACGAACTGGTTCTTGATCTCGTGAATCTGCGCGGCAGGAACCCAGATTTGATTGAAGCTCGCGCAGCCGCGACTCCCGCAATCCTGCGTCGGCTGCGCGCCTGCCGGCAGAGCGATCGCCGTTGCGACAACGATGGCCGCGATGACCTGGGGCCGCGGCAGGAGACCGCCTTGAGGTGACATGGAATCCGGTAGACAGAATTGTACGGCAGCCGGCCTGCCCCAGGAAGGCCATCTGGAGGCCTGCCGACGCCGCCCGACCTTATGACAATGCCTCTCGGAAGTACGCAGCTCTCGACAGGGTCTGAAAGCAGGCCGCGGCAGCGAACCTTGCGAGCGCCGCGACCCACGCGACAGACGGGAAACGCGTACGGAGGCCTGGCGGATTTCCGAACGGCATTGGCCTTCAGGCGGACCTGCGACGGCCGAGTCAGTTTGACCGCGGCGGCACGATTCACGGCGTGTTCAGCGGTACAATCGCGAGCGACAACTGGTGTGTCCCGAATGCCGTCGATGAAGCGTGTTGGTGTCGCGTACGCTGCGGCCGTGTGGCTCGTGTGTGCGAGTTGGCAGGCTCCGCAGGCCGCCGGCCCGGCCCTGCTTCGCGAGTCGAGCGCCGCTTCGGCGGTCAAATAGCCAGGAGACAGGCTTCGACACTCTTCCACGAGGTGATCATGATTCGCCGTGACGTTCCGCTGTGCATTGCCGCTCTCGCGATCGCCGGAGTCTCCACGCTCGCTTTGCGCGCACAGGAGCCTGCCGCCGGTCAACGGGGCGGGGGGCGGGGAGCCGCCGCTGCGCCCCAGAATCTGCAAGTGCTGCCGAAAGACATGCCGCAGGCGCAGGTCGTCCAGGCGATGCAGGAGTTCACGGGCGCGCTCGGCGTGCAGTGCGCCTACTGCCACGTCCAGGCCGCCGCGCCCGCCGGCGGACGGGGGGACGGGGGTGGCGGCCGCGGTCGAGGGCCCGCGGCGCCAGCCTTCGAATTCGCCTCAGATGACAAACCGCAAAAGAAAGCCGCGCGGCAGATGATGCTGATGGTCCGCGA
This sequence comes from Acidobacteriota bacterium, assembly GCA_040007095.1. Classification (GTDB taxonomy): domain Bacteria; phylum Acidobacteriota; class Vicinamibacteria; order Vicinamibacterales; family CAVVIG01; genus JBDTVS01. The sequence continues at coordinate 129,801 of JBDTVS010000049.1, forward strand.
CCTCAACCCGAAGGTGATGGCCGCTGTCGGCAAAGCCGAGGGTTCGGCGGCGCGAGTGGGGTGTGTGACCTGCCACCGCGGCGTCGCGATCCCCAGGCAGCTCACCGAGATTCTCGACCAGACCGCGAGTGAAAAGGGCGCGCCGGCGGCGGTCAGCCAGTACAAGGAGTTGCGCAAGCAATACTTCGGCGCCCAGGCCTACGACTTCAGCGAGGGGAGCCTCGTCGCCTACGCGCAGCGTTCCACCAACGCCAACAAGGCGGACGACGCGCTGGTGTGGCTCCAGCTGAATCTCGAGTACTACCCGCTGTCGGCCAGGACCTACGTCGGGTTTTCGCAGGCGCAGCAGAAAAAGAACGACAAAGAGGCGGCGATCAAGAGCCTGGAAAAGGCCGTCGAGCTCGATCCGATGAACGCGCAAACCAAGCGGCTGCTGGATCAATTGAAAGCGCAGTGAACGTAGAGTGACGTCCCGACCGGACCGATCGACGGACCGGGAGGCCGGTCAATCGGTCAGGCGTAGCGACTCGACCAGACGGTCGAACGTGCTCACATAATCCTGAAACGAATCAGCCGGCGCGACGGTCAGCAGATAGAACAGATTGCGATCGCGCAACAGCGTCGTGAACACCTCGATCGTTTCGAGCTGTCCGGTGGCCTCGGAGCGGTTCGACAGCCTCGTGCGCAAGCCACGGTGGCCTGAGAGCGTCACGTCTCCGGCCTCCCCCGAACGCTGCAGTTCTGCATTGCCGCGCGACAGCGCGGCGATCAGGTCGTCGGTGGCGTTCTGCAGACCCCGGCTGTCGCTGCGCGTGATGCTGATTTCGACGCCGTGCGTGAAGATGCTTCGTCCGTTCACCGTGCCGAACGCGCCAGGCGGGGCGAAGGTGATCGCGTCGGCGCCGCGCAATTCCCGCCAGTTCGACGGCACGCTGACGCGAAACAGATTGCCCGCGTACTGCGTGGATCGACCCGATGGTGGTTCGACCACGCCCGACGGCGGCGTTCCCGCGGAACGGGTGGTCGAGCCGGCGGCGGCGCGGCTCGCCTCTGCAGTTGTCGGCGCCCGCGGCAAACGCCGCAAGTGCGTTTGCACCTGATCGAACGCGCGGGCGTCGGTCAGCGGTTTTTCTACTCTCAACAGCTGGGCTTCCTTCAAAATCGTCTCGTAGCGATTGCCCGGATCCGGATGGTCGCTCAGCCACTCGGGCCCGTTCGATCCGCCCTGCTGCTGGATCGTCTTGAAGAAGTTGGCCATGTCGCGCGGATCGTAGCCGGCCTGCGCCATGAGCTGGGCGCCCTCCAGGTCGGCCTGGCGCTCGAAATCGCGGCCGAATTTCAGGAAACGGGTCTCGACGCCGAATTGTGTGGTGGCCGAGACGGCGCGACCGAGGCCGCCACCGAGGATTGCGCCGATCACGGCGCCGGCAACCGCGACGCCTTCGTACTTGGTCGCCTTGCTGGCTTGAGCCGTCCCATGACGAAGCACCACGTGGCTGATCTCGTGAGCCATCACGCCAGCGACTTCGCCTTCGTTCTTGGCGGCTTCGAGCATGCCGCGGTTGACGAACATGGGGCCGCCCGGCAGCGCAAACGCGTTGATCTCGCGTACGTTCACCACCTTGAACGTATAGTGGAACTCAGCATGGCGGAACGCTTCGGGAATGGCCTCCACCAGTCGCTGTCCGACCTCTTCCACATACGACGTCAACGCGTCGTCGCGCATGACCGGCATCTGGCGCTCGACCTGCTCGGCCGCCTGCAGCCCCAGCTTGACGTCGTCGGCCGGCGTGTACTTGTTGTCCGGCGGGACAATCACCGTCTGGGCCGCGAACAAGAGGGCAACCAGCACTCGAGTCATACCTCGGCATTTTTGCAAAGAACGAGGCGCGGATACAAGCCGCCGGCCGCGGGGGGGCAGTCTACGCCCTGCGGCTCCGCCGCTGGCGGACGCGGTGGTCGAGCGGAGCCTTCAGCTCGTCGTGTGTCAGGTTGACGGGCACCACCTCGGTGGTCGACTTTGAAACCGCGACACGACACTTCGGGGGGCGCGGCACGAGTCCATGGGCGCTGGTATAATCCCATTCCATGTGGACGAAAATGATGGGCGGCCCGCGTAAGAAGGCCCCCAAAACGATAGCCGTCATCGATCCCGATCGATGTTTTGGTGCGTTTGCCTGTTCGATTTGTCAGGCCGCCTGTCCGGTGGCGAACTGCATTGTCGAAGAGCCCGATCGTGACGGGCGGATGGTGTGCGCGGTGCGCGCGGATCTCTGCATCGGCTGCGGCTTGTGCGTGACGCTGGGGAATCCGACGGCGCCTCAACAGCGCGAATTCGGCTGTCCCCCGGACTACGACGCCATCAACATGATGCCGTTCGAAGAGGTCGTCAAGTTGTTGCAGGCCTCTGACGCGGTGCCAGCGGCAGTCTGAACACTGCACAGCGAGTCTCGCGACGAATCCGACGTTTTGGTGCCGAGCTCGCGGAGATCGCCGAGTTTTCTCAGGCTTGCTCCGCGGCCTCCGCCGCCTCCGAGTCAGATCTCGTGCGCCGAGCCGCCACGGCTTGCGCGACGCGCGATGGCAGCGCGTGGTCGAGACGAGAGGCGATGAACGCCGACGCGTCCGACAACAGGTCCATCGACACGCCGGTCGTCGCTCCCAATCCGTTCAGCATGTACACGAGATCGTCGGTGGCAAGATTGCCGGCCGCGCCGGGCGCGTACGGACAACCGCCGAGGCCGCCCGCAGAGGCGTCAAAGGTGCAGACGCCGTGTGGAAGCGACGCCAGCACGTTCGCGAGCGCCATGCCCCGCGTGTCGTGGAAATGGAGCGCGACCTGTGCCACCGGAATTCGCGCCAGCACCGCATCGAGCACCCGCGGCACCTGGCCGGGATGCGCGATGCCGATGGTATCGCTGATGGCGACCTCGAACACCCCGAGATCCAGCAGCCGCGCGGCCACCTCGGCGGTTTGCCCGGGCGCGATCTCGCCTTCGTAGGGACAGCCGAAGGCGGTCGACACGTAGCCGCGCACGCGAACGCCGAGCGTGGCTGCGCGATCGCAGACCTGCGTGTAGACGGCAAGCGACTCGTCGATCGATTGGTTGATGTTGCGGCGGCTGAACGTCTCGCTGGCGGCGGCGAAGACCGCAACTTCGGTGAGGCCGGCCTCGACGGCGCGATTGAGGCCGGTCAGGTTGGGCACCAGCGCCGTGTACCGGGTGCCATCCCGGCGGATGATGCCTGCACACACCGCGGCGGCATCGGCCATTTTCGGCACCCACTTCGGGCTCACGAACGCCGATACTTCGATCACCGGCAGGCCGGCGGCACTGAGCCGGTTGACGAAGTCGATTTTGTCAGCGGTCGTGACTGATGCGGGCTCGTTCTGCAAGCCGTCACGTGGTCCGACCTCCACGATCGTGATGCGACGGCCGTCGAGATTCAGAGCGTCCGAAGACATCACGGTTATTCGAGCTCCACCAGTTCCTGGTCGGCTTGCACCAGATCACCTGCGCGGCAATGGATCGCCTTGACCGTGGCGTCGCCCAGTGCGCGGATCGGCAGCTCCATCTTCATCGCTTCGAGCAGGATCAGTGACTCGCCCTTGGCGACCCTGGCTCCGGGCGCCACCAGCACGGCGATGACCGTCGCCGGCATCGGCGCGACCAGCGAGTGCCCGGCCGGCCCGAGCGGGCTGACGTGCTGCCCGGAGCGTGTCCCGGTGTCGGCGCTTACGCGGTAGACGTTTCCGTTCCAGGCTGCCCAGCGGTCAGACGGGGGACCAGCGAGATAAATGATCTCGCGGCGGTTGTCCACCATGACGCTGAACACGCCCGCCGCAGATCGCTCGATGCGGTCCTCGGGCATCAGGTTCGCCATCCGTTCAATCGGACCCAGGGATCCCAGGACGAGTGCGCGACCGAGCCAAACGCGTCGGGCTCGGCACCCTGTTCGCGCTCCTGTTCGTCTGCCGCCGCGATGGCAGCCAGAACGAAGGGAGGCGCCTCGGTCGGGATCTGGGCGGCGATGGCCGCGCCCTCCGCATCGAGAAAGGCGGTGTCGATCTCGCCGGCGCGGAAGCGCGGATGTTCCAGGACGCCGATCAGGAACGCGATATTCGTGCGCACACCCAGAATCGGGAACTGGCGCAGCGCGGTCACGAGCCGGATCCGGGCCTGCTCGCGAGTCTCGGCCGACGCGATCACCTTGGCCAGCAGCGGATCGTAGTGGACCGACACCTCGCCGTGCTCCGCCACGCCGGAGTCGACGCGAACTCCCGGCATTCTCGGCTCCCGGTACAGCAGGATCCGGCCGGCCTGCGGCAGGAAGCCGCGCGCCGGGTCTTCCGCGTACACGCGTGCCTCGATGGCGTGCCCTCGCGACGTCACCGCCTCTTGCGCCCAGGGCAACGCCGCGCCGGCGGCCACGAGCAGCTGCGCGCTGACGAGATCCAGCCCGGTGATGCCTTCGGTCACTGGATGCTCGACCTGCAGGCGCGTGTTCATTTCGAGAAAGTAGAAGCGATCGGCGTTCCCGGATGCGTCGGCGCGCGCGAGCAGGAACTCGACGGTGCCGGCGTTGCGGTATTCGACCGCCGCCGCGGCGCGAACGGCGGCGTCGGTGATGCGCTCGCGCACCACCGGCGTCAATGCGGGTGAGGGGCTTTCCTCGATCACTTTCTGGTGGCGGCGCTGCGCCGAACACTCGCGCTCGAACAGATGCACGATGCGCCCGTGGTGGTCGCCGAAAATCTGCACTTCGATGTGACGCGGCCGATCGACGAGGCGTTCGACGTAAAGCGTGCCGTCGCCGAACGCCGCCGTCGCCTCGCGTCGTGCCGCCCGCACGGCGTCGTCGATGTCACCGGCATCACGAATGCTGCGCATGCCTTTGCCGCCGCCCCCGGCCGATGCCTTGACCAGCACCGGCAGGCCGACGCGATCGACCGCGCGCCGCAGGCCCTGGTCGGATTGGTCGTCCGGTGTTTCCCCTGGAACGACCGGCACTCCCGCCGACTGCATCAGCCGGCGCGCTTCAATCTTTGAGCCCATTCTCGCGATCACCCCGGAGGGTGGACCGACGAACACGAGCCGTGCGCGCTCGCACGCTTGGGCCAATGCCGGGCTCTCCGAGAGGAAACCGTAGCCGGGGTGCAGCGCATCGGCGCCGGCGGATCGCGCCGCGGCGATGAGATTCGGAATCGAGAGATAGCTCTCGGCGGGCGTGGCCGGGCCGATATGGACGGCCCGATCTGCGGCCGCCACGTGCGGCGCTCGGGCATCGTCGTCCGAATAGACGGCGACGGTCTCCACGCCGAGCTCCCGACAGGCGCGAATGATCCGGATGGCGATCTCGCCCCGATTGGCAATAAGCAGGCGTTGGATCATGTCGGGCCGGATGTCATCCTCGAGCGATTGGCGGTGGGATGCCGGCCGCATCTCCCGAAGCCGGGAACGGTTCTACCCAACCAGGCGTTCGCTTGTTCAGGAACGCCTTCAGTCCTTCCTGGCCCTCGGCCGACACGCGGCGGGTCGCGATTGCCCGGGCCGTGATCGACTCCGCGTCCGGGCGCTCACGATTCCAGACCTCCGCAATGAGCGCCTTGGCCTCGGCGATGGCCTGCGGCGCGGCCGCCAGGATCTCTGCGAGGTATCCCGCCACGGTTGTGTCGAGCCGATCCTGTGGCACGACCGAGTGGACCAGGCCGATCTCTCTCGCGCGCGCGGCCGTGAATCGCGCGCCGGTCAGGAACAGCTCGCGCGCGGCCGACCGGCCGATTTTCGCGAGCACGAAAGGCGAAATCACTGCCGGGATAATCCCCAGCCTGACTTCGGGGAACCCGAACGTCGCGGCTTCGTCCGCGACGACGATATCGCACACCGCGGCAAGACCGGCCCCTCCGCCCACGGCCGCGCCGTGAACGCGCCCGATGATCGGGACCGCAAGCGCCTCGATGGCGCCGAACATGCGGGACGCCGCCATCGCATCCTGCAGGTTCTCGTCCATGGTGTAGGCGACCGTTTTGGCCATCCAGGCGACGTCGGCGCCGGCGCAGAATGTCGGCCCGGCACCGGCCACGACCACGGCCCGGATCGCGCCGGCAGCCGCCGACTCACGCACGCGCCCGGCCCACTCGGAGAGCTCCGCGATCATGCCTTCGTTGAACGCGTTGCGTACTTCCGGCCGGTTCAGCGTCAGATGCTCCACTGTGCCGTCACGTCTGGTCGTTAGGAACTGGTAGGACATGGTTGCTGAACCACCGAGTCGTCATGAGCCATGAGTGCACCACGTTCCACGAAAGCGTGAGCGTTGAACGTAGTGTCCGGCTTCAGCCAAACTATCGAACGGTGATCAAGAGAGTCACAGAACCACAAAGAACACAAAGAACACAAAGAGCACAAAGAATGCAACGGTCGGTGATTCACATGCGGAACACGCCGAATTTCGGCGCAGGCGTCGGCGCGTTCAGGGCCGCCGACAGCCCGAGCGCAAGCGCCTGCCTCGTATCGACCGGATCCAGGATGCCGTCGTCCCACAGGCGAGCGGTGGAGTAGTAGGGCGATCCTTCGTGCTCGTACTTATCGAGGATCGGCCGGCGAATCTCGTCCTCGTCTTCGGCGGTGAACGGCTGGCCGTCGCGCGCGAGCTGGTCGCGTTTGACCGACGTGAGAACGCCCGCGGCCTGCTCGCCGCCCATCACCGAGATCCGCGCGTTGGGCCACATCCACAGCAGCCTCGGGTCGAAGGCGCGGCCGCACATCCCGTAGTTGCCCGCGCCAAAGGAGCCGCCGATGACGACCGTGAACTTGGGGACCACGGAGTTGGCGACGGCGTGCACCAGTTTCGCGCCGTCCTTCGCGATGCCGGCGCGCTCGTACTGGCGGCCGACGATGAAGCCGGTGATGTTCTGGAGAAACACGAGGGGGATGCCGCGCTGATTGCAGAGCTCGATGAAGTGCGTCGCCTTGAGCGCCGACTCCGAGAACAGCACGCCGTTGTTGGCGACGATGCCAATCAGAAATCCGTGCAGCCTCGCGAAGCCGGTGACGAGCGTCGTCGCGTAGCGCTGCTTGAACTCGTCGAACCGCGATCCGTCCACGAGGCGGGCGACAATCTCGTGCACGTCGTATGCTTTGCGCGGGTCGGCGTTGACAATGCCGTAGATCTCGGCAGGATCGTAGTGCGGCTCCTCGGTCGCTGTCAGGTCGCCGGGCCGGGGCTTGGTGGTGTGCAGCGTCGAAACAATCGTCCGACACAGCTCCAGCGCATGGTCGTCGTTCTCGGCGAAGTAGTCGGCGACCCCGGACAGTCGGGTGTGCACATCGGCGCCGCCGAGCTCCTCGGCGGTGACTTCCTCGCCGGTGGCGGCCTTGACGAGCGGCGGCCCGCCAAGAAAGATGGTCCCCGTCCCCCGGACGATGATCGTTTCGTCGGACATCGCCGGTACGTAGGCGCCGCCCGCGGTGCAGGAGCCCATCACCACGGCGACCTGCGGGATGCGTTCGGCGGACATGCGAGCCTGATTGAAGAAGATTCGTCCGAAGTGATCGCGATCGGGGAAGACTTCCGCCTGCAGCGGCAGAAACGCGCCGCCTGAATCGACCAGATACACGCACGGCAGTCGATTGGCGAGCGCGATCTCCTGCGCCCGAACGTGCTTCTTCACGGTGATCGGATAGTAGGTTCCGCCTTTGACCGTGGCGTCGTTGGCGACGATCAGGACGTCCCGGCCAGAGACACGGCCGATGCCGGTGACCAGGCCGGCGGCCGGCGCGTCGTTGTCGTACATGTCGACAGCGGCCAGCGGCGACAGTTCGAGAAACGGCGATCCACGATCGAGCAGCCGCTCGACGCGTTCGCGCACCGGGAGCTTGCCCTGATCGCGATGTCGCTGGAGATACTTGGGGCCGCCGCCCTGCCGGGCCGTTTCGGTTCGCTCGCGCAGTTGCGCGACCAGCTGCCGCATGCGATCACGATTGGCCGTGAACGTCTGGTCGTGTGGGTCAACCTGGGACGCAAGCAGTTCCATGGGGTCAACGAATCATCGGGGGCGTCGGGCGCTTAGGACCCGTAGATGAATAACGTGCGCATTCTGGCCGCCGATGCATCCCGCCG
>JBDTVS010000050.1:0-26640 GCA_040007095.1 Acidobacteriota bacterium
TTTGAACCTCGTGCACTTCAGCGGCGGGGAGGATCGCGCGCACTTCGCTCAGGTAGTGATTCGCGATGGTTTCCACCTCGAGGTGGAGGGCCGGCCGGCCGTCCAGCCCTTGATGTTCCAATGCAAAGAGCGGTCGTTCCGGTCCGAAATGCGCAGGGAGGTGCACATTGCTCGAATCGCCGTGAACCCAGAAAAACGGCAGCTTCTTCCCGCTGGTCTGGATGGGAAGCAACGAGGGCCATTCTGCGTCCCTGCGGGTACTCAGTAGGTTGCACAACTCTGCGATGGTGGGTGACTGGAACAAGACGGCCACCGGCAAGGCGATGGCGAAGCTCCGCTCGATTCGTGCGATCAATTGAACCGCCAGCAGCGAGTGCCCGCCAAGGTCGAAGAAGCTCTCGTGGACGCCGACGTGCCTGACCCCGAGCAGTTCCTCCCAGATACCCGCGACGCGCTCTTCGAGCGGTGTGCGAGGAGGCGCAGCCTCGGTCCGGCGCACGCCCTCCTCGTGATTCAGGTCCGGCAGCCGCGCTTCGTCCACTTTTCCATTGGCGGTGAGGGGCAGGGCATCCATCATCACGAATGCTGACGGCACCATGTAGTCCGGCAGCTTGTCGCGCATGAAGCCGCGCAACGCGTCGGTCGACGGCTGGGAGGCGGTCGACGGAACGACGTAAGCGACCAGGGCGCTTTCGATCTGCCCTCGCCGACGGGTGACGACCACGCAGTGGCCGATCTCCGGGTGCTGCGCGAGGATGGCCTCCACTTCTTGAAGCTCGATGCGAAAGCCGCGAATCTTCACCTGACGGTCGATCCGGCCGACGAAGTCGATGCGGCCGTCGGGCAAATACCTGACTGAATCGCCGGTCTTGTAGACCCGCGCCGCGGGATCGTCGCTGAACGGATCGCGGATGAATTTCTCGGCGGTCAGCTCCGGGCGGTGCAGATATTCCCTCGCCAGCCCGTCTCCGGCGAGGTGCAGCTCGCCGACGACGCCGACGGGCACCGGTTGGCGCGCCCGGTCGAGCACGTACGCCCGGGTGTTGGCAATCGGCCTGCCGATCGGCACCGAGGTCGCCGCCGGGGACACGCTCTCGATCCGATGAGTCGTTGCGAATGTCGTGCTCTCGGTCGGTCCGTACGCGTTCAGCAGATACTTTGGCGGGCCGTAATCGAGGAGCGTCCGGACCCACTTCGGCTCGCAGGCCTCGCCTCCAACGAGCAGATACCTCAGCGACTGAAACGCGGTCGGCTCTTCGCTCACCATCTGGTTGAACAGCGCCGCGGTGAGGAACATCACGCTGATTTCCAGCTCCTGAATCGCTCGGGCGAAATCCCGTGGCGACAGCAGAATTGATTGGGAAATACCGATCAGGCGTGCGCCGTGGAGCAAGGCACCCCAGATTTCAAACGTCGCGGCATCGAATGACGGGTTGGACACCTGGGCGACGCGATCGGCGGGACCGAGCTCCACGTAGTTCGTATCGATCACCAGCCGGACCACGGCCCGGTGCGGGATCGCGACCCCTTTCGGCTGTCCAGTCGATCCCGACGTGTAGGTCACGTAGGCAAGATGTGTCGCCGTGGCGCCGCTGGCCGGACCGTCGCGACGGGGCTGCCACTCGGGCACAGCGGCATCCAGGCTGAGGATTCGTGCCTCGATCACCGGCAGCGCCGCCGTCAACGACTCCTCTGTCAGCAGGACCGGCACGTTCGCATCGTGCAGCATGAACGCGAGTCGTTCGCCAGGACACGCCGGATCCAAAGGCAGGTAGGCCCCACCGGCTTTCAGGATCGCCAGCAGGGCGACGACCATCTCGACAGACCGCTCGAGCAGGACACCGACCAGGACATCGGGCGCCACGCCGAGCGTCGCGAGGTAGTGCGCCAATCCGTTGGCGCGTTGGTTCAGTTGCCGATACGTCAGGTGGGTGTCGCCGTACGAGACCGCCACCGTGTCGGGTGTGGCTTCGGCTCGAGCCTCGAAGAGCTCGTGGATGCACGCGTCGCGCGGATAGGCCGTGTCGGTCTGATTCCACTCGACGAGAATCTTCCGACGCTCCTCTTTCGTGAGCACCGGCAATTCCGACAGACGCTGATCCGGGTTGACGGCGATCCCGCCGAGCATCGTCCGGAAGTGGTCGGCCATGCGCGCGATGGTGGCGGCGTCGAACAGCGCGGTGTTGTAGAAGAATTCGCCTCGCAGGCCCGCTTCGATCTCGGTCAGGTGAAGCTCGAGATCGAAGCGCGTCACCGGCCTCGCCGTCTTGAGCCTGGTGACCGAAAGGGGTCCGGGCGCCGACGACGAATGCGGGACGTTCTGGAAGGCGAAGACAATCTGAAACAGAGGGTTGCGGCTCGGATCGCGGTGAGGATGCAGATCCTCGACCAGCTTTTCGAAGGGCACCTCCTGGTTGGCGAACGCGCCGAGCGCAACTGTGCGGACGCGGCCGATCAGCTCGCGAAAAGTCGGGTCCCCCGAGGTGTCGGTCCGGAGCACCAGCATGTTGACGAAAAAGCCGATCAGTGGCTCGAGCTCCGTGCGAGTTCGGCCGGCCGTCGGAGATGCCACGACCAGGTCGTCCTGGGCGGTGTAGCGATGGAGCAGCGCCTGGAACGCCGCCAGCAACGTCATGAAGAGTGTCACCCGCTCATGCCGGCTGAGGGATTTCAGCACCTCGACGAGCGCGGACGGCAGATGCAGCTGATGGTGCGCACCGGCGAACGTCTGGGTCGAAGGCCGCGGGCGATCGGTCGGCAGGTCGACGGTTGGCAGATCGCGTAGCTGTTCGCGCCAGTAGCCGAGCTGAGCCTCCAGCCGGCCGCCCTGAAACCGGCGCTGCTGCCAATCGGCGTAGTCCGAGTACTGGATCGGCAATTCCGGAAGAGGAGAACCCAGACCTGCCGCGAAGGCTTCGTAGAGTGCCCACAGTTCCCGGTACAGCAGATCGGCCGACCATCCATCGAACACGATGTGATGGACGGTCAGCAACAGCAGGTGCGCCTCGGGTTCGAGCTGGACGAGCGTCGCGCGCCAGATTGGGCCGGCCACGAGATCGAACGGAAGTTGACCTTCCTCGGCCATCAGTCTGGAGGACTCTGCATCCTTCTGTTCCTGGGATCTCCCCGTCAGATTGACCTGCGTGGCGGCGACGGGGCCGGCGGGATGAACGATCTGCACCGGGGTCTCGCCGTCGGTGACAAACGTGGTGCGCAGCGTCTCGTGACGTCGGGAGATCTCCGTCAAGCTGCGATCCAGCGTCAGCGGGTCGAGCGGTCCGTCGATGCGGAGCGCCCTGGCGGTGTTGTAGGCGGAGTTTCCCGGCTCCCACTGGTTCAGAAACCACAATCGCAGCTGCCCAAACGACAGCGGCGGCATGCCGCTGCCGGACCGCGGCTGGATCGGTCCGGTTTCGGGGCGGTCTCCCTGTGTCTGCCATTGGCTTTCAAGCAGCGCGCGCCTGGCAGGAGAGAGTGCGTCGATCTTGGACTGGAGATCTTTCATGTCACCACGGTCCCGGGCGAAGTGTATGCGGATCGACGCGGACGTTGATGCAGAGCCTCCGCGGCCAGCACACTGCCGGTGCGCTGTCGCGCGGGAGTTAAAAGGCCTGCGGTCTCGCTCGGTTCGGGCTGAGTCACGCGTCCTGACCGGCGGCATGCTGCAGGAGCCGCCTCGCGTCTTCTTGCGACAATCCCTGCAACTGCGTGGCGATCGACGCGAGGTCCCGATCCTGCTGCATGCGTGCCAGTTCGGCCGCCAGAGACGCGGGCGTTGGATGACGAAACATTGATGTTGGCGGGATGTCGAGTGTGAGTGACTCCCCCAGACGGGCAATGACCTGCATCGCCTGGATGGAGTCGCCGCCCAGTGCAAAAAAATTGTCGTGTCGCCCGGCTCGGCTCACCTGGAGGACCTGCGCGAAAAGGGTGCTCGACAAATGCTCGAGTTCGCTGGCAGGAGGCTCGTACCCCTGGTCCAGTTCCTGCGCGAGCCGAAGGGCGAGGTCCATTCTCTGCAGCTTGCCCGTTGGCCCCTTGGGAATCGCCTGGACGACCACCACGCGGGAGGGCACCTTGAAGTCCGGGAGATGCTGGAACGCGAAGTTGCGCACGCCGACTTCCGTCAGCGTCTTGCCGTCCCGCGGTACCACGGCGGCGGCGATGCTTTCGCCCAGCGTAGGGTGCGCCACGCCAAACGCCGCCGCCTCCCGCACGTCAGGGTGCCGCAGCAGCACGTCGTCGATCTCGCGTGGCGAGACTTTTTCACCCCCGCGGTTGATGATCTCCTTGAGACGGCCTGTCAGCACCAGATAGCCCTCGCTGTCGAGCCTGCCCTGGTCGCCCGTTCGGCACCAGCCGTCCGTGAACGTGAGGGCGTTGGTGATCGGATCGGTCTCGTAGCCCCGTGTGACGTTCGGTCCTCGAATCACCACTTCCCCGGTGTCGCCGATCGGCAGCAACGCACCCTGTTCGTCCCTGATCGTCACTTCGCAACCAGTCGGGAGGCCAACGGCGCCCGGTACGCGACTGGCCGGCGGCAAAGGATTGCTCGCAATCTGGTGTGCGGCTTCGGTCATCCCGTACGCTTCGATCACCGGCACGCCGAACACCGCTTCCAGTTCCGACATCGTCCGCGGCGATAGCGCCGCAGAACACGACCGGATGAAACGGAGACGGCTCGGCACTACGCTCCCCGGAGATGGAGCGGCGCGGCGAAGGATCTCCTGATGCATCGTCGGCACGGCCGTGAACCAGGTCGGCTGGAAATCGTTCAGCCATTCGAAGAAGGCGGATCCATCGAACGCTGGTGCGCAGACCACGCTACCCCCCGCCGCAATGGCGGCAAGCGTCGACGCGACGAGCCCGTGAACATGGAACAGCGGCATCACGTTCAGGCTTCGGTCCCTGGCAGAGAGTGAGAGGCTGCCGGCGATGTTCGCCGCCGACGCCGACAGGTTGGCGTGCGTGAGCGGCACGATCCTCGGCCGCGACGTCGTGCCGGACGTGTGGAGTATCAGGGCCACGTCCAGCGGTTCGGCATAGACGCCGTCGTCACGATTCAGGGTGTCGCCGTTGAGGGTGAAGATTCCCGCATCATCCTCGCCGACCGGCCACAGATCGATGACGCGGATCCCATGGTCCCTGGCCACATCGCGGGCCGGAGAGTCTACGCCGCCCTGGACGACCAGCGCCTTCGCGTGGAGTTGGATCAGGTGGAAGCTGAACTGGTCGGCATGGTAAGCGGGATCGAGCGGTGCGCTGACGGCACCGGCCGAGACGCCTAGAAACGCCGCCGCCATTTCGGGTCCATTCGGGAGGACCATGGCGACGCGATCGCCGCGGCCAATCCCGGCGCTATTGAGCCATGCCACCACGCCTTGCACGTGGTGCCACAGTCGCTTGTGCGAGAGCGGCGCGCGACGGGCGGCAACAATCGCCGGAGAGTCCGCGAAATGCGTCGTCGCACCTGTTCGAAGGACCTGACCGATCGTATGTTCCATCCACGGGCTCACTCTGCGCCAAGCCTCTTTTCTCCCTCGAGTGTGGGACGCAGAGGGTCGTACTGCAAATCCCCGGCCTCCTCTGTTCCGCGTGAGAGGCGCGAAATGTCACCGGGAATGCCAATGGTGCCGAATGCACGCTACAGGATATCCCTTCGCGGAAGACTTTTGTCTGCCTGGAAGCCGCTGTTACACTCTGGCCCAACGAATGTCGATGCGGATCCCGGCCGGCCTGTGGCTCCTGATCGCAGTGCATGTCGCGTGCGCGCCTGCGCGAACGATTCGTCCTGTCGATCAACTCACGATCCCCGGCTCAGCGTCGTCCCCGATCGTCATTTCAATCATCGGCACCAACGATCTCCATGGCGGCATCCTGCCGCGCGACGGGCGCGGTGGGTTGGCGCTGCTCGGCGGCTACGTCAACAACCTGCGCGCGGTCCGGGCGCACGATGGCGCGACGCTGCTGATCGACGCCGGTGATATGTTCCAGGGAACGCTGGAATCAAACCTCGGCGAAGGCGCAACGGTGGTGGCGGCGTACAACGCGTTGGGCTACGCCGCCGCGACGGTCGGCAATCACGAATTCGATTTCGGTCCTGTCGGTCCCGCCGTCACGCCAGCCAGGCCTGGTGACGATCCGCGGGGCGCGCTGAAGGCCCGTGCCGCCGAAGCGAAGTTCGCGGTGTTGGCGGCCAACCTGATCGACGACGCGACGAAGCGGCCGGTCGAGTGGCCGAACGTAAAACCCTCGGTCATCGTCGACGCTGGCGGCATGCGCGTCGGCATCGTCGGCGTGATGACGCTGCGCGCGCTGGCGGAAACGATGTCGGGGAATGTGAAAGGCCTGAGCGTGGCGCCGCTCGCGGCCACGATTGCCGCGCAGGCCACGGCGCTTCGCGCCAAAGGCGCGCACATCGTCGTCGTGACTGCTCATGCCGGGGGGCGTTGCACCTCGTTCGAGGTGCCGACCGACCTGCCATCGTGCGCGGCGGACGCGGAAATCTTCCAGGTTGCCGACGCTCTTGCCCCGGGGCTGGTCGACGTCATCGTCGCCGGCCATAGCCATGCCGGAATGGCACACTTGAGAAACGGCGTCGCCATCATCGAGTCGTTCATCGGCGGGCGGACGTTCGGACGAGTGGATCTGACCGCCAATCGCGCCAGCAGGCGCGTCATGAGCAAGAAGATTTTCCCGCCGCAAGATGTGTTGTCCGCCGGCGATTACGAAGGCCGGCCTGTTGTGCCTGACGCCACGATTGCCGCCGTGATCGAGCCTCAGCTGCAACGCGTGCGCGATCTCAAAGCGCGGCCGCTTGGCGTGGTGCTCGACACCGAGATTCCACGGGCGGCGTCGCTCGAATCGCCGCTCGGCAACTTCTTCACCGACGTGCTGCTCCAGTCCGTACCCGGTGCGGACATCGCGCTCAACAACACCGACGGCGGGCTGCGCGCCGATCTTCCCGCCGGGCCGCTGACGTATGGGCGGCTGTTCGAGGCGTATCCATTCGACAACCTGATCGTGAGGTTGACGCTCACCGGCGCCGACCTGAAGAAGGCGCTCGCGGGACGAGCGGGCGGCCGCAGCGTGCTCGGGATCGCGGGGCTGCACGCGCGCGCCACGTGCGTCGCGGGCGCGCCCCATGTCGATCTGCTGCGTGCCGACGGCCGCACGGTGGGAGACGACGAACGCGTCACGGTGGTGACGACGGATTTCCTGGCCACGGGAGGCGAAGGCTTGTTCACGTCGATCACGCCGCCCAACGGGCTGGGCGAACAAGACATCGGCCAGCTCGTGCGTGATGCAGCCGCTCAATGGCTGGAGCGCCGCGGCGGCCATCTCCGCGATCGCGATCTCGTGAATCTCGAGAACCCACGTTGGCTGCTGGGTGGTCCGCCGCCGTTGCCGTGTCCTTAAATTAAGAGGATGGGCCGATGGCGGATCGCCCCGCGTGTCGTTCGTCATCGACCACCGCGCCACTTGGCCGACCCGGCAGTCTTGGCGTAGGCTGGATGGCGAATTCATCTCGATTGATAGAGCGTCGAATGTCGGTGTTCGGAGGTGTCGTATGAACGTTCGTCCGTTCGGCCGGACCAGCGCGCGAATAATCACACCAGAAGGGCGTGAAGCGCTGACGGATCTACCTGTGCCGGCTGTTCGCAAGTGTTTCACGGAGGCCGGGCTCCTGTTGTTCCGAGGCTTCCCGGGCGGCGCCGGGCCGTTCAAGGCGTTCGCGGATCTCTTCGTCGGCCGTTATCTGCGCGACCTGGGAGGCTCGAAGTCGATCGACGCTGTGGGCGACTACATGCAGAGCGTGATGCCCGTCGGCAACGCACAGGACCTGCACTGCGAGTCGGCGCGGGGGCCGAATCCCCCAGACCTGCTGTGGTTCCACTGCATCACACCGGCGCGCACGGGCGGTGAGACGACGTTTGCCGACGGGGTTGAGATCTGGACTCAGCTCAGTGCGGCGACACGAAGTCTCTTCTCTTCGAAACGGGTGAGCTTCGTCGAGGTATTACCGGACGTGCAATGGCGCGTAGGGCTGCGCCTGCTGTTCTTCGCCGAGCTCGATCACATCAACCTCGCCGGTACCACGTTCAAGTTCCTCGGGGACGGCACCATGCGCATGGAGTTCGTGACGTCCGCCGTGCGCCGGACGCGGTGGACCGGCGCAGAATCGTTCACCAACAGCCTGACCGGACCCTATCCGGGCCCCGCACGCTTTGAAGACGGCACGGAGATTCCGCAGGCCGTGATGGCGGAGATCAAAGCCGTGCACGCCCGCGTCATCGATCAGGTGGCCTGGGAAGCCAGCGATCTCCTGATGGTCGACAACTCGCGGTTCATGCATGGGCGCCGTGAGTTTGCCGACCAGCAACGAGAGCATCTCACGTGCATGGGGATGGCGAATTTCGATGGGGCTGTCCGGGCCGCCGCTGGCGGAATTCAGTGGCGGGTCGGTTGACACTCTCCGCGACGTCTTCCGGACTGTCGGCGCTGTGGCCTGCGGTCTGGACGCTTCTTACTGCCGCGCCCACGGGGGCGTCCACCGCTTGATTCGCCCCTCCCACAGACTCTTGTTGTTCTCTTCGCACGAGTACTCGAAGAGCGGCTGGTCCAGCCGCGTGAATACGCGCTCGTTGCTCCACGGCCTGGTGTAGGCCTTCGGATCGTTGATGGTGATCGTCTGACCGATGCGATCGGCGTCGAGCCGCCTGAAGGTCTGCGTCACGCGTAACTGGTCGCTGTGGGGATGGCCGATGGTGTCCAGGCGCGTATAGCCATTGAACCCCTGCGATTCGACCACGAGCGTATCGCCCTCCCAGCGCGCCAGCGAGTAGCCGTACCAGGAGGGGTTGCCCTCCGCGTGCTTGGGCAGCGTGCTGCTGAACGGAACGATGTGGTGCAGCATGTCGAGCTCGAACAGGAAGGCGATGTGGCGATCGTCCTGCATGATCTGAATCGGATACGGTGCGTTCATCATCCGTGTCAGGCCGTACGGAAAGCAGTTGCCGGTGGCGTCGTCAGTGTTCGCGTCGTACGCGGTCCAGGCCTGAAGCCCCCACGGCGTAAACGGCAACTCGGTGCGGTTGCCCTTCACGGACATCGCCTGACGCGCGGCTGGCGTGTCGGCCGGCGAGAACGGGGCCTCCGCATAGCCGACCTGATTGCGCCCGTTACGCGTCATATCCGGGACATACGGTGCGGACCAGACGCCGCTGAAGTCGGGTTTGCCGTTGGACTGGCGGGGCGCCGGGCCTGCCGCGGGCCTGCTGCCGGGCGCCGGTGCCTGCGCCACGAGAGGCAACGAAATTGCGAGAACGATAGCCGCCGCAGAAAACGCTCTCTTCATAGGCACGATGATACCAGCCTCGGGAATGCGTTGCGGCGGGTACGAGCCGCACGAATCTGGCGTCGGATCGAGCATCAGTCCCATCAAAGAGCTCGGCGCCTCCTCGGCGAAGGTCGTCTTGACAAGGTCGTCGTTTGGAATTGACTCGCGCCGGTACGTGATATAGAGTCCAGCCGCCTTCACTCGCCCGCGCGGATTCGTGCTCCCAACAGGGAAAGAAGCCCCGATGCCGAGAAGAGCGATTGCGCCCGTGTCGGATGCGTTTCCCCGCAGTGGCCCGATGGCCATCCCCGCAGCAGCCTGCCAGCGTCAGTTACGGTCCGCGACTTCCGGCCTCAGAAATCCGTTAACCAGAGCGCCACTCAAGAGGGAGTAAATCGCATGCGAGGCCTGTCCTTTTCAGTGCTCGTCCGGCACGTGGTCCTGGTGCTGTTGTGTGGGCTGCTGTCGTCGGCCGCGGGGGCGCAGCAAACGACCAGCGGCATCGCGGGGACCGTCAGAGACGGGTCAGGCGCCGTGCTGCCAGGCGTGACGGTGGAAGCCGCCAGCCCGGTCCTCATCGAAAAGGTCCGCAGCGTGGTCACCAACGGCGAGGGCCGGTTCAACATCGTCGACCTGCGGCCCGGCACGTATGTCGTCACATTCGGAATCACCGGTTTCAGTACCGTCAAGCGAGAAGGTATTGAGCTGACGGCGGGCTTTACCGCCACGGTAAATGCCGACCTCCAGGTTGGCGCCCTCGCGGAGACGATCACGGTGAGTGGCGCAACGCCGCTCGTCGACGTTCAGAACATGCGCAAGCAGACGGTGATGTCGAAGGATCTGCTCGACACCCTGCCCACGAGCACGAAGAATTTGAACAATGTGGCGACGATCACTCCGGGGTTCGCGTCAAGCCTCGCCCAGGACGTCGTCGGCGGCTATACCACCCAGGTCGGCGGCGGTGCCTATCACGGGAAGAGCGGCAGCAATGTCACGTTTGATGGCATGGGGATCCAGCATTCCTCAGGGAACATGGGCTATACGCCCAACACGGCCCTCACGGAAGAAGTGACGCTGTCAACCAGCGGCATTTCGGCCGAAAGCAACGCCGACGGCCCTGTGGCGAACATGGTTCCCAAGGAGGGCGGCAACAACTTCAGGGGCAATACTTCCGGTCTGTTCAGCGGCAACAAGTTTCAGATGAACAACTTGACAGACGAACTGCGCGCCAAGGGTCTCACGACGGTGAACGAGGTCGTAAGGGTCTGGGACGGCACGTTTTCGATTGGTGGTCCGATCAAGCAGGACAAAGTCTGGTTCTTCGCCTCGTTCCGCGAGTGGGGCAGTGAGCGTCAGGGCGCCGGCAAGTTCTGGAACCTGACGCAGGGCACCCTGTTCTACACTCCAGACCCGGCTCGCCCCGCAACCGGCTACGAATGGTACGAGTCGAAGGCCGCGCGCATCACGTGGCAGGCGTCACCAAAAAACAAGTTCAACGTCTTCGTCGATCGGCAGCGAAACTGCAACTGCCATGGAAATGTGGGGGCGACGACGTCGGTCAATCCGCCGGAATCGACGCTTGGTTATCACTTCGACCCGGACGCGCTATATCAGGTCACGTGGAATTCGCCCAGGACCGGCAAGCTGCTGCTCGAGGCCGGCGTGGGAGCCGCGTGGCAAAGCTGGCCCGCCGAGCCCCAGCCAGGCGTCACGCTGAACGACATTTCCGTCACGGAGCAGTCGACAGGGATGACCTACAACTCGTCCCTGACCTACAACGCGATTCAGGACGTGCCCCGCTTCACCCAGCGCTTTTCTTTGTCCTACGTGACCGGGTCACATAACTTCAAGACTGGGCTCCAGCTCGAGGAGACGATCCAGAATCTCAGCACGGAAGCGAACGGTAACGTGAATTACCGGTTCAACAATCGCATCCCGAACCAGATTACGCAGTATGCCACCCCGTACCTTCGGAAAAACCGCAATCGGGATCTGGGAATCTACGTGCAGGATCAATGGGCCATCAAGCGCCTGACGCTCAACTACGGTCTCCGGTACGACTACTTCTACGGGTACATCCCTGCCCAGCACGTCGACGCCACGCCGAATGGTTGGCTGCCGGCGCGAGACTTCCCCGAGGTGACGAGCACTCCCTCATGGAAGGACCTGAATCCGCGGGGTGGGGCCGTGTTCGACCTGTTCGGCGACGGCAAGACGGCGCTCAAGGTGACGATGGGCCGCTACGTGGCCAAGACCACGACCGCCATCACGCAAAACAACAACCCGATCACGACCTCGGTCAACAGCGTCACCAGAGTCTGGAACGATACCAACGGGAACTACGTTCCGGACTGCGACCTGGGGAACCGGGCCGCCAACGGCGAGTGCCTGGCGTTGTCCAATCAGAATTTCGGAGGGCTCAACGTTACCACCCTCTACGACGACGACGTGCTGCGGGGGTTTGGGGTTCGTGGCTACAACTGGGACTTCACGACCGAGCTGCAGCGCGAGATCACGTCCAGGCTGTCGGTGAGCGGCGGCTATTACCGCAACTGGTACGGAAATTTCAGCGTGACCAGGAACACGTTGACGACGCCGGCGGACTATGCGGCGTACTGCATCACGGCGCCAAGTGATTCGCGGTTGCCTGGCGGCGGCGGCTACCCGATCTGCGACCTTGCCGATGTCTCGTTGCAGAGGTTCGGCCAGGTGTTCAGCCAGATTCAGCAGTCGTCGGTGTTCGGGAACCAGCAGCAGATCAATGATTTTTTCGGGATTTCCATGAACGCGCGATTTCGCTCGGGCGCGCGGTTGTCCGGCGGCCTCGATCTGGGACGCACGGTGACCGATAGCTGCTTCATCGTCGACAGCGTTCAGAACCTGCTGAACTGTCATAACGTCCTGGACTACTCCCACACCGCCCAGGTCAAGTTCAACGGAAACATCCCCTTGCCGGCCAACTTCGTCGTGAGTGGCGTGTTCCAGAGTCTTCCCGGGGCGACCATCACGGCCAGCTACACGGCGCCCAACGCTGCGATCGTCCCATCGTTGGGTCGCGATCTTTCGGCCTGTGGGGGTCGGACTCCGTGTACGTCCAACGCCACGGTGCCACTGGTCGCGGCCAACACACTCTTCAACCCCCGCGTCAGCCGGCTCGATCTTCGTTTGGGCAAACGGCTGGCGATCGGGCCGACCAAGCGTTTGCAAACCAACTTCGACGTGTTCAACGTGATGAATGCGAGCTATGTACTCGGCCAGAACAATACCTTCGGCAGCACCTGGCAAAAACCCTCGCAGACGATGGACGGCCGCATGTTCCAGTTGAGCGCCAACCTGACCTTCTGAAGAACATCCTCCCGGGCGGGACCAGTCGACGGTCCCGCCGGCCATCGTGGCTTCGTTCCGGCAGCCCAGTGGACTGTGCCAGTCATTCGTCAAGCCAAAAACTGCCACGACGACACGAAAATACAAAGAACAAATCCGTATTCTGTTAGGTTGTTGGCTTCGTGCCTTCGTGGCTGCATGTTAGAAATGACGCGTACGCGCCGCTAGAATGGACTCCAGATTTCCGTCTCGCCTCGCAGGCTCGCGGACGTGGCTCGTGCTGCTCCTGGCGTTGACCGCCAGCTGCAAGGCTGATCGCAACACCCGGGCGCCGAGCGCGGCAGCAAGCGCGGGGAAGACCAGAGAAGCCGAGTGGTTCGTCGATCGGGCGCAGGAAACGGGCATCGACTTCGTGCACTTCAACGGCATGTCGGGCGAGTTCTATTTCCCGGAAAACATGGCGCCCGGTGTCGCGTTGTTCGACTACGACAACGACGGCGACCTGGATGTCTATCTCGTTCAGGGACGGATGCTCGGGCCGGGCAAGGCGCCCAGTCAGGCCCTGTTCCCGCCCCGGAACCCGTTGCCGCTCAAGGGTCGGCTCTTCCGCAACGACTTGAAGATTGAAGAAGACGGGGCGCGCACGCTGCATTTCACGGACGTCACGGATCAGAGCGGCATCGACGCACCTGGTTTTGGCATGGGGGTAGCGACCGGCGACGTCAACAACGACGGGTGTGTTGATCTCTATCTCACCAATTTCGGACGGAACCGACTGTTTCGCAACAACTGCGACGGAACCTTCACGGACATCTCACAAGAGAGTGGAACGGATGACACGGGCTTCTCCGTCTCCGCTTCGTTCGTGGACTACGATCGCGACGGATGGCTGGATCTCTATGTGGGCAACTACCTGGACTACAGCATCGAGACGAACAAGAGATGCTTCCGTCCGTCGGGCGAACGGGACTACTGTCCTCCCAGCGCGTATCGGGCGCGGCGGGACCGGCTCCATCACAACAATCGCAACGGGACCTTCACTGATGTCACGGCCAGGGCCCTGGTGGGAGGCGCATTTGGACCCGCGCTCGGTGTCGTTGCGGCGGATTTCAATGGCGACGGGTGGCCCGATCTCCTGGTCACCAATGACAATCAGGAGAACCTGCTGTGGATGAACCAGCGCGACGGCACCTTCAAGAACACGGCGCTGACGTCCGGCACAGCCTTGACCGCAGAGGGCAGGGCTGAGGCGAGCATGGGCGTCGACGCCGGCGACTTCGACAACGATGGCGACGAAGATCTCTTCATGACGGAACTCACAGGTGAAGGGTCCAATCTGTTTGCCAATGACGGGGCCGGTGTGTTCGAAGATCAGAGTGCGCGATCGGGACTGGGCCTCCGCAGCCTCCCTTATACCGGGTTCGGGACTGCTTGGCTCGACTTCGATAACGACGGCTGGCTGGACATCCTGACGGTCAATGGGACGATCGCCGCCATTGAGGCGCTCCGGCGGGCGAACGATCCGTTTCCGTTGCATCAACGAAAACAGTTGTTCCGCAATCTCGGCAACGGCCAGTTCGAGGACGTCAGCGGCCGCGCCGGTGCGGCGTTCCAGTTGTCCGAGGTCGGTCGCGGCGCCGCCTTCGGGGATGTCGACAACGACGGTGATATGGACGTGCTGGTGGGCAATGCCGCGGGGCGAACGCGGCTGCTCATAAACAACGTCGGCGCGCATCACCACTGGCTGGGATTGAGGCTCGCTGGAGAGCACGTGCCACGCGACATGTATGGCGCGCGGGTTGCCGTCTTTCGCGCGAACGGGCCCACGCTCTGGCGCCGGGCCAGGGCCGACGGGAGCTATGCCTCGGCGAATGACCCGCGAGTGCTCGTGGGGATGGGCGATTCAATCGAGCCGCCACGGGTTCGGGTTCTCTGGCCAAGCGGTCGGGTCGAGGAATTTGCCGGAGCAAAAGTCGATCGGTACACCACACTGAAGGAGGGATCGGGCACAGCGGGAGGCAGCGTCAGGTGAACGGCACCACGAGAGCTCGAGGCTCGCTGCCTTTCATGCTGGCCGTCTTGATGGCTGGCTGCTCATCACCACATCAGCAGCAGCTCCCGGTTTCCCTACCCGACCTGTCCCGCGCGGCGACGCCGGTGAAGGACCAACTCGGCGAACGCTACACATCACTGACGCGAAAGATCAACGGCGCGGCCACGCCGAGCGTCGAGCTTGGGAACGAATACGGAGAGACGGGAAAGCTCCTCATGGCCGCGGAGTATCGCGACGCGGCCGAGCCGTTCTTTCTCAATGCGCAGGCGCTCGTGCCGGGCGACGCGCGGTGGCCCTACTATCTCGCGCACCTGTACAGGCTTCGGAATGAGCCTGAGAAGTCGGCGATGTGCTTCGAAAGAGCGCTCCGGCTGCGACCCGATCACGTGGCCGCGCTCGTCTGGCTCGGCGGCCTCCACTTGCTTCAGGGCCGACCGGAAGCGGCCGAGCCGCTGTTCACGAAGGCGCTGTCGTTGCAGCCCCGCCTGGCGGCTGGGTTGTTGGGAATGGGACGCGCTGCCCTGGCGAGAAGAGACTACGCGCCGGCCGTGAAGTATCTGGAAGAGGCACTGGCGCAGGATCGGCTCGCCACGATCATCCACTATCCGCTCGCGACGGCGTACCGCGGGCTCGGCGAGGCGGAAAAGGCCGAGGCTCACCTGCGACAGCGGGGCCATGTGGACCCCGACCTACCCGATCCCTTGATGGCGGAATTGAACGGATCGCTCCGGAGCGCAGTGACCTATGAGCGGCTGGGGCTCGACGCTCTCGACAAGAAAGAGTGGGCGAGAGCGGCGGAGTACTTCGGCAAGGGAGTCGAGCTGGCGCCGGACAACCCCTCACTGGGACACAGACTGGGAACTGCGTTGTTCCTGAATGGCGATGCCAGCGGCGCCATGAATCAATTCGAAAATGTAGTACGGCGCTCGCCCGGATTCGCAAAGGCGCGTTACAGCCTCGGAGTGCTCCTGATCACGAGCGGCCGCGCGCACGAAGCGATCGAGCAGCTCTCGGCTGCGGTCAAGGACGATCCGAATTACCTCGAGGCGCGTTTACGGCTGGCAGATGCTCTGCGACGAAGCGGGCGGCTGGCGGAATCGCTGTCACAATACGAGGAAGTGAGCCGCATCGATCCTCATGTTGCCGAGGCACAATTCGGCTTCGCGATGACGCTCGTCCGACTCCGCCGCTACCAGGAGGCTCGCGACCGATTGGTCGAAGGGATGCGCGCCAACCCCACACAACCTGCGTTTGCCCGCGCCCTGGCCCGCGTGCTGGCCGCCGCTCCTGACGATCGTGTCCGGGATGGGCGGCAGGCTTTGGCCATGACGGACCGCCTGCTCAAAGAACAGCAGACCCTCGATTTGGGCGAGACGATGGCGATGACATTGGCTGAACTGGGGCATTACGAGCAGGCGGCGACGCTGCAGCGTGAGGTGATGGCAGCGGTCAGGAAAGCCGGCCGCGAGGACGTCCTGCGGCAGCTGCGCGTCAATCTCGAGCGTTATCAGCGCCATGAACCTTGCCGCTCGCCGCTGAGACCGGATGACCCGGTCGATGCTTTCGAGGCCGGTGTGGAGCCCGGCTACTCCGAGGCGAATCGCCAATTCTGAGTCGTGGCGCACAACGACGCCACACGATATATCGTCGCCGTTCTGTCCAGAGCATGGCCCAAATGCATTGGCAGCGGCTCGACGAATGATCCGGAGGCTCTTATCTCATTGAGGGTACTGAATCGTCCTGAAACCGCCGCGAGATGGGAATGAAGGCTAGGGCTGTCGCGGTCATGATGACCGCGAGCAGTCCAAAATACGGCGCGGGCGTGAGCTGTTTTTCGTAGAATGGCGCGAAGAGCAGCCCGAGCGAGTCACCGACGAACACCATCATCCAGAACGCGGCGGTCACGACGCTTTTCGTTCCAGGGGCCGCTTGCCGGTAGGCGAACTCCATGCCGACGGGGCTGATACACAGCTCGGCGAGCGTGACGACGAACGTCGCGAGGATCACCCACCAGACGGTCACCACGCCGTCCCGCGCCAGCCAGGCTGCATACGCCATGACCAAGGACGTCGCCACGACGATCGCAAAGCCCATCAACATCTTCGTCGTGTCTGGCACCTCGCGCCCGCCTCTCTGCCTCTTCGCCTGGTTCCAGACGAAGTTGAACACCGGCGTCAGCAGAACGATGAACACGGGATTGAGCGCCTGCATCTGATTCGACGTGAGGCTGACCCCGCCGAACAGGTGGAGATCGGTGTGCGACTGGGCGAAATAGATCCACGTGTCGGCGTTCTGGTCGTAGATCAGCCAGAAGATGGCGATGGCGGCGAACACGCCTGAGATGCGGCGCAGCGTCCGTCGTTCCGCCTCTCGCTGCTGGGGAGACTTGGGAGGGAGTGCTCGGACGTTCTCGCTCGGATACCAGCGCCGTCCACACGCGAACACACCGAAGGCCGCCGCCATCAGGACAGCCGGGATCATCAGCGCCAGCCCGTATTGCCCATTCTGGGCCTGCACGACCAGCGGCAAGGTGAAGGCACTCAACGCCGCACCGACGTTGACGGCAGCATAGTACAGGCTGAACCCTTCGTTGAGCAGCGCCTCTTTCTTCTCCGCATCGTAGATCTGGCCCATCAGCACGCTGGTGTTGGGCTTAATCGCGCCAGAGCCGAGCGCCAGAAGAGTGAGCGCCACGAAAAGACCTGAGGTGGTCTGGATGCCCCCCAGAATGACGTGCCCCAGAATATACGGCAGCGAATAGTAAATGATGGTCTTGTAGCGGCCCAGGTACTTCTCAGCGATCCATGCGCCCAAGAAGGGCGTCAGATAGCACAGCGCCATGAACCCCTTCATCACCGTCGCTCCAGCGGCCTCGCTGTAGTGCAGCACGTCGATCATGTACAGCGCGAGCAATGTCCGCATGCCGTAGTAACTCGCGCGCTCGGCAAGCTCGCCGAAGAAGACGAACCAGAAGCCGGTCGGATGCTGGCCGAGCCGGCGAATGGGGTTGGTGCTGGGGACGAACTCGGGTTCGAGAGAAGGCAATGGGCTGCTCATGAGAGTTCCGAGAATGGCACGGCACCCGCGACCGTGGCAACGTTGTTCTGGGAGGGACCAGCTGACACGTGCCGAAGTGGCCTCGAGACGTCGGCAGCCTTGACCCATGCTCGCAGTTGCCGGTCGGCTTGCGGCAAAACCCCTGACTTCGCCGTGGTTCTCGAGGTCGAGGAAGCGTTCTTTTACTGCTCGAACCGCGTTGTCCGTTCGAACCTCTGGACACCGCAGGCCTGGCCGGCAGCTCGAGGACCGGCACGTCGTCAAGCGTGGCGCGTCGAAGGCGAAGGGTGGGCGCCCCAACGGTTCTGCGTGCTCGCGACGTTGAGACGAATCCGAATGCGTCCGCAGTTTCGCCCGAGCGCGCGCTATTCTAGGTCCGCCTGGCCCGGGCGAGGCTGGCGCACGGCGTGCGGCGATGGCTCGGCAGGCTTTTTTGAGAAAGGATGATGTGATGAGCATGATGACGAGGTTGGCGGCCACGATGGCGGTCGCGGTGGTGTCGGGGTCGAGCCTTGTGGCGCAGACGCGGTCGGTGTTCATCGAGGATCTGACCTCGCCTGAGCTGCGCGACGCGATTACCGCGGGCAAGACGTCGGCGATCATCTATGCCGGCGGCATCGAGCAGAACGGGGCGCACATGGCCCTCATCAAGCACAACGTGATCGCCCGTCACGTGGCGGGGCAGATCGCCGAGCGCCTCGGCACGGCCCTGGTCTATCCGATCATCCCCTTTTCGATGAACGGCGACCCGTCCGCCGAGAAGGCCGGCCACATGCGGTTCCCCGGGACGATCACGGTCTCGTCGGACGTCTTTCTCGGCGTCATACGCGGCGTGACGCTCAGCGCCATCTCGGCGGGATTCAAGCACGTGTTTGTGATGGGCGATCATGGTGGCGGGCAGGCCGAGCTGAAGCTGGCCGCCGAGAGCCTGGACAACGACTGGAAGGCGAAGGGCGTCCACGTCTCGTACATCACGCTGACCAGGTCGGCCCAGCAGATGACGGCGTATCTGACCGAGCGCAAGGTCCGCGGCGCCGGCCACGCCGGCACGATTGAGACGGCACAGGTGATGGCCGTCGATCCGGCTCGCCAGTGGGTCCACCCCGACAAGTTTGCGGTGAGCGCCGCCGGACCCGAGGCGGTCACCGGGGTCAGTGCCGACCCCGCCGCGGCGACCGCGGAGATGGGGCGGGTCTTCCTCGACTACAAAATCGCCGACGCGATCGAACAGATCCGTACGGCGCTCGCCAAAAAGTAGGCTGAAACGCGTTCACGAGGTTCGCTGAGCTCGTCGAGCGGAGTCGAGGCCGTAGGTTCGTTCCCGGCCGCCTGAACCCGTGCGCGCGGCGATGTGCCGTGTGTGTGACCGGTTCGTCGCATGACGCCGTTCTGACGAAGTCGCCGATTGGGTGTTCTTCCTGGCCAGCGATCTCGCGGAGAATATCGCGGGCTCCGATTCTTCGTGATCGGCGGCGGCCTGATAGCCTCTTGTTGCTTCCGGCGTGCTGCGACGCCAGGGCTGATTGAGCGGTGTCGGCCACGACGCAGACGCGGCCTGGAGCGACGGGCCGTCAAGCCCTGTTGCACTGAACTTCCACGCCCATCATAATCCTGCCCTCGGAGCACAACCAGTCGTCGCGTCCGCAGGAGTCATCATGCTTCGCAAGGATCACTACCTTGATCTGGCCGGCGGCAAGTTCAACCTGACGACGTCAGCTGATCTCGGGCGGCTGTTCGAGGCCGTGGAGCGGTCACCCCTGAAGGACAGCCTCGTGGTGCACTTCCATGGTGGCCTCGTGTCGCGCGCTCAGGGCGAGAAGGCCGCCGAGGGGCTGATGCCTTACTACGAGAGCGGTGCCGCGTATCCGGTGTTCTTCTTGTGGCGGTCCGATCTGCAGAGCACGTTTGCTCAGAATCTGAATCAGATCGCGCGCGAGCCGGTCTTCAAGCGGCTCGTCAAGCGCCTGATCCAGCTCGCGCTCGGCAAGCTGGTTCCGTACCTTGGCGGCCGTGCCGGCGGTGTCCTCGAACTGCCGGATGAGAACGAGATGCCGGACGACCTTGAGGGTCTGGCTGCCTACGCGGCCGCCCGTGAACCGGCTCCGTCGAGCGTTCAGGGCATGACGCTGACGAACCAGCAGTTCGATCAGGCGCAAACCGAGCTCGAGAGCGACGAGGTGATCCAGATCGAGTCGCGTGCGATCACGGAATACGCATCACCGTTGCCGCCGGACACCGCGCGCGCACGCAGTGCGCGTGGCGCGGCGGTCACGCCACGCCCCACTCTCATGTCCACGTCCGTCGTCAACGAACTGGTGAGCGAGCGCGGCGGTTCGGGTGAACGGTTGGGCATCCTGACGTTCGCCACCCTCGCCATCAAGGGCGTCTTGATATTGAAGCGCGTCATCGACCGCTTTGGTGCCGCACGCGATCATGCGCTTTATCCAACCGTTGTCGAGGAGACGCTACGAGAGCTGTACGTCGACAGTCTCGGTGCGCTCAGTTGGGCCCTGATGAAAAGGGACACTGAAGAGGCGTTCGGCGACGATCCGCTCTTGCACGGCGGTACCGCCTTCGTGAACCGCCTTGCGGCGTGGTGGAAGCCGGGCCGTCGCGTCTGCCTCGTCGGGCACAGCACGGGCGCGATCTACATCGGCCATTTTCTCGAGCATGCCGACGCGGCCCTTCCATCCGAGGCCAGGTTCGACGTCGCCTTTCTGGCGCCCGCCTGCTCGTTCGAATTCATGGCCGGAAAGCTTCCCGTGTTCCGGCGGCGCGTGTCGCGGTTCCGCATGTTTGCTCTGAAAGAGGAGCTCGAACGTGGTTACTGGGAGATCCCGCTGCTGTACCCGGCTTCGCTGCTGTACATGGTGTCGGGCATGTTCGAGGAGCCGACGGTGGACATGCCGATCGTAGGGATGCAGCGGTACTATTCCGCGGCCGCTCCGTACGCGATGCCGGAGATCACGGCGGTGGCGGATTACGTGAGGGAAAATAGCGTCTGGTCGCTGGCGGAAGGAGCCCCGGGGCTCTGCAGCTCGGCGGCGAAGCACGGCGCGTTTGATGAGGACGTCCCGACGCTTGAAAGCCTTCGGGAGTTCCTGCGTGGAGGCCGGTGACGTGGCGGACGACGATTACGGGCTGGTCGTCGGCATCAACGAGTACGCGGAACCGCCTGGCGCTCTCGAGGGCGCGAAGCAGGACGCTCGAGATTTCCTCGACTGGCTGAAGTCCAGCAGCGGTGCGAACGTTCCAGAAAAGAACGTGGATCCGTTCGTCAGGCTCTCCGACGCGAAGAGGACCGAACCCACCTACAGTACGCTCCTCACACTCCTCGTCGCGATCCGGAAGCGGGCTCCGGGCGGCAGCAAGAAGCGTGTCGGCCGCCGCCTCTACATCTTTCTCGCCGGACACGGCATCTCGCCGCCAACGGATCTCGACGAAACCGGGCTGGTCACAGTGGAAGCCGAGGACCAATTGATGCCCTGCTTGCCCGGCAAGCAGAGCGCCGACGGGTTCGTGCTGACAGGACGCTTCGACGAAGTCCTCCTCTTCATGGATTGCTGCCGCGTGACCGATTTGCTGCAGAAGCAGAATGTCATTCCGATCGTCGAGAAGCCCGACCCCAACGCGGCGGCGAAGGTGAAGCGCTTCTACGTGTACGCCGCCGCGTTCGGGAAGCCCGCGCGTGAGGTGAGAGACAACGGCGTCACGCGTGGGATTTTCTCGCGCGTGCTGATCGACGCACTCAGGGGCGCGGCGTCGCCAGACCCCGACGGGCGGCTGACGACCACGCAGCTGCGTGCCTATCTCGAGCGGGAGATGAAGAACGTCGTCATCAACGGAGAGGAGCAGGTCCCGAAGTTTCCGAGCACGGACGAGATCGTGCTCGTACACGGACTGACGCCGAGGCGTGTGGCGATCAACGTGACCTTTGCCGCGCCGATCGACCACATTGCCGTCCTCGACGGCGGCAACCGTCTCGCTCCTGTGACACCCGACGATATGGTGGCGACGGCGACCGGCTGCCGTTTCTCCGTGCCCGCGGCCCGAACGTATCTGCTCGTCGCCCGGAACGCTGCCGGCGCGTCGATCGGCTTCAAAGAGCTGAAGGCGGAGGGGGAGCAGATCGATGTCACCCTCTAGCGCGCCTCAATACAACCTCACGGTTCAGCCACCGGACGAGAACACGCGGATCGAGATCCTGGATGGAAATCTCCGCTCGATTCCGCTCGACCACAACCTCGGAGAGGTGTCGGTCCGGGTATCGACCGGCGTCTATGCGGTCCGGTTCTACCAGGGCCACCAGTTCACGGAGAAGCTCGCGGCACTGACGCCCGACTCGCCTGCGGTGGTCGTCGTCAGCCTCGACCCGCAGCAGCAGCCCAAATTCGCGACGGCGGCGCCGGTGCGTGGAACGTCCACCACACGCGAGTGGCAACGCGGTCCGGCCCTCGAGCTGAGCCTTTCACCGGCGCGCCGCGCGCCAGACGGGCAGACCGGCGGAAGCCGTGTGCTGCTGTTCCTGCGGAACCCGTTCGAGCCGGCGGGCGCGCTGATGGTGGGCGTGACGCTCTGCACTCTCGACGACCGCGTGATCTTCGACCTCGAAAATGAGGGGCAACACAATGAGGCGCAAGGATGGGTCGGCGCGCACCTGAACCTGGACGCTGGCGCCTACAAACTCCGTCGCGTGGCCGATGGGAAGGTCGTCGACCAGGTGGTATTCACGCAACGGGACTGGCAGACCCAGGTCTTTCTGCTGGCCACCGGAGGCAGCGGGTCGCACGCCGAGGTTCTGCGCACGTCGATCCTCATGGCGGCGTCGACTGTCGGGTTCAATTTCGAGCGACCGGACCTCCGCTGGACTGAGTCGGCGCTGCGCGCGCTGGAGAGCCGTGCCAATGTGCCGGGTGAGACACGGCAGGAGATGCTCTGGGCGAAGTTCGAGAACCCGATGCTTGGGATTTACGCTGCGCTGCTGCAGCTGCGGCGACCGGTCATCGACGGCGCCCTGATGCGCGAAGTGTTCTCGAACCTGCACGCGCTCGTGGGACCGTTGCCCGACGTGCTCGCAATCGGCTGGGCGATCGCGCTGAGAGATGCCGCCTCACGCTCGGATCGAACGTTCATGGGGAAGCTGCGCGAGACGACGAGCATTCGCATGCCGCCGATGCTCCGCGAGAGTTGGGAGTATCTGCTGAAAGCCAATGCTGACGAGAACGAACTGGTGGTGCCCGGCTCGCTGGCCGACCGGATCGGAGGCCAGCTCGTCAGTGGCAGCCCCTGGCTGGTGTGGACCCGCGAATTGACGTTGTCCGCGGTCGGCGCGCAGGCCGCCCACATTCCGAATGCACAGGAAATTGCGGCGGCGTCCGCCGAATCGAGAGGCCTGTTCGGCTTCCTGTCGGAGCTCGCGGGCAAGTTCTTCAACGCCTTTCGGGATACCGCGCTGAAGTCGGTCCTGTCCACGCTTTCGAACCGGCTGAGAAGCGATATTTCCGCGCGGTATTGGCTGCAGACCAATCGCTTCACGGATCTCGAGCGCGCGACGGCGTACTGGATTCGCCCGGCAATCAACCCGCAGCTCGCAGGAGTCATCGAGGAAGCCCCGGAACTCGAGAAACGGTTCGAGAGCACCGGCCGCACGCGAGCGACTGACGTGCCCGCGATGCTGACCGAGCTCGACATCGCCGCTACAACGGCGCTGCGTACGGCGTGGAGCGTGTTCACGAAGCTCTACGTCCGTCCGGTCGTTCCTGATGAAAGCTGGCTGGCACAGTTCGTCGAACAGGAAAGTCGCACGCAACCATTGTTCGAGGGCACGCTGAAGCGGCTGCGCTCGCGCACGTCGCGCATTCACTGCCCACCGATTTCCCGAAGCCTCAATCTCCTCGAATTCGCGTACCTGTACTACCGTGGGAGCCCGGCCGCCGCCGACGCAGATCGGGACACGATTGCAAGGCTCGCGGAAACGCTGGACGAGGCCGGTTTCGCGTTCTTAGACGAGCAGAAGAAAGTGACCAGGACGAGCATCATGTCGGAGCACGCCTCGATGCGGCAGGAGGTCGTCGAATTGATCCAACGTTCGCGCTCGTGGCAGGTGAAGCAGCTGCTGCCGTCCTGGGAGGACGAGGTCTTTCCAACCGCCAGGCGATACGAGCGCGGCCGGCTATTCCCGCTGCTCGCTAGCGAGCGGTCCGACACAAAACCCACCGATAGCGCAAGCTCGAGCGATTCCACTCCGGGGAGTCCGGTTCCCGCCTGAGTGTCGCCGTATCGCATCAGGGCACAGCATCTGGAGCCCACCGGATGACTGCAACGTCAAAGGCTGGCGTCCGGAGACGGCGCGCGCACGTCGCCGTTTCAGGCCGTCCGCTCGGCACCGAGCTGTGGATAGAACGCCAGATCGGTGCTTATCGGGTAAGGGCAGGGCGCGGCCTCTATTTCTGTTCGGCGAACGTGTCCGCCACTTTCAGCGCGAGAGTGGCCGTGTTGGCGTGCGCGATGTTCGACGCCACGGCAACGACGATCCGGTTGTCGCGGCGCGTCATCAGCGACATCACGCTTCCGCCTGCAAGCTCGCCGTTGACGCTGTCTGCATTCGTCGCCAGGGCAAAGCGGACGAGATCGGACGGCGTGGAATAGAACGCCATTTTCCCCGCACAGCACGCCAGGTCGCGCATGTACATCAGTCGTCGTCCACTGCGGGGATCTGTGGTGAAGCCCTTCCAGAATGTTGCCGGCACGTAGAACGTCGCGCGATCGCCCGGCAATGGCTGCCGGGGGGCGCTGATACCAATCGGTCTGAGGATGAGGTCGTGGACGGCCGTGAAGCCTGGGAAGTCCTCTTCCGGCTCCCCGGCATGATCCGGGCTCCACTCGGCCGCCGAATCCGTACCGGTGTTGGTCAGGCCGAGGGACACGACCGCGCCCGGGCTGACCACCTGTGCTGCCGTGCCGATGTTGAATCGAGTATCGGGTGTGACGGGCGTATGCGTGACGACGTCCCTCCATCCGAACCCTTCGGCCCAGACAATTTTCCCGGGGCCGCCGCCGATGCCGACCGCGATCGAGACTCCCGGCAGGTTCTGCTCCATGATGGCCGCGCCCACCATCCGCCGCGCGCGATCGACGGCTGCCGCCAATTGTGGCGAGGGTGCCGACGCGCTGACCGAAGGCACACCCGGAGCTTGCGCGAAGAGAGGCGCCTCTATCTTGGTCGAATGGATGAAGAATGCCGCGAACGCGGCAATGAGAGGGCCGACCGCCACTGCGGTGCGCCCGGCCCAGGTCGGCAGCCGGCTCCGCGCGGTCCTCACGCCGAAGAGGACGGCGGCAAGCATCAGCAGGAATCCGACGACGGCCCCGCCCGGCGGGTCTGAGCTTGCGACGTAAATGCCCATCGCCGCCATGGCCAGGGCCAGAGCGATGCGGGCGAATGCCTTCCCGGGGTTCGTCACAGACGATGTCATGTGCTCACACTCCAAAGACCGCTCTCGAGAAGCGCAGGTCGCAGGCGTTGTATTGAGGCCGTGCGATCATACTTTAAGATACAAAGTACTCTGCGTCAAGGAGAATCGATGGCGTGGCCGGCGAGTAGTGCGGCGGCGGTTGTCGCCGGCGCGAGCCAGAGCGGCTTCTTCATCGCATCGTTTCGTGCGGAGTCGCGCCGCTCGAACCAATCGACCCATAGTAGATCCAAGATTTCGCCCCGCGGCGCGCGGCCATCAGGGGCATTGATCGCGCGAAGGAGGACTCAGCTGAAGGCCACCGTCACCGAAGAAGCGGTCGCTCACGAGATAGGCGCCTCCATACCCTTCTGCGGTCTAACTTTTGCGCGACACCTCTACTTTGCGCGTTCCCAAATAATCTGGTTCGTTGCGCCGGTCGGCGTAAGAATCACTCGATCGCCCGCCCCGAACACATATGCCCGCACGACATCGTCGCCGACCTGTCCTGGATTGACGTTGGCCTTGCGATGGTGAGTGATGGTGCGAAGGCTCTCGTCCACGGTGTACGTGCCGAAATACGCGAGGTACCCCGTGAGGGCCTCCTTTGCTTCTTCGGGTGTGGGCTGCACTCCGGCGTACTTCGGACGCGAGCGGTTGGGCATGACCTGCGCCGCCATGTTTCCTAGGCTGTCGTAGTACATCAGTCCCGTTGACACGTCGGAGACGAGTCGCCAGGTGCCGATGAACCGCTTCGCGTCCCCGCCGGCTGACGCAGCCTGGCCGCTGGCGCGGCGAGCGCCTACCTGCGTGATCAGGATGACGACGAGGGAAATCATGCCGAGTGCTCTGCTCGTTCGCATCCTGCCCTCCAGCGTGTTCCGCGGCATGTTACCGGAAATGGCGTGACGCCCACTTCTTGCCCGGGACGTCGACGTCCGTCCACCCGAGCCCGAGCGAGGATCTCCTCGATGATGGCGGTCTTGGCGTCGGTGTAGTTCTGAACGAGTTGCCACTGTCTCTGAGCCAGGTCGCGCCTGGCACGAGCGGACAGATCCCGGTCGGCAGGATTGCTCCGCAGACAATCCCGGAACAGCCGCAGACGGCCGATCTCCGCGCAGCCGTCGGAGAAGACGTGGAGTAGTCCCTTTTCTTGAATACGCGCGCGGGCGCCGCCTTGCGGGCCATAATGACCGAAAGGAGAGACCATGGGAGACAAGGGCGGCAAGAAAGACAAGGAAAAGAGCAAGCTGCAGCAGTCAAAGAAACACGATCAGCAGGCCAGGGAGAAGCAGGCCAAGGCCCGGCCACAGACCAGCAGCAAGTGACGGATCACAAACACGAGTCCGACGCGTGAAGCCGCAGCGTTGCAACGACCTGCGCCTGACCGGTTCCGGCGGCGCGAACCGGGTCAT
>JBDTVS010000051.1:0-80233 GCA_040007095.1 Acidobacteriota bacterium
CGGTGCTCTCGCTCCTGAAGTAACGGACTAGGGGCGGATCGTCGAGGTCCGCCCCCTGACACTCGACTCATTACTTGGCTCAATTCTTGTAGAACGTAAAAGGTCGCAAGGCGTCCAACACCCGGAAGGAACAACCCGTGAGTTCACCAATCACGCTCAGCAACTTCAATAACATCGACTTCAGCGTGATTCTGACTGCGGTGATGCAGCAGGCGAGTCAGCCGCTTACGACTCTACAGAACAAGCAGACGGACCTCGCGACGGTAAACAACCAATACAATCTTTTGGCGACCAAGCTGGGTAGTCTCGAGACGGCCGCGGCCGGTTTATCGACAGCGAGTGTCGTCACGCAGTACACCCCGACGCTCAGCGACTCGGGCTATATCGGGGTGATTGCGACCGGCAACGCCGTGCCGGGCACCTACGACGTCACCGTCAATCGCCTCGCCAAAGCGCAGGTGTCCGCCTCGAGCTCGTCGGCTGTGGATGCCGACACGACGGTCGTCGCCACCGGCGGCACGCTCACGATCGGAGGCGTGGCCGTGGCGGTGACCGGGCCGCTGACCCTTGCGGGGCTTGCCAGTCAGATCAACGCCACCTCGAACATGCCGGTGACTGCGTCGGTCGTGCAATCGGCCCCGAACGCCTACCGCCTGGTGCTCACCAGCACGCAAACCGGCCTGGCGAATACCTTCTCGGTCACCAACGGTTTAACGGGCAGCATGGCCTTCAACAACCCCAACGCTCAGGAGGCGGACGACGCCTCGGTGACCATCAACGGTCTTCAGATCTCGAGCTCGAGCAACACGCTGACGTCGGCGATTCCGGGCACGACGCTCTCGCTGGTTCATCCGGATTCGACCAAGACCACGACCGTCACCGTCAAAGCGGACGATTCGGCGCTCACCGACAGCGTGAAGTCCTTTGTCACCGCCTACAACGGTCTGATCTCGTTCATCACCGACCAGTCGACGGCGGCCGCCAACGGCGAGACCGGCACGCTCGCCCACGAAGCGCTGCTCCGGCAGGCGCGCAGTGCGTTGCGCACGGCACTCGGCGACACCTATGGATCCGGAACGTTTTCGCACCTTGCCGAGGTCGGGATCGGATTCAATCAAACGGGCCAATTGACATTGGCGCCGGCGGCGCTCGCCGCCGCGCTCTCCCAGGACCGTGCCGGCGTCGCGGCGCTCTTCACGGGCACGAGCACCGGCAGCAACGGCTTTACCAACGGCGCATTCGGGACGGTGCAGGCCGCCCTCGACGAGTTCACCCGGTCTGGCGGCTTCGTCTCCGCGGCGCAAATCCAGCTGACCGCGCAGGGCTCGCGTCTCGATTCACAGATCGCCGACATGCAGGCGCGCCTCGCGGTGCAGCGCAAGGCGTTGCAGCAACAGTACACCGCCGCCGATCAGGCGATGACGCAGCTGAAGTCTCAGAGCGGCACACTGTCGAGCATGACCACCACTCAGAGCACCAACTAGAATGCCACTTCTCGTTTTGATTCAGGAGACGCCGCATGCCCGCGTTCGCGCATAACGCCGCCAACGTCTATCGCCAGACCGAGGCGCAGTCCAGGACGCCCCTCGAGCTCGTCGTCATGCTCTACGAGGGCGCGCTGCGTTTCTCGATCCTGGCGCGAGCCGCCATCGAACGCAAGGACATCCCGGCCCGCCGGGAGGCGGTTTCGAGAGCGCTGGCCATCATGTCCGAGCTGCAGAGCACGCTCGACATGGAAAAGGGCGGCGCGATCGCCGCGTCGCTGGACGGCCTCTACAGCTACGTGGTCGGTCGGCTGGTGGACGCTGCGGCGAGACAGGATGTGCAACCGGTGGACGAAGCGATGCGCGTGCTGACGACCTTGCGCGATGCCTGGATGGAGATCGCGCGGCCAAAAGTCGAAGGCGCGACGCGGGCCGGACGATGAGCGCTGCGGATCTCGCCGCCGTCCTCGAACAGTACCGCGCCGGTCTCGAGTCCGAGTTGATCTTGCTGGTTCACCTCCAGAAGATCGCCGCCCGGCAGCACGAGATGACGCAGAGCGCTGATATCGACGCGCTGCAGCGCGCCACGGATCGACGCGATACCCTGACCGCCGACTTGATGAAGGTCGAAGATCAGATGCGGCCGCTGCGCGATCGTCTGACGCGCGACCAGGCGTCGGCACAGCAGCTGCCCGGATTCGATCACGCAGTGGCTCTCTATCAAACGATCGCGCGGATGGTCGCGGAGGTTCTCGAAACCGACGGCCACTCGGTTCGGGCGCTCGCACAGATTGTCGGCGCCCGGCGCGCGGCGGTGCAGGACGCAGAGCAGGCCGAGGCAACGCTGGCGGCCTACGGCCGTGCGGCGGTGCGGCCGCGGACGGCGACCCTGGTCAATCGCAGAGGCTAAACTGTTTTTCCAGGGATCCTAAGTGGTTCCCGCCGAGACGAAGCGCGCCACCGCCTGAAACCCGGAATCCTCGTAGAGCCGCCGGGCGGCCGTGTTCCGACCCTCCACGAGCAGCGTGATCCGATCGCATCCTGCGTCGCCGGCGCGCGCGCAGGCCGCGGCCACGAGCACACGGCCGAGGCCGCGACGCGTCGCCTGCGGATCGACCGCGAGCTGCGCGATGTGGGCCGTGCCCGCGGCGAGCCGCGTGACGAGCACCACGCCGGAAATGCGATCGGGGCCGTTCGGCACGACGTAACAGCCTTCGGGCATGATCGACCCGCACCCCGCCGCGCCGACGAGCTGACCGACATACTCCTGCCACTCTTCGACAGTACCGCCCGACGCGAATGGGCGCCCGCCGTCCGCCCCCGG
This sequence comes from Acidobacteriota bacterium, assembly GCA_040007095.1. Taxonomy (GTDB): domain Bacteria; phylum Acidobacteriota; class Vicinamibacteria; order Vicinamibacterales; family CAVVIG01; genus JBDTVS01. The sequence continues at coordinate 2,809 of JBDTVS010000051.1, forward strand.
ATAGGCGAGGCGGAGCAGCGCCGCGACCGATTCCGCCTCCCGATCGCGCCAGTGACGCAACGCCGGCAAGACGCCTGGTTCGCCGCCGTCACTGGCGCCGACGGCGCCTGGACGGCGGTCGGCGAGCGCGGGCAGCGTCTTCACCAGGTAGTCGTAGCCGCCCACGGTCAGGCCTCGTCGCGCCAGCGCGTCAGACACTCCCGGCGCATCGGTGAAGGCAAAGACCGTGGCCGACTGGGTGTTGGCCGCAGCCTCCGATGAGCAGATGCCCTCAACGAGCGCGGTCGTGGCCGGTTCGGACACCGCGCTGATCCCGCCGACCTGCAGAACGCCGCGGTGCACCAGATAGAAAGTCCAACCGGCGATCGCGCCGTTCGCATCGAGCGCGAGCAGGCCCGGCACCGTCCCGAGACGTCGGCCGAGCTCGATGTGATCCCACGAGGCGGCGGTGTCCCAGCCGAGCACGTCGGACCAGCGTCGGATTTCGCCGGCGTAGAGAGCGGCGAGGTGCGCTCTGTCGGCCTGGCGCCAATCCACGATTGCGAGGGCCATCGAAGGGGCTACTGTTCGTCGCTCGACTTTGATTGGCCGCAGAGGCGGGCGAGCAACTGCTGGAGATCGTGCGGTCGGCGAGCCGCCACTTCGTTCTCGGCGCGAATCAGATCGTAGATCTCCCGGCGGTGAACGGCCACGGCCGCGGGCGCCGTGACGCCGATTTTGACGCCATCGCGGCCGGTGCGGAGCACACGGATCTCGATGCCGTCGCCGATCATGATCGCTTCGTCGCGCTTACGCGTGAAGACCAACATGTCAAATACTCAGCGGATGTCGAAGGGGATACAGGCAATCGTGCGGCATCACCTGAAACCCGATCATGAGACGAGGGTTGATGACGATTGGAGCCCGCAGGTTGACCGTGGCGGTTTCGTCAGGGTTGACCGTGACAATCGCCAGCCAGAGCAAGGGGTCCTCTTCACGCGCGTCGAGATGGCGGCGATCCACCGGGCTGAGAATCAGGCGGTAGCCGGGAAGGACTCGCGCGGGGTCGATAGTGACAAACGCGGGAGATGATGCCTCCAGCCCTTCGAGGCACTGAAACGGATGGTCGCCGTCGGACGACATCACGAAGCGACGACATTCCTCGAACCCGGGCAAACCATCCGGAAACGCAATGACGTCGTCGGAGCGAGGCTCGAGGCGCGCGATGTCGGCGGTGCGAACAGTGAGCGGTGCCCTCGAGGGGCACGAAGCAGTCGGCTGAATCATTTCAAATAATCCATGAGCGAGACGCTGCCGATACGGCCAAACGCGGCAAGAGCCGCCCGATAGGCCGTATCCGCCTGTGACATGTTGGTGATGGCCGACGCCATGTTGGCGTCCTCCGTGATCGAGAGTTGTGCGGTAATGCCGACGCGCTCGGTGTTCAACCTCGCCCGCACGTCGTCGAGCGCAGCGAAGCTGCTGCCGACCTGGGTCTGGGCCAGCGTGGTCCGACTGAGCGCACGTTCGAGCGCGTCCAGCCCTTGTCCGAGGCCGACGTTGTCGCCGCTCTTGGCGGCGGTGACCAGGTTCGACAACACGGTGAAAATGCTGGAGGGATCGCTGCCCTGCGCGATGGTGCTGCCGTCGAACGAGGTTTGCGCGGTGCGCCCCTGACCGAGGTCGACCGAGACGGGAGTCGCGTTGCCCTGGTAGCTCGAGACGGTGCCCGCGACGAGTTTGTAGGGGGACGTCGTCGCTTTGGACCCGCTGAACAGGTACGACCCGTGGAACTGCGCGTTGAAATCGGCGAGCAGCGCGTCGCTGATGCCCTGCAGATTGGCCGCCGCCGCGTCGCGCTGGCTCTGGCTCGTCACCGAGCCTCGCGCACTGGCCGCGGCGGTCTGCGCCGCCGTGATCTTGTTGATGATGTCCGAGAGCATCGAATCGACGACGGTCAGCCGTGACGTGGTCGAATCGGCGGTCTGGGTGTACGCATCAATCGCGCCGATGGCGGCGTGACCGGCGATCGCGGAATTCGCACCCGCCGGATCGTCGCTCGGCTTGTTGATCCGCTTCCCCGACGACACCTGCCGTTGGGCCGCCGCGAGCTGCTCGGCCGCCAGATTGGTATCCGACGCGGCATTACGGAACGATTGGCTGAACGTGACGCGCATACTAGCTCACCATCTGCATCAGCACATCCAAAGACGTTTGGATGGCACTGAAGTAGCGGGCGTTGGCTTCGTAGGCCCGCTGAAATTTTTGAAGGTTTCCGGCTTCTTCGTCGAGCGACACTCCGGAGACTTGATCGCGAAGCGTTTGCAGCTGACGCACGATCTCGTCGCGCCCGCTCTTGTTGTTGGCGGCGGTTTTCGAATCGGTCCCGACGCTGTAAATCAACGCGCCCCAGGTGTCGATTGGACTGGTGGTCCCGGCGCCAAGCGGCGTCCGCTGCAGGTTCGTGATGGCGCGGGCGGTCTGGTTGTCGCCGGCGTCCGCCGTGCCGGCCGCAGCAATCAGGTTGCCATTCGCGCTGACGGCCGCCGAGACTTTCATGGCGCTCGCGGCGCCGGCTGCCGAAGCCAACGGGGCGAAAAAATCGCCGCCGGGGTTCCCGTTGAGATCGAAACCGGCCTTGTGCGCCGTATTGATGGTCGTCGCCAGATCGTAGGCCAGCTGGTCGAGCCGCGAGATATAGCCCGGCAACTGCGTGTCTCGGACCTGAAGCAGTCCGCCGACCCGTCCGCCCTTGACTTCGCTCGTGATGACGACGCCACCGCTGGTCAAATCGGTGAGCCCCGAACCGGCCGCCGGCGACACGCCGAGCTGGTAGGTCGATGCGCCAATGACCAGCGCGCGGCCGTTGCCGACCGAGACGTCAGCGCCGCCGTTGGACCGCGGCACGACGCCGATATCGACCAACTGCGACAGCGAGCTGAGCGCGACGCCCAGCTTGTCGCGCAGGGCTTCGCCTGCAGTCTGGCTGACACCTCCGATTGCCGCGTTCAACGAGGCGATCTGGGCGGCGAGCGCATTGATCTGATCGACGCTCGATTTCACCTGCACGTCGGTATCGCGTTGGGCGGCCGTCAGGCGCGTCGCCACTTCGTTGAACGTATTGGCCAGCTCCTGCCCCTGCACCGTCACCTGTTGACGGGCGACGCCCGAGGTCGGATCCTGCGACAGCTGAGAAAACGCGTTGAAAAACTTCGTCAAGCCGGCATCGACCGAGCTGCCGGCGCTGCCAAGCGCGGCCTCGACCTGCGAGAGCGATTCGGCCATCGCCGCGTCACGCCCCAGGGCGGGCTGTTCCTTGCGCAACTGCGCTTCGAGCAGGTCCGCACGAGCGGCGCGGATGGCGACCACATCGACGCCGTTTCCCGCGCTGAGCGGGTCAATGGGCGGCGCCGCCACGAACTCGGCGATGCGCCGGGTGTAGCCCGGCGTGTTGATGTTCGCGATGTTCTGCCCCGTGGTGTCGAGGCCGGCCTGCTGCGCCGCCATCGAGCGCGCGGCCATCGACAGGCTGCCCAGGAGATCTGACATCAGGCCCTCACCAGTACGGAAGCGCGGACGGTCCGCTCGGTAAAGCTGCCGGCACGGTCGTATCCGTCGGTGCGTGGTCCCGCTTGCCGCAGCGCGCGCGAGACGCCCGTCAACGAAGCGCCGAGCCGCTGACAGCGCTGCAGCGCCGCCAGTCCCTGCTTGGCAGCGGCGCGGGCAGCCTCACGATCGCCGATTTTCGTGGCGCACAGCGCGGCGAGCGCACCGTTCAGCTCGCCGTCGAGCGCCAGCAGCGCCGACGCATCCACCGCGGCGAGCGCATCGCCAATCCGGCCGAGCACGAGCGCCAATTGACGCGTCGCGTCAACGGCTGCATCGTGAGACACCCCCGAGGGGCTGGACGCTTGCGGAGTGGTCATTGCTGTTTCTGCGTAGAGGTGCCGACCAGGCGATCGAGCAAGGCGTCTGCCAAGGCGTGCGGATCGTTCCCGACCTTGCCATTCGCCAGCGCCGCGCGCATACGCTCCACGACGTCCTGGCGGACATTCAGCGCCTCCTGGGCGTTCTGCATCACGGTCTGCATCAATCGTGCGTCGCTCGACAACCGCACTTCGTCGGTCGCCGCGGGCGTGACCGCCGAGCCCTTCGCGTCCCGGTTTCCGACTGCCGTTGCCGGTTTGCCGACACGGTCCAGGCCCTCCATGGGGAGGTTAGGTCGATAGGCGTCGATTTTCACGCTACGCTCCTCGCGGTCTGATGCCGCCTGAATCTTGAGGGGCCGATGCACACCGGTAGAATCGGCATCGGCTTGAACATCTTGAATAGCCTAGTCGCCCGCCGTCCACGTGTGCGACGCATCCAGCCGCCCTGCCACGACCCCGACGGGATCCACGGGACGCCCCTGGTCGAGCACTTCGAAGTGCAGGTGCGGGCCGGTCGAGTGTCCGCTACTTCCTGACTTTCCAATGACTTGTCCCGAATCCACGCTGTCCCCCGCCCGCACATCGGTTGCCGAAAGATGCCCGTAAAGAGTTCGTCGTCCGCCCGGGTGCTCAACAATGATTGTCGTCCCGTAAGACCCACGGTCGCCCGCGAAGGCGACCCGGCCGCCCGCAGCAGCTCGGACGTCTTGTCCATACGCCTGTGCAACATCGATACCGTTGTGAAACTTGGTAGCCCCGTTGAAAGGATCCGACCGCCAGCCGTAGGCACTGCTCACGCGCCCGCGAGGAACCTGAAAGTTGGCCTGGTCGATCGTCAACGACTCAGGCGTCGAAGACTCGGGAATCGAGGCTCCGGTGGCGCCGATTGAAGGGAAGTTGCCCGGCCCGGTCGGCTGCACGAACGAGCCACCGCTGACCGCAGGGCCCCCGACCGCCGACGGAGCGGCACCCGCACCCAAGCGCTGGTCCATCGCCTTCGACAGCGCAGCTGTCAGCCCGAACCCGCCCGCGCGGCTCAGCACGCCACCCAACTCGATGTCGAGCGAGTCAGTCATGGTGTCTTTCCCCAGGCCCTTCTCGTCTCCTTCGTCCGACAGCATCGATTGACGCATCTCGCGCAACATCTGGGTCAGCAGCATCGCCTCGAATTCCTGGGCCATCTGCTTGACGCGCTGCCGCATCGCGTCGTTGTTCGTTCCGGTCTCCGGCGGGGCGGCCGCCGCGCTTCCGAGCCCTGCGGCGCCGATTGCGCTCTCGCCAATCACAGAATCACCAGCTCCGCCTGAAGCGCACCGGCGGCCTTGAGCCCCTGCATGATCGCGATGATGTCGCGGGGCGAGGCGCCCAGCGCGTTCAGCGCGCGTACAACCGCCTCGAGCGTGGTGCCCTGCTCGAGCATCACCAGCTTCGCCCGGCCCTCCTGCACGTCGACTGTTTCGTTGGGCACGAGCACGGTTGCGCCCTGTGAAAGGGGTGCAGGCTGTGAGGCCTCCAGCCTGGTGGTGATCTTCACCGAGAGGTTGCCGTGCGCAACGGCCGCCGGCCCAAGCCTGACGGCGCCGCCGACGACGACTGTTCCGGTGCGCTCGTTGATGACCACCCGTGCGACGGCATCGACGTCGACCGAGAGCGGCTCCAGACGGGCGATCAGCGCGGGCACCGATTCACGATACTCGGCAGGCACACGAACCACGACCGTCGCCGAGTCGACCGCGTGAGCCGAGTCGGGGCCAAGTTCGGCGTTGATGGCCTGCGTCAGACGCGAGGCACTGACAAAGTCGGGATCCTTGAGGGCGAACGAAATCGAATCGACCGCCGCCGCCGGGGCCGCGGTGTTCGTTTCCACGAGACCACCGCTCGGGACGCGGCCAACGGTCAGATGATTCACCTGCACGTTGTTCGACCCGCTGCCGCCGCCAAAGCCGCCGAGCGAGAGCGAGCCCTGCGCCGTCGCGCGAACCTGGCCATCCGGACCACGCATCGGCGTCGGCAGCAGCACGCCTCCCTGAAGGCTTCTCGCGTCGCCGATCGAAGAAGCGGTGATGTCCAGGCGCGTGCCCGTGCGCGCATACTGCGGCAACTCCGTCGTCACAATCACGGCGGCGACATTCTCGATTTTGAACTGTCCGCCAGGCACCGACACACCGAAACGCTCGAGCATGTTCGCCAGCGTCTGTGCCGGAAAGATCGTCTGCTTCTTGTCACCGGTCTTATTCAGACCGACGACGAGACCATAGCCGATCAGGGGCACCGAATAAGCGCCCTGAAGCGAGGAGATGTCTTTGACCCTCGTGGCGCCCGGCCGGATGCTGCTCTCGGCTGCCGGATGCCCGGCCGCGCCGACCAAGACCGCGAAAACAGTGGCAATGACTGTGGTACGCATCTAAAAAACCTTGTTGAGAAAGCGGAGCAGCCATCCCGGATTCAGGCTGTCTTTCATCAGGCCCTGGCCGAAGTACTGGATGCGGAGCTGTCCGATTTGTGTGGAAGACACCACGTTGGTGGGGCCGACGTCGACAGGTCGCACGACGCCGGTGAGCACGACCATTTGCCGGTCTCCGTTGATGCCGATTTCCCTGACGCCCTCGACCACCAGGTCTCCGGACGGCAGCACGTCGGCGACGCGGGCCGTCATCAACGTACTGAGCGTGCCCGCACGATTGGTGGCGCCGCTGCCCTTGAAGCCGTTGTCGGACTTTGTGTTCGCCAAAGCCGTCGGATCGACGGCCGACGGGAGGAATTTCGACAGCCCGAACAGCCCGCCAATCGAGTTGCTCGTGTTGGTCGCCTTCGACGTCGAGGCGTCGGCGCTGCCCGATGCGGTGATGCTTTCCTCGACGCGGACGGTGACGAGATCGTTGACGCGCCGCGCCCGGGAATCCGACGTCAGGCCGTTCATCCAGCCCCACTGATCCGGCGCGGTCGGCGGCGGCGTGCGCGCCTGCTGAAGATAGTGCGCGTACACTTCGTCGTAGTTGTCGGACTGCGTCGCTTTCTTCGCCTTGGCGTTCGTCTGACCGATGGCGCTACCCGCGCATACGATGACCAGTGCGGCACCAGTCAGCGATCGGATCCCTGCTCTAGCGTTCATTCACCACCTCGACTTCCCCTGGAGCCGTCACACGCGCACGAAGAGGTCGGTGACTGCTGGCATTGACCACACGAATGACTTGACCGACGCTGGCTGACTGTTCCGCGACCGCCATCACCGCCGCCTCGACGCCTCGTTCGCGCACCGTCAGCCGGACCTGGTCGCCGGAACGGACCACGGGAGGGATGACGACCGCATCGATGGCAATCGGCTCGCCAGCGGCTACCCCGCGCAAGAGCCGCGCGCCCAGCAGATCCGACCGGGTCGGCACGCGGCGTAACGCCAGCCCGTCCAGCGCTCCGGTGACGACCTCGAGATCCTGCGCGGCAAGCGTGCCGCCGGGAGCCAGCGAGCGCGCGGCACGGACGTGCTGTCCCGACACGCGGATCACCGCCGTGGCGGAACCAAGCCTGACCGCGTAGCCGCGCGGTCCCACACCCACGGTGGTGATAGCAAAACGAACCGACCGACCGGTGCGTGCCGAAGGGTCGGGCGTCGCCGCAAGCGCCTGCGGAGTATTGGTGGTCAAGGCACACGTGAACTCGTCGAGCGTCACCTCGACGCGCTGGCCCAGCCGGCTCGCGACCGAGGCCCGGACAGCCGCCCTGACCGGTTCCTCGGCGCACGGGCCGGCGCTCGTGGAGTACGCCGGCACGACGCCGAGCGCCACGATGGCCGAGGTGACGAGCAACCGGACTTCAGCGAACAAGGGAGTTGACCTGTTGCAGCATTTCGTCGGAGGCCTTCACGACTTTCGAGTTCGCCTCGTACGCGCGCTGGCTGAGGATCATCGTCACCATTTCTTCGACCACGCTGACATTGGAATCTTCGAGATAGCCCTGAGCGACGGTGCCGCGTCCGTCCACGCCCGGAGCGCCGACCGTCGCGTCGCCCGATGCGGTGGTCGCCTGGAACAGGTTCCCGCCGAGGGAGAGAAGGCCGGCGGGATTGCGGAACGACGCCAGCTCGATGGTGCCGATTTCCTGTGCGGCCGTCTGACCCGAGATGGTGGCGGACACGATGCCGCCTTTTGAAATCGTGATCGACATCGCGCCGGCGGGTATCGTGATTTGCGGCTGCATCGGGTAACCCTCGCTGGTCACCAGCGAGCCCTCGGCGCTCAGGTGGAAGGTGCCGGAGCGCGAATAGGCGGCCTCGCCGCTCGGCAGCGTCACCTGGAACAGGCCATCGCCTTCGACCGCCATGTCGAGGGGGCTGCTGGTCGCCCGCATATTGCCTCGGCCGAAGTCGCGCGCGCTCGCAACGGAACGTACGCCGAGGCCCATCTCGAGGCCCACCGGCGCTTCTCCGGTCGAGGACGTGGGGCTTCCAGGCGCCTTGCTCTGTTGATAGACGAGATCTTCGAACTCGACGCGGCTCTTCTTGAAGCCGACCGTATTCACGTTCGCCAGATTGTGGGCGACGTTGTCGATGTTGACTTGCTGTGCGTTCATCCCGCTGGCCGCGGTATAAAGTGCGCGAATCATCGTGGATTTCCCTTCAAGAATTTCCGCCGGCTGCCGATTGACAGGAGGTGAATGACATCAGCGCCGTCCCAGCTCAGTGATCGCCTTGAGATCGACGTCGTTCGCGAGCAGCGACAGCGCGCGCTCCATCGTGCCGAAATTGCGGGAGACGCTTGTGAGTTCGACCATGCGCCCGACGACAGAGACGTTGGACTGTTCGAGCGCCCCCGACCTGACTGCCGATTCGGTCGCCGCCAACGGGGTCTGCCCCTCCGCACTGAAGAGATCCGGTCCCTTCCGGACGAGCAACTCCGGCTGATTGAACTCGACGATCTTCATTTTGCCGACGACCTCGCCGGCGTTCTTGACCGAGCCGTCTGCCTCGAGTTTCACGGCGCCAGGGCCGAGCATGATGGGCTTGCCATCCTCGCCCTCGACCTCTCTGCCGGACGCGGTGAGCGCTCCGTCGGCGCGAACCGACAATTTGCCGGTGCGCGTATAGCGAGTGCCGGCGGGCGTATTCACGGCGAACATGCCCGGACCCTCCATCGCCACGTCGAGGTCGCGTCCGGTGGAGGTGATTTCGCCCGGCCGTAAATCCACACGGGTCGGGCCGTCCGCCACGTCGATGGCTGAATGCAGCAGTACCCCGAAATCGGGGCGGTCGGCCTGGGCGGTGGTGCCCCGCTCGGCCTTGTACCCGACAGTGCTGGCGTTGGCGAGGTCGGTCGCCAGGCGATCCATCGCTTCGAGCCCGGCGTGCATGCCGCTTAGTGCAACGTAGTAGCTACCGGACATTTCAAGCTCTCCATTCCCAGGCTCTCGTCATAGCGCATGAACAGCGTGTCGACCGCGCCAACGCTCTCGATTCGAACCCAGGTCGCCCAGTCGGAATGCGCCTCGGTCAACGTGATGGCGCGCTCACTCTCGGCGACGGCGGCGATGTGGGCCGCGGCGTCGTTGACGTTGTGCGCGTTGACGAATCCCACGCGGCGGTGCGGCGCGGGAGCCGACGTTCCGTAGCCATGCATCAAGGTAGCCAAGTCTGCATCGGTCACAAGGAGCGGTTCCGGAGTGCACCCGGTGAGCTGCCGCAATGCGGACAATGCCGCCCTGGGCAGCGGCGCCGGGCACGCCACCACCAAACGCCGACTCGGCAGGTGGCACTGAATCGGCACCACCCCCAACGCACGAACTTCATCGGCCGACAGGCCTCCTGGGGCGCTGCTCACGCACGCAGCGTCGACGGTGGCGAGGTAATTCACGCCTGCCTGGGCGGCGAGTGCGCGCAGAATGCTCACGGAATCGGCCACCCCCATATGCAGCAGTTCAGCGCCAAGCCGGCGGCCTGTGGTGCGTTGTGATTCGAGCGCCCGGGTCAGCTCCCCGGACGTGATGGCTCCCTGGTGCAGCAGGAGAACGCCAAGGCGAAGCGCCGGAATGGCCAGCGCCGGAGTGCTCGAGCGTTTGACGTCCAGCAGACGCTGTTGTGTCGAGGATTCGACACATGTGGCCGAGCAGAACCAGGCGCCATCGACCGTCAGACCCGACCGCGTGTAGCGGACGAGCGCGTCAGGGCGCCACCGGCAGCAGTCGCTACGTGAGCATCGTGCCATGACGTCCCTTTTCCTTGGTGTCCCCTTGCTCGGCAAGGTGCAGGCGCAGCCGCGCTTCCCCCTCTGCGACTTCCTCCTGCGCGGCGATTTCGCCTACCGACCGGCCGCGCCGGGCCGCCGCCACGATCCGTCTCTGCCGCCCGACTCTCCCGGTCGACGAGGCAGTCCGCTCCGTCTGTTCCTTCTCGAGCTGGCTGGCGATGACCTGGAAGCAGGTCTCGGTGGTGTCGGTCAGCAGCATCAACGTGTGTGACAGGCTGGCGAGCCGGTCTTCGAAGCGTTCGAGAACGCCGAGGCGATCGAGCACGCGCCAGAGACACCAGCTCTGAACCAGCATCACCACGCCCATTGCCGCGACTGTGTATGTCATGATCGTCATGGAATCTAAACCTCCAGCGTTCGAATGCCGTTCTCCGGACTGATGACGTCGGTGATGCGCACACCGTAGTTGCCGCCGACGATCACGACCTCTCCGCGGGCGACGAGCTGATTGCTGACCAGCACGTCGACCGGGTCGTCGGGCGAGCGCCCGAGATCGATCACCGAACCGGGTCCGAGCGCGGCGATCAAGCGCAGCGGCATCTCGGTTTTCCCGAAACGGATGGTCAACGGCAGGTCGATGTCGAGAATCACGTCAAGACTCGGTCTCGCCGACGCCGGAGCGGGGGCCGGCGCCGGGATCGCGACTGCCGGCATCTGGCCGAGACCTCCGGCGGAACTCCCGAGGGGACTCTCGACGAGCGCGATATCGCCCCACAGCCGCAGCGGCAACGGCGCGAGCCCTTCGACCGAGATCTGCGCCAGCACCGACTCCGGCGCGACGCCGGCCGCGGGCTCAATCGAGACGATCGCGAGCTTGCATCCGACCAGCGGCGGCTCGAGCACCATCGAACCCACCGCCTGTGCGCACAATTCCTTGAGCGTATCGACGACCGCCTCGTGGGGCGGATCGTCCAACCCCATGATGCTCTTGGTCAGCGCCTCGGTCGTACTGCGGTCGAACTCCACAACCAGATCGCCGCGGCTGCCCTGATCGGCGCGCAGCGTCACGACCCACCCGTCGGTCGGCGCCTCTGTCGAGGGGCCGGTCGTCGCGACTCCTCCTCCGATGGCGGCGATGACCGACCTCAGCTCGCCGACGAAGCGGTCGATCCACTCTTGCCTGGTGAAGGGCATCTACTTAATCTCCTCAAGGGCGCGGTCGGTCGAAGATTCCAGAAGCACGCCGACGTTGACGTCGGGCGCGACCAGTCGGCCCACGAATTTCGCATGGTTACCGATGCGGACGGTTACCGGTGTCTGGATCGGCACGCCGAGGCTGATCACGTCGCCGGGCTTGAGCTTGACGAGTTCGCGCGCCCGGAGCCGTGCGTTGAGTGTCGCGGTCACGCTCAGCGGCACGCGATTGAGGTTATCGTGCAGCCACAGCCGTTCGGTCGGCGTCGGCTCGCGCTGCGTGCGATGCCATCCCTGAACGAAGGCGTTGCCTGTCGCTTCGATGACGCTGGCCGGGATGCACAGATTGAGCATCCCGCGCACATCCCCGACACGAAGATCGAACACCACCAGGATGATGACCTCGTTGGGACCGGCGACCTGCAGCATCTGCGGCCGGGTCTCGCGCGCCTGAATGCGGAACTGCAGGTCGAACACCGCCCGCCACGTCTCGGTGAGGTTCTCGAGAATCAGCTTCACGACCGAGTCGATGACGTGCTGCTCGATCTCGGTCAGCGCGCGCTGTGGCGCCGTCCCGCGGCCGGAACCGCCGAGCATCCGGTCGACAATCGTGAACGCGATGGTCGGGTTGATCTCCATCGCGGCAATGCCGTCGAGTGGAGACATCGAGATGGCATAGTACGCGGTCGGATCCGACAGCGACATCAGGAACTCGGAGTACGAGAACTGCTCGACCGACACGATCGACAACTCGGTCAACGCCCGCAGGTACGCGGCCAACGACGTGGTGACGTTCCTGGCGAACCGATCGTGCAGGAAGTGAAGCGATCGCATCTGCTCTTTCGACACCCGGTCGGGGCGACGGAAGTTATAGGTGATGACGCTGCCGGAGGCGGGGTCGTTCACCGACATGCTCGGCTCTGCCGACGGGGCGGTCGACATCAGGGCGTCGATCTCGTCCTGGGAAAGTATCTTGCTCATCGCATCTCCGCCAGCTTCAGCGTTTCACGCAGCCGGGTGCGAAGACGGGCCACCGCCTGCGTGCGCAGCTGGGACACGCGAGATTCGCCGACGCCAATCACCGCGCCAATCTCGGCCAACGTCAGCTCCTCCTGATAATAGAGCGCCAGAATCTGCCGCTCCCGTTCGGGCAGCTCGGTGATCGCCTGCGCGAGATGTTCTCGAATCTCCGCGCGCTCGAGACGCAGGTGCGGGCCCTCGTCGGGGTCGATGGCGATGTCGAGCACGGACGTATCGCCTGTGCCGGCTTCGAGCGGCCGGATCATGACAACTTCAGCCGCCCGGATCTGGTCCAGCATCTGGTCGTAGGCCGGCTCGGAGACGCCGAGCGCCCCGGCAATCTCAAGTTCGGTCGGCTCGCGGTGCAGCTCATGACGCAGCGTGGCGATGGCGCCGTCCACGTCGCGGCGGAGCTTGCGCGCCGATCGCGGCGCCCAGTCCAGGTTGCGAAGCCAATCGAGCATCGCCCCATGCACCCGGCGGCGGGCGAAGGCATCGAAGGGGACGCCGAGCGAGACCTGATACCGTCCGGCGGCGTCGATCAGCCCCACCATGCCGACGCTCATCAATTCGCTGACCTCCACCTGTGTCGGCACGCGGCGGGCCATCCTCAGGGCGAGCGCCTTCACCAGCCCGATATTGTCCATGACGAGCTGATTGCGATCGGCCAGCTGCTGGGTGTCGACAATGTCGTATGTCCGCGAGGTGTGCATGCGCATCGGAATTCCTATGACGGGAGAGTGGTGGACGGCTTCGACTCCCCGAGGACGGAGGCGGCCAGGAGCTGCGCGGTTGCGCGGGTCAGGTCTTCAGGCACGTGCTGTCCCGTGCCCAGATAAGAGATGGGCAGTTGCCGTTCGCGAAAGAGCCCGACCAGCGGCGACAGCGATCCGGCCTCATCGAGCTTGGTCAGCACCAGCCGCGTCGGCCGCGCTTCTTCATACGCGTCGAAGATTCGCCGCGCCGAGGTGACTGACGTATCCGCCGCCAGCACCAGATGCGTGCGGACGTCGGCACGCCGGGCGAGCACCTGGAGCAGGTCGCGCGCCGGACCGTCCTGCGGCGAACGGCCGGCCGTGTCGACCAGGACCGGCTGCCGTCGGCCGCCAGACAGCGCTTCCTCGAGGTCAGTCGCGGTTCGAGCAATCTTGAACGGTGCGCCAATGATGTCGGCAAACATCCGCAGCTGCTCCACGGCGCCGATGCGAAATCCGTCGGCCGCCACCAGCCCAAGCTTACGGCCGCGGCGGGCCCGCTCTTGTGCGGCAATTTTGGCAATCGTGGTCGTCTTGCCGACACCTGGCGGCCCGACAAAGACCTCGACCCGGGCGTAGTCCTCATCGTCGGCCGCGAGCCCCGACAAACAGGAGGCAAGGGCGGCATTGAGGCTCTGCATCGAGGCGCCCCTGCGGCGCGAGGGGGCAAGCGTCCCGGCCACTTCTTCGGCCAACGCGCGATCCAGGCCGGCAGCCGAGAGACGTGCCGCGACGGACTCGGGCCCCGCGACGCGTTCGCGCGGACGCTCGGCCGGCTCGCGGCGCAGGAAAGACGGATCGCGCTCGACGCCGGCGGTCACCTCGATCTCGCGCAGGCCGAGCCAGCCGCGCCAGCCTTGAACCTGCACCAGTTTGGTGGATACGACGAGCGCGTCGGGTCCCAGCTCTTCACGGGCCGCGCGGAGGGCGTCACGAACGTTCGGGCTGCGATAACTCTTGAGGAACATATCAATCCAGTACCGCGACCGAGGCCAGCTGCAGGTGCGAAGGCACCTCGTTGTGCGATACGACGCCGAGATGCGGAAGCACTCTCGTCAGTAACCGCCACAGATGCGGACGCAGTGTTGGTGTGCATAGGAGCACGGGTTGTGCCAACGCGCCGCCGAGGGCCTCGGCGACTCGCGTCGCCAATCGCTGAGCGTTGGTCGGGTCGAGCGCCAGCACCGACCCGTGTTCGGTTCGAACGATCGCGGAGACGAGCTGCGCCTCGAGCGACGGGGCGAGGCTGATCGTCGGCAGCTCGCCGCGCTCGTTCTGAAACGGCCGGCAAATCGACCGCCCCATGGCGGTGCGGACCGATTCCGTGATCGCCTCGGTGTCCTTGGAGGCGCCGGGCGTGCCGACCGCATCGCCGATCGCCTCGAGAATCGTGGTGAGGTCGCGGATGGGCACACGCTCGCGGAGCAGCTGCCGCAGGACGCGCTGGATTTCTCCGATCGACACGAGCTTTGGTACGAGCTCTTCGATCAGCCTGGGTGACGTCTGGCCGACACGATCCACGAGCTCCTTGGTTTGCTGCCGGCCAAGGAGATCGGGCAGAAACGTTCGAATAGTCTCTGACAGGTGCGTCGACAGGGCTGTCGTCGGGTCGACCACGGTGTAGCCCGCCACGGTTGCCCCCTCACGACGGTCAGCCGTAATCCACCAGGCCGGGAGTCCGAAGGCTGGCTCGCGCGTCGAGACGCCTTCAACCGGCGTCGACACATTGCCCGGATTGATGGCGAGGAATCGATCCGGGTAAATCTCGCCGCGCGCCACCTCGACGCCTTTGACCAGGATGGTGTAGGTCCGGGGACCGAGTTGGAGGTTGTCGGTGACGTGAACCGGCGGCACCACCACCCCTGTTTCGCTGCCAATCTGGCGACGGGTCGAGCGGACCCGGCCAAGGAGCGTGCCGCCCTGCTTCTCGTCGGCAATCGACACGAGCGCGTACCCGATTTCCACGCTGAGCGGGTCGACCATGGCAGGCGTATCGCCGCCGTCGGAGGCCGGCAGCTCGGGGCTCGTCTCATCGACCGCGGCGGCGCCCTTCTCCCGATTGAGGTACGCCGCGCCGCCGAGGCACGCCGCCACGAACAGAAACGAGAGCTTCGGCAGACCAGGAATCAGCGCGAGCGCGACCAGCGAGCCCGCCGCAATGGTCAGTGGCCTGGCGCGCGCCAACAATTGCACCGCGATGTCCTCGCCGAGGTTCGACTCCGACGCGGCGCGCGTCGTGATCAGACCGCCGGACATCGAGACGAGCAGCGACGGAATCGCCGTCACCAGTCCCTCGCCGACGGTCAGCAGCGAGTAGGTCTGCGCCGCGGTGCCAAGGTCGAGACCCTGCTGGAACACGCCGATGATCAGACCGGCGACGATATTGACGCCGGTAATGAGCATCGCGGCCATCGCGTCGCGTTGGGTGAAGCGGACCGCGCCGTCCATCGACCCATAGAAGTCGGCCTCTTTCCGCACCCGCTCGCGCCGGGTCCTCGCTTCGATCTCGTTGATGTGGCCGGCGTTCAGATCGGCATCGATCGCCATCTGGCGGCCGGGCATGGCGTCCAGGGTGAAGCGCGCCGTGACCTCCGAAATGCGGACGGCGCCGTGATTGATGACCATGAACTGGATCACGATCAGCACGAGAAACACGACGATGCCGACCACGTAGTTGCCGCCGACCACGAACTGGCCGAACGACATGATCACGTTGCCCGCGGCCTCCACGCCCTCCGACCCATGCATCAAGATGAGACGTGTCGACGCGACGTTCAACGACAGTCGGATGAGCGTCAGCATCAGCAGCAGCGATGGAAAGACGGAGAATTCGACCGGGTTGCGGACGTAGAGCACGGTCAGCAGCAGCACCACCGACAATCCGATGTCCGTGGCGAGCAGCACGTCGAGCACGAGCGGCGGCAGCGGCACCACCATCATCAGCACCACCGCGAGCGCGGCGGCGGGCGCCAGATAGTGGGCGCCTCTCGGAGGGGTTATCGCGGCGGTAGCCATGAGCGTCAGTCCTTCACTGTCACAGCATCAACTGCTTGATGCGGATGAGATACCCGAGCACCTCGGCGACGGCGCCGAACAGCTCTGAGGGAATCGTGTCGCCAACCTCAGCCCCAGCATGCAGGGCGCGCGCCAGCGGGGGGTTTTCCATGATGGGCACGCCGTTCTTGCGTGCAATCTCGCGGATCTGCTTCGCCACCAGGTCTTTACCCTTGGCCACGACGATGGGGGCCGGACTCTTCTCGCGTCGGTATTCGAGCGCCACGGCATAGTGTGTGGGATTGGTGATGACGACCGTCGCGTGCGCGACGTCGCTCATCATCCGCTGCCGGCTCATGTCGCGTTGAATCCGGCGCACACGCTGTTTGGTTTCCGGGCTGCCTTCGGTCGAGCGCCCTTCGTCCCGAACCTCCTGCACGCTCATTTTGATCGACTTCATCAGCCGCCACCGCTGCAGCCCGTAGTCGCCGGCGCCGAGGACCAGCAGAGCGAAACCCGTCTGCCACAGCAGCCGCGAGGCGCCCTGCCAGCCGGCGCCCGCAGCGCCCACCGGCGACATGAAGGGAAAGCGCACTGAGGAAATCGCAAACGCCTTGGACGTCTGAAACGCGATCGTGCCGAGCACGCATACCGTCAGGACCATCTTGATCATGTCCAGCCCCGACTGCGATGGCGCCAGGCGCTTCAGTCCGTTGGCCGGGTTGAGGCGGGTCAAGTCGATCCGCAGGGCTTTGGGCGCAAAGTGCAGTCCCCCCTGCGCCGCGGCAGTCGCCACGCTGACCACAGCTGCCGCAATCGCAATCGGTCCGACCAGCAAGCCGATGAGCGCGCCGTGGTGGAACACCATCTGCGTCAGATCCTCGGGCTGAAGATCGCGACTCGCCATCAGGCTCAGGCCGCTCAAGGACTCCGACAGCGACGTGGCCAGGTGCTGAACCGTCGACGGTCCGAACCAGACGAGCATGGCCGTCGCCGTCAGGGATGTGACCGCGACCGTCACGTCGCGGCTTCGCGCCGTCCGGCCTTCTTCCTTGGTCTCTTTGAGTTTCTTGGGTGTGGGTTTTTCTGTTTTATCGGATTGGTCGGCCATGCTCGATCACCTCAGTGGAAGGCGCCGGCCATCTGCACGGCCGACCTGAGGACCGAACTGGCCGCGCCGGCCACGACGCTTGCGACCGCGGGGATCATCACCGAGAGCATGATCAGACCGACCACGAGCCGTACGGGCGCGCCGGCCGCGTTCAGATTCAGCATGGGTGCGGAGCGTGCGAGCAATGCCATCGCGATCTCGACCAGCACCAGCACCAGCACGACCGGTGCCACCAGCCGCACGCCCAGCGTGAAGACGATGCCGAGCAGCCGGGCGATGCTTTGCGACAGTGCAGCGTCCACGCTGCCCATTCCGACGGGCAGGTCGATATAGGATTGGCGCAACGCGCGCAGCACGGCATGGTGACCGTCGATCATCAGGAACGTCATCACCGCGATGTTGGCGAACAGCACCGACAGGAGAGGATTGCGCACGCCGCTCTGCGGGTCGACGGTCGCGCCGTACGACAGGCCCATCTGGTGGCCGGCCAGGTGACCGGCAAACTCGGCGCCCGCCACGAGGATTTGGACGCCCAGCGCGAGGGCCGCGCCGATCGCGATTTCGCGCACCACGATCAGCACGAGCGGCAGCGAGTCAGTGATGGGCAGCGCTCCCACCGAAGGCATGAGCGCGATTCCGATGATCGCGGTCAGGCCGACCTTGATGCGAGCGGGGGCATAGTTCCCTCCGAAGCCTGGCGCCAGCATCATCACCATGCCCGGGCGCACGAGCAGGAGGCCGAACCGCATCACGGGGCTGAGCTCGATCACCGGATCAACTCGGGAAGGCGGGTGAAGAGCTGCTGGGTGAATCCGGACAGCACGCGCAGCATCCACGGAAAGCTCACCGCGAACACCACGAAGATGGCCGCGGCGCGCGGAATGAACGCCAGCACGTTGTCCTGGATCGACGTCACGGTTTGAAAGATGCTCACCAGGACTCCGGCGACCAGTCCGGCGATCAGCATGGGCAGCGACACCATCACCGCCACCTCGATGGCCTGACGGACGATGCCCACGACGAGGGCGTCAGACATGGGAAGTACCTCTTTTGGACATCACGCGAAGCTCCTCACGAGAGACGAGACAATCAAGTTCCATCCATCCACCATCACAAACAGCAGCAGCTTGAAGGGCAGCGAAATCATCGCCGGCGGCAGCTGCATCATCCCCATCGACAGCAGCGTCGTCGACACCACCAGGTCGATCAGCAGAAACGGAACGAACACAAAGAAGCCCATCTGAAATCCGGTCTTCAGCTCGGAAATGGCATAAGCCGGCACGACGACCCGCATCGACAGGTCCGAAGGCTGGGAGGGACGCGGGCCGCCGCTGAGCTCCACGAAGAGCGCGAGGTCCTTCTGGCGGGTCTGTTTGAGCATGAAATCGCGCAAAGGCGGCGTGGCCAGGAGGATGGCATCGCCGACGCTGACCTTGCCCGCGATGGCCGGCTGGATGGCCTGCTCGTTGATGCGATCCGCGACAGGAGCCATCACGAAAACCGTGAGGAACAGCGTCAGACCGACCAGCACCTGGTTCGGCGGCATCTCCTGGGTGCCCATCGCCTGCCGCAGGAAGTGAAACACGATCACGATCCGCGTGAACGACGTCATGATCACCAGCACCGCTGGCAGGAACGACAGCAGCGTGAGGACGATGACGATTTGCAGCGGGGCCGACACGCTGCCGACGCCGTCGACGGCCAGCTTGAAATCCTGCTGTGCAGCGTGCAGGGGCACGGCGGCGAGGAGGAGGAGGAGCGCGGCGACCAGCGCGCCGACCAGGGTTCGCTTCGTCACGAAACGCCCCCGTCCGACTTCGCCGGCGTCGGCGCCAGATCAGCGAGCAGCGACACCCCGCCGGTCGCGAGGCCCAGCAGCAGACGGCGACCCTCGACGGAGACAATCACCACCGACCGCCGATCGCCGAGCGAGACGGCCGTTTCCACCACGATGCTCGCCCGGGCGCCGCCGCCGCTGCGAAACATCCCGCGACGCAACGCCCAGACGAAGAACAACAGCAAGCCGATGACAAACACCAGGCTGGCAAACGTGCGGACAATGACAGCTGAGGTCATCATCAGCGGCCTCCCGATCCGATTGGGGGCGACACCGCCGTGACGCGGACGGCCGTGCTCTCGTCGACGATCACCGCTTCGCCGACGGCCACTGACACGCCGTGGACGCGCACGTCGAGGTCGGACCCGGCTATTTGATCGAGGCGGATCACGCTGAGGCGCTGCAGCTTCAGGCAGTCGCGAACCGTGATGCTGCCGGTCCCGAGGAAGACCTCCACAAGGCAGACGACATCCAGCATGCCGGCGAAGGGCTGTGCGGGCATCAAGGCTTTCGGCGACGGCTCAGAACTGGACAACAAAATCGGTGAAGAGGACATCGGTCACCTTGGTGTGTTCCAAAACTTCTTTCACGTGGTCGGCGATGGCCGTTTTGAGCTCGGCCTTGCCCTCGGGAGTGATCAGCTTGTCCGCGGTCTGCTGTGCCAGTAATTCCAGGACGCTCGACCGGATGCGAGCCAGCAGGACGTTGTTCTTTTGCGCCTTTTCCCCCTCCTCGGGCGACTCGACCACCAGTCGGACGCTGAGGCGCAGGAAACGGGAGCCGCCCGGATCCGCCAGGTTGACGGTGAACGGCTCGAGCGTGATGAGGCCGGATTCCGTCGCTTTGGCGACCACAGCGGCCTTCTCGCCGTTGGGCGCCGCTGGCGAGCGCATCACGTAGAAGGCGGCGGCCCCGCCGCCACCGAGGACGATCAGAGCGCCGATGATGAGCAGTTTGGTCTTGCCGCCCTTTTTGGTCGCGGCATCTTTGGAGGCGGCCGGGGTCGCTTTGTCAGTCATGTTTGTGTGGGCGACCGGGAAAATTGGGCGGTCGCGCTGAATGACTGAGCAAGCAGGATGCCGAGCCCTCGGTTGTTTCGATGGAGCACCACCCGGCAGCGGGGGCCACGACAGATCGGTGGGAATTGCCTGTGTTTCTCGCAGCAGGCGCCGCGGTTCCGGCGTGGACCCGTAGTCCGTCTCAGGCCGCAAGGGGGCTGGTCCGGACGGCTGGCCGGACGGCTGTCGGAGAGTCGACGTCGGAGCCGCTCGCGCCGAGTCGCCGGTTGGGACCAGGGCCTCGGAGTGGCGCAACTACCCCGATTGAAAACTCGGAGATCTCTACCTGTTAGCGTGCGGCGCCGTGGACGCGCGTCATCTCCCGCAATCCGGCATCGGCCTGAAGGCACACACGACCGAATGTCGCGAAGTCGACGCCGAGCCGCCGATCACTCCCCGGATCCATGGAGAAATTGAGGCCCTCCGCCCCCAGCCCGGTTTCGATGGTCTTGGCCACCACGTTCGCCAGGGCGACGGCATCGAGCACGACCGTCGGGTTCGTAAAGGGCGCCGAGTGGTGACGCCGGATCGCGTCGTGAGTGACTTTCCTGTCATCCCGCTCCTTTCGGACCCGCCTCAGCTCGCCTTCGCCCTGGCGAGGCGATCGAAACACTCGAAGATCAGACCCGGCATCTGAAGGAGCGAGGCGACGTGGACGGCGGCTCCCCTGGCGATCGCCTCCTTCGGCATCCCGAACACCACGCACGATTCCTCCGCCTCGGCGATCGTCAGGGCGCCGGCGCGCCGCATCGCCAACATGCCGTCCGCCCCATCCGATCCCATCCCCGTGAGGATCAACCCGACGATGGACATGCCTTGCAGCCGAGCCACCGACCCGAAGAGCACGTCCACGGCCGGACGTTGATAGTGCACGGCCGGCCCCTGGCTCAATCGCGTTCTCAATCGCAAGCCGTCCTGGTCCACGATCAGGTGATAGTCGCCCGGCGCGATGTACACCGTCCCGCGCTCGAGCGTCTCTCCGCCGGACGCCTCGACGACGTGCATGGCGCAGACCGAGTCGAGACGGGTCGCAAACGCCTTGGTGAAACCCGCGGGCATGTGCTGCACCACGACAATCGGCGGCAGATCCGCCGGCAACCGCGTCAGCACCGTCTCGAGGGCTTGCGTACCGCCCGTCGAGGCGCCAATCGCCACCAAGCCGCGTGCCCGTCGTCCCGCATCGCCGCTGGGTCTGACGGGCGCGGCTGCCGATGTCGGGGCCGCGACGGCCGACCGCGTCAGCTTGACGGGAGGCGCCGCGCGCATCGCGCGGATTCGATGAATGAGCTTCTCGGTGACCTGACCGACCGAATGGGGACCGCCCGGCTTGGCGATCACGTCGATGGCGCCGATTCTCAGTGCCTCGACGCTCGCCGCCGATCCGGTCTGCGTCAGCGAGCTGACGACGATCGCGGGGACCGGGTGGTACTCCATGAGCCGCCGCAAAAAGCTCAAGCCGTCCATCCGCGGCATCTCGATATCGAGCGTGATGAGATCCGGCTTGTACTGCAGGATCATGTCGCGCGCGACAAACGGATCCGCCGCGCCGCCGACGACCTGGATGTCGGGCTCCCGTCGAAGGGCATCGGCCAGCAGCTTTCGCACCACGGCGGAATCGTCGACGATGAGCACCCGCGTCGGCTTGCTAGCGGGCATCGGCGCGCTCCTGATTCGGCGGCGGTGCAATGCCCCCCTGAACCACGACCCGGATGGGCGCTTCGTCGATCGACAGGTAGAACAGCTCGGCGTCTTCCGACCGGTCGCCGCGCGGCGCTCCGCGGTGCACCTCGGGCGGCGTCAGACTGAACGCGTCGTGCCGTCTGGCCCGTGTCAGCCAGGTACCGCACATCATGTTCGACAGCTCGCCGATGAAGTCGACGAGGTCGGTCTCGCCGATCTCTTCGGGTGTCTCCGCCCCGGAAAACGAGGCACACAGATGCCGGGCGAGCGGCTCGGGCACCGTGAGCTCTAACCGGCCGGCAACCGGGCCACTGAAGTGGACGCGCGCGCTCAGCCAATCGCTGCCTCCTTCGGTGAGCGGCGCCGTCGCCGCGGCCTCGAAGGCGGCCTGCTCGGAGGCGTCGGCGAACGCGAACAGGCTGTTTTCAGCGACATCGCTGATCGCGGCCAGAAGCGCGTCGCGATCTTCAACGGGCGACGGTGAGATCGGAGAGCACATCACGCATGACCTCTGGGCGAAAGGGTTTTTCGACATAGAAACGCACGTCAAGTCGGTCGGCTTCATCCCGCCGCGCGACCGATCCGTCGGTCGAGATAATCACCCGGACCATGTGCTGCCAGCGCTCGTGTCCGGCAATCTGCTGCAACAGTTCGATGCCCGTCATCACCGGCATGTTGATGTCGGTGAACAGCGCATCCACGTGCTGTTGCTTCAGAACGGCGAGCGCCTGCTGGCCGTCGGCCGCTTCGAAGATCTGTCCGATTGGCAGGCCGGTCAGCCCCGCCGCCCGCTTGATCATCGTCCGCATCATGGCCGAGTCGTCGACGATGAGGATGTTCAGCGCGGTGGGCGTCTCCGCATTCACGCTCGAGGGTTCAGTCATGGTGTCCGTCTCACAGTTGGTAAATCAGGTCCCGTCCCGAGGTCACGTCAATGGCTCCGTCGTGCAGGTGCAGCGCGACGCTACGTGGAATGGTCCCCCCGGTCACTTCGCCCTCGATCAGGAGGCCGTTGCGCCAGAGAATGTTGCGCGCCGCCAGCAGATTGCGTTTGCCGACGTTGAGCGAGCTGATCCCGCCAAGGTTGGCGATTTCGGCCCCGCCGACGAGCCGGACCCGGCATCGCTTCTTGTCCAGACCGAGCGCATACGCCGCCTGGAAGAGCAGCGGCAGGCCGCTGTTGGCAAATGCCGCGGGCTGGGTTTTCGCCCGGTCGGGATTGATGGTCGAATCGGGCAGCAGGAAGTGCAGCAGCCCGCCGACCCCTGCCGATTGATCCCAGATGCACACGGCGATACAGCTTCCGAGGGCATGGGTGACGATCGTTTCCGACGCCGTCTTCGACACCGCGAACTCGCCGATGCCGACAATGCGCCGTGACGCGGCGCGTGCGGCGACCGCGTCAAGCACGCCACTCGGGGCCGCCGCCGGCACGCTCACGGCGCGCTCCTGCGGTAGACCGCTGGGGCGACCCATTGCATCTTGTGGGTGATGCCCGTCAGGCTCTCGGAGTGCGAGATGAACAGGTAGCCGCCCGGCGCCAGGTGCCGCTCGAGCATCGAGACGACGCGCTGCTGCACGGTCTTGTCGAAGTAGATCATGACGTTGCGGCAGAAGACGAAGTCGAACACCCGATCGAGGCGCTCCATCGCGATCAGGTTCAGCGCGCGATACTCGATCAGCCGGCGGACTTCCGGCACGACCCGGGCCAGTCCCTCCTGCGCTCCGAGACCTTTCTGGAAGTATTTGCGGAGCAGCGCCGACGGCACGCCCTGCACGCGATCGATCTTGTAGGTGCCCTGGCGGGCGACGGCCAGCGCTTTGGTGGACAGATCCGACGACAGCAGTCGGAAGCGTTCAATCCCCGCCTCGAGCATCGTGATCGAGATCGTCACCGGCTCTTCACCGCTCGAAGCGGCCGCGCACCACGCGTCGACGGTGCCGGCGCGCGCCAGCTTTTCGGCGAGGCGCGGCACGACCTGGTCGCGAAGGAACGCGAAGTGCTGCGGCTCGCGGAAGAAGCTGGTGTGATTGGTCGCGATCGCGTCGAGCAGGATGGTCAGCTCTTCGCCGGTCTTATCGTGGCCCAAGCGCGTCAGATACTCCTGGTAGCTCGACAAGCCGAGCTGGCGCAGCCGCTTCTGAAGCCGCGCCGCCACCAGCTCCCGCTTGCCTTCGTGCAACGTGATGCCGCTCTTTTCGTACACGAGCGCCACAATCGCCCGCAGCTCGCGATCCGTCAGAGTGGCGGTCGTGGTCGCCGTCATCGTCGGCATGGAGTCCAGTCCCTTCGCGCCTGGTTAGAGCAGCGTCGCCGCGCCGCCGAAGATTCGATCGAGATCGAGCAGAAACTTGACGCGGCCCTTGATCTTCGCGACGCCCCGCATGAACTCGGTGTTGACGTGCTCGCCGAACTCGGGCGTCGCCTCGATCTCGTCCGACGTGATCGTCAGCACCTCCGACACCGCGTCCACCACCACGCCCACCATCACCTTCGACGACCGGAGCGCCACTTCGATCACGATGATGCAGGTGCGCTCGCCGTAGTCCTGCGACGCGAAGCCGAACTTCAAGCGCAGATCCACCACGGGGATGACCTTGCCGCGCAGGTTGATGACTCCCTTGACGTGCCGCGGCGCCTGCGGGACGGCGGTGATGTCCAGAATCTTGATGATCTCGCGCACCTTCAGCACGGGCAGGCCGTACTCCTCGCCCGCGAGGGCGAACGTCAAATACTTCCCGGCCAACGACGTGGCCTCGCGCGTTGTCGACGTGTCGGGTTCCAGGGTCGCAATCGCTGCTGTCATGCCGTCCTCCAAGTTCCTTTCGATACTCATGCGGCGCGCGAGCCTTCGCCGCGCGTGCGACCGACGATCCCGTGTGCGTCGAGAATCAATCCGACCCGCCCATCGCCAAGAATCGCGGCGCCGGCGACGCCGCTCATCTGGCCGAACGCCTCGCCGAGCGACTTGATCACGACCTCCTGCTTGCCGAGAAGCCGATCGACCACCAGGCCCACCTGATGCCCGTCGTCCTCGATGACCACCACGGTCGCGCGGCAGGCGTCGGTCTCGCGTCCCTCGATGCCGAAGAGCTCCGCCAGCCACACCAGCGGGACGAGCTTGTCCCTGACCTGCAGCATGCAGGGACGTCCCTGCACCGTGTGGATCTGTTCGGGCACCGGACGCAGGGATTCCCGGACTCCGAAGGTCGGCATCACGAAGCGCTCGGTGCCGACCCCGAGCAGCAGACCGTCCAGAATCGCGAGCGTCAGGGGCAACTTGATCAGAAAGGTGGTGCCCCGACCGATCGTGCTCTGAATTTCGATGCGCCCGCGCAACGCGTCGATGTTCCGGCGGACGACGTCCATGCCGACGCCGCGGCCGGAGATCTCGGTGATCTTCTCGGCGGTCGAGAAGCCGGGCCGGAAGATCAGTTGATGGATTTCAGAGGGGGTCAACGTGTCGTTCGGTCGGACCAGTCCCTGGCTCACCGCTTTCGCGAGGATCCGCTCGGAATTGAGGCCCGCGCCGTCATCCTCGATGGCGATGACGATGTTGCCGCCCTGATGGTAGGCGCTGAGCGCCAGCCGTCCCTCTGGCCGCTTTCCCGACTTGGCGCGGCGCTCCGCGTCCTCGATCCCGTGGTCGACGCTGTTGCGCACCATGTGCATCAGCGGGTCGTTGATGTCCTCGACGACGCGCCGGTCGAGCTCCGTGTCCTCCCCGGACAGTACGAGATCGACCGACTTGCCAGACTTTTTCGAAAGGTCGCGGACCAGCCGTGCCATCTTCTGGAACGTCTGGCGGATGGGCACCATGCGCATCGACATTGCGTTCTTCTGTAGATCGCTGGTGATCCGCTTGAGCTGCGCCAGATTCCTGGTCAGTCGCTCGTCTGCGGCTTTGAGGAGCGCCGGATCCTCTTGCAGGATCGCTTGCGCAATGACCAGCTCTCCCACCATGTCCACGAGGTTGTCGAGCTTGCGGGTGTCGACCTTCACCGAGACCTGGCCGGCGATATCGTCCGCGCGACGGGATGGAGTGGGCTTCGGCGCGGAGTCGCTCGACGGCGCCGGTTCCACGGCGGACGCGGATTCCCGCGTCCACGGCTCGGCTTGCGCCTCCGCCGCGTTGCGAGCCACGGTGCCGACCGCTTTGTCGACGACAGCAGGGGGGACCGGTGTGTCGACGGCCCGAGCGACCGCGCCGGTCCCGTTGACCAGCCCGTCCACCACGTCCATCAGCACGCGCCGCCTGGGCTCCAAATCCGTGCCGGGCCGGCCGTTCAGCCGACCCTGAATGTCATTGATCAGCGCCGTCAGCACGTCCACCGCTTCGAGGACCGCATCGGTCTCGGCGGGGCCGAGGGTGTGGCGTCCGGAGCGGCACAAATCGAGGAGGTTCTCGACCTTGTGGGCAAGCTCCTGCACCCTGGTCACGCCCAGCGCGCCGGCATTGCCCTTGACCGTGTGAAAGGGCCGGAAGATATCGTTCAGCAGCTTGGTGTCGCCGGGCGCCGCCTCGAGCTGAAGAACGCACGTCTCGATGGAGCTCAGGTGATCGAGCGCCTCGCCGACGAACATCGCCGCCAGCTCGGGGTCGCCCCGCAGCGCCGCGACGTCTTCGTCCACGCGCGACTGAGCGTTCGAGGTCTCCGCTGCGGGTGTCGGCACCGACGCTGCGGCTTCTTTACGAGCGGCCGGAGCCGGCGGAGCGGCCGGTCCGGGCGCCCGGTCGCCGTCAGGCGTCCACACGTTCCACGCCTCGGAAAATGCCACCAGGGCTCGTTCGAGATCACCAGCGTTGTTGGCGATGGCGACATCGCCAATCAGCGAGTCCAACGCTGGCGACCCCAGGCCGACCACCAGCGTGACCAGATCAGAGCTTCGGTTCGCGACGTCCAGCTTCCCGCCATCGCCGAGCGCGAGATCGCACAGGAGGCGATTCAGCGCCGAGTCGATGACCTCTCGAGACGAGGGCTCGGGTTGGTTGGCCACTGATTAGAACCGCCCGTATGTGCCAGTATCGCCGAGCGGCAACTCTTCTTCGGCGCTGCGAGGCCTGGCCGTCATCTTCACGACCTTGGCGAGCGCCGAACGCGGCGCCCGCCGCGCCGCCACCTTCGCTGGTGCCGCGCTCGCCTGCCCGCCGACGAGGGTTTCGAGGCGCCGGACCACGGCCATCGCCGTCTCGGCTTGCGCGTTCAGCTCCTCGCTCGCCGCTGCGCTCTCTTCCGCCGTCGCCGCAGTTGTCTGCGTCACTTTCTCCATCTGCGCAATCGCCTGCGCCACCTGATCGATGCCCTGCGTCTGCTGCTGGCTCGCCTCGCGCACCTCGTCGACGATCCCCCTGACCTTCGCCACGCTGTCGGTGATCGCCCCGATGGCGGTCGCGACTTCCGCGACGTTCCCCGCGCCCTCCTGCGACCTTAGAATCGACTCTTCAATCAGTCCTGCGGTGTCCTTCGCCGCCTGCGCCGAGCGCTGCGCCAGGTTGCGCACTTCGTCGGCCACCACCGCGAACCCCATCCCCGCCTCGCCGGCGCGCGCGGCTTCCACGGCCGCGTTCAGCGCCAGAATGTTGGTCTGGAACGCAATCTCGTCGATCGTCTTGATGATCTTCGCCACCTTGCTGCTCGATTCCTTGATCGCCGCCATCGAGCCGACCATCTGGCCCAGCGCCGCGTTCGAATCGGTCACCTGCCGCGTCACGTTGGTGACCAGCGCCGCCGCCTGCGTCGCGTTCTCCGCGTTCTTGCGCGTCATCGACGCCATCTCTTCCATCGACGCCGACGTCTCCTCGAGCGACGCCGCCTGCTCGGTCGCCCCCTGCGACAGCGACTGCGCCGAGCTCGAGACCTGCCCCGCGGCCGACACGACTTGTGTGGCTCCCTCGCTCAACTCGGAGAGTGACAACCGCAGGGCTTTTCCGGTGGAGCTGATGATCAGCGCCGCGAGCCCACCACTCACCGCAATGGCCAGGAGGAGACCGATCACGATCCCCAATTGGCCGGCGTCAACGGCAGCCGTGATGTTCTTGCTGAACACGTCGGCATTGGACGCGTTCAACTTGACCTCGGCGTCGACGGCCGCCACGTACTTCTCCAGCGAGGGCAGAAAACGGCTGCTCAGCATCGCTTCTGCATCGCTTCGCTGGTTCGCTCGGCTGAGAATCAACGACGCCTCGCGAGCCTCGCGCATGATCCCGCGCTCCTTTTGAATCGCGTCGAACAGCTCGCGGGCCCTGGGATCGTGAATCGTCGGCTCGTAGGTCTTGAGGATCTGGGTGGCTTGCTCGGTCAGCTCGTTGACCTTCTGATCAAGCGCCGCCTTCTCGGCTGCCTGGTCGGCCAGAATATGCTGCGTGGTGAGCGCGCGGTTGGTTTCCGCGTTCGTCGCCAGCTGCAGAATAGCCTGGACACCGGGGAGCGCATCGCCGGTAATGTCTTCCGCGCTCTTTTCGATCACCGCGAGCCGCGTATAGGCAAAGCCGCCGAGGCCTATCGCGACAGCCACTACGGCGGAGAACCCGAAGATCATGCGTTTGCCGATAGTCCAGTTCGCCATGCTCATACTGTCGGCCTCATTCCTTGACGTTGCGATGGGTGAGTAGCGAAGCGGCGCCACAAGGCGATTGAGTGACGAGGCGCCAGACGGGACCGCGCGCCTTGGTTGCCCGGGGTCCGAGACTCGCCCCACGAGGAGACGGCAATCGACCGCAGGAATCATGTCTGTCGTGTCGTCTGGTAAACACCAAGGAAATCGTCAAGCTTCTCTCGGGACGGCCACGTCACCCACGTCATTTTCCTGTTGATGAATTCATGCGTTCACTAGAGTGTGATCTCGAAGGTGCTCGTGTCGCGCCGCGGACGCGGTCGCGGTTCCTGGTCCTGTTGGGACTGTTGCTGGCGGGCGTTGCCGCCCTTCGAGTCTCGCGATGGCTCCGCCGGTTCGTCGGACACGATCAGACGATCGAGGGTGAGCCCTTGTTCGGAGAGTCCATGGCGCAGCAGCGATTCGTTAGCGCCCAACCAAGCCCGCACCTCGGCCGAAGCGGCGCTGACATGGGCGGTGACGCCGCCGTCCTCGACTCTCAGCGCGATGGTCACCTCGCCGAGATACTCCGGCTGCAGCGTGATGCGTGCGTCGCCGACACCGTTTCGCGATTGCAGCTGAATGGCCTGCACCATCTGCCGATGCAGACTCACCTCGTCAATGGCCGCGCTCCGATCGGCGATGCCCGACAGGAGCGTCGCCGCGGAGGCAGCACTGGTTCGATCCAGACTTGACACGTGCTCAGCCGCCTGCCCGGTCTGCAAGAAAGCGTGATCGGTTTGAACGACGGCGCCCACGACGGCGGCGTCGAACGCCGGTGCCACGGGCGCGTCGAGCGCCTGCGCCACCAGCGCCTGGATGTCTTCGGCGCGTCCTCTGGAGTTGGGGGAGGAGTGTGCGGAATCCTGATCGGCCGGGTTCTGCGCTGTTCCGGTTTGTGCGCGGCCGGCCAACAACGCTGCCGCCAACCCGGACTGGCCATCGGCCAGGACGGTCGGTGAACCCGCGGCGCGATCGGTCGAAGCACGCAGGTTGTCGGTGATTCGACTGGATCCGGCCTGCGAGTTCGAAGAGAACGTGGTCGTGGCCGCGACGCCGTTCGCGGACTGACCGGCAGGACGCAGTCCCGGGGCGAGGGCCGCATCGGCGTACGCGGCGGGCACGCGGCCGACACGGCGCGGCGCGATCCTCGACTGTGTCGACCCTGGTTGATCGGTTGACGCGGATGAAACGTTCTGCGGATCCGTCGTATCTGTTTGAACGGCGGGCCCGGCGAACCGGTCGGTCGGCGCAAGTGAGGAGTCTGTCGGCGGCGCAGCACCGGCCCCCAATCCTGGCGGGACGCCGGCCGGAAGCGCGGGCGTGGACTGTCCACCGACCGGCGCGGCGATCGTCGATGCGCTCAATTGGTCGGCGTGATCTGTTTGAACGGCAGCCGCGCCATCCTGGCTGGCCGCTCCGGCAAGCGGCACGGCTGCCATTCCTGGAAAGAGGTCAGCGACCGGCCCCATCCGGGGCGCGTCGCTCGATCCGGTGGATTCGAGTGTGTCGGCCGCGGCGCCGGAACCGCCAGCGGTTTGTGACTGCGCGGCCGGCCCAAGCCCAAGGCTCCTCGGCTGATCCTGGACGGTCCACAACCAGGCCGGCACGGCAACGTTGATGATCGTCGGATCGCCGGCATCGCGTGTCGACGGCACGGAGCTCCCGCCGGCATCTTCCAAAGCCTCCGTCCCGCGCTTTCGGCTCGCGAGTGAGACGGTGCGCCTGGACGTGTTCCCGACCACACCCGCCTCGTCGGCGCCCGAGATCTGCGCGATCACGCTCGCGAACGGATCGCCGGAGGCCGGACGTCTGGAAGGTGCGTTGCCACCACCCTTCACGGATGGCGGCAACGCGGCTGGCGGAATATTGGTGGGGTTGATAGTCACGGGTCAGGCCTGTTTTACTGCTTGAGATTGAGCGTTTCCTGGAGCAGCTGGTCGGCGGTCGTGATGCTCTTCGAGTTCGCCTGGTATCCGCGTTGGGCGAGAATCATCTGGGTGAACTCTTTCGCCATGTCGACGTTCGACTGCTCGAGCGAACTGCCGATGAGCGTGCCTCGTCCGCCGGTCCCGGCCACTCCGACGTTCGCGATGCCGGCCGCCGCGCTCTCGCCGTAAGCGTTCGAGCCGAGCTTCATCAATCCCCCGGGATTGTTGAAGTTCGCGAGCGCGAGCTGACCGAGGATGACGGTCTGGCCGGCGCCAATCGTGGCGACAATTTGACCATCCGAATCGATGCTGATGCCGCTGACGGAACCCGCGGCGGCGCCGTTCTGCGTGAGCGAAGAGGTCTGCGACGGCGCAGAGAACCCGGTGAGGCTCGCCGCACCGTTGGCATCGATGAGGTCCCACGTCATGGCGGTCGCCGCCGCGCCGTCCTTCCAACCGGCGGCGGGGGCGGGAACGGCCACATCGGCCGCGGCCGCACCGTCGACCTGGTTGAGCAGGCCGGCCGCGGTAAAGGTCAGCGTTCCGGCTTTGAGCACCACGGGCGCAGCAGGCGATCCAACGACGTCCGCAGCCGGCACGGCGGCCGAGTAGTCCCATCCGCCCGCAGTCTTCGTGTAAGTCACGGTCACGACGTGCGCGGTCCCGAGCGAGTCGAAGATTTGCGGCGATACCGTGAAGGTCGCGCCGACCGCGGCGTTCGCGTCGAGGTTCGAGGCGGCGCCGAACTGCGTCGTCGCCTTCGGGGCGCGCAACACGCCGGGCGGGACCACGATGTTGGTCGGCTGGCCGGTGGTGATGATCCCGCCGGTCGCTGGATTGACCGCGGTGAAGCCCTGCACCGGTTGCCCGTCCGAGGTGATGAGCGTGCCGTCCGCATCCTGCGAGAAATCGCCGGCGCGCGTGTAGGACCGATTATCAGCGGCGCCGATCACGAAAAATCCGCTCCCCTGGATCGCGACGTTGGTCGGCACGCCGGTGTTCTCGATGCCGCCCTGCCGGAAGTTCGGCGTGATCGATCCGGTCGTCACGCCGAGGCCGATCTGCATGGGATTGACACTCGAGCCGCCGACCGACTGGCTGACCAGATCCGAGAAGGTAACGTCGCTCTCCTTGAACGCAATCGTGTTGATGTTCGCGAGGTTGTTCCCGATGACGTCGAGTTTCTGCTGGTTGGCGCTCAAACCGGAGAGGCTGGTGGTAAAAGACATATTCAGTTCACCTTTTCGTGTTTCAAAAGCTCGAGACTGCGCCCTACGACTTGGTTGTTGCTGCGGACGATGCGGCCAGCTCCGTCGCAGCCTTCGCCTGACTGAAGAAGTCGGAAATGTTGGTGAGCGTCGTGTTCATCTGCTGCATCTGCTCGAGCGTGCTGAATTGCGCCAGCTGCGCCAGCAGTGCGGAATCGTCCTGGGGCTGGGTCGGATCCTGGTTCTGCATCTTGGTGATGAGCAGCTGCATGAACACGTCCTTGCCGAGGGTCGCGGACTTCGGTCCGGTCGTGTTCGACGAATTCAGTGCGGCGCTGATCGGGTCGGTCGCGGTCGTCGGGCTGATTGCCATTTCTTTTTCCTCACATCCGTCGCGCGAACTGCGTAACGGCGAGCTGATCCATCGCGATGGCGTCGAGCCGCCGGCTCTCGTCTTGATAATCCTGCCAGGCTCGATCGCGGAGCTTCTCGATCACCAGGACTTGCCGGTGCGTGCGGCGGACATCCGCCGTCGCACGCTCAACCTCAAGCTGTCGCTCGGCCAGTTGGCGACGACAGCTTTCAGCACCAGCACTCTGACCAGTGATCCAATTTCGATGCCGTTCGAACGTCGCGGCTTCGCCACCTTCGACGAGCCGGTCTCGATAGGCGAGGTGCGCGCGGTCGACGGCGCGCGCGGCGTTGGACAGCGCCACCGCCGCACTGTCTCGCAATTGTTGAATACGGGACAGTTGCCCCAGCGCAGCCTCGTGCTCGCGTCGCCGTAGATCGAGCACTCTGGCGGCGCGGAATTGGAATCGTTTCATGACGGGGCTCGCGGTTACAGCGTGTCAAGCGCCGACAACGCGTCGGTAAAGCCGCACAACGTGTCGGCCGGCTGACACAGGAACGCCTGCAGTGCCTCGCGCCGGTCGAGCGCGGCGTCGACGCGGGGATTTGCTCCTCGCACGTACGCGCCGACGGTGACGAGATCTTCGGTGTCGCGGATGGTCGACAACCAATCGCGCACCTGCCCCGCCTTCAGGCGATGATCGGCGGTCGTCACATCGGGCATGGTCCGGCTGATGCTCTGGAGCACGTCGATGGCGGGATAGTGATTGCGCTGCGCGAGATCGCGCGACAGGACGATGTGGCCGTCGAGAATCGAGCGTACCGCGTCGGCAATCGGCTCGTTGGTATCGTCGCCATCGACCAGCACGGTGTACAGCGCGGTAATGCTGCCGTGTCCGCGCACGTTGCCCGCGCGCTCGAGCAGCGACGGCAGCAGCGCGAACACCGATGGCGGATAGCCTTTGGCGGTCGGCGGCTCGCCGGCGGCCAGGCCGACTTCGCGCTGCGCCATCGCAAATCGTGTGACCGAGTCCATCATCAGGAGCACGCTCTTCCCCTGGTCGCGAAAATGCTCGGCGATCGCAGTGGCCGCATAGGCCGCGCGCATCCGCATCAGCGGCGGGCTGTCTGAGGTCGACACGACCACGACGGAGCGGGCCAGACCCTCGGCGCCGAGATCGTGATCGAGAAACGAACGGACTTCACGGCCGCGCTCGCCGACCAGCGCCATCACGACGACGTCGGCCGACGTGCCGCGCGCCATCATGCCGAGCAGCGTGCTCTTGCCGACGCCGCTGCCGCCGAACAGCCCGACGCGCTGGCCACGGCCGCAGGTCAGCATCGTGTCGATGACGCGAACGCCGGTTTCAATCGGCGCGAAGATCGGCTCGCGGGCGAGCGGGTTGACGGGTGCGCGCTGCAGCGGCGTGGTGACGGCGGTCTGGATCGGGCCGAGGTCGTCGAGCGGCCGGCCGAATGGATCGATCACGCGGCCCAGCACAGCATCGCCGGCCGCCACCAATGCCAGCGATCCGCGCGACACGATGCGGTCGCCCGGTCGAATGCCTGCCGTCACGCCGAGCGGCACCGACTGTAAATACCCTTCGCGAAATCCGACGACTTCGACCACCAGCGGCGGCTCTCCCGACGCGCTGAAGATCTCGCACACCTCGCCGACTCGCGCCCTCGGGCCGACCGACTCAATCAGGAGTCCGACGACACGGACAACGCGGCCGGAGAGTGGCGTCAGGTCGGCGCGCTGAAGCGCTTTGAGGTACGTGTCGAGGGGGATGCCGTTATGCGGCGGCCGCGGTGCCATGGCGTGCCTCCGTGCGATCGGTATCGGCGACGTCACCACCGAGCAACGTGCGGGCGAGCTCGGCGAACTGGCTCTCGAGACCGACCTTCATCAGGCCGGCATCACATTGCACGAGGCACCCGCCGCGCTCGACGGACGAATCGGCGACCACCGTCAACTGGTCGCCCGCCGAGGCCCGATCGGGCGACCGATCGACGATGGCGTAATCATCGGGATGAAGGCGAACCGTCGCGACTTCGTGATCCCCCAGCCGGTCGAGCGCCACACGGGCCATCCCGAGGAGCAATCCCCGATCGACGTTCAGCTCCCGTTGGAGCATCTGTTTGGCAATGGCCATCGCGAGCTCCACAACTTGCTGCTCGGTCCGGCGGATCATCGCCTGTCGAGTCGACGACACCTCGTCGATGGCTCCGGCGAGACGCCCGAGCAGCCCGCGGGCCTGCGCACCGGCCGCCTCGGCGCCGGCACGCTCACCCTGCTGGTAACCCTTGGCGAAGGCGTCGCGCTCGATCTCGGCGAGACGACGCTCGTCGACCAGCGTGGCGCCGTGTGTCGTCGACGGCTCCTCGTAGACGTCGACCGTCTCGAAGGTTACCGGCGCCGGCGGCAGCGCCGCGAAGCCCGCCCGCCAGTCGTAGGGACTGACTTCATCCTGTACCAGTCTTGCTCTAGACGACATAGGCCTCCCCTGCGGCAGCGCCGGTGACAATCAAGCCTTCCTCTTCGAGCTTCCGGGTAATCGCCACCACTTCGTGTTGCGCCTTCTCGACCTCGCGCATCCGGACGGCGCCCATCGCGTCGATCTCTTCCTTCAGCATCTCGGCGGCGCGTTTCGACATGTTCGCCAGGAACCGTGCACGAATGTCCTCGCTGGCGCCCTTGAGGGCGATGGCCAGAGCTTTCTTGTCGACACGCTGGATGATCTCGCGCAGGCCGTTGTCCTCGACGTGCTGCAGGTCGTCGAAGACGAACATCAGGTTGCGGATCGACACGGCCAGTTCCGGTGAGCCGGCCTCGATCGTTTCGAGCACCGACTGGCTGACGGAGCGATCGAGCCGGTTGCATAGCTCGGCGACCGCGCGGATGCCGCCGTGCTGCTCGCGGCTGAGTCCGCCAACCGTCTTGAGCCGTTGCTCGATGACCGCGGAAATGCGGGTGATGACTTCCGGCGAGATCTCGTCCAGATTCGCCATCCGCGCGAGCACGTCGGCGCGCAGCGCGTCGGGCAGCAGCGAGACGAGTTGGGCGGCGTTGCCGGCGTTGAGGTGCGCGAGAATCAAGGCAATCGTCTGCGGATGCTCGGCCAGAATGAACTTCGACAGCTGCTGGGGGTCGGTCTTCTCCAGCGTCGCAAAGCCCGCGGTCGTCTTGAACGATTTCACGACACGGTCGAGAATGCGTGACGCGTCTTCCTTGCCGAACGAACGTTGCAGCAGCCGGCGCGCGTAGTCCACGCCGCCGCGCGTGACGTAGTTCGCGGCGCGGCTCAGCTGATCGAACTCCTCGAGCACCCGCTCGCCTGCCTCCGAGTTGACCTGGCCGAGAGCAGCGACCTCCTTGGCGATTTTCTCGACCTCGTCTTCATGGAGGTGTTTGAATATCTCGCCGGACGCTTCTTCACCAAGCGCCATGACCAGGATGGCGGCCTTGCGCGTTCCCGACAACGCCGTCATGACAGCCATTATCGAGTCTCCTCGGTCAGCCATTTTTGGATCAGGCGCGCGGCGTTCTCCGGCTCGGCCTGCGTCTGCTTGACCACACGACGCGTCAGCCCGGGCGCACGGCGCACCAACGGCTCATCGTCGTCGAGCGCCGCCTCCAACTCGCCCTGTGCGTCGGCGATCGTCCGCGGTCCCTGCGGCGCCGCGATCGCCCGCTGGCTCTCGACCACCGCGGCACCCAACGTCCGTCGCACCGTCGGGCGGACCACACCGAACACCACCAACAAGGCGACCAGCAGGACCGCCACGATCCGGGCGCCGTCGAACATCATGGGCGAGAAGCGGCGCCACCAGGGCAACTTCACGGACTCCTCGACGACCGGTTCCTCGAATGCGATGTTCTCGACGGTGAGTCGATCGCCTCGCTCTTCGTCGAAGCCGACCGCTGCGGCGACGACGCCGTGGATCTTCTCGATCTCAGCCGCCGACCTGGGCTTGCCCTTGCCGGTCTGTCCGCCAGTGCGCTCGTCGTCGAGCAGCACCGCGACCGAGAGCTTGGCAATCTGTCCCTGCGGCTGAATGCGATGGGTCGTGACCTTGCCGACCTCGTAGTTGGTTCGCTCCTGCGTGTGTGTCGCCTGGGCCAACGCCGGCGCAGGGGCCGCGGCCTGAACCGGGGGGGTGGCCGCCGAATTGGGCGCAACCGGCGGCGGCAGGTTCGCGCGAACGCCCGCCAACCCCTGCGCCGTCCCAGCGGCGGCGCCGCCCTGGACCACGCTCTCATGACTGCGGATGACCGGCGTCGGATCGAAGCGCTCCACCGTCTCTTCCTGGGTGTCGGTGTTCAGCTTGGCGCTGATGTTCACGCGGACGTGCGCGGGACCGACAATCGGCTCGAGCAGCGAAACCACGCGCGCCGAGAGATCACGCTCGATGCGCTGTTGACGCTCGGCCTGGAACATGCCGTTCGACTCCTCGCGGCCGTCGGTGGATCGGGTCAGCGGCCGTCCGAAGTTGTCGATGATGACCACCCCTTCGGGGCGGAGCCCTTCCACGCCGGCCGCAATCAATCCGGTGATGGATGCGGCCGTCGTCGAGGACAGCGGCTTGTTGCCGCGCAGCTTGAGGACGACCGACGCGGTCGCCGCCTGATCCTGAGAGGCAAACAACGACGGGCGCGCCATCGCGATATGGACTCGCGCGCTCGAGACTTCCGCAATGGTGCCAATCGTGCGCGCCAGCTCGCCCTCGAGCGCCCGGCGGTAGTTCACGTGCTCGAGGAAGTCGGTCACCCCGAACGACGTCCGGTCGAAAATCTCGAAACCGATGCGTCCCGATGCCGGCATACCCTGCGCCGCAGCCTCGAGGCGCAGTTCGTCGAGGCGCCCGACCGGCACCCGGATCGTTTTACCCCCGTCGTCCAGGATGTATTGCACCTTCTGCGTTTTGAGCCGGGTGACCACGCTATTGGCGGCCTCGGGGTCCATGTCGGCGAAGAGCACGCCGTAAGTGGGAGTATTGACCCAGTAGGCCGAGCCGACGACCAGCCCGACAACGACAATGAAGACGGCCGCCAGCGAGGCGATTTGCGCCCCATTCAAGGCGGCGGCGGCAGTCCGTAAGCGATCGATCAGTGGTTGAAAATTCACAGCAGGCTCTTGGCAGCAATGAAGAAAAGCGACTTAGATGGGCATCCGCATGATGTCCTGATACGCCGAGACGAGCTTGTTCCGCACTTGAATGGTGAGTTCGAGCGTCGTTTGCGCGCGCTGCAACGCGAGCATCGCGTCGTGGACGTCGCCGGTGCCGTCGAGCATCCCGGTAACCGCCGTGTTCGCTTCGCCGGCGGTATTGTCCACCGATGCAAGAATCGCCTGGAGCGCGTCGCCAAAGCCTGGCGCGCCGCTGGACGGGGCGACCGCTTTGGGGAGGCTGCCGCCTTTAGCGAGAGAGACCGGGGCTGAATCGAATTGAACGGCCATCGCTTACTTCCCCAGTTCCATGGCGCGGGAGATCAGATCCTTGATGAGGCCGATGGCCGTCAGGTTCGCCTGATAGGCTCTGGTCGCGGACAGCATGTCGACCATCTGCCCGGGCACATCGACGTTGGGCATCGACACGAAGCCTTCTGCATCCGCATCGGGATGGGCGGGATCGTATCGGCGGGCGAACGGCGCCCGATCTTCGACGATGTCGGCGACTTTGACGCCGACGGCGCCGGTCCGTCCCATGGCGTCGTCGAAGCTCTCGACCGGGTTGGACGCCAGCACGACGTCGCGGCGACGATACGGCTGCCCGTTCACGCCGCGCGTCGACTCGGCGTTGGCCATGTTCGAGACGGCGACTTCGATTCGCGAGCGCTCCGCGGTCAGCGCGCTGGCGCTGGCGCTCATCGCGGCATGTAATGTGGACATCGTTATTTGCTTTCGTTGATCGCGTAGCGGACCAGTCTGAACTTCGCCGACAGCGCGGTCTGCGCGGCCGTGAAGTCGCCCGCGGCGCGGGTCATGTGCAACAGCTCGCGATCGAGCTGGACGTTGTTGCCGTCGCGGCGCGTCGCCAATCCCTCGGCGTCTTCGAGCTCACCCGATGGCACGGCAGGCTGTCCGGTGAGATGGCCTCGCTGAGTCACTGCCAGCTTCTCGCCGCCAGGCAGCACCTGGTTGAGCGCCTCATCGAACGACACGTCGCGGGTGCGGTAATTCGGGGTGTCGAGATTGGCCAGGTTGCTCGCCGCCACTGACTGCTTGGCCACCGCGACCGTCAACTGACGGCCGAGAGCGCTCATAATCGAACGATCCGTGATGATGTCGTTCATATCTCTCCTGTCCGAATTCACCCTGACCATCCACTCGACGCTGGAGGTTGACTGACTGCTTGCTGGACAGCCGAGCAAGAATGGTGCCCGGCCGAGGTAGGCTGCTGCGCGAGGGATGCGGAAGGTGGGATGCGGCTGCGGAGACCCCATCCATGTCGGCATGACGACATGGTGACGGTTTCCGGCATCACGAAGACGCGGCCGGTGAGCGGACTGACGAGCAGACTGACTATGTACTACACGGACAAAGTGAACCAGCGGCCCTTTCCATGGTGCCGGCCGGCTCGGACTTGAGGCGCCCGGTGAACTCCTGGACGATGCCGTCGAGTGTCCCCAGCTTGAAGGGCTTCCGGATGTACTCGTGCGCGCCGAGACTGAACGCTTTCTTTGCGGAGTCGAGAGAGCCGTACCCGGTGAGCATGACGACCTTGGTACCGGCGTTGGCTTGACGGGCCGCGCGCAACACGTCGAACCCGTCCGCGCCAGGCATGTTGATGTCGGTGAGCACCAGACCGAAGCGGCCGTTGGAATGCTCCAGGGCGGCGACGGCGGCTCGACCGTCGGACAGTGTCGTCACCACCAGGCCTTGAGCGAGCAGGTGATCGGCGAGCAGTTCGCGGATTCCGATCTCGTCATCAACGACGAGTACTTCCGAACCTAACCGCCCACGACTCTTGTTACAACTCTCAGGCATAACGCTTGCTTAATCGAACCTCGGTTCGCCCTTCGTGTCAGGTAATCGACAGAACCCACCGAACCTTGAGATTCTCTGCAGAAAGCGCAAGTTTCAAATTGACGTCCCATCGGACAAGCGATATCGTCCGAAGCTGAGCCATTCCTCCAGCCCGGCGGATCGTCCGACAACACGACACAGGGAACAGCCCCCATGAGCGAGCGCACTACAATTCCTGCGGAGCGGCCACGACCCACGGTCTTACTCGTCGACGACGAGCTGGAGTCTCTGGCACTGATGGCGGACGCGCTTGAGGCCGACGGGTTTTCCGTCGCCCAAACGCCTAACGGCAAGGACGCCGTCGAGCGGCTGCATGGTTTCGCCTACGACGCGTTGATCGTCGACTTGCGCCTGCCCGACTCCAACGGCATGGACGTGCTGAACGAGGCGCTGTCGCTCTACCCGGAGATCCGTGCGGTCGTGATCACCGGTTTTGGCGGTGTCTCCGACGCCGTCGAGGCCATCAAGCGCGGAGCCGTCGATTTCCTGATCAAGCCCTTCCCGCTCGCCCAGATGGCGCGGGTGCTGCAGGCCGCCTTCGAGCAACAGCGGCTGCGAAAGGAGAACGAAGCGCTGCGGTCGCAAATCCACGAGCGTTTCAGCTTCGACAACATCATCGGGAACAGCGAGCCGCTCCAGAAGATCTTCCAGACAATCCGGCTGGTGGCGCCGATGAACAGCACGGTGCTCATTCAAGGCGAGACCGGCACGGGCAAGGAGCTCATCGCGCGCACGATCCACGCGCACAGCCCGCGGCGCGATCAGCAGTTTGTCGCCTTCAACGCGGCGGCGATTCCGGAGTCGCTCGCCGAAGCCGAGCTTTTCGGCCACGTCAAGGGCGCGTTCACCGGCGCGGTCAGCGCGAGGGTGGGCCGCTTCGAGCTGGCGCACCGCGGCACGCTGTTCATCGACGAGGTCGCGGAAATGTCGGCCCCGCTCCAGGCCAAGCTGCTTCGGGCGCTTCAGGAGCGGACGATGGAGCGCGTGGGCGATTCCCGTTCCGTCGCGTTCGACATTCGAGTCGTCGCGGCGTCCAACGTCGACCTCAAAGCCCTGGTCAAGGAAGGCAAGTTTCGCGAAGACCTCTTCTATCGGCTGAACGTGGTGCCCATCACGCTGCCCCCCTTGCGGACGCGGCGCGACGACATCCCGATGCTGGCGCAGCACTTCGTCCGGCAGTCGTACAAGACGAACGGCTTGTCGCCGCGCACCATCGGACAGGATGCGATGCGCGCCCTCATGAACTATAGCTGGCCCGGCAACATCCGACAGTTCGAGAACGCGATCGAGCACGCGGTGGCGATGAGCGGGACGTCGACGGAAATCGGCGTCGACATGCTGCCGGCCGAGCTGCGCGAGACCGGACAGCTAGGGATGCGCTCCGAGATCACGATCCCGGACGAAGGGATCAATTTCGTTTCGGTGGTGTCGCAGCTCGAGCGGGATTTGATTCTGCGATGCCTGGAAAAGACCGGCGGCAACAAGCGGCAGGCCGCGCGGCTTCTTCAGCTCAGCCGCACCACGCTCATCGACAAGCTGCAGCGATTGAGCGCAACGATTGCCGCGGCCTGAGATCGAGCGGGGCCGCCAGCAGCGTCCGTTGCAGGCTCGACGTTCACTCCGCGCGTTACACGCTCGCTGGCAGCCGGATTCTCATCGTCGTACCCACCGCCGCATCGTCGACGTCGAGATGTCCACCGTGTTGCTCGGCGATCCGCGCGGAGAGCCACAACCCGAACCCTGACAGGCCGGGGCCGAGCACCGGCCGCGTAGCCCCGTCGGCCAGCCGGGCCCGTTCGTCCGCCCCGAGTCCTGGCCCGCTGTCGACGAACAGGACGCTCCACTCCCGATCCGAGCGCTCGAACCGGATATGGAGCGCCGAGTCTGGCCGGCCCGCCAGCGCTACCTCGACGTTCAGGAGTAGATTCAGGAACAGCTGAAGGAGACGGCGCCGATCGGCCGGGACCACGCACGACACGCCGCTCGGACGGTCGACCGTGACCGTGATGCGGGCACGGCTGAGCGAGAAAGCGCGCAGCGCGACGGCGTCGTCCGCCAGGCGGATCAGGTCCACCATCTGGCGCCCGCCGCCATCGGACCGCGTAATCGACGAGAGGCCCTCGAGCGTCGCGGCAATGCGCTCCGCCTGCGAGGCAATCGCCTGCACCCGGCGCTGCTCGGTCGGCCCGAGCGTCGACCGGAGCCCGAGCATTTCGGCGCTGCCGCCAATCACCTGCAGGGCGTTGTTGATGTCGTGGGCGGCGTTCGATACGACCCGCGCGACAATGCGCAGCCGGTTTACCTCGAGAAGCTCTTCAAAATCGAGGCTCATGAGGGGGGCCGCACGGCCGACGACAGGAAATGGATGTCGGAGGGCATCAGCAAGACCGCCAGGGGAGTGTAGAGGGTCGCGCAGATCGGGGTCAAGTAACCCTGGCGTGTCTCGCACTCCTGGCCGGGCCGCGAAGCCTCCCGCCAGCGGTCATGGAACCAGCGGATTCAACTCGCGTCGGGTCCTGCCGATTACCCGCCCGGACCTTGTGACTAACCTTGCGGAGAAAGCCATGCGATTTCTGGTCGTAGACGATTCAACCACCATGCGGCGCATCATCATCAACACCCTGAACAAAGTCGGGTACCAGAACTGCGCCGAGGCGGCCAACGGCAGGGAAGGCATGGAGCGCCTCGCCGAGTCCGGCGCGGACATCGTGATCACGGATTGGAACATGCCGGAAATGAGCGGCATCGAGTTCATCCGGGCGATTCGGGCGAACGCCGCCACCAAGGACCTGCCGGTCCTGATGGTCACCACCAACGCGGCCAAAGACGACATCGTCGAGGCACTGCGGGCCGGCATCAACAGCTACGTCGTGAAGCCGTTCACGCCCGATACGATCAAGCACAAAATCGAAGCGATGCTCGCGCACTGAGCTGCGCATCGAGCGGAGAGCCTTAATCATGAATCAGATTCCGACAGAGATGCTGTCCGTCCTCATCGAGTCGACCCAGGAAGTGTTCGAGATGATGGTCTTCCAACCACTGGGATCTCAGACCCCGATCGAGGGCGAGGCGCTCCGGCCGCGTTCGAACGTCGTCGGCACCGTGGCCTTCGCCGGCGAGCGCAGCGGTGTCGTGGCCTTCTACAGCACCACGGCAACGGCCCAGGCGATCACCGGCCTCATGCTGGGCATTCCGGCGGCCGACGTCAACGGCGAAATGCCGGATGCCATCGGCGAGATCACCAACATGATCGCGGGAACGTTTCGAACCAAAATGGCGGCCACGGGCTCCCGTTGGGCCATCTCCATCCCGACGGTGACGATTGGATCGGACTTCTACACGAAGTATGTGAGCGATGTGCGGCGCGTCCTCTGTCCCTTCACGATGAGTGAGGGCAACGAGATATTCGTGGAGCTCATTCTTACGCAGAACTGACCCGGAACACTCTCGATGACGGTCGAAAGGAGGCCGACTCGATGACTGATACGAACTCGCGCCTGACGATTCTCATGGTCGACGACGAACCACCGGTGGTCAAAA
This sequence comes from Acidobacteriota bacterium, assembly GCA_040007095.1. Taxonomy (GTDB): domain Bacteria; phylum Acidobacteriota; class Vicinamibacteria; order Vicinamibacterales; family CAVVIG01; genus JBDTVS01. Next base: position 45,198 of record JBDTVS010000051.1, read on the forward strand.
TCGTGACGCGAATGCTCGCGCCGATCGGCGGCGAGATTCTGACCGCGACGTCCGGCGAGGAGGCGTTGAAGATTTATGGCACCCGGGGCCAGCCGATCGACTTGTTGTTGACCGACCTGCACATGCCGAACATGAACGGTCGCGCGCTGGCGGCCGCCATCCGCAACCTCCAGCCCGGGCTGAAGGTGCTCTATCTGACTGGACGCTGCGACGAGCTGTTCGGAGCCGAGAACGAGCTCGAGGCGCACGAGGCGTTCGTCGAAAAACCGATGACGCCCGCGGGCATTTGCGAGGCGGTCTCTCTCCACATCTACGGCACACTCACGCCACCGAACGCGCCCGAATCACCCGCATAGCAGGGGGCGGTGAGAGTCTGGCTGCATCCGGCGGGCGATGCATCCCCGGGGGGCTGCGTTGCTCCTCGCGCTGATACTCCCGGGTATTCTCGGTCGTCCGCCTTCGTTCGAGGCACAACCGTGAAGGGCGCGAACTACCGCGAGACCTCGCCGTAGCCTTGGCGGAGGCGGGTCGCGCCTTGTCCGCGGGGAGCCTCGCCCTTTCCGAGTACGACGCCAGACTTTCACCAGGGACTGCAGGGCCTCGGTATAATCGCCTGCCGGCGGCGGCGGCGAGGCATGGTCAACGCGGGGCGGGCCGGCTCGCGGATCGTCACGACGCCGGCTTCGAGCAAGGGCGGATGTGGCGTCTCGTGCCACGGAGCGCGGATGAGCCTGACTGACGACGAGCGCACCGCGGCCGCGTTGATCGACGCGACGCTGGCCGACACGATCGCGTGGCACGAACGCGCGCGGCATGCGGATCCGACGCCCATCCTGTCCGCCGCGGCGGTGACAATTGGCGCGCTCGAGGCCGGCGGCAAGCTGCTCGTGTTCGGCAACGGTGGGAGCGCCGCCGACGCCCAGCATGTCGCGGCGGAGCTGGTGGGCCGATTTCAGCGCGACCGCGCCGCAATCGCAGCCATCGCGCTGACGACCGATACCAGCATCCTGACCAGCGTCGGCAACGATCTCGGCTACGAGCGCATCTTCGCGCGACAGATCGAGGCGCTCGGACGTGCCGGCGACGTAGCGCTGGCGATCAGCACGAGCGGCATGTCGTCGAACGTCGTGGCCGGACTGACCGCGGCGCGCCGGCTTGGACTGCGCACCGTGGCGCTGACCGGATGCGACGGCGGCGACGTCGGCCGGGCGTCCGAAATCCACGTCAACGTGCCTGCCCAATCGACCGCGCGGGTGCAGGAAGTGCACCGGACGCTCCTGCACGTGATCTGCGATCTGATCGAACGCGCGCTGTCCGAGCGCAACCGCTAGACCGTTTTTTTGGCGGTCGAGCGCTCGCGACTCGACAAGATTGGAATACGCAGGTGGCTCGTCTATCTCCGTTCGGATGTAGCGTCCTGTGCTCTTGGTGTGCTTTGTGGTTCCAATAGACTCGCGATGGTTCACAGACGAACGACGACACGCGGTTGGAAAGCGCAATAGGTCGTTTCGACCCGGTCGGACGACTGCGGTTCGGTCTGCGCCTCGGAACAACCGAGGTAGCATGTGCTGCGATGCCAGCCGATCCTGCCGCCACACTCAGGGCCAATCTGGATGTGCTGTCGATCGAGACGCGCCAGGCGATCGAGTCGTCGCCGGATGACGGCTTCGTCCAGGTCGATTCGACAGCGGCTCACCTATCGGCTTCGGTTCAGACTCTGGATGGACGCCGGGTTCGCGTGCACAGTGGACGGGATCCGGTCGCCGAGGCCGACCGCTACGTCGACAGCGCGCTCTCAAAGGGCGTCACGCCGGTGGTGGTCGTCATCTGTCCCGGCCTTGGGTACGCGATCGAGGCCATCGAACGACGGGCGCCGGGAACCAGGGTCATCGCCATCGAACCGTTTCCGTCGATGGCACGGGCGATGCTGGCGCGGCGCGACTGGCGCGAGGAGTTGCTGAGCGGTCGCCTGACCTTGTTGCTCGGGCCCGAGTATCCCGGCGCGGCCGACGCGTGGAAGCTCCTCGATATTCGAACACCGTCTACCGAAATCCTGGCGCACCCGGTCCTCGGCCGCGAGTTTCCGCAAGAGACCGCGCGCGCCCGGCTCGTCGCGGATCACATCCTGAAAGGCGCGCAGGCGAACGCCGACGCCCGCAGGAAATTCGCTGGACGTTATCTCCTCAACACGCTGAAGAACCTTCCCGGGCTGGTGGCGGAAGGCGACGTCGCCTCCCTCGTCGACCTGTTCCCCGGCGTGCCGGCGATCGTAGTGGCGGCCGGTCCCTCGCTCGACGACAACCTGCAGCATCTGCGAGCGATCGAAGACCGCGCGCTGATCGTCGCCGTCGATACGACGCTGCGTCCGCTGCGCGCGGCCGGGATCCGGCCGCCCGTGGTCGTCGCGGTGGATCCGAGCGAGCGCAACGGCAAGCATCTCGTCGGCATCGCCGACAGCGCCGGCTCGTGGCTCGTCACCGAGGGAAGCGTCGACCCCGGCGTCCTTCCCGAGTTTACCGGTCGAGCCTTCGGCTTCCAGGTCAGCAATCACCATCCGTGGCCGTGGCTGCGCGCCCTCGGCTTCGAGCGGGGAACGCTTCGGGCGTGGGGCTCGGTCGTGACGTCGGCATTCGATCTGGCGTTTCAGATGGGATGCGACCCGATCGTGTTCGTCGGCACCGACCTCTCGTACACCGGCGGACTGCACTACTGCAAGAGCACGATCCACGAGGATGCATCCGGCCGTTCGGCCACGGCCGAGTCGCGCGCCCAGGCCTTCGCCGCCTGGATGGAAGTGCATCAGCGCCCGACGTGCAAGGAGGCCGACATACACGGCGCCACGGTCGTCTCGACCCCCGACTTCGTGCAGTTTCGCAATTGGCTGGTTGCGCGGGCGCAGGCGATCCGGCCGCGGCGCGTGCTGAATGGCACGGGAGCCGGCATCTTGCTCGGCGAGGGGATCTCGCAGGTGGACCTCGCCTCGATGTCATTCCCCCAGCACGCTGGCGGCGCTGATGCGTTCCGCGCCCGGCTGAGCGCGGCCTGGAGCCGGTCGGCTGCAAACCGCGGAGCGTTCGCACAACAGTTCGAACGAGCGATGAAGAAAGCGGGCGGTGACGGCGTTCCGATGGACACGTGGCTGGCCTTCGCCGGCGACACGGCCTCGGCTGCTCAAATCGCCGGCGGCATCGACGCGGCCTGGCGATCCATCGGATTGACCTACAGGACGCCGCCGCTCATTACTGAACAGCCGGTCGGCACGTTCTGGATCCCCGGGTGGACAATCCGATTTGCGGCTGCCGCCACGGGATGGCCAGCACCTGCCGTCCAGTGGCAGGAGAGCCGCGATAGCGGATCGTCGTGGTCCGATATCGCCGGCGCCACCGCACCGACCTATGACCACACGATGACCACCGCTGACCTTGGCAATCAGTTTCGCGCGGTGTTCACCAACGCGTTTGGGACCGGCATCACCAGTGCGGCGGCCATCACGTTCTGGACCAGCGCCGTGGTCGCCGACTTCAACGGCGACGGCAAACCGGATGTGCTTTGGCACAGCACGATGACGGGCGCCAATGTGATCTGGTACATGGACGGCGTCACGCTCTCCGAATTGGGCATGGTGGAGTCGGTGGGCAATCTGGGCTGGCAATTGGTGGGCGCGGGCGACTTCGAGGGCGACGGCCAGCCCGATCTGTTGTGGCGTCACACAGAATGGGGAAGAAATATCGTCTGGTATATGGACGGCGTCGATCGCACGGGACACACGGATCTGGACGGGGAGACCGATCCGGCATGGGCGATCGTGGCCGTCTCCGACTTCAACGGCGACGGCAAACCCGACATCCTGTGGCGCAACGTGGCCACGGGAGCGAATCGTGTCTGGCATATGGACGGCGCGAGGCGCACGGGGGTCGCCCCCGTGGACTCCGAACACGATCTGGAGTGGACCGTCGTGGGCACCGCCGACTTCAACGGCGACGGGCGGCCGGACATCCTCTGGCGTAACGTCGCCACGGGCGCCAACCGCGTCTGGCACATGGACGGCGTCACGCGGACTGGCGTGGCCGAATTGGATGCCGAGGTCGACACGACCTGGGCGGTTGCGGGTACGGGCGACTTCGACGGCGACGGCCAGCCCGACATCCTGTGGCACAACTCGGTGACGGGGGCCACGGTGGTTTGGTATATGGACGGGACGTCACGGACGCGGGTGGGCGTCCTCGGTGTGGTTGCCGAACCGATCTTGCTGGTCAGCGAACAGGAGCGAGAACGAATCAGGAAAACGAGAGGCTACTGACCGCGATTATCTCCGGCCGCGACAACGGAACGGCCGCTGGTGGTCCGAGAAGACAGTCCACTGGTCGATCATTCTCGACAGGCCGTGATCGACGGCCCGAACACCTTCATCCGGCATCCGTTCGACGAAACTCCTTCGTGATGGATCATCCATCGGCCTTGAATTCGCGACGCTCTGGGATCTCGTCGGAGAACCCGACTCTCGACAGTGTGCTGATCAGGCTCGTCAAGTGGGCTTCCACGTCGGCTGGCGCTCCTCCCATGAGATATTCTGCTGGCAAGAATGCCAACCAAGCACGCTGCGTCGCAGTTTGGCCATCAGCTTTTTTTCTTCAATCCGAGCGCGACGGACATCACCGCCAGCACCGGCCCGGCATGTTTCCTGGTGTCCTCGTGGGGCTACGCCGGATCGATTTGGCTCACCGGCTCGCTGAATCTCCACGATTCAATCTGTGCCGCGGTCGGCACCGACAATCCTCTTGAGTGCTTTGCACAACGGCCGCTCCATCGGAGCTCGGCCTCCATCCAACGCGCCGCGGGACTGGCGCCTCGCGCAGCGGCTGAACCTGCCGAGGGTGTACTTCCCGTACGGCTACGACTTCTCCTTTGTCCCGAGGAGCGCCGCGGGAGAGGGCTCGTGGTTCTCAGAGATGATTTCCTGAAACGCATGACCGCGTTCTTGCGGCACTTCGTTCCCGCATCGGAGATTCGATGAGCCAGAGGTCTACGGTGTGGCAGCAGCGTCTGGCGCGGCCGGTGTGCCTCTACCAGATGGGCAAGGTCGGGTCGAATAGCCTGTTGTCCCTGCTGAGTCAGAAGCTGCCCGCTGGGACTCAGCTGATGTATTCGCACTATCTGGTCGAGGCGTTCCTGTTGGAAATGGAATCGTGGTTGGGCGACGATCGCTGGGACCCCGCGTGGCGCGGCAGCGTTGAACAGACCATCGCCAACATGCGACAAGTCGGCCAGACCTTTGCGGCGTCGCCGTCGCGCCTGACGGTCGTCACTGCGGTCCGCGATCCGCTGGCCGTCGTTATCTCGAGCTTTCTCCAGAACGTGGAAGGCTACGGTGGGGCGTTGGTGTGGGGATCGGAGACGACGGAGGCTGGTCGGATCGAGCTGCTGCTCGAGTTCTTGAAGACGCAGACAGAGCGGTGGGCTCTCGGAGAAACTGGCGGCGGCCTGGCGGGCACGGTCACACGGTTCCTCCTCGACTATCCCGCGGGTTGGTTCGATCGCGAGATGCACGCGTCGCTTGACGTTGACGTGTACTCTTATCCGTTTCCGCACGACCAGGGTTATCAGATCATCTCGACGGACCAGGCTGATGTCCTGATCCTTCGTTACGAAGACTTCTCGACCGCGATCCTCCCAGCGCTACACGAGTTCCTCGGTCTGACCGATGTCGCGTTGGGCTTCCACAACCGATCGGAGGACAAGCCCACGGCGCCGCTCGCGCGCGCGGTGCGCGAGCGGCTGCGCGTGGCGCCGGAAGTCGTGACTCGCATCTACTCGACCCGGCACGGCCGGCATTTCTACACGCAGAGCGAGCGCGAGCAATTCGCCCGGCGATGGACGGGTGAGCCCGTTCGTCTGGCGTCATGACCGCCCCCGCGGGTTGAATCGATTGTCGTCACCAGTGGCCTGTATCGGTTGAACAAGGAGCGGATTCCGGAGCGCGGCGCCCGGATGGCAAGGCGCGACGACCGAGAATACTTCCCATGACTCAGACCTCGGCCTCCCTTCAGCGTTTGAGAGACGCCTTGCCGGCGATGCAGGCGCAACGCGATGCGCTTCCCGCCGATTCGGTGTTCCGTCCGTCGGCGATGTGGAAGGACCTGGGAGACGCCTTCAACTTCATCTTCGACCTCTCCGACCATCATCTCCAGAACATCAGAATTCACACGAGCCTCATGACCGGCGTGGCCTGGTTCGCGAACTTCCAGAGCAATTCCTTCAAAAGCGACGAGGACAAGCTGTCGTATCCGATGATTCGTCAGTACCACGACCTGACGTGCGACATCCCCGAACGATTCTGGGCCAGCGAACCGAGCGTCACGTCCGTCACGGAAATGGTGGGCATTCGTTATAAGGGTCGGCTCATCACCGACGACCTGCTCCGGTACCAACGTTGTGTGTCCAACCTCCATTGGACCGGCGTCTACCGCTGGCTCGACGGGATGGCCGAACGACCCGTGATCGTCGAGTTGGGAGCAGGCTACGGCGGGCTCGCCCACCAGATCGTCTCCTGCTTCGGACGGCCCTGCACCTATCTCATTTTCGACCTGCCGGAAATGCTGTACTGGTCCGCCGCATTTCTGATCGTCAACAACCCGGGGAAGCGGTTCCATATCGATGGCGGCAGCGATTCCAGCCACGCCTCGCTGGAGGACATCTGTGCGGAGAACGATTTTGTCTTTCTGCCCAGCTTCAAGTTCGACCGAATCCAGGAGCTTCAAGAGATGGCGCTCTTCGTCAACCTGATGTCGTTCCAGGAAATGAGCGATCGTCAGATCGAGATGTACCTGTCGTTGGCGGCCGAGCAGTTAAAGGGTCCGGTTTTCTCCGAGAACTTCAGCCGGCACCCGGCCAACCAGGAGCTCGCGCAGATGGTGGACGACCATCTCGCGCGCTGGTTCACGCTGACGCCCGACCCGGTGTTGCTGCACCACCGCTACCCGAACGCCAACGCGTTCGACAACCCCGACCAGAACCTCGTGTGGCAGCTCTTCCCGTATGTCGGCACGCCGAAGTACTCTGCGGTGGCGTTGTCTCCGGTCGACACGATCGTCATTGCCGGCGCCGCGAACGAACGGATTCGACTGTAGTGGCCTGTTCTACTGGTGCGGCGGGGCCAAATGCACCTGGCGCCTTCGTCACTTCGTGCTTTCGTGGTTACGCTTTGGAAATGACGAAGACATGCCGATCGTTGGTGCAGCCGTGTCGATATCCGAGGTGCAGGTGAACGTCAGCTTACGGGAAGCGCTGGGCGGCAAACGGGTCCTCGTGACCGGCGGGGCCGGATTCGTCGGCACGCACTTCGTCGAGGCGCTGCTCGACGCAGGTGCCGAGGTTCGCGTGTCGATTCACCACCGGCCGATGATCATCCGCGACGCGCGCATCGAACAGATCGCGGCGGATCTTTCGCGGCCGGAGGATTGTCTCAGGGCGTGCCAGGGCACCGACTATGTCGTCCATGCGGCCGGCGCGGTGGCGGCGGCTGGCGTGACCGCCTCGAATCCGATGTCGGCGATCGCCGCCAATCTGGTGTTGACGGTGCGGATGCTCGAAGCCGCCTGGACCTGCGGCGTCCAGCGATTTCTCGTCTTTGGCAGCAGCACGGGGTATCCCGTGACCGGGCATCCGGTCGGCGAGGACGAGATGTGGAGCGGCCCGACCCATCCCTCCTACTTCGGCTACGGCTGGATGCGACGATACCTGGAGCGGCTGAGCGAATTCGTGGCCGCCAAGAGCACCATGGGCATCGCGTTGGTGCGTCCCACCGCGGTCTACGGTCGATGGGACAACTTCGACCCGAAGACCAGTCATGTGATTCCGGCGCTCGTTCGCCGGGCCGTCGCGCACGAAGACCCGTTCGAGGTCTGGGGCACCGGCGACGAGGTCCGCGATTTCCTCCACGTGACCGATCTGATACGCGGGAGCCTGTTGCTGCTCGCCAATCATGCGGTCTGCGACCCGGTGAATATCGGCTACGGACGCACCGTCCGCATTCGCGAGGTGGTCGATGCGATCCTGCGCGCCGCTGGCCACACCCAGGCCCGGGTCGTATTCGACGCCTCGAAGCCCACCGCCATTCCGGTGCGCACCGTGGATACCTCGAAGGCCCAACGTCTGCTCGGCTTCGAACCCAGCGTGGCGCTCGACGCTGGCCTGGCGGACACGGTGACGTGGTACCGGCAACGATTGAAGGGCCAATGATTTCAGACGAAGTACTACGCGCGTTCGACGGCCGGACGGTGCTGGTCACCGGGGGCACCGGCCTGATCGGCCGACAGGTCGTGGACCTGCTCTGCACGGCGGGCGCGCGCGTGCGCGTCGTCTCGCTCGACCGGATTGCACTCGACTCGCGCGTCGAGTGCATCTACGGCGACCTGACCGAGTTCTCGTTCTGCCGGGAGGTGATGCGCGACATCCAGATGGTCTGCCATCTGGCCGGCGTCAAGGGATCGATCGATGTGTCGCGGACACAGCTGGCCAGTCACTTCGTGCCGACGCTGATGTTCAACACCAACGTGCTCGAAGCGGCGCGAAGAGGCGGCGTGAAGCAACTGGTCTGCACCAGCTCGATCGGCGCCTACGCCAGCGCGGAGCTGTTCCTGGAGAGCCCGGAGACGGGCACCTTCACCGATGCGCCCATGGATTTCGCCGGGTGGGCCAAGCGGGTCGCGGAGCTGCAAGTACACGCCTATGTTGCGCAGTACGGCTTGACTGGCTACGCCCTGGTGAGGCCGTCCAATGTCTATGGACCAGGCGACAACTTCGATCCGGAGAATGCGATGGTGGTGCCGACACTCATGATGCGCATCCACCGTGGCGAGCGTCCGGTGATGATTTGGGGAGACGGCACCGCGATCCGCGACTTCGTCTACAGCCGGGACGTCGCCGAGGGAATTCTCCTGGCGCTGCACCACGGCACGCGAGGCTCCTACGTCAATCTCGGCAGCGGCGCCGGCGTCACAATCCGCGAGCTGGTCGACGCGCTCAGCGGGTTTCTCGACTTCACCTACCAGTTCGACGTGAGCAGGCCTGGAGGCTTCCCCAGGCGCGTCATGGACGTCTCCCGGGCCCGGGAGTGGATCGGCTATCAGCCGACGACATCGCTGACCGAGGGTCTGCGAACGACCTGGGACTGGTTCGTCGAGAACCAGGACGAATACCTGCAGAAGCAGAACTACTTCAAAGACGCGGCCCCTGGCGCATAGGTCGATCGGAGGCCTCGGTGCCCGGCATCGGCCGATACCACTCGATCAGGCCGAGAAACGCCGCCTCGGCCCGCTGGCGCAGGCGACGATGAGACGAGCCGGCGTAGGTGTCGTCGTTGCAGAAACGAGTGATGTCGATTGACGAGATCGCTCCGAGCAGCCGCTCGACCTCGTTGAACAAGTCGTCGTACGGTCCGGTGTCGAGATAAAACAGGATCCCGAACGGCACGGCGCGTAAGCGATCGAGCACCGCAACAGGAACGTCTTCGAGCCGGTATCGTCCAGCCGTCGGGTAGGCGTGAAACGTCAAGGCGCAAGGGGCGGCCTGGCGCAGGGCTTCCTCGTCGCGCGCATGGCTCATGACGTGGAGCGCCGGCGCGGGACAGCGCAAGACGATCTCCTCGAGCAGGGCCTGCAGCCGTCCCATGTTGGCCGAACGCAACACGAAAATCGGGCGGTCCCACGACAACGTCGCCGGGTCGACCGCTTTGTGCATGTCCTGGAGCAACAGGTCGAGCACCGCGCGCAGGCTGATTGCCGGTTCGGTGTCGGTCCTCGAAGTACGAGTGGCTTCCTCCGGCATCTTCGTCAGGCGGCCACTCGTAGAAGCGGGTTCGGCGGGATAGTTCGCGGAATGACTGCTGCCGCGTCGACTGGTCGGGCCGATCCGGGCTTTCCTTCGGGGGAGGCTCGCATGTCCGGCAGGATACTACATCGTTGGTCGACGATTGGTAGTGTCTCAGCTTCAACGATCAACCACCGAGGTCACCGAGATCACCGAGACAAGGCCCAAGGTTTCGGCTCAGCGCACTCGGTGTGCTCGGTGGTGATAGGCAATTGAGACAGTACGCGACGACGCTCCCGGATCGCGAGCGCCCGATTTGCGTATAACATCGGACCGCCCACCGTGTCGAACCCTGCCGATCAGCCGCTGGTGTCAATCCTCTCCTTCTGCAAGAATTGCGCACCCACGATCCGCCGCAGCATCGACAGCGTCCTCGGTCAGTCTTACCGCCACCTCGAGTTCGTGGTGCAGGACGGCGCCTCCACCGATGGAACGCTCGAGATCCTGCAAGGCTACCGGGACGATCGGATCAAGATCGTGTCTGAGCGAGACTCGGGTCCCAACGAAGCATTCTGGAAGGTCTTGAACCGGTGCCAGGGCGAGATCATCGGCACGTGCCTTGCGGACGAGGAACTTCTCCCCGACGCCGTGAAGACCGCTGTCGAAATACTTCGAGCACACCCGGGCCTCGGCGCCGCGACGTGCGACGGCTACATCACCGATGCGGCCGGTGACGTGGCGGGCACATTCGTCGCCGGCGAGTTCGATCTGGTCGACGGCCTGTTCGGGCGTTACTGCCCGTTCTGGCCCGGTTCGTTCTTTCGCCGTCAGGCGCTCGTCGACGTCGGCCTCGCGTATCACGAATGGTCGATCGACGCGCTCGAGTTCGAGGTGTGGTGTCGCCTCGGCACAGAGCACCACGTGAAGTACTTCCCGGTGTTGCTGTCGAAATACGCCGTGCACGCCGAGCAGTTGAGCAATACGCCGAAGATCTTCGACGTCAACATGAACAGTCGGATCGGGATCATCGAACGGCTGTTCTCGGAGAGCGGATTCGCGGGCGACCATCCTGCGACCAAGAGTGCGTGTATCTACAACCAGTACTATCTCTATTACAACCACGCGCGGGCGTACAAGATCTTCGACCACATGGAGATGTTGTACGACCGGATGATGGTGTTGCTGAAGGATCTGGATCCGGCTGAATGGGAGAAACAGCGCCAGGCCCCCCGCCACGAGGCGATCCACTCAATCGTCGCGCCGCCCATCCCCAAGGCGGTCTACGACGATTTCGCGACGCTGTACTATCGGCGCGGACAGATCCGGCAGGCGTTGGAGATGTGCGAGCGCGCCGACGATTCGTCGAGCGACCTGCTGGCGTGCCGAGCGGTGCTCCGACTCCCCGCGGCGACCGCCAACGATCCGCTGGCGATGCAGCAGCGCTGGGCCGCAAAGCACGTCATGGCACCGGCGATCGCGAGCGCGAACCTGCCACGACGCGCTGATCAGGGTGACCGGATGATCCGCATCGGCTATCACTGCGCGTTCATGGACAGCGACACGATTCGCTTTCAGATGAGCGCCGTCATCAAACGGCACGACCGACACGAGTTCACCGTCATCGGCTATTCGCCGACTGAAGTTGCCGTCGATATCCGGGACGCATTCGACCTCGTCAAGGTGACGGGCGGACTCTCGGACGACCAGTTTGCGGCACTGGTCCGAGCCGACGGGATCGATATCTTCGTGGAGATGACCGGCTTTTCGCCGCTCCATCGATTCGGCGCCATGGCGCTGCGCTGCGCCCCGATCCAGATCACATATATCAATCACCTGGGAACGAGCGGCGTGCCGAACGTCGACTACATTCTGGCCGACGAAGTGTCGCTGCCCGTGGACGAAGAGCGTTCTTATACCGAGAAGGTCTGGCGCCTGCCCGGTTGCTTCTTTTGCTTCAACTACGACATGGTGGAGCTGCCGCCGGTGGCCCCGCCGCCATCCCGCACCAACGGCTTCGTGACCTTCGGGTGCTTCGGCAGCGGCGGAAAAATCAATGACGACCTGATCGCGATCTGGGCGCGTGTGCTCGCCCGGGTGCCAGACTCGCGCCTCTACCTGCGCAATCAGGAGCTCACGCCTCGGGACAACCGGCAGTTCATGATCGACAGGTTTCGCCGACATGGCATCGCGGCGGAGCGTGTCCGGGTGGCAGCCGGAGCGACGCGCCTCGAGATCCTGCGTTCGTACGACGAAGTCGACATCAGCCTGGACACCTGGCCGTATTGCGGCGGCAACACCATTGCGGAGTCGATCTGGCAAGGTGTGCCGGTCGTGACCCTGAAGGGCACGCGATTCGTCAGCCGCTACGGTGCCTCGTTGTTGCTCGCCGCCGGGTGTCCAGAGCTCGTCGGCGTGACGAAGGAGGCGTACATCGACGTCGCCGCCGGGCTCGCAAGAGCACCGGAGCGGCTGGCTCACTACCGACAGCATCTGCGATCGATGGCGCGGGAGTTCGGGTTCAGCGATGCCGAGCGATTCGCGCGGAAGCTCGACGAAGCGTATCGGTCGATGATGCGAACCGCTCACAGCCCGTAAGCGTGGCACTCCCGCGCTTTTCACGTCGGTGTCGTACGACCGCGGCCCCTGTGAGCGGCGCGTCTCGCCCGTCTAGAGCAATTTGGAAAGCGAAACCCTCTGCCTTTGTGCTCTTGGTGTTTTTTGTGGTTCCAAAGAGTCGCGCCCTGCTTGAGACCAGCATCACCACACACTGGTCAAGACTGGAGTGGTGATGCTGCGCAACCAGGTCGACAGTGGCCACGACCGCAACATCACACTTACAGCCTCCTGAGTTCAGGGCTCCCGCGGGGTGTGATAGCTCGCCCATTCCTGCTGGAGCACGAGCAGGCTCTCGTTGGTTGATCCCGGCGACTTGAGAGCGGCGGCGAGATACAGCGAGTGGCGACGGGCGTCCCGGCGGAGATCGCTCGCCCGCCACGACTCCAAGGCCTCGTCGATCTGACCGCGGCGCTCCAGCAGCACGCCTCGTTCCCAGTGCACATCGAGCAGCTCTGGCGCCAGCCGAATGGCCGCCTCGTACATGTCGAACGCGAGATCGATGCGACCGTCGGCCGCATATGCCTGAGCAATCTCGCACGCTAGCGATGCTTCAGACGGCATCAGGCGCCACGCGACCTCGAGGATGTCGAGGGCCGTGCGCTCATCCCCGTCCATCCGCCGCCCGCGCGCGATCCGGATGTAGCCGTCGACCGCGAGCGCGGCCAGCCTCGGCTCGGGCAGGCGGCTGGACTCGTCGGCCACGGTCAGGCAGAAGGCAACCGCCTCCCTGCGAGCGCCGAGATGCTTCAGATCGTCGGCAAAGCTCAGGACCGTTCCGATGCGACACGCCTGCAGCAGATCGCTTCGCCCTTCGAACAGTCCGGTCTCGGCGGCGAGATCGGCTATCGCGCGCAGTCGCCCCTGAACCAGGCGCGACACATTGGCCGGGATCCGGCTCAGTTGTCGGTCGTGCTGACCATATTTCGAGGCGACGCCCGGCAAGTACGAGATCGCGCCGACCAGCGCGAGCCTGCACCAGAGCTCGAATTCACCGCAGTCCAGGTTCCAATCGCGAGTCTGGAGTCCGGCCAGTTCGAGCGACGTTCGACGAAACGTGGCAGCCGAGAAGTGCGGGCAGAACCGGTTGGCCATGTACGCGAGGAGATGGAAGGGCCGGCCCTTCACGGTGTCCACTACGCGGCCGTCGATATCGGTCAGATACGTGTCTCGGGTCACCGCGGCCACGTTCCGATCGGACTCGAGGGCCGCGACCGCCTCCGCAACAGCGTCGGGCAACAGTTCTTCGTCCGACAGGCAGGCGCACACGTAATCGCCGCCGCAGCGGCGCAGCGTCTGCCAGAACGCCGCCGCCGGGCCGCTATCGGGTTCCGATCGAAGGCTGATGCGCGGGTCGTCGTACTCCCGGAGCACTTCGAGCGTCCCATCCGTCGACGCCCCGTCCTGAATGATGTATTCGATGTCCTGGTACGTCTGGGCGAGCACGCTTTCCACGCTGCGCCGTATCGTGCGCGCGCGGTTTTTGCAAAAGAGAAACACCGTGACTCGTGGCGTCATGCGCCTCCCGCAGATCGCGCCTCATCGGACAGCACAGGACCGTCGGGGAACCCCGGGTCCAGCTTGAGCTGATACCACTCCATCAGTCGAAGGAAGGCCGACTCCGCCCGTCGGCGCTGGCGCCAGTCCGACAACGCCGCATACGTGCCGTCCGCGAGGAAGCTGACCATCCCGTGCTCGCCAATCGCCGCGAGCAGTTTTTCGGCGTCGCCGAGCCTCTCCCCCGACGTGCCCGCATCGAGGAGAAATAGGGTTCCGAAACCGACGGACTGCAGACGGTCGACCGTCGCAGCCGGAACATTTTCCAGACGGTAGGGTCCGGAGACAGGGTATGCGTAAAACGTGACGTCGCAGTGGGCGATGGCGCGGATGGCACTCTCGTCGCGCGCGTGGCTCATGATGTGGAGCTTCGGCGCGGATGCATGCACCAGGATCTCGCCGAGAAAGGCCCGCATGCGTTCCATCGAGGCGGAACGCAGCACGAAGATCGGACGGTCCCAGAGCAATCGGTCCACGTGCACCGCTTCCAGGGACATGTCCCGCAGAAGCGTATCGAGCACTATTCCGATCGACTTCCCTGCCTGGCTGGCGGGACCTGGAGCCGGAGCACTTTCCGCTGGCATGCGTCCTCGAATGATCAGGCGAAGATGTCTGGTTGAGTCGTCATGAGTTATCCGCATGCTCTCGAAATCACAGCGGACGTGTGAACGCGACAAGACCACTTCGACCGAGAAGCTGAGTGACGCAACCCGGCGCCAGTTCCCTCACGCGCTCCAGCGCAGCTGCAGGGTCCCCCTCGACTGGACACAATGCCACACCGCCTGGCGCAAGATAATCCACCAGCGCCCGCACCCTGTCGAGGGGCGTGTCCAGACCGATCCAGGCCAACTCGATCAAAGGCTCGCCGACACCCGACCGGCTAATTCGCTCGAGGGCCGTTGCCGGCGATCCCTGGACAATCCGCGCCCATCCTCTGAAGTGGCAGCGCACTTCCAGGAACCTCGCGAGCTCGCCGGGATGGACGAGCAGCCGATCGCTGACGCCTTCCGGCCACGGGTTGACGAGGAACAACTCGGCGGCCGGACACGCCTTGAGGACGGTCAACAACACGCCGGGGCTCGGAGAACCAAACGAGTAGAAGCTCCGCGGAAGGTCTCGAAGCACGATGCTGGCGACCGTCGCCAGCTGCTCGAACGCGGTTCGAGGCGACTCGCCTTCCGCCCCGATCCTGCTGACGAAATCAGCGGCCTCAGCGCCAGGCTCCCAGCCCTCTCCGAGGGGCTGCGCGGTCCGTCCGGATAGAGGCACGCCGCATCCAAAGCCTGGCGCTGAAGAGGCCTCCGATACGCACTCGGCAGTCGGAATCATCTGCTCGCCGAGACCCCAGTCGGGCCCGTTGGTCGCCGCCACGTTTCGGATCACCATCGGGTTCACGGTCGACGCGTCACGCGCACGTCGTCCATCGGCGTCGGGCCAGTGCTCCATGTGCAGTCCGAAGAGGCCGTCACTGCTGACGTCGAGCCACGGGTGCTGTTGCGACACGCGAAGCATCAGATCGTTGTCGTGCCAGCCCCATGGTCGATCCAGAGACTCATCGTAGCCCCTCACTTCGAACCACCGGTCGCGGTGCATCAGCTGGCCGCCTGAGAATCCCCCGAGGCAGCTGATGCCCAGGCGCTCAGGAGACAGCCCCGCAGCAAGCAAGGCTGCCAGCCGTCTCCATTCGCCGAGGTGTGGTCTGCGCTGGACGGTCGCCCACGGCACCTGGTACCGCCGCACGTAGCAAAACAGATCCGCGATCGGCACGGGGAGGGTGATCTCGCCGCGAAGGAGGCGGCCGAGCGCGGCCAACGCGGACTCCGACCACAGACAGTCCGAGTCGGTGAAGAAGATGAACTCGCCTCGGGCCCGGCGGACGCCCACATTCACCGCGCAGCTCGGGAGCCATCGAACCTGGCCATCTCGCGATCCAGCGACTTCCGGCGCAACCTGATAAAACGTGGTCATACGCCGCGCCGCGGGTCCGAACGGCACGTGGTTCGCCAGTGCCTGCGCGCTGGCCCAGTCGACGATCAGGACCTCGACCGCGTCAGACACGCCGGCGCGCTCGGCGCTGTCCGCCAGGAACGATACGGAGGTGCCAAGGCGGTAGAGATAGTCGCCCATGTAGTCATCGTTACGGCCGATGATGACGAACGAGACCAGCGGCCGACGCGACGCGGTGGGGTCAACCATCCACTGAGGGCCGTTCGTCACACCGGTTCCTCGTCAGGCGATCGTGGGGCGGGACCTGGGGCAAATTGCGCGTACCAGCCTCGTGTGGTGTAGGGCACATCGACAACATCGTTCTTCAACTCGGCCGCAATCGCGTCCAGGATTCCGCTCAGCGTCGGTCCTGCCTGGCGAGCCAGGGTGGCATGCGATCGCCAGGCGTCCATGACCGCCTGTTTCGTCATGCTCGTCGAAAAAGTTGCGGAGAACGGCCGAAGCTCCTCAAACAAACAACTGGCGCCCAGCACCGGCGTGGGGTCTTCACGACGTGTCCCGTACCCGTAGGCCGGTATGGCTGAGCGAATGATGGCTTCGATCCGCGCCTGCAACGGGTCATCCGGGTCACGGGGGTTCCAGAGACAGCAGAACCAATCTCTCGGTGCCACGACCCGCCGGCATTCCTTCAGTGTCGGCTCACCGAACACCCACGCGCATGACGTCGCCATCCAGCAGCAGCACCGGGTAGCCGCGCGCCGACAGGCCGTCGCGCACCAGGCGGCTCACCGTGGACTTGCCAGCACCGGACAGACCGGTGATCCACCATACCGTCCCGTCGCCTCTCGCCACTTTTCTCCTGTCGTCACCCCACCGACCGACGTGCGCGCCGCCCGCACTATACGTCAGAGTCGAATTGCGCGCCCAACTCTCGATGAATTGCCGTCGTGTGTCAGGTCGTGTGTCAGGTTGACGTTTACCACCGAGCACACCGAGCACACCGAGGTAGAACATTAGGATTCTTCTCGGTGACCTCGGTGGCCTCGGTGGTTGACCTTGACCACACGGTATGATTTTCCGTGATGAACGGGCTGCACCTGCTTCCCGACAACCAGGACATCTCCGATGTCGTGGACGGCAACGCGTGCCTGCTTCTGGATCAGGTGAGGACGCTCCATCTCGGGTCGCGTCGCTACATTCCGAACCACACGATATATCCTGACCGGCGCATTGCCGAACACCGGGTCGCCGAGCGCCCGAATGCCTTCATCCGTCGGCCAGCCAACACCGGGCTCGATGCCTGATCCGGCATGAAATCAACCACCGAGTCACCGGGCACACTCAGCCACACAAGGCTCGTGATCTCGGTCGCTCTCGGGTTCTCTCACTCGACGCGAGTGAAACTGACCACGCCCCGCGCTCTGACACACGGCGCCGCACACGCGCTCCCATCATGAACGCCAAGAACCGGCTGACGGCATGCGACGTCGTGATCCCGGCGCGCAACGCCGAGCCATTCATCGCTTCCGCCATCCAGAGCGTCGTCGAGCAAAGCCTTCCAGCGTCTCGGATCATCATCGTCAACGACCGATCTACCGACGGCACGGCCGCCGCGGCCGCTGCATTCGGCAATCGTGTTGGCATTGTCGACGGCCACGGCGTGAGCGCCGGCGCCGCCAGGAATCTGGGCGTCCGCCACTCGGACAGCGAGCTGGTGGCGTTTCTCGACGCCGACGATGTCTGTCATCCCGGACGACTCGCTGCTCAAGTGCACGCGCTGCTCGAAAGCCCTGATGCCGGCATGGTGTTCTGCGACGGGGAATACGCCAATGCTTCCGGCCAACCGTCGGGAGTCGTCTTCAGCTGTCCGGAGTTCAATCGCGACGCCTTTCTTGGACAACTGTTCGAACGCAACCGTATCCTCAGCGCCTCGGTTTCCATGGTGCGCCGCTCGGCGTTCGATGTCGTGGGGGGGTTCGACGAACGGCTCACGCATGCCGAGGACTACGACCTGTGGATTCGGATGGCCGCGTCCTCCCCTATCGAGCACGTCGCCCAGGCGTTGGTGAGGTACCGCGTGCATGCCCGCAACCTCAGCAACGACCGGGAAGCGTTGCGTCGTCGTGAAGTCGAGATTCTGGGCAAACACGCGATTCGAGACATCCGATCGGCCCTGCTCCACGCGCACGACAACCCCTCCAGGGTCGAGCTGGAGCTGTCACGTGTACTCTTTCGGATGGACCGCTATGTCGAGGGCGAAGCGCTCCTTCGCGGCATCCAGCCCGACGTACCGCATCAGGCACTGCGGCATTTCATGCTCGGCAACTTCGCCGTCAAGCGCGGCGATTTCGACACGGCTGCCCGGGAGTTCTCGCGGTGCCTCGACTGCGACACCACGTTCGCGCCGTCTCACAATAATCTCGGCGTGATCGCGGCGCTGGAGAGCCGATACCAGGAGTCTCACGACCACTTCCTCAAAGCAGCCGACCTTCGACCGGAGTACTCCGATCCACGGCACAATCTGGACGCGCTGCAACCGAGACGACTCGCGCAACTACAATACACGTTCGCGCCGCTTCGGCCGGTGCTGAGGCCCGATCGAAAAGATGGATCACGACATTTGAGCCGAACGCTGGAACAAGTACGGGCGTCGGTTGGGCGCGGCGAGGGTGTGTCATTCCACGGCTATGAGGAACTCGAAGCGGACGGTATACATGTGCACGACATCATCGGTGGACTGAGCACTGCCGAGGTGGTCGAGGACTACCCAGCCTACCCGAAAGGGCCATGCGTCCTGGTTCTGCAGCACGATGGCACCAATCAGCCGATTCACGTAGTCTGGGGTATCCCGGCGGGTCAGGAGTCGCCAGCGGTCGTAGTCACCGCTTACAGACCCGATCCTGCAAAATGGGATGACGCATGGCGAAGGAGACGGACATGAACGGCAGGTCGATCAAGAAGCTCGTGCGCGAAGGAGACTTTGTCGCCGAGGTTGACATCAACCTTCTCGATGCGGACGCAGGCTGGGCACCTTACGTGTCTATCGACGACGCGTACAAGCTCGATGACGTACGGGACGCGCTGAGGCTGGGAGACGTGAAGCGGGCCTCTCTCCTCGCCAACCGCGTGTACCGCCTCACCCCGGTAGAAGCCTGAGCAGCCACGGTACCCGCTCGATATCGCGATTTCCCGATCGTCCTCCGGACATTGAATGCTGCCCGTCCCCGCACAGCTTCACGACATCTTTGGGTTGCCTGCATCGGCGGCCAGCCTGATTCACGATCACACCGACGGCGTCGACGTTCGCTGTCACGCCGCGTCGCGGCAGGAGCGGGACGAGTACATCCTCGAAATCCTGGAACTGATCCGATCGCCGCGAATCGAGCGGTCGGTGGAGGAGAACCGGGCGGCGTGGGAGCGCGGCTGGCAGCAGAACCTCGAGGAGGCGCGCGCGAGCGGCTTCGCACTCGAGGCGCTCAGGCCGAAGTACTTCCGCGGCAATCGATTTCTTCGTTGGCAGGGCGATGTGGTCGTCAGCGAGAACCCGCAGATCGAGTATGACCTCTTCGTCCTCGCCCGCCGATTGTTGTTCGGATCGTTCCTGCCCGGCATCCGCACGATCTACGAGATCGGTTCTGGCAGCGGGAACAATCTCTGGCTGCTGTCGGAACTGTTCCCAGAGGCCAGGATCATCGGGCTCGACTGGGTCGCGCCGGCCGTTCAACTGGCGACCGAGCTTGGCCGCGCATCGCGAAGGCAGATCGAGGGTCGGCACCTCGATATGCTCAATCCAGACCGGGCGTTCGCGCTGGACCCGGGTGCCGCCGTCGTCACGATCCATGCTCTGGAACAGTTGGGCGATCAGCACCTGGCACTGCTCGACTGGCTGGCCGCGGCTCGGCCGGCCTTGGTGCTGCACTACGAGCCGATCCTCGAGTTCTACGACCGCGCCAACGTGCTCGATTACCTGGCCCTCTGGTATTCGCAGCGCCGTCGATATCTGACCGGATTCTGGACCGAGCTGGCCGCTCGCCGGGACGCAGGCCGCATCGAGGTGCTCGACGCGCGAAGACCGCGGCTCGGCGGCGTCTACCACGAGGCCTCGGTCATCGTCTGGCGGCCCACGGCGATAGATTAGTGTCTGTATCCGCTGAAGCAAATCAGCCGGCGATGGGGCTCTGGATTCGGTGTGCTCCGCGCACTCGGTAGTTGAATCTTCAGTGGATCAGGGGCAAGACCACCGGCGTAAGGACCCGTAGATGAATCACGTGTGCCATTCTGGGCGTCGAGGCGCCCGCCCGGCAAGGCGCGAGGAGCGCGCATACCGGGCGTATGCAAGTGACGAGCAACGCCGCCCGGCGGGATGCATCGGCGGCCAGAGTGCGCACGTTATTCATCTACGGGTCCTTAGGGCGAGCAGAATCAACGAGGGCGACTGTGGCTCGGCAGGCTCGGTGAACCCGGTGGTTTTGGTGACGGAAACAATCCAGCGCTAGAGGGTACCGCGGTTTATGCAGGTAAACGACTCGACTCTGGACGGCGTGAAAATCATCACGCCGCCGACACTGTCCGAAGACTTCCGCGGCACGTACGTGGAGCTGTACAACGAATCGTTGTACCGGCAGCACGGCATCGACGCGACCTTCCTCCAGGATGACATCTCGACCTCTACGCGACACGTCCTGCGCGGCGTCCACGGCGACCGGAAAACCTGGAAGCTCATCTCGTGCCTGGTCGGCCGCTTCTACCTGCTGGTCGTGAACAACGACCCGAGCCATCCGCAGTACCGGCGCTGGCAGGGCTTCACCCTGTCGGAGAACAATCGGCTGCAGGTGCTCATCCCTCCGGGATTTGGCAACGGCCACGTCGTGCTGAGCGACTTCGCGGTGTTTCACTACAAGCAGTCGACCTACTACGAGCGCGAATCGCAATTCACCTTGCTGTGGAATGACCCGGCGCTCGGATTCTGGTGGCCGGTGCGCGATCCGATCGTGTCGCGCCGGGATTGCGGGCTCGAATAACCAGACGCAGCGTCACTCGTGGTGTATCAGTTTGACGTTTACCACCGAGCACACCCCAGTGCACCGAGGCAAGACATTGGGTTTCTCTCGGTGATCTCGGTGGTTGACGTTTGAAACTCAAACGCGCCGCGTCACTTGACCGTCTCGCTGGTAAGACGATATCTTACCTTCGATGAAGACGACGGTATCCTCGAAGGGCCAGATCGTGCTGCCGGCGGAGCTTCGCCAGCAGGACCGCATCGAAGCCGGGCAGGAATTCGAAATCGAGCGGCTCGATCGCGGCGAGTACCGGCTGGTGCGGCGCACCGCCAGCCCGAACGAAGGCGTGGTGGATTGGTTGTTGGCCTGCCCCGAGAAGGGATTCTTCGTCCCGATAGAATCTGAGTGGACAGACACGTTGTGACCTTCCTGGTCGACGCGAGCGTGCTCAGCGAACCCACGAAAGTGTCCCCGAACCCGAGGGTCGTCGAATGGCTCAGGCGCCATGAGTCGGAAATCGCCATCGACCCCATCATTCTGGGCGAGGTTCGGTACGGAATCTTGATGCTACCCAAAGGAAAGCGGCGAGCTGGCCTCGAGCGCTGGTTCGATACCGGCGTTCAAAGGCTTCAATGCCTGCCGTGGGAAGCGGAAACGGGACTGCGATGGGCAGCGCTGCTCGCCAGTCTTCGCGCCGCAGGCCGCGCCGTGCCGATCAAGGACAGCCTCATCGCGGCCTCAGCGCTCGCTCACGGTCTGGTCGTCGCCACACGCAACCGCGCTGACTTCCAGAAAACGGGCGTCACACTCGTCGATCCGTTCACAGAAGGATGACGCGGGATCAACCGCTCTTCTCCATCATCTGCACGGTCAAGGATCGCGCCTCTCTGATCAGGCCATGCGTCGAAAGCGTACTGGCTCAAGACGACCCATCTGTCGACTTCGTCGTCCAGGACGGGGCGTCGACTGACGGCACACTCGCAATTCTGCGTGAATACGGCGACCGCATTCGACTGGTGTCGGAACCCGATGCGGGCGCCGGCGACGGTTTGTTCCGGGCGCTCCGACGCGCGCGCGGCGAGTTCTGGGGGTCCTGCCTGTCGGACGAACGACTGGTCCCGGACGCCGTCTCCTGGGCGCGGCGCACGTTCGCGGAACATCACGACCTGGGCGGCATGTACGGCTACGCCGAAGGCATCGATCGCGAAGGCGCGCGGCTGTCGCGGCAGGACGCTGGGGAGTTTTCGATCGAGAGCCTGCTGACCTATCGTCAACTCCCGCCGTTCGTGGCCAGCTTCTTTCGAATGGCCGACTACCGGCAGATCGGGCTCTGGGACTACACGGGCGGCGGCGAGCTGGACCTCTGGTTTCGGTTCGCGGTTCGATTCGCGATCCGCCGATTTCCAAAGCTCGTCGCCTACTACGGCATCGACCGCTCCACGCTCTCCAACCAGACGATGATCTACAAGGCCGAACGAGACTCTCGACTGGAGACGCTGAGGCGGCTGTTTCACGATGATCCGGCAGGGCGATCCTACCTGCACCTCGAGGCTCGAGCGTATGCCGGATTCTTCCTTCGCTACGCCGGGATGTTTGTCCGCAACGCCGAATGGGATCTCGCGAGCGAGTCCTTCCGCCAGGCTCGAGCGCATTGGCCCGCTTGTGCCCATGACTGGCTCTCGGAAGGCGATCCGCGCGTGACCGCGCTCCAACTTCGCTTCGCCTCGCCGTCCGACGTGCCGTCGCGGCGGCGCACGCTGATCGACCACGTTGGGTCGCCATCGCGCGAATCGTGCGCCGCCCTCCTGCAATTTCCTCGAGAGGAAGCGGAAACACTGCGCCTCGAGTGGCTGCACTACACTGTGGATCGGCCATTCAACGTGTGGACACTCCTTCCCTCTTTGGGCATTCAGTGCGTCGCGCTCTTCGGTGGTGAAGGATGGGGCCTCGCAGTCCATCGGCAACTGGCCACCGCCGGCGTCGCCTGCCTCGCGGTCATCGACAACAACGCGAGCACGCGGCAGGCGGCGATGATTCCGGCGCCGTACTTTTCGCTGGCTGACTACACCGTCAATGGCCCCGCTGTGGACGCTGTGCTCTCCAGTCTCCAGGGCGACCACGACCGGACCGTGCTTGAGGAGCTTCAAGCCAAGTTGGGGCCTGCGGCGCCTGTACTGTCGTGGAAGACGCTGTTCTCGATTCTTGCCGACGCTCCGGCCTCCACGTCTACTTCTAGGGCGATACAAGACGTGTGACCGCGGGAGCACGGCGCCGCAAACACCTCGGCTCGACAAACGAACCGGCGGGCCTGGAGCACGCGCGCTGCATGGCGCTCC
The DNA here is from genome assembly GCA_040007095.1 of Acidobacteriota bacterium. GTDB lineage: Bacteria > Acidobacteriota > Vicinamibacteria > Vicinamibacterales > CAVVIG01 > JBDTVS01. The sequence continues at coordinate 68,458 of JBDTVS010000051.1, forward strand.
ATTGAGCTTCGAGAACGGGAAAGGAATGAGAATGCCGGCACGCGCGTTCATCACAGGCATCACAGGGATGGTGGGGTCGCACCTCGCCGATTTTCTCCTCGCGCAGACTGACTGGGAAATCATCGGCCTGTCCCGGTGGCGAAGCCCGATGGACAACATCGAGCATCTGTTCCCGCGGATTAACGATGGGGATCGAGTCACGCTGGTCCAGGGCGACCTGCGCGACAGCCTGTCGATGCAGCGTGCGGTTGACCTTGCGCGGCCCGACTACGTGTTTCACCTGGCAGCACAGAGCTACCCGCGCGTCAGCTTCGACTCTCCGCTCGAGACGCTCGAGCCGAACATTCTCGGTACCTGCCGGCTGCTCGAATGCCTCCGGTTACGGAAGGATCTCAGCCCGGTTGTTCACGTCTGCTCCTCATCCGAAGTGTTCGGTCGAGTGCCTCGCGAGCGTCTCCCGATCGACGAATCGTGCTCCTTTCATCCAGCGTCTCCATATGCCATTTCGAAAGTGGCGACGGATCTCCTGGGCCGCTACTACGCGGAGGCCTACGGTCTGAAGATTGTGACGACCAGGATGTTCACGCACACCGGACCACGCCGCGGCGACGTGTTCGCCGAGTCGACTTTTGCCAAGCAGATCGCGATGATCGAGTCGGGCCAGCTCCCACCGATCGTCAAGACTGGCAATCTCGACTCGCTCAGAACCTGGGCCGACGTTCGCGATGCAGTCCGCGCGTATTTCATGCTGGTAACGGTCGATCCGATTCCCGGCGAGGTCTACAACATCGGCGGCGCCTATTCGTGCACCATCGGCGACATGCTGCAGACGCTGCTGTCGTTCGCCACGGTCCAGGGCATCCGCGTCGAGACCGACCCCGAACGCCTGCGGCCGATCGACGCCGATCTCCAGGTGCCCGACACGACGAAGTTTCGCACCCACACCGGCTGGGCTCCCGAAATCCCCTTCGAGCAGACCATGCGCGATCTGCTTCAGTACTGGCGGGACCGGATGGCCAACGGTCAGCGGTTTCTTCAACGGTGAGGGTCTTCAACGTAAATCGAAATGCAACCACGAAAGCACTGTTGAATGCATTCGCTTCGTGTTCTTTGTGTCCATGGTGGGCATTCGTCATGACCGACATGATGCGCCGTGATTCTCGCTGAGGACGCGCGGATCTTCGTGGCCGGCGGCGCCGGCATGGCCGGCAGCGCCATCGTCGAGGCGTTGATCAAGCGGCGGCCACACGGGCGCGTGCGAGCCACGTATCGCGCCACGGCGCCGGCGGTCGTCGACCAGCGTGTCGAGCACGTGCGGCTCGACCTGACGGATGGACCAGCGCTCACCGCCGCTTTGCAAGGATGCGACGCGGCGATCCTTGCGGCATCCGAGAGCGGCGGGATCGGGATGCTGACCAGCGAGCCGTGGCGCCAGGTGAAGCCCAATCTCGTGATCGCGGCGACCTGGCTGGAGGCGCTGCACGACGCGGGCGTCCGCCGCGCAGTGTTTGTCGGCTCCGCGACCGTGTATCAACCCTTCGATGGAGCCATCGAGGAGGATCAACTCGACTGGAACCAGGATCCGAGCCCCGAAGCGTTCGGCGTCGGGTGGGTGATGCGCACGTCGGAGAAGCTGTGCGAGTTCTGGGGCCGCACGGCAGGGCTCGACATCGTGAGAGTGCGGGCCGCCAACATCTACGGTCCGCGCGCGCGCTTCGACCCGGCGCGCTCCAACTTCATCCCCGCGCTGATTCGAAAAGCGGCCGACCGGCTCGATCCGTTCGAGGTCTGGGGATCGCCGGAGGTCACGAGGGATGTCGTCTACCGCGCTGACTTCGGCGAAGCGATCGTTCGGCTTCTGGAGGCGCCATCGACCAATGGACAGGTGTTCAACGTAGGATCGGGCCGCGGCGTCCGCGTTGACGAAGTCGTGGCGACGGTGCGGCGTGTCGCGGAATGCGCACAGTCCCGCGTGGTCTACGTCGCCGCCGGCCCCACTTCATCACGCAGCCGCGTGCTCAATTGCGACCACCTGTTCGATACAATACGCTGGTTGCCTTCCACATCAATCGAGCAGGGGATTCGCGAGACGCTGAACTGGTGGCGCGCGAACAGGACGACATGGCCACGATAAAGGTCGGCGAGCACGGTGCCATCGCGCTCACCGCGCGCAGCGAGGAAGACGCCTTTGCCGAGCTGGCCGTCAGGCTCAAGAACAGCGGGATCCCGCCGGGCGAAATCCTCGGCAACCTCGGCTTGTTCATGCCGTCGAAGCACCTCGCCCGGCTGCTGTTCTTTCGGGACATCTACCCGCTCGTCCTGCACACCCACGGCATCATTGCCGAGTTCGGCGTGCGCTGGGGCCAGACGCTCGCCTTCCTCTCGAACCTGCGCAGCATCTACGAGCCCTTCAACCGGCACCGGCGTATCGTCGGCTTCGATACGTTTGAAGGGTTCGTGGGCGTCGCGCCGGAAGATGGCGCGCGGCCGGCGTGCCGAGACGGCGATTTCTCGGTCCCCTCGTCCTACGAAGACGAACTGACCCGAGTGCTGGCGCTTCACGAGCAACTGAACCCGATCTCGCATCTGCGTCGGTTCGAGTTGGTGAAAGGCGACGCCGTACACACGGTGCCCGCGTGGTTCGATGCCCATCCCGAAGCGGTGGTGTCGCTGGCGATCTTTGATTTCGATATCTACGCTCCGACCAAAGCCGCCCTTCTGGCCGTCAAGCCGCGGCTCTTCAAGGGATCGGTGCTCGTGTTCGACGAACTGTCCGACGATGTGTTTCCCGGGGAAACGGTGGCGGTGCAGGAAGTCCTGGGCCTGAACACGCTTCGTATCCAGCGCTCACCGAGCGTATCGCGCGTCTGCTACGCGGTCATCGAATGACGCCGACGGCGCGCGCCGCCCGCGAGTGGGCGATCCGATGTTCCCGAGCGAGCGGCCAGGGCCATTTGCCCAGCTCGTTTTCGATCATCGAGCTCGCGGTGTCCGCCTACGCCGTGATGCGTCACGACCCCGCCGCGCCACGATGGCCCGACCGCGACCTGTTCATTCTCAGCAAGGGTCACGCGGCGCTCGGCTACTACTGCGTGCTGGCGCAGCTTGGATACTTCCCGCCGGCCGAGGTCGAGCAATTCGGCGCGTACCGATCCGCCTTCGGTTGTCATCCTGACCGGCTCAAGGTACCCGGCGTCGAGGCGTCGTGCGGCTCGCTCGGGCATGGGATCGGCATTGCCGTCGGCATGGCCCTCGCCTTGCGAATCCAAGGCAGCGACCGACGCGTGTTCGTCCTGGTCGGCGACGGCGAGGCCAACGAAGGATCGGTGTGGGAAGCGGTCATGGTCGCCTCGGATCGCCGGCTGGCCAACCTCACGATTCTGTACGATCACAATCGATCGCAGGTGCGCTGCCTGCAAATCCCGAATCCGGCCGAGCGGTTCGCCGCCTTCGGGTGCGCCACCACGGAGGTCGACGGCCACGACGAGGACGCGATTGCGGCCGCCGTGCGGGAGCCTGCCGACACCGTGAAGGTGGTGGTCGGCCGGACCATCAAGGGGTACGGCTGCGCCTCCATGGAACAGAACTTCTTCGAGTGGCACCGCAAGTCGCCTTCGCCCGAGACCTACGAGGAGCTGATGTCCGAGCTCAATGCGAAAACAGTTTAGAGACACCGTTACGGAGCTGGCCGAGGCCGACGAACGCGTCGTCCTCGTGTTCGGCGACATCTCCGTCTTCCTGTTCGAGCCGTTCGTTCGTCGCTTCCCGAACCGGTTCTACAACCTCGGGATTTGTGAGAACACACTGGTCAGCGTCGCGGCCGGCCTGGCGTCGCAGGGACTGATTCCATTCGTTCATACGATCGCCCCGTTCGTCACGGAACGCTGCCTCGAGCAGATCAAGATTGACGTGGGCTACAACCGCTTCCCGATCAATATCGTCACCTGCGGCGCGACCTACGATTACGCGTGGGACGGCCCGACCCATCAAGCCCTGGCGGACATGGGCGCGCTTCGGCTCATTCCTGACATCGAGATCGTGCAGCCGGGGACGCGGCAGGAAACCGACCGACTGCTGAGGGATCGGTACGCGAGCGGCACGCCGACCTACTTCCGGCTGTCGGACCATCCGCACGGGGCGATTTTTCCCGTAGAGTTCGCGCGCGGTGTCGTGGTCCGCGACGTGGGCGGACCGGTCACCGTCGTGACCGCCGGACCGATCCTGGCCAACGTCTTGCCGGCAGTAGAGTCGCTGCCGGTCAACGTGATCTACTTCTCGACCATCAAGCCGCTCGATGGCGAGATCCTGTCAGCGTTCGCGCACACCCGGTTTCTCGTCGTCCACGACGCGACCGGACTCTTCGAAGAGGTCTGCGAACATACGGCGGGGCCGGTCACCCGCCTCGGGCTGCCCGATCGCTTCGTGTCGTGTTACGGAACGATTCAGGACATTCGACGCGAGATCGGCCTCGACCCAGAGCACATTCGGCACGTGGTGTCCGAGCTGCTGTCACGCTGAACGCAAAGAGCGGGTTTACGAATCAGGGCTGATGGCACATCGTGAATGGCGAATCGCGAACGGCTGATGGCTCGGAATCAGGGTGCCGACACGCGTATCGGAACGGACGGCTTTCAGGGGCTGCCGGCGGAGCTTGCCGAGGCGCTCATCGAAAGCCGCTGGTCCGATGCGCTGGCGTGCAGCGACCGCCTCATGGCTCGGACTGCGGCGAACGCCCGTCTGTTCTTCATCCGTGGCGTGCTGCTGCGTCTTGCGTGGCGCATGGACGAGGCGATGGAAGCCTATCGGCGCAGCATCGACCTCGGCTACGAGGGAATCGGTCCGTACCGTGAGCTCTTCCAGCACCTCGAGAAGCGGGGTCAGATCGACGACGCACTGGCGTGCTGGCGGCTGGCGTTCGATCGCGGCTATTCGACGGCCCGCTTCCACTCGATGGCGCTGGACGCCTGGCTGAAACGGCCCGATGCCACCGCCGACGAGCTCCTGCACGCCCACAGCGTCTGGGCGGAGCGATACGGACGGAGCGATCCCTCCGTGCCGCCTTTGCCGATCGAGCCCTTCGACGGCTCCCGCCCGTTGCGTGTCGGTTACGTGTGCTCGTTCTGGGAGGCGACCGCCATCCGATTCATGCTGCTGCCGGTCTTGAAACGGCACGACCGACATCGGGTCATCGCCTGTCTCTATCTGAGCGGCCCGCTTCGCACGGGAGAGACCTGGCGGGAGCTGTACGAGCCGCATGCCGCCCTCGTCCGCGACGTCGAGCGTCTGAGCGACCGCGAGTTCGTGGAACTGACGCGCGCCGATCGCATCGACGTGCTCGTCGATCTGAACGGCCACTCGGGGATCAACCGGTACGCGGCCATGGCGTCGAGATGTGCACCCGTGCAGGCCGTCTATCTCAACTACACGTCGACGACGGCGGTTCCCAACATCGACTATGTGATCGGCGACCGCTGGTCGCCGCCGCCCGATACCGAGCACACGTTCACCGAGAGAGTCGAGCGCGTGTCCGGCTGTTTCTTCAGCTTCGACTACTCCGACGATTCCCGCCTGCCACCAGTGTCGCCGGCGCCGGTGGTGCGTAGTGGACGGGTGACCTTCGGCTGTTTCGGCGCCGGTACCAAGATCAATGGGTCGCTCGTCGATTGGTGGTGCCGGATCTTGCGGGCCGTGCCACACGCCAGTCTCTTCATCCGGAACTTCGAGCTATCGCCAGAGGACAATCGGCGGGCGCTCGCGCGCCAGTTCATCGACCGGGGGATCGATACCGCCCGCCTGCGCCTCGTCGGAAAAGGCACCCGGCAGGAAGTCGTCAGCGCCTACGCGGACGTCGACCTCGCGCTCGATACGTATCCGTATTGCGGCGGCAACACGACTGCGGAGGCACTCTGGCAGGGCGTGCCGGTCGTCACGCTGCGCGGACCGCGATTCTCTTCGTCCTACGGCGCGTCGCTGCTCCACGCGGCAGCGTGCCCGGAGCTCATCGCACACAGCGTAGACGAGTACATCGAGCTGGCCGTCGAGTTGGCGCAATCGACCGACCGGCTCGTGGCGTATCGAGCGCACCTGCGATCATCGGTGATCGCGCATGGATTGGGCAGCGCTGAGATCTTCACGCCGCAGTTCGAAGACAGCCTGATTGCGATGCGAATGCGGGCTGGCGATCGGCCAGACCGACACGTCCCCGCTGGATTGCACACTTGAATGCCGAACCACCAAGCACACCAAGAACGCAAAGAATCCGGAGGGCTTTGTGATCTTTGTGGTTCATTGAACCGTGATCCCGCGGCGCGCTACTGCCGAATGCCGCGACTTCCGGCGGCGGAGTGTCTGTTCCCATGATCATCAGCCGCACACCTTTTCGGGTGTCGCTCTTTGGAGGGGGCACCGACTTTCCCGTGTGGTACCGCGAACACGGAGGGCTCGTTGTCTCTGCGACGATCAACAAGTACTGCTATCTGAACGTCCGCTACCTCCCGCCCTTCTTCGACTATACGCACCGCATCCGCTACACCCAGCAGGAGTACGTCAACTCGGTCGAGGCGATCAAGCATCCGTCCGCGCGGGAATGTATCCGGTACATGGGGATTGCAGGCGGCCTCGAGGTGCAGCACAACTCGGACGTGCCGGCGATGTCAGGGCTGGGATCCAGCTCCGCGTTCACGGTCGGACTTCTCCACGCGTTGCACGGTTTGACCGGTCGCATTGCCGGCAAGCGGCAGCTCGCGACACAAGCGATCGACGTCGAGCAGAACCGGATCAAGGAGTCGGTTGGATCGCAGGACCAGATTGCCGCGGCATTCGGCGGCGTCAACACGATCACGTTCGGACCCGGCGACGAATTCGACGTCGCGCCGCTGATGCTGAGCCCGACTGCCCTGGCGACGATGGAATCCCATCTCCTGCTGTGCTTCACGGGGTTCCAACGCAATGGAACGGACATGGCCGCGGACATGCTCCTCAATCTGTCTCAGCACAACGCTGAACTGAGGGACATCCAGCACATTGCCTCGCAGGCGGTGGGGGTGATCGGCCACCATCCCCTGGACATGGCGGAACTCGGCCGGCTGCTCGATGCCCAGTGGCAGCTCAAACGGCGCCTGAGCGCGCTCATCGCCACGCCGATGATCGTCGAGAGCTACGACATCGGCATGCGGGCAGGGGCGTACGGCGCCAAGCTGCTCGGCGCCGGCGGCGGCGGATTCATGCTGTTCCTGGCCCCGCCAGAACGCCATGCCGCCATCCGCGAAGCGCTGGCACGGCTGCTGTTCGTGCCGTTCAGGTTCGAGATGGGCGGCAGCCGAATCATCTACTACACGCCGTCTGAACCGTACTCGTAACGCGAGAGCGTGGCGCGCGTCCAGAATGGGCTGCAGGCGATCGCGGTTCGTTATGGTAGTATTGCCGCATTATGGTTCGCGTCACATTTTCCCTGGACGAGGCGACCGTCGCCCAGCTGCGCCAGACCGCCGCGCGCCTGCGCAAAGCACAAAGCCACGTCGTGCGGGACGCGATTGCCGATTATTCGGCGCGAAGCGACCGGTTGAGCGAGGGCGAACGGCGGAGCGCCATGGGCGTGCTCGAACGGCTGCGCGAGGCGAAGCCAACGCGGCCGGCCAGCGACGTCGACAAGGAACTGCGCGCGCTGCGGGCGGCGCGCAGTTCCGGCGGCCGCCGGCACCGGTCCGCATGATTGTGCACCTGGATACGTCCGCGCTGGTCGATGCGCTCACCGGCCCGCGCCGCTCGCTCGACGTCATGATCCGGTTGACCGACCAAGGCGATCGACTGATGCTGTCGACGATGGTCCTGTACGAATGGCTGCGTGGTCCGCGTACGCGCCACGAGCTTTCGGCCCAGGAAGAACTCTTCCCGACGGAGTCGGCAGTCGTCTTCGGCCCGGCAGAAGCGGCGGCGGCCGCCCGCCTCTACAAACAGGTCGTGCGGGCGCGCGGGCGCGAAATCGACCTCGGGATCGCCGCCTGCGCCATTGTCAACAACGCAGCGCTCTGGACGCTCAACCGCGACGATTTCCGGGACATCCCGAATCTGCGGCTGGTCTGAGGAGACGCTCAGAGCCGCCCGGCCGCATCGATCAGCTGTTCGAGCGGCAGGGCACGCGCGGTGTCCGCTCCGGCCGCTGCGAAGAGCCGGCGCATGAAATGAAGGTCTTGCTCGGTGTCGACCGTCAATCGAAGACTGGGCCGGGTGAGGCGTGGCGGCGCAACGGCTTCGAGCGCGATAAAACGGCGGTCCCGGCGTAAGAGCGGCGTCACGTGCTCGCGATCGTAGCCGTCGATCGCGAGGTCGGCGGCCCGCAACAGCGCGTCGGCCGCGACAGCTTCGACCGCTGCGCCGTACGGCAGGCCGCATTCGACCACATGGTCGGCGCCGGTCCGAATCAGCTGGTCCAGCGTGCGGCGGGGCGCGTCGAGATCGACCGCGGGGTTGTCGGCCGTCGCGCGGATGAGCGCCGACAAGCGAAGCGTGGACACGACGAGCGCGAACCGGCCGAGCACGTCGACGTCGGAGCCGCGCAGCACCGTGATGCCGAGGCGTTCGCCGAGCTGCTCCAGACAGTCGTCTTCCGGCAGCGTCGTCGTGGCCAGAACCACCGGCAAGCCCGAGGTCGCGCGCAGGCGCTCCACGCAGTGCTCGAGGATTGAACGACCCGCCAGATCGGCCAACACCTTCCCGGGCAGCCGGGTTGATCCCATTCTCGCTTGCAGGACAATCGCCGCGTTTCGTTCGAGCATACGTTCTTCGTGATTTCGTGTCTTCGTGGCCGCGGGCATCGATGGTCAGCCGGACTTACACCACTTCGGTGACGGGCCGGGGCGCGAAGGGGGCCAGCTGGATGCTGTCTCCCTCGACGAACACCGAGGCTTCGTAGTTGGTCATCCACAAGTTGTCTTTGAAGCATCCGATGACCGGCGCCACCCGACAGCCGGCCGCCAGCTGCAGCATCATCAGGGGAAAGTCTGCGCCCGACTCGATCGTGAGTGGAATGCCTCCGGAAAACCGCGGGTTGATTTCGAAGATGACCGGCCGCTCGCCCACCATGCGGCACTGGATATTGACCGCACCGACAAACCGCAGCGATGCCGCACAGGCGGTGGCCAGCTCGATGAGCCGGAGGTCCTTCACCGTACGGCCCCGGTCGATGACGCCGGCCCGGATCACCACACGCTCGCGCGGCACGATAGAGAGAGGACATCCCGTGAAGTCGCAGAGCATGTCAATCGTGAACTCGGGGCCCGCGAGGAATTCCTGCACGACCGGGTCGGGCACATAGTCGAGGAAGAACGCGAGCTCGCGGGCATTCTGGATGGCAAAGGCGCCGACGCTGCCGCGGCCGTATCGCGGCTTGATGAAGAGCGGAAAGATCGGCGAATCGGGAAGATCCGGCCGCAGGTAGGACTCGGCCGCCGCGATGCCGAGGCGCCGGAGCTCCCGGCACGTCGCCAGCTTGTCGTTGCACAGGGTCGTGGTCTCCGGCGGCGAGACCATGACCCGTATGCCGGCCGCAGTAAATCGGTCCCGGGATCTCGCGAACACCGTCAGCTCGTCGTCGATGGTCGGGATGACCACACCCACCTGTTCGCCGACGGCGATCGCCAGCACGTCATCGATGTAGTGTGGGTCGGAGCAGAGCGGCACCCGATACGCGTATTGACTGGCGCACACCGCCGGCGACAGCGGGTTCACATCAGTCACGACCACGTGGCCTGAGCCGAGGAGCGCAAGCGCCCGGCTGAAGGCATTGACGAGGGGAACGCGACGCGATGCGGCGGTGATGAGGACGTTAGGCAACGCCGCGGTCCAGTCTCGATTCCGCAGATGGAACGAAGTCGTCGTCGACGAGGGGGGATCCCGCATTCACGGGGCGCGCCAGGCGCCGACCGACGAGATCGCTCGCCCGGTCAGGCGCAACGCCGGTGGCCGGGCGCAGCGCAGTCAAGTCGTCGTCCCGCAGGATGTGTCCGGCAATCAATCGGCGGGCCGCACAGAGCGAACGGCGGCTCGCGCTGAGATTCACCGCCTCGGCGGGCAGACATACCTTCTCGCCGCTGCCAAGCGCTTCGATGGCCCGCGCCGCCGCCCGCACCATGCCCGCCATTCGCGCGGGGGTGCTCGACACGGCGGCATCCACCGCCCGTTCGTCGTCGTCGAGCACGAGATGGCGTTCGTAGAGGGAGGCGCCCAGAGCGACGGCGAGAGGCGCGGCGAACTCGTCGGCACCGTGATCGGACAGGCCAACCGGCAGGCCGAACGCGCGCCAGAGCGTCGCAATCGCCCGCAGGTTCTCGCTGCCGGCCGGCACCGGATACGCCGAGACGCAGTGCAGCAGCGCGAGGTTGTCGGCGCCGCTCGACTGCGCGCATGCCACGGCATGCGCCACTTCGTCGAGCGAAGCCATGCCGGTCGACATCACCAGCGGCTTCCCCGTGTTGGCGCAACGTCGAATCAACCCATCCCAGATGATGTCGCCGCTCGCTATCTTGTAGGCGTCCACTCCGACGCGTTCGAGCAGGTCCACCGCCCCCAGCGAGAGCGGGGTCGCCACCAGTCCGAGTCCGTGGGTGCGGGCGCGCTCGGCGATCGCGCGGTACGCCGACTCGGACAGTTCGAAGGCCGCGAAAAAGTCCCGCAGGCACGTCGCCGCGACATGAGCCGGGGCGGGGCAGGACGGCGCCACCAGATCGGCAGCGGTCAACAACTGCACTTTCACCGCCGAGACGCCTGCGGCGGCGGCGGCATCCACCATCGCGAGCGCGCGGTCCACCGATCCGCCATGGTTGAGACCAATCTCCGCGATGGTGTACAGCGGCTCACCCCGTCCGATCAACCGGGAGCCGATGGTCATCGTCACCGCGCGGTCACGCCACATCGCGGCTCCCCTCCTCGTCGGGCAACAGGACATCGGCCACCTGAGACACCCGCGCGAGCGCGTCGACCACGACGTCGGCGTGGCGCGGCCGTTCGAAGGCCGGACGCAGGTAGCCGCCGCAGAACACGGTGCGAAGGCCAAGACGCGCCGCACCGAACAGATCGCAGAGGTCGTCGTCGCCCACGAACAGCGCGCGCGAAGGCGGCACGCCAAGACGCCGCAATGCCTCAACGAACGGAGCCGGATCCGGCTTCCCGCGCCCGGTACCGTGCTGGCTGGCAAAGACAACGGTGTCGACGAGCGTCCGTAAGCCCAGTGCATCAACCTTGCGTGCCTGCACCGCCGGCAACCCGTTGGTCACGATGCCCAGACGCCAGTGATGCCGCAGGCGTTCGAGCGTTCGGCGCGAGTCGATCGGCAGACGCATCGCCGGGCGGTGCGCCCGGATGATCTCGATCAAATCTGGAACGAGCGCGTGCGGGAGCCCGAACCGGGACAGGCACGCCTGCAGCGCACGGCCACGATGCGACCCGCGCGACGCGCGCGTCAGAACGACGAACGCCAGACCCGCGTCGATCCCTTCGGTCCGGTCGAGATGCGCCGCAACCGCACGAAATCCGCTCAGCTCGAACCGCCGGCGCGGATACAGTGTGTCGTCGAGATCGAACAGGATCGCCCGAGGCGTCGGCACCCTCAGAGGCCCCGCCGAATCAGAGATTCGTTGACTGACTTTCCGGAGCGCGGCGTCCGGCTGGCAAGGCGTGAGGCACGAGAATATCGGGAATAGCCGACGAAGCTCTGATTCGGGACACTAAGGACCCGTAGATGAATAACGTGTGCAATTCTGGGCGTCGAGGCGCCCGCCCG
>JBDTVS010000052.1:0-12107 GCA_040007095.1 Acidobacteriota bacterium
CCTATCCGACACAGTCCGAAGCGTTGCGGAAGGCGGGGGATCAGTACCGTCGATCCCTGCTGACACCTCTCGTGCGTGGACTCATGGAAAGGTATTTTCGCTGGACTCGTTGATTTCGACACGGCTCGACGACACGGTGACGCTTCGCGCGGTGTCTCACACGACCACCAGCGTGGCGGAATGCACTCGTGGATCGGCTCGCCGACCCACGGGAGATCGCGAAGCGATGAATTGGGATCGGCTGTTGACCCAAGTGGTCGCGGCGCTCATGGTCTTTGGAACCGTCGTGACGGCCCCGGCCGCCGCGTCGGCGCAGGCCAGCGCGGCCGTCGTCGGCACCGTCCGCGACGTCTCTGGAGCCTCTGTGAGCGGCGCTCGCGTGGTCCTCGCGGCACCCGACCTCGGCGTGCGGCGTGAGGCCATCACCACGGGGTCCGGCGGATTTGAATTCTCTGGGCTGCTGCCGGCCGTGGGCTTCGAGTTGGAAGCGTCGGCGGATGGGTTTTCGCTAGCGCGTCACGCGGTGGCGCCATTGGTGGCTGGCGAACGCCGGCTTGTCGATCTGCATGTGGAGGTTGCGGGCATCGAGGTGGCCGTGGCGGTCAGCGCGGAGACCCTGTCGCTGGCCCGGACGACTTCCCCGGCGTTGGGTGGTCATGTCGATCGCGCGCAACTGGATCGCCTCCCGATCAACGGTCGCGATTTGATTGCGTCGGCGTATCTCGTGCCGGGCGCGGCTCCGGCACGAGGTTTCTACAATCTGGCCCCGCGCCTCACCATCAACGGTGCCTCCTCGCTCACGGCGAACTACACCATCGATGGCTTCGACAATACCGATCTCTTCCTGGGCGGACCGAAGCTGCCGGTCACGGTCGGGTCCACGAACGACCTGCAGGTCCTGGTCAACGCCTACGCTCCCGAGTACGGGCGCACCGGCAACGGGGTGTTCTCGGTCACGACGCGAAGCGGTGGGAACCGGCAGAGTGGAGAGGCGTTCTACACGCTCCGCCCCGGCGCCGTCGTCGACTCCCCGAACTACTTCGCTCCGCGGGATGCCAGCGGTGCGGTCGTCGACGACAGCTTTCGGCGCCATCAGGCGGGAGGATCCCTGGGCGGATCGGTCGTCCGCGATCGCCTCTTCTATTTCGGCGACCTCGAGGTCACGCGGGAGCGAGAAGACGCCATCTTGACCTCGCCGCTCGCCACGGGGCTCGCGCCCACGGCATTCAACAGCCAGACCGGCATGGGCAAGGTCGACCTGCGCTGGAACAACGCGAACGTCTCGACGGTCCGTTACCATCTGTCAGACTACACGCACGACGGCGACGCCGGCTTCATTGGCGGGCTCACCCTGCCGTCCGCCGGTTTGAAGGTGAACTATCGCAATCAGTTCACCGCGTTCACGCACCGGACGACCTCAGGCGCCGGCTTCAACGAACTGGGGCTCCAGGTGGGTCGGCTGCGCGCTGACTGGCAGTCCCTGGATGCAGGCCCCCGGGTCGTGGTGACGGACCGCGGCGCCGCGCTGGCGACCATTGGCGCGGCCAGCGACAACTTCTTCTGGACCGAGTCGGATTTGCAGCTCCGCGACGTGTACACGCGGCTCGCCGGACGTCACACCCTCAAAGCCGGTATCGACCTGCTCCACGGCGCCTTCAGCATCCTGTCTGGACCTGGAGCGCGGGGCGCTTACGTGGTCGACCTCGAAGGGCGAACGGTGCAGCCGGCCGGTGCGTTTCTGACCGTCGCAGACCTTCCGCATGATGTTGCGGTGCTCTCCTACGCGCAAAGCTTCGTCAACCCTGCCGTCGAGCAGGCGCAGACATTGACCGCGGTGTTCGTCGAGGACGCGTTCCGAGCGACCAGCGATCTCAGCGTGACCGTGGGGGCTCGTTGGGACTACGACTCGGTCACGCATACACCCGTCGGCGGCGGCGACATCAACAACGTCGCGCCGCGCCTGGGCGTGAGCTGGACCCCACGGGGCAGCGCGCGCCATCAGCTTCGGGGTGGCTATGGCGTGTTCTACGAACGGATTCCCTTCGCGGTCTTCTCCGACACGGTGTTCAACAACCCTGCTGGAGGAGCCGTCTCCGTGACGTTCGCGCCAGGCACGCCGTTTGCGCCGCCAGCGTTTCCGGCCACGTTGCCGAGGGACGCTTTCCAGAACCTACCGGTGTCGCAGCTGCCGCCGCGCAACGTGCAAGTGTTCGATCCGAACTTGGAAAGCCCCTCCACGACGCAGGCGTCCGCCGGCTACGTCCTGACGGCGACGGGTGGACTGGCGCTGAGCGTGGATTATGTCCATGCCCGCGGCCGACATCTTATTCGGCGCGTGGACATCAATGCGCCCACGTCGATTGCCGACGGCAGCACTCGATCGACAGCGGCTGCGGATGCGGCGCGGCCCATCGTCCCGGCGGCGGGTGGATTCCGCCTGATCGAGCAGGACCAGTCGACGGGGCACAGCACCTTCGATGGCCTCTATGTGAACGTCCGGCGGGCGCTGCGGCAGGGCGTAGCCTTTGACGTGGCCTACACGCTTTCGCGCATCGAGAATGACACCGACGACATCAACTTTCGCCCGGTCGATTCACGACGGTCCGACGCCGAATTGGGCCCGAGCCTGAACGATCGGCGGCACATCCTCGCGATCAACGGACTCGTTCGTGTCCCGCGCCTGGTCGACCTGGTGCCGGTGCTCTTCCTGTCGAGCGGGCAACCCCTCAACGTGACGACGGGCCGCGATGACAACGGCGACACCATCTTCAACGATCGTCCCGCCGGCGTCGGTCGCAACAGCGAGCGAACGGCGGGCTTCAGCCAGTTCGATCTGGGCGTGGTGCGCGAGGTGCACGTACACGCCACGCGCGTCCAACTGCGCGCGGACATCTTCAACGTCTTCAATCGCACCAATTTTTCCGGGTTCTTCAACTACGGCGCGAGTGGCGTCAGGCCGGACGAAAACGGCACCCTCGCGTTCCAGCCGACGGCCGCGGGTCCTGCCCGTCAGATGCAGTTCTCGGTGGGCGTCCGCTTCTGACGTCCGCTAGAGATGGCGTTTGGCCCACCAGAGGCGCAGGATCACTGTGAGCAGCACGAGTGCGGACATTGCCTGGAACAGGGTTGTCAGCGCCGAGGGCCACAGGAAGAAGGCGATGTAGAACACCACGGTCTCCGTGCCGCCAATCAACCCTGGTGGCATCGCCGTCGATTCGCCTCGTGCGGCGGCGCCCTCGCGACGCTGCTCGAGAATGGCCGCCAAGTACATCCACGACGCGGCATTCACGTAGAACGCCGCGAGCAGCAGGATCCCGGAGAGCATCAGCCCCGGCGTGGCGAAAAACACGACCAGCGCCGCTGGCACGGTGGCGTACACCACGAAGTCGAGCACGATGTCGAGGTACGCGCCGAACGCGCTTGCCTGGCCGTGGACGCGGGCCTTCGTGCCGTCGAGGCCATCGAGCACACGGTTCAGCACCCAGAGGGCGAGGCCCAGCCAGAGCTGCCCCTGCAGCGCCGCACCGGCGCTGGCCATTCCCGCGACGAACGCCGCCCACGTGAGGACATTCGGCGAGAGTCGAGGACCGAGGGCATACGCGACTGGCGACAGCCACCGATCTTTCGCCGGACGGAAGTATCGGTCAAGCATCCCGGCGCTGCTCGGCGGCAACATCGATGACATGCAGGGCCGTCCCTTCGACGCTGATATCGACGACGTCGCCGGCGGCAGCGCTGAAGCCGTGTTCCGGCACGCCCAGCAGACGGTGTCCATCGACATCGACCTGGATGGTGCTGCCAGAGACTCGATCGAGGATTCGCACGACCGTTCCGGTGACGTCACCGCCCCGCCGTGGTCGCAGGCGCAACGCATTGGTGCGCACGACGACCGTCACCTGGCCAGGCACGCCAGGCGCGCGGACGTGGCCCAGCGCACAGACGACCGTTGTACCGTCCTTCCGCGTGCCAGGGAGGACGTTTGGCAAACCCAGAAAACGCGCGACCGCGATCGACGCCGGCGTTGTCAGCAGATCCGCGGGCGACGCGATCTGGGCGACGCGTCCCTCCAGCAGCACGATCAGTTGATGTGCCAGTCCGGCGGCTTCGTCCACGTCGTGCGTGACCACCACGACGGCGGGGCTCGCGTCGACGTGGTCGTCGAGCAGGTCCACGACGGACTGCCGCACGTCCGCGCGCAGTTCAGGGTCGAGCGAGGAGAAGGGCTCGTCCAGCAGGAGGACCGCCGGGTCGGCCGCGAGTGCGCGCGCCAGGGCCACGCGGTGCCGCTGTCCTCCGCTGAGCGTACCAGGGGCCCGGGTCGCCTGCGGCCCGAGCTGTACGCGTTCGAGCAGCGCGCCCGCCCGCGCTCGTGCCTGTCGTCGGGACGCCCCACGCACCTCCAGCGGAAAGCCCACGTTGTCGAGCACCGTCAAGTGGGCGAAGAGTGACGGCGCCTGATGCATGTAGACGATGCCCCGGCGCTCAGGCGGGTCGCTCGTGACGTCGCGGCCGTCCACGCCGACGGCGCCGGCGACCAGCCCGCCGAGCCCGGCGATGGCCCGGAGCAACGAAGTCTTGCCGACCCCGGACGGACCGAGCAGCGCGACGCGCTCGCCACGCCTGACCGTCAGGTCCACGCCCACGAGCCCGGGGCGCGACCCGAAGGCCACGTGAGCGCCAACGACCGTGAGGCCGCCCTTTTCGCTCACACCACCGCCCCGGTGCGTCGAGCACCCGCCGTCAGCAAGCCGATTGCGAGCATCGGCGGCACGCTCAGCGCCAGGGCCGCCACCGACCCCAGCTGATCGTTGCCCGAACGGACGAGGGACAGCACCTCCACGGGCAGCGTGCGCACGACACCGCCGCCGATGAGCAGTGTGATCGCGAGTTGGCCCCAGGAGACGAGCCCGCCCAGCATCAGACCCTCGATCAGTCGTCGTCGGAGCAGCGGCAGCAGGACGCGCGTCCAGACCTGCCGGCGAGAGGCGCCGAGTGTGCGAGCCTCGTCTTCGACCGAGCGATCCATGCTGGCGAAGACACCGGCGGCGAACAACGTCAGGTAGCCCGTGGCCGGGACGAGATGTGCGAGAAAGACGCCCGTCCGGGAGCCGCCGAAGCCAAGCGAGAGCAGCACGACCTGCAGGCCAACACCAAGGGCGAGCGGGGGGGCGATGACGGAAAACAGCGCCAGCGCCAAGGTTGCCCGCCGCAGGCGACGTCCCGCCCGCGTCACCATCCGGGCGATGAGGAACCCGAGCCCCGTCCCGGTCACCCCAGTCGCGAACGCCAGCCACAGGCTGGTGACGGCTGCCGACTTCAGGCGGCCCTCCGACATGCCCGCCAAGACCGCCGACACGCCCGTGGCGTCCGGCAGAATCTGCGGGTAGCGCCACGACGGTGTGAGCGCGCGAAGCGTGAGTAATCCGATGGGGGCCAGGACCCACACGCCCAGCACCATCAAGATCCATCGGTCGCGGCCCCGCATCACCAGTCGACTCCGGCGCCGGCGCGATCGCGCCAGGCGGCGTGCGCCGCGACGAGGAGGCCGCAGAACGCGAGCGCCAGGAGGGCGAGCACGTACGCCTCACCGCGTCTGGCGAGGTCTGGGTCGATGCTTCGTTCGTAGGTGAGCAAGGACAGCGCCGTCGGATCGCTCGGCGCCAGCAGTGCCGGCATCTCGTACTGGCCGACGAGAAACGCGAAGGCGGCCAGTACGGCAGGCGAGGTGCCCCGCCACAACCGCGGCCATGTCACGCGCCAGAACGCTTGCCGGCGGGTCGCGCCGAGCGTGCGTGCCACCTCTTCGAGCTCGCGCGTGTCGGTGAGCAGAACGGCCAGAGCGGTGAGCGCCAGATAGGGGAACTCCTTCCAGGCAAACGCCATCACCAGCGACACACCTGCCGGGTCGTACACCAGAGCGGGAAAGTCGGCTGGCGTCGGCGTCAGGCCAAGCTTGTGCGTCAGCCGCGACAGCCAACCGCTCTGACCGAGCATCAACAGTGCGGCAAGCGCGGCGGCGACATTTGGCACGGCCATGGGCAGCACCGCCAGGACTCGCCCGGTACGACTCTGTCGGACCCGCAGCGCCACGAAGAAGGCCGCCCCGGACGCGGCGATGGTCGCGACTCCGGCCGTGCCCAGGGTCCAGACTATGCCTCGCCAGGTGTTCGCTGAGGTGAGCACCGCGCTGAGGTGCTGGGTGGTAAAGCCAGCAGCGCCGACGCCCACGACGCCGACGGCGGCAAGTGCAGAGTACGCGCCACCCACCACGATCGGCAACGACAACAGGAGTGCCGCGGCGATCGCCGGGACGTGTCGACGGGTCATGGTATGCCACTGCGTGTCAGTCGCCGCCAGTCTTCCAGCAGACGGGCGTGATAGCGCGGGTCGACTTCCGGCCGTGCGTGTGCCGCCAGTGCCTCACGCGGCACCGCCGCAGAGTCCTGCACGACGGCCGTGAACTGTGACGGCCACGGCGCGGGAAGCCTGGCGACATCGAGCACGGTGCCGTCTCCCCACACATCTCCCCGCTGCTTTTCGAGCTGCGCCTCTGGGGACAGCAGGAAGTTCGCGAGTACCATCGCGCCGGCCGGATTGGGCGCGTTGACGGGGATACCGAGATAGTGCGCGTTGGCAATCGTACCTTCGTCGAGCAACAGCGCCCTGGCCCGCGGCGGCAGGATGCCCTGACGGACCTTCGTCACGACTTCATTCTGATTGTTCGACATCGTGAAGTCGATCTCGCGATTCGCGAAGAGGCGATGCATCGCCGCCACATCCGGCGGGTAGGTCCGCCCCTCGCGCCAGAGAGACGGTCGGATCAACGCGAGCCACGCGAACAGTTTGTCGCGGCCGTGGCGATAGCGGTCCTCGTCGAACCCGCCCTGGAAGGCCTGAACGCCTCCTGCGAGTCCGTACATCACGCTCTTGAGGAAGGTCATGCCGGTAAACTGCTGGTCGTGCGTGAAACGTCCGGGATGCGCGCGGATCCAATCCGTGAGGGCGGCAATCGACGTCGGAGGCGTTGGCGTTCGTTCGGGGTCGTAGATCAGGGCGAACTGGACCATGCCCCACGGCGACTCGTAGCCGGCCGGATCGCGTTCGAAATCGCGGTTCACGATCGGTGATGCCTGATCGACGAACGTCGCGTTCGGGAGGCGGTTCGCCCAGGGACCGCCGAGTAGCCGTTCCTGCTGCAACTGCGCGAACGTCTCACCGTTGATCCAGACGAGGCTCGTCGTCCCAGCACGGCCGGGCTGTGCATCGCGCTCGGTCACGAAAGTGTTCACCAGTTCCGGGCCCTGACCGTCCACGGCCTGCACCTCAATCCCATATTGCTCCCGCACGCGCGGAGCCACCCACGTGTCGACGTAGGCGTTGATCGCCGAGTCACCGCGCCACATGCGCCACGTCACGGTCGTGCCGCGAGCCTGTGTCAGTACCGCGTCCCACGGGCCGCCCGCGAGCGCCTGGGCGGAGGGAGGTGCGCCGGATGGAGACGCGCCGCAGCCGCCGACTAGCAACCCCAGGCCAACGGCCAGCGCCGCCGCCTGAAAAAAACCTGTGTGGGACGTCAAGATGTCAGACACTCCTACACTGGTGAGTGTAGCCGGGGCTCGACTGTCTTACACCGGGTTCGTCACGCCCTGCGAAGGTCGCCTAGAGCAATAGCCGGGACCAACGCGGCTACCGATCCTCTCGCCGCTCGGGGCTGGCACTAATGGCGAGGCGTATCGAGACCATCGACACCAACCTGAAAGGGGAAGCCGCCATCAAGGTCCTGCCGCAGACGGTGGCGACCGATCCTGAGCGCATGGCAGGGTCTCACCGCGAAGCCGAAGTCCTCGCTGGCCTCATTCATCCGAACATCGTGGCGATCTACGGCTTCGAAGACAGCGCGGCCGCACCGGTCAACGCATCGGCGACTGGAGCGACGTCAACGGTCGCCATGGCATTCTCGGGATGGCGTTGTCCGACGTCGATGAACAGCATCAGACCATCACCGTTCGACTCAAGGGTGCTCGGCAGGAACACCGCGTGCCAGTCACCGACGATTTCTGGCCGCTGTTTCGTCGGTATCTGCAGACCGAGCGACGCCCGCCGAAGCGCAGCCAGGCGGCCTGGAGGCGCATCGCCGTGGTCATGGTGTGCCGTTGTCCTACGGTGCCTTCGAGTCAGCCTTGCGGTGGCTCGGACGCAAGGTCGGGGCCAGTGCGGGCGTCAGTTTCGTCACACCGTCGCCCAAGGCGTGCTGGACATCACTGGCAACCTGAAGGTCACCCAGGAACTGCTAGGCCACGCGCATCTGTCGATCACCGCCGATCTGTACATCACGTGGATCCGCGCGTACTCGTGGAAGCGGTCGCGGCGGTGAAGGCCCGTGCCGACACGGTACACCTGGGACCTCTTCAGTCCGCCGACGCACCGAGGGAACGGTACGCCTTTGCGTACGACGAGGTAACCATCGAGGAACTGGAACGGACGATGACGACGAGGCGCTCGCCCGCGGGAGACGGGGAATGAAAACACCGCACGCCTGCGCCGAGGTTCTCGTTGCGGAGAGCGCCGCTGATCACGGATCCGCACTTGGCGAGGAACTGCATGCGCTGATTGACCGCTTCACCTCACCGGAGGACGGCAAAAGCGCATGCGGCAAGGCTGTGCGGCATTTCTGGAAATCCTGGCCTCGTGTCGCGGACAGACCTGGCAAGAACGATGGCATCATTTCGAACGGGCGATTTGGCCCCGCTGGATCGCCGGCGACGGTCGACCGCACCTCACGCATTGGACGGCCGGCCCGCGCGCGCTCGTGCTCGCTCGTCGCGTGACCCCGACATGGGACTGGCTCGCCGAGGTGCCGGTCCAGCGGTGGATCGCCGCGCTGGCTGCGGGATTCATTCAGCATGTGTCGCTCCGGCGCATAGACCGCGTCGAAGTGAACCGGATTCGTGTTCAGCGTCAACAGCGTAAACCACGAGTTGTCAGCAGCCAGCACCGTGCGTCCGAGCGGGTGCTCGTAGACGTCGCCGACTTCGAAATCCTCGAACACTCGACCGGTCCATCCCTGTTTCACGGCCATCTCAGACCTGTATCCGCTTAAGGACCCTGGCGGAAATAAGGCTGCCACTGTGGCCGGCGAGCGACCCGTGGCGCCGCGCGCAGGATCACCTCCAGCGTCTGGTCGCCGAGGTCTCGTGGGCCAGTCGCCATTCTCAGGACAAGGCCGTCGTCGTCGGGCTGTGCCTGCTCATCACACGTGGCTACGTGACGCTAGAAGAAATCACCGATGACGATACGGCACAGATCCCCTCGCGTTGTCCGGGGACAGGACATGCTCGACGCGGCCTTGTGTCGAGCAGGGATCCTGTCCCGCACGCCGCAACGGGGCACGAGTCGGCGCAGTCGGCGCAGTCGCGCGACCGTTGCAGAATTGGTCGCGATGGCCGACATCGCCGAACCGTTCCGGGCGCTCACGTTGCTGTATCTGGAGACGCATGCGACCCGCGTCAGCCACGTCTATGTCACGCTTCGCCACAAGCTGATCGCGCAGGGCCATTTCTGGCGCTTTCTGACCCAACACTTTCCGGACATTACACGGAGCGCAGACGTTTTGCCTGCCCACGGGCGTGCCTATATTCCGTACGCCATCGCCCGCGCCCGCGAGCGGCAGCGGAGCGAGGATACCAGCCCAGGCCCTCGCACCACCGCGCATGTGTGACTGCTCGAAGTCCGCACCTTCTTCGCGGACGTCTGCACAGGGGTGACGGAGCCGGAGTCGCCGTTCGCTCCCTGTGCGCCTCGGGTCGTCCCCTTGATGCGCCGCGATTTGTTGGGGCTCGGCTTCGAACAAGCGCGCGCGCGGACGCAGGCACGCCTGACCGCGACCGTCCTCGACCTTGAACGCGAAATGCCGAAGATCCGGGCGTGCGCGTTGCAACAGTGGACGGACGCAAAGGTGGCGCTGCAGGCCACGTCCAGTATCAGATCCGCCGGAGCCGAAGCGGCGACGTTCCGGGATTGGGCGCTTCTGGAACTGCTCGTGCAGAGCGGCCTCCGCATCGAGGAGGCCAGCGAGCTCACGACGCTCGATATTCTCAAACGCCAACTACGGGATGGGCGCCTGTACTACATGCTGCACATCAAACCCTCGAAATTTGATCGCGCACGAGTGATTCCGATCGGGGACGGCCTCGGGCGCGTGATCGCCGAGATCAACCGCCACGTGAAGCGCTTCAACAGCACGGAGGCCGTGCCGCATTGCGATCATTGGGACCATCTCGATCGGCAGGCCCGACCACGCGCGCCGTATCTGCTGCAGGGCGCCAAACATCCGAGCCCACTCGGCATCCAAACGATTCGCGCCCGGATACGGGCGGTCTCGGTGGCTGAGGGTGCACGCCGGGCCGATGGACGACCTCTCGTCCTGCTTCCACACGATTGCCGGCGGGTCTTCGCGCCCGAACACCTGAATAACAACGTGCCGGTGCACATCATCCAGGCGTTGCTCGGGCACGCGACGCTCGACACGGTGATGGTGTATGCCAAGCTCTATCCGACGCACATGATCGAGGAATACCGCAAAGCAGTCCGCGGCCTCTACAACGCCTTTCACGGCGACGACAGTCTGCGCAACCCGACGGCTGAAGAGTGGGCCGCGTTTACCACGAGCGGCAATCTGCGAGACATGGGCACCCATCTCTGCGCGCTGCCGACGGGTGAGTACTGCCCCAAAGGGCTCGTCTGCCTCGGCTGCACGCACGCGCAGCCGAAACGGAGCGCCGTGCCAATCTTCCGTCGCATGCTCGCCAGCCATGAACGCGCACTCGGCACGGCGCGCGAGCGCGGAGAACCCGCAGGTCAGATCGCGGCGCGGCAACTTGAAGTCTCGCGGATCAGCCACGCGTTGCGACGGGCTGAAGACTTGCCGTCCGATGTCGCCGCGGCGATCGAAGCGGAAGCCGGCTGCTGCTAGAATGTGCCGATGGTGATCGCCTCTGGAAAAGTCGTGGGTGGGCGGGTCGAACTCGATAGTGAGCTGCCGGAAGGCGCCTCCGTCACGGTGCTCGCACCCGAGGGCGACGAGACCTTTGAAGCCGACCCAGAAACCGAGCGCATGCTCCTCGACGCCATCGCCCAATGTGAGCGTGGCGAGACCATCCCTCTGACGCAACTGCTGAGCGAACTCCGCGACCGAGAGTGAGCGAGTCGCTCCACATCGAGATCAGCGCGCTCGCGGCGGCGCACGTGCGCACCGCGGAGACATGGTGGGGGCTCAACCGACCAAAGGCGCCTGGGGCCATTCGCGCGGAGCTTGAACGCGCCTCCTCGCTGATCGCGCTGCGGCCTGAGATCGGCACGCGCGCCCGGAACATCGCGCTGCCCGGCGTGCGTCGACTGCACCTCGGACGCATTCGCTACGACCTCTATTACCGCCTGATCGAGGCGCCACGACGACTGGAAATTCTGGCCCTCTGGCATGCCAGCCGTGGAAGCCCTCCGCCAATCTGACAGAAGCGCGGCGCCGATCTCTTCGTCGCATGCTCGCCAACCGTGAGCGGACGTTCGGGGCCGCTCGCCAGCGCGGGGAACCTGTCGGGCAGATCGCCGCTCAAGAACTCGAAGTCGGTCTGCGCCTTTCTCGTACCGCCCTTCCTCACGCGGGACGGTTGCCGTTCTCCTTGACTCTCGCCCTCTGAATTGTCGTCGTGCCAGGGTTTCGCGCGCGTGGCCGGTGGGCGTGTTGGGCCTTCGGGTCCCGCACAGGCCGCGCCAGCACAGCTGTCACGGATCAACCTGTGCAATCGGTCCCTCCGGCACGCCCACTGGCCCCCCGCGCCGTCCTCCTTTTTCCGCCGGGTTGCGTTTGCTCTCCCTTCTGGCGAGAGAGCAAACGTCAACTTCGAAAAAGGAGGCCCGCATGAAACCCTGCATCGTCAACGACCACGCTCAGGACGATCAATCGCCCAAGCAAGACATCTACGCCCGCATCACCGCGAAGATCGTCGCCGCCCTCGAAGACGGCGTGCGGCCTTGGGTCAGGCCCTGGAACGCCGAACACGCCGCCGGGCGCATTACGCGACCGTTGCGTCACAACGGCCAGCCCTACA
>JBDTVS010000053.1:0-16697 GCA_040007095.1 Acidobacteriota bacterium
ACGAACATCCGTGCGCGTCGTCGAAATCGGCCCCTTCATGAATGATGCGGGCTAATCACGAGCAGCGGTCGATTATTCCGTCCGGGCCAGGGGAGGGCTATCGGGTCTGGTGCGCATCGATGTCTTTCAGCAGCGAATCGATACAGCATCAGTGACGACCCGATGAGAAGCCGTGCTTCGACAAGGGGCGTCGGCAACGGCACTCGCAGCACCTGCTCGTGCCACCGCAGGCCTTCCGCGGCATGACCGCGGACCAGCCAGAACATCACCAGCCCCCAGACGATCTCGCTGGCCTCCGCCGACCGGCGCTGAGCAATCAACCAGGTCATGGCCGCGCGATGATTCTCAAGATCGCTGCGCACACGATCCATCCACGATGCCTGCTCGGGCTCGACCAGACCGTCTGCAGCGAGCCGCGCCTCCCCGACGCAGTAACGGGCGATGCCCTCCAGTGTGTCCGCCGGCGGCGAGCTGTCCGATGGCATACGCGCGAACCGTTTCGAGCATCTGATACAGCCGTCGACAGCCCTTTGCGGATTCGGCACGGAGCACGAGGCTTTTGTCGAACAGGCTGGCCACGACACGAAGCGCGCGGTCGAGCGACATCCCGGCGCCGTCGCAGCCGGCCAACACCTCTGCGGCCGAGGCGATCAAAAACCGCCCAGAGAGGATGCCGAGCGGGCGGAAGGCGCGCTGCTCGTCGGCTGTGAGGAACTGACAACTCCACGCCACCGTCGCATTCATCGTCTGCTGACGCTCCGGCAGGTCGCGTGGGCCGACCGCCGACAACAGCACGTCGCGCTCGAGGCGGTCAAGGAGATCCTCTGGTGTCAGCACCTTGATCCACGGCGCGGCGATCTCGAGCGCCAGCGGCAACGCGTCGAGCCTTCGGCAAATCGCGTGAACGGTCTGGCCGTTGGCTGAGGTCAGTCGAAAATCCGGCCGCACGTCGCGAACCCGTTCAACGAACAGGCGTACCACCGGCGAGCGCACGAGGTCGGCGGTCGACAACGCCTCAGACTCCGTCGCCAACGCGAGCGGCTCGACGGCATATTCGCACTCGCCGCGGATCCGCAGCGAAGCTCGGCTGGTCGCCAGCACGCGCAACGACCGGGCAGAGGCGAGGAGATCGGCGATGAGCGGGACGGCGTCGAGCACGTGTTCGCAGTTGTCGAGCACCAGGAGCGTGGGATCCGTCGAGGTCGTCCGGATCCGCACAGGCAAATCGACTGCCGTGACGTCCGACAGGCCGAACGCTTCAGCGATTGCCGACGCGATAGACCCGGCGTCTTGAACCGCGGCCAACGCGAGGAACACGACGCGAACTGACCCTGGGCGGCAATCACCCATTTACAGCCTCCTTACATCCGTACACTCCATTCGTACGGGTTCCGTACGGGTGTTGTGGGTGTTGGCACCGCTCTCGGAGCGACACACTACGGGCATGGCAGGCGGCGCGGCAACAACAGCATTTGTGACGGAAGCCGGCGGATTCATCGGCATGGCGCTGATCGAGCGACTCGTCGCCGAAGGATGTCAGGTCAGCGGACTCGCCGGATCGGTGGAAGCTGCAAGACGCGTCCGCGCCGCAGGCGCAACCCCTGTGATCGGCGATCTGCTGACGCCGGGGCAATGGCAAGACGAAGCGGCGGCGGACTGGGTCTTCCAGCTGCCGCGTCACGCGTTCAATGGATCGCGTGTCACTCCCAAGCAGGCTGAGTCGATCGGGCGCGCTCACGTGTCGATGGACGCGCACCTGCTCGACGTAATCGAGGCTGGTCCGACCACACGCATCGTGTACGTCGCCGACGCGAGTTGCTACGGCGCGACGGGCAGTCGCGCCATCACCGAGGACGCGCCGCGTCGACCGGGGGCCTGGGGGCAATGCTTCGAGCCGGCACTCGCACGGGTGGAGGGATATAGCGTCGCCGGCCTGCCGATTGTGACGGCGTTTCCCGGCTGGGTCTACGGCAACGGATCGTGGTTCGCCGCGCGGGTGATTGAGCCGATCGTGGCGGGACGTCCCGTGCTGCGGTTTGGCAAGACCGGGCCATGGGTGTCGTCGATTCACGTCCACGACTGCGCGCGGGCGCTGGTGTATCTCGCGCAACACGGCGAAGCCGGCGGCAGCTACTTTCTCGTCGACAGCGAACCGACCCGGTTGCACGCCTTTGCGGAAACCTTCGCGCGACTCGCGAAACGCCGGCTACGGAGTTGGCCGATCCCGACTGCAGCGAGTCGCATCGTGGCCGGCCCGGTGTGCGCGGATCTCGTGCAGGCCGACGCCGTGTTCTCAAACATCCGCCTGCGCGGCATCGGTTTTCAATTCGACTACCCGACCATCGAGCAGGGCATTCAACAAATCATCGGAGCGTTTCATGACTAACGGAGTCTGTCAGTCTGCGGCAATCGCACCTCTCGCAGAGAGCTTCGAGGATGCGGTCCTTCCCCATCTCGCAGCCGGCCGCCGGTTGGCGCGCTGGCTGATGCGCAACGAACACGACGCCGAGGATTGCGTGCAGGATGCCTCACTGCGCGCTTTCAGGTACTTCCAGACCTTCACCGGCGGCAACGGCCGCGCGTGGTTTCTGAGAATCGTGCGCAACAGCTGTCAGGGCCGGCGCGGTCCGCGGCTGGCGCTGGCGACCGACCCCTTCGACGAACAGCAACACAGCGCCACGCATCTGTCGACCGATCCGGAGATGCTGATGATGCAGACCGATAACATAGTGTTGATCGAGCGGGCCTTGAGCCGCCTGCCGGCGCGCTTTCGGGAGGTGCTCATCCTGCGGGAGCTCGAAGGTCTGACCTATCAGGAGCTCGCCGCCGCGCTCGACATTCCGATGGGCACGGTGATGTCCAGTCTGTCGCGCGCACGTCAGGCACTCCGCGCGGCAATTGACGATCAGCTGAAACAGTGTGGTACGCCCGCTCGAGGCGCTCAGGAGCCTTGTGATAAACGCTTTTGACGGATCGCTCCCGACGTCAATCGTCGGGGAGTACTTCAGCCGCTACGGTATCGTCGGCAAGAGCCGGGGCATTGCCGACGTCGTGGACCGCATCGAGCTCGTCTCGGCCACCCGCAGCACCGTCCTGTCACCGGCGAGACCGGCACTGGCAAGGAACTGGTCGCAAGCGCGGTGCATCGGCGCAGCGCCCAACGCGCGCCACCGTTCATCAAGGTGAATTGCGCCGCCATTCCGGAGGGCCTGTTGGAGTCGGAGCTGTTCGGACACGTCAAGGGCGCGTTCACTGGCGCGACGGGCATGCGCAAAGGAAAGTGTTCGCTGGCCGATCGGGGGTCGATTTGTCTCGACGAAATCGGCACGATGGGCGCCTCGCTACAGGCCAAGCTGCTGCGGGTGCTCAAGGAGCGCGAAATCGAGCCGCTCGGCGGAGAACGCACCGAACGGGTCGACGTTCGCGTGATCGCCGCCACCAATCGCGACCTGCGTCAGCTGGTCGCCCATCCAACCCCGCTGGGCGCTACAGGTGCGCAAGTTCGAGAAATCCCGAGAAACGCTTCGCCATCCACAGGTTATCGCGCGAGTTCGGACCTTACCAGGTCGAGCAGTCTGCGTAGCGATGCAAGCGTGCGAGTCTCCGGCACGGCCGCTCCCGCGTGAGCCGTGGCGGCTGAGGAACAGACCATCGACCAGTTCTCTATTCGAATCGATGAGGCCAGCCTCGAACAGGACGTCGCCATGGTCATTGATGGCTGGAGAGTCGTTGAAGGATACGAAGGGCCCGGATGTATCGGCGATCTTGTCGAAAGCGCCGCCCCTCCCCACGAATATGCCCTCGCTGAAGTCGCGACGCTTGGCATGAAAAGCGACCCTACCTGAGGTGTCGGCAATTCTGATGACCCGCCCGCCGTCGCCGGCGACGACGACCTGTGGCTGGCGAGGGAGCCTGGGAATGATCTCGACGGCGCTGAACGACCCGGATGGACTTGAGAACACGTCCCCGCCGAAAAAGGCTACGGCGCCACGATTTTCCACGATGGTCGTGCCGCCATCGAGGCCGGCATAGTATCCCGCGAGGTGGTCACCCCTGTTGGCGAAGAAGGTGGCTTGCCCCAGTCCGTTGATTCCCGGAAACCCGAAGAAGGTGAACGTTCCGGATGTATCGGCGACGGTCGTGACCCTGCCGCCGCTCTCCACGAATGCGCCCGTCACTCCTCCCGTTCTTACGGCCACAAACGCGACCTGCCCGTCATCGTTGAGGGCGACCGGGCCCTTGATCTCGCCCAGGATGCCGCTCGTGTCGGCGATGCGTGTGAATGTGTACCTGGATTGTGCCGCGACGGGCGTGGTCAGGAACGCGGCCAGCGCGGCAGCCACCAGGGGAAGACATCAAATATCTCTGCGTCATTGATCCTTCTTCTCTTTTTCCTCTTTTTGCTTTCTCTAGGGAAGCAGAGCTCGTCGGCGATCTTCGCGGGATGCGTCGCCGTGTGTCGATCGGGACGGTCGACGGTGCCATGCCGCTCCGGATCGGCTCGGTACACACCGGTCCGGCCGTCCGCGAGCTGGGCAATGAACGCGATCTGCCCGTTGTTGTTCAAGCCGGTTCTGAAAGACAAGACGCTCATGGCAAACCCATCAACGACGCGCCATCTGCATAGGTAGTAGGAACCAAAGTCTTTCAACAGTCACGTGGGCTGAAGAGGACTCTCCGGTTCACTCGCCCGGCTTCTCTGCGAAAAACCCTGAAGGATTTCGGCCTCTCGGGCCTACGAGTTGTGCGCGGGTCTGCGGCGCGCGATTGACCGACTGCCCCGCTTTTCGCGAGTTCATCCAGGGGCGCGTGCTGGGCCGTGCGTTGGCACACGAGATAGGACATTTCTTCTGCGCTCGCGCGATCACTCCTCGGCAGGATTGATGCGATCGAATCTGGCCGGACCGGATCTCGTGGGTCCAGACCGGCGCCCCTTCTTCCTATCCGCTCACGATACGGCGCGGCTCGCGTCAATGACCGGGGGCGAATGAAAGTAATCCACCGCGTCGCGCCTACACGGGTAGGCGTCTGCGATTCCTGCCGCGCCGCAACAAGGAGAACATCATGAAGCTGCCCCGTTCGAAGCCTCGATTTCGCCGCCTCCGCTTGTTCGCCATCGGTGTCCTTTGCGCGTCGCTCGTCGCGCCCGCATTTGCGGACACGCCACCCAAATTGCTCGACGACAACAGGGACAACGTCGCGCTGGAGACTTCGGAGTCGGCCCTGTTCAATGCCGCGCTCCTGCTGCTCGGGTTCAACGTCAACCCGCTCATCGGCCTCAGCGTCCCCGTGACCATCAACGGGCGTGTGCTCGGTCACCCCAAGATTCACAACCTCTATCTCGACGATGACTGGGACGGGCACAATGCGGACGCGCCGACCAGCGCCCAGCTCGATTCGTTTACACGGCAGCTCGTGTCGAGCCATTACCTGGACGCGGCCGCCCAATACGGCGTCCACCGCGCCGAGTTCACCGGCTCGCATGGCCGGAGCCTGTTTTGCGAGCCGCTCCAACCGAGCCGTTCCCACACGGAATTCGTCGAGCTCCTGGCCTGGGTCACGTGCGAGGTCAGCGTCAGTCCTCCCGTGCCCGGCTTGATTCCACCGCTGACCGGCGTTCCCCAGACGAACGACGACACGCTCTACGTGATCTACCTGCCGCGCTCGATGAACATTGTCGACGGAGGCTGCGACACGCTCGGAGGAGTCCACTTCTTTGGCGCCGCTCCAAACTTCCGCTTTCTGGATGTATTTGGCGTCCCGATTCCGATCCCGGTTCCTTATTCGCAGACATTCGCATATGCGGTGGTCCCAACGGCGTGTGCGTCCGGTGATGCGCGGGCGATCAGGGATCACATCACGAAGGCCGCCAGTCATGAAATCATCGAGGCGGCGACGAACCCGCTGGTTGGCACCGGTTGGATCAACAACATCGTGACCGACGTCGATGGAAACTTCGCGTCACGGCTTATCGATCAGTTGAGCAACATCGATCTCGACCTGAAGGCGGGAGAGGCTGGGGACATCTGCGAAGAATCGGGGCACCCCGGGCCGCCGGCGTTCCAGCACCCGACCCCCGCTGTTGCAATTCCTGTCAACGATCCGTCCCTGGACAACAGGATCCTGGTCGCACCTTATTGGTCCAACGCGGATGCCGAGGCACACGTGAACGACCCGACTCCCTTCAACGCCTGTGTACCGCTCCTGCCAACGAGCACATTGACGTTCGGGACTCCGCTCTTTGTCGGAGGGTTCGTGACGTCGGGCACGACGTTGACAGTCGACGCGACCGTGGGAGGCGCCAGGACGGACGTCGCATCTGTCTCCTATCGGTTCTATCCCCAAGGGACGCCGCCACCGGACTATACGACGCAGCCTCCGCCCGCACAATTCACGTTGAGTGGTTCTGACGGGCCTTACGTCGTCGAGTTCTTTGCCACAGGGACCAATGGTCTCGTCGAGACGCCCCATTCAACTGTGGCGATTCTCGATAACAACCCGCCTGTCAGCACGATCGTCGTGCCCGCGGCGACACAGTACGCGCACAGCGACCTGTTGACGCTCGATTACTCGGTCAGTGATGGCGCTGGCTCCGGTGTCGCATCGACGACCGCCAGTCTGGACGGATCCACGACGTTGAATGGACATGGCCTGCCGAGCGGACAGGTCGTCAACCTCCTGGCAGAGATGTCCCTCGGGCCGCACTCCTTCTCGGTTGAAGGGTTGGACCAACTCGCCAATCGCGGGATCGCCACCGTGTCGTTCACAATCGTGGTGACGCCGGACAGCATCAAGCAGGACGTCAACCTGTTCCTGGCGGCGGGGCTGATCAAGAACGGCGGCTTGGCCAACTCCCTTCTCAGCAAGCTTTCGTCGGCTGCGGCCGCGCGCGCTCGCGGGCAATGCGCGACGGCTGCGCACGGCTACGACGCGTTCATCCAAGAATTGGAGGCGCAGGCAGCGAAAGGCGTCGACGCCTCGGCCGCGACGATCATGATCGGCGACGCACAGTACCTGATAGCCAATTGTCCATGACAGACCGATGATCCTCGAGAGTCTCAGGGAGATTGAAGTAGACGCATGGCGGGTCATTCGAGTGGCCGTCCTCGAGCTCGCCATGCGTCGTTGGCGGTCAGTCCGCTTCGGATTTCTGGGCTTTGAGTTCCGTCGGATTCGCAGTCGTCGCGGGCGATGGATGCCACGGCGGACCCCGCAACTCTCACGGGCACGAAGGGGGAAACGCCGGACACAGCCAAGGAGCGGCCTACAGGTTACCGCGCCAGTTCCCGACCCTACCGGGGTCGAAGCAAACGCCGCGGTCCGATAACTGGGGTTCTGTGCTGTCAAGAGGAGCTCAGGTTCCCGAGACAGATGCCTCTCTCCGCTGTCGACGATAGGCCAGTTTCTCTGGAGTCTCGGGTGTTCGGCAGAATATTCGCACAGCACGGGACTGACCGGTACGTACGACGTCGAGTTGGAGTGGTCGCCCGCGTCGGTGGAGCGCCCCGACATCGAAGTACCGTTGGATGATACGAAGGCCAACGCTGCTGGCCGCGGTGCAGGACAAACTCGGTCTGTCCCTGCGGAAGAGCAAGACCACCGCTCCGTATCTGGTCATCGACCATATCGAACGTCCGAGCCCTGACTGACGTCCGCCTCGCGCAGCCTCTCGCTGATGTACAGACGAGCGGAGGCCTGCTACTTGAGCAGTGCGCCGATGGTGTTGAGACTTTTCGAGGGCATCCAGTTCTTGTTCATGTACAGATCGATCAGCGCCTGCTGATCCGCTTCTTTCACCGCCCCGTCCTTGATCCTGGTGTCGCCACCGGGCCGCCTTCCACGCGCCCTTCCAGATCGTCCGGAGCGTGCGGACCCCGTCCGCCATGACTTTGACCGTCCCTTGGTGAAAGATCGGCCAGAGCTCCTTCCCGTCG
Organism: Acidobacteriota bacterium; assembly: GCA_040007095.1. Lineage (GTDB taxonomy): Bacteria > Acidobacteriota > Vicinamibacteria > Vicinamibacterales > CAVVIG01 > JBDTVS01. The sequence continues at coordinate 7,935 of JBDTVS010000053.1, forward strand.
GCAAACGCGTTCACGATGTCGATCGGTTTGATGGTGCCGAATGTGCGCTGCATCAAGTGTCGACGCTGGACGCGATTCCCGCCGCTGCGAAGGCCGCCATCCAGAAGAAAGCCGCGGGCGGAATTGTGGCGACCGTCGAGACGTTCTCGAAGCCCGGGACACCCCTGCTGTACGAAGCCGCATACAAGGACTTAAGAGCAAACGCCACGAAGTGTTCGTCGACGCAGACGGCAAGGAAGTCAAAGACTGACCTATGCGCGGCGTCACCGGTATCGTTGCGACGCACGCGATTCTCTTGGCGCTGCCATCAGCGGCGCGCCCAGCGCTCGACGTCCCAGCCGGACACAGGTGTCAAAATCGACACGACCGGCGCCGTCCCGCTCGGTCGATTGGGTCGTCGCGTTCCTCGACGAATGGTGTGTCCAGGTGATGCGCCCCCGCATCGAGCCGACGCGGAAGGTCGCGCGTATGCTGCGGCGGCATCGGCCGTTGCTGCTGATGTCGGACGGACTTGAATTCGCCTCTCCCTCACGTCTTCAAAAATCGCCGTCTTCACGAGTCCTCTATTTCCTGGCAGTCTCGACCAGGGCCAACAGAAGCGCCGTGATCTGTCGCTCGAACGTGCGGCCGATCGGAATCGGCTCGCCGCCCACGATGGTGGCGCGGACGGCCGACAGAGTGTCACGGAGCGCCTGCAGTCCGCGACGTCCACGCTCCGGCCCAGGCACGGCGGCGGTAATCGCCACAACCTTCCCTTCGAGCTCGCCAGAGCCAATCACCCAGTCGATCGCGTTTTTCACCACACCCGGGAGGCTGAAGCCGTATTCGGGGGAGGCGATGAGGACGGCGTCGCTGTCCGCCAGCGCCTGCCTCCAGCGGAGCACGCTCGGGGGCAAAGATTCAGCCTCGATGTCGGGATTGAAATGCGGCAAGTCTCGAAGCCCGTCGAATCGGACAAGCTCCACACCCGCAGGTACCAACGTTGCCGCTGTGGACAGAAGCGCGAGGTTCTTGGACTTCGCCTGGAGGCTGCCGCAGATAGCGAGGATCTTCATAAGTTTCGCCGCACCGTCCTTCCAGTCGACCCTGATGCCGCCGAGCGCCTCCTCATTGCGCTCGAGTTCCGCCCTGTGAGTCTCGCGATTGTTCGCTTCCGCCGCTCGCACGGCCTCGCCGACCAAACCCTGTTACACACCAGGGACCGCCCTTCTCGTCGAGTGCCGACGATGTCTTCGCGACTGACTCTGGTGCGCTTCACTCTGTTCACGCGGCATCTCATGCACGAATGCCTACGACTTCGAGATATTCAGAATCCACAATCGTGCGGGCAGGGTCGCTCGATTGGTTGTGCGAGACCCACAGATTGACCAGATCGGCGCGAAGCGCCGCCTGGTCGGCGTCCCCCAGCGAGGCAAACGCACGTGTCGTCGGCCCGTAATTCTCCCGGAAGAACTCGACGACGTCGGCCGGCGGAAATGGATAGTCGAACCGGTACCTGACGCGTGTCAGCCGCAAGCTCCGGAGGCTCGCGCCGAACCGATCGTGCACCACGCGTTCGTCTCCCCAGAGGACGGGCGCCGGCATGCCAGGCGGTGCAATGAAGCGCGCGAACGTCTTGAACATCGTGCCGACGAACCCTTCCTTGGTCCAATTGCCCATGGCGATCGTCCCGCCGGGACGACACACGCGGAGCAGTTCGGCCGCCACCCGTTCGGGCCGCGGCGCGAACATCGCACCGTAGAGGCTGGCGACGACGTCAAAGGTGGCATCCGCGTAGGGCAGGGCCTCTGCGTCTCCCTCGTCGAAGTGCGCATCCAGCCCCTCGGACGACGCACGCCCTCGCGCGGTCAAGATGGCGTTGGTGGCGATATCGATCCCCGTGACGCTGGCGCCCCGTCGCGCGGCAATCAGGCCGAGTTGACCGGACCCGCAGGCGACGTCCAGCAATGAGGCCTCCGTCTCGACGCCCAATCGATCGAGGAATTCGACGGCGCTCGACTCCATGAATCGGGAGAAGTAGTCGTAGTTCCCATCCATCCAGGTGGCTTTGAGCCGGCTCTTGAGGCTATCGATGTCGGTGGTGATGGCGATGTTGGTCATGGTCGTGTCTCCCTGATATGAGTGTGTGTGTGCAGTGCTGACACCTGGCAGGCGCGCGGCTACTGCAGGGTCTTGAGCGCGGCCATAATCCGATTCCCCTGCGCATCGGTGATCAGACCGCCGAGTACTTTGAGGAAATGCGGATGCTGCCACCGGACAGGATGTACTGCCACCGGTAGGCCTTGAGCACGGTCGAGTTCAGGTCGCGATGCTCATCTTGGGTAATGGTCCTGCCGCAGATCTCCGCGAAGTAGCGCACGTCCTCGGCAGCCTGCGCCTGCAGCATGCCGTCGATCGCGCCGACCAGGGCGATGAAGTCGTCAACCGCCGCGTCTCGCGCTTCCGGCGTGATCGTCGCGTCATGTCGTAACAGCTCGAGCTCGTCCATGATCGCGTGCTGACTCTCCTCCTTCCAGTGAAAGAGGAAGACGTCCTTGAATAGCGGAGACAGCGCCACGTCGGGGTCGATGCTCTGTCGATGGTGCGACTGAGTAAACAGCTCGATGTGCAGCGTCAGGAGCAGGACGGCCCAGGTGCTCTTGCCGAGTACGACGCCCGCGACATCGTTAGGCTGTGGCACGAAGCAGTAGCCCGGCGGTAGCGTGTCGGCCACCATGCGTTCGACGCGCCGGAACAACTCCTGGTGCTTCAGTTCCTCAGTGCTGAACCCGACGAGCGCTTCGAGGGCGATCTGGTCCTTCAGCCAGTAGTCCTCGCTCAGTTCGAGGACCTTGGCATTGATGAAGCGTTCGACGAGCCCGAAGACGTTGGCGTACGTGCGACCCTGGATCTGGCTCAGGGTCCGCTGCTCGTCGCTCGCAAGCGTATTCAGCTGGTCGACGAGGGAAAGGCCGTCTGGCAGGTACTTGTGGTCGCGATCGAAGGATCGCCCGCGGATGACGTCTTCATCGATGGTCCAGTGGACCCGCTTCGAGGCGGCGATGACCTTCGCGAATCGTTCCGTCTGCGGATGGTGGTGTGTCTCGGTCTGCATGGCGTGACTCCTGTTTCTGATCGCTGTTTCCGGTTCGATCGATGGGCGACGCAGCGATTCTGCCGAACCGCGAGCAGGGTGACCATGCTCGGATGGTTGAAGTTCTTGCCCGTCAGTCCAGCACGCCAGAATGCTTTGCGCGGACTCCACGGAACTTTGCTGGGAGGCCGGCCGACGCGAGGAAGATGGACGGATGCTCCGAAGTACTGAGCCGCGTGCGGCTGAAGGGGGGCCTTGTTCTTCAGCGGAGCGTTCTCCACGCCTTGGGGCCTGACCGCGAGGGTGTTAGTGGCGAATTGCCAAATTGTGCTGCAAACCGCCTGCAAAACTCGCACGGTGTGCGTCCGAGATCGTTCCCCGGGGCGGGTTTCACTCAGACACAGGGCACACGGCGACGTTCGACCCCGCAACATCATCGACATTGGCTTGGCCCATGAGCTCTGTCGCACACCTCACGCTGCCGTCGGCGTCTGATAGAGGCCGCGACGGTGCGACTGCCAGCGATACGAAGTCGTGCACGCTCGGCCGCGGCTTGGGTCAGCGGCACGAGGGTCGATGCTACGGGAAGGTAATGTGCAGTGTCTGAGAGGAAACGCGCGGGATCATCGGAAGTCGAGGAACAGATCTCCACATTTCTGATCTCTCACCATTTTGCAGAAAATGTGAAGCTCCACATTTATCGACGAAGTGGGCTATCTCACGTATGGCACGGACGCCGCGAACATGCTGTTTCACGTCGTCAACGATCGCCATCCGGAGGCTCTGTAGCTCCTTCGAGCACTCGGCGCGGGAATAAATCATCGGCTTGAGCAGTTCCATTGGTGAATCGAGATCGCGGGTCGCCGATATGCAGTGCGCTGGCGGAGCTGATCCCGCCGGCAATATCCAGACACCGGCAAAGGGGGTGGTTCGACTGCGCCCAATGGCGAAGCGAAAGAAGGAGTGATTGAAAACAGCGACGCGTTCGTATCAGTGCTGAGGTCTGTCAAAAGTGGGTTGCAGTCATCTCGGACGCAGCCTGCGCTTGACGAAAGCGAGGAGAATGTATGAAGAACGAACAGACGAAGGGACGGCACGGGATCGGCGCCATGGTGCGCACAATCGGCATCGCTGCCGTCGGCCTGGCCGTCATGGCTGCGCCGGCGCTGGCGGCCGACGCGGACAAGTTCACACCACCTCACGTTCCCGGGAACATTCAAGTGGACCCACCCGACGAGTTCTTTCTCGTGGGTCACGCTATCGGCACGCAGAATTACGTCTGCCTGCCCTCGGGTGCACACTTCGCCTGGACGTTGTTTACTCCGGAGGCGACGTTGTTCAACGACCGGGGGAAGCAACTGATCACTCACTTCTTCAGTCCCAACCCCAATCCTGACCCCGCTGAGCACGACATCGTGCGCGCAACGTGGCAGGACTCCAGGGACACGAGCGCCGTCTGGGCCAAGGCGATCGCTGTCTCCGTCGATCAAGTCTTCGTCAACGATGGCGCGGTTGCCTGGCTCAAACTCCAGGTGGTGGGCCACGAGGATGGGCCTGCCGGCGGCGACAGGCTGTCGGGAACCACCTTCATTCAGCGAGTGAATACCGTCGGAGGGGCGGCGCCCTCGACGGGTTGTAGTGTGTCGAGTGACGTCGGCCGGGAGGCGTTCATGCCTTACACAGCCGATTACCTCTTCTACAGGCTGAAAGGCAACCACGACCGATAGCGACCGAGGATGAGCGAACGGCGGCCGCAGTGTTCCGCAGGCCTGCCGTTCGTCTCTTCGCCGTGGACCTGGTCGGAGGCTGCCGCACCGCACGAATCGCTGATCATCTGCCATCGCTTCTGTGTTCTCCTCGTCAGTACGTACTGGAGATGTCTCCGCCGAACTGGTACACCGAGCCGCGATCCTCAAGGATGGTTGTGGAACCGTGGACCCCGGCGTTGAACCCACTGAACGGGCGTTTGTTGGCAACCTATGTGGCCTGCCCGAGCCCGCGTTGATGCCGGGAAGTCCAAGGAGCCGAAATCGGGGGATCTATCGGCGAATGTGGTCAGCGCCGCCCATGCAGAGCAGTGTCGCCCATGGTCGGTATGTCACGAACTTCTCCTTTGTGAACGTCGTCGGTCTCTACAGCAAGGCAGAACGTGTGCCGCCGCAGAAATATTCCGACGTGGGTGTGTGTCACCGAGGAACTCCCGTGAATCCATCGTGGTGATGTATCAGCGGTGACTGACGGATGACCCTCTGCACGGTGCCGAAATCTCCGCATCTGCCTGGCCGGCCCCCGTTCTCGAGGACGTGTGCTCGTTGAAGGGCCGTACCGATTCAGATCGCTGTCCAGTGCGCCGCGGAACGCGTGACGGGCGCGCGACAGGCCAGAAATGACGCTGCCGATGGGAATGCCCATCACCTCGGCGAGTTCGCGGTACGAAAGGCCTTGAACTCGCAGAGCACCAGCAGCTTGCGGAGACGGTCCGGCAAGGTGCGCATCGCCCGTTCGATCGAGGCGACGTTGTCGACGTGGAGCAACATCAATTCAGGGTCGGACTGGGACGCTGGCCGGGCGCTGCTGTGCAGCTCTTCGTCGAATGGGTCGGAGGGGGCCTGGACGCGCTGGCCGTGCCAGTCCAAACAGGTAGTGCGAACAATTCTGAGGCACCAGGCACGCCCGTTTCCGCCGGTAAATGTCCCGACGTATCGAAAGGCCCGCAGCGATGCGTCCTGCACGGCATCTTCCGCGTCGTGCTCGTTCCGCATGAGCCAGCGCGCCAGCCGGTACGCGGTTTCAAGATGCGGCAGGACCACCGCGTGGAAACTCTTACCGGTCGCCGGGGCCGCCGCCGGTGCACAGCCGTGGTTATTCATCGAGCGCTGCAAGGACTTCCTGGAGCCCCTGCTCGAGCGTGGGATACCGGAAGCGGAATCCGATCCCGCGCAGTCTGATGTTCGAGAACACAGCGTCGGATTGGAGGTGGTCGGCAAGGACCGGACTCGCCACGAGCCGGGTCGCCAGCTTCGGCACTCGACAGACGCGCAGTGGACGGTCCGCGAGACGGGCGAAGATTTCGACGAACTCGTGCGCCCGGGCGGGAGTGCTGGTCACGAGAAAATGTCGACCGCCGGCTTCGCCGTGCGCGCGAGATGCACCAACGCAGGGGCGCAGTCGTGGACGTGAATCGGCGATACCCACGGCCCAGTCTTCCCAAACTGCAGTACGCGTCGGCCAGCGACGACCGGTTCGATGACGCGTTCGCGAAGCCACGGAGCATTGCCGAAGACCCACCCCGGGAAGGCGGTGACGATCGGCAGCCCGGCGACGACGTATCCGTCGAGGCGATCGAGCGCAGGGGCAAAGCAAGCGTGCCCAGGCCGTGGGCCGAGGCGATTCGTCCTGGGTGATCGGGCGCGGGCCCGTTGCGCCGTAAAAGCTCGTGTCCGCGACGTAAACAATCCGCCGCGTCGCCCCTCCCGCCACGCATCGAGGAGGTGCGCATCCATCGAGACGCGCGCGCGCGTGATGGATGCGGCACGCCTTCGAGTCATGCGCGGCCTCCACACGGAGTGCGGTGGACCGTGGAAGACCCAGTCGGCCGCCACTTCGTCCTGCCATTGCCCCGGCTCGAGCAGGTCGCCCATCACGGGCACTGCTCCGGCGCGGCGGACGCGCTGCGCCGTTTGCAGCGACAGCGTGAGACAGAACACCTGATGGCCACCGGCCACGAATCTTGATCAGCTGCGTGCCAATGAACCCCGCGGCTCCGGTGATGAAGGTGATCGCCTCTCGCTCGCTTGTCATGGGGACAGTGTGAAATGCGAGCGAACTCAAGACCACGGACAGAACCCGCACAGGTCCCGTGCGCCACGCGTACGGGCGGGCAGTAAGATGAAACGCCATGACACCTGCGGCTTCGCCGTCCTTTGGCGCGCAACTCAAAGCGCTGCGCGAGGCCGCGGGCTATACGCAGGAGGAACTCGCGACGATTGCCGGCCTGTCGGTCCATGCGGTGAGCGCGCTCGAGCGCGGGGAACGCCGGCGGCCTCACGTCGAGACCGTGCGCGCGCTGTCAGCGGCTCTTGACCTGCCTGCGGCCACCCGTGACGCGCTCGTTGGGAGCGCGCGCGCTCCGGCTCATCACTCGGCGCTCGACGAACTGAGCGCGGTTGCGCTGCCGATGCCTCTGACGACCCTGCTCGGCAGGGATGCGGACCTGCAGACGCTGCGCGATTGGCTCGCCGATCCCACCGCGCGTCTCATCACGCTGACCGGGCCAGGAGGATCCGGGAAGACCCGCCTGGCGCTGGAGATGTCGCGGACGATCGCGGCAGAGGGCACAACCCGCGTAGTGTTCGTCTCATTGGCCGCGACGCTGAATCCCGCGTTCGTCGCATCGGGGATCGCCGAGGCTCTGGGGCTGTCGGATCTCGCGGCGGTCGACTTACCGAAGCGCGTGCGTCTCGCATGTGCGGATCACCCCACGTTGCTGGTGCTCGACAATTTCGAGCAGGTCCTGGACGCGGCGCCGACGGTCGCGGATCTGCTCACAGCGGTGGCGTCGATCCGAGTGCTGGCCACCAGCCGGGCGCCGCTGCGCCTGCGAGGAGAACGGGAGTACGCCGTCGGACCGCTGGCGATGGCAGTGGACTCGGAGGCGATCTCACCCGCGGACCTGGCACGCGCTCCCGCGGTGCGCCTCTTCGTGGAACGGGTTCGCGACGTGCAACCTGACTTTCGACTCACCTCCGCCAACGGCGCCACCGTGGCGGCGATTTGTCGACGGCTCGATGCGCTGCCGCTCGCCCTCGAGCTTGCCGCCCCGTGGATCAAAGTGCTGACCGTCGAGGATCTGCTGCGCCGACTCGCGCACGATGTCCTGCTCTCGACCGTGGGCCCGCGCGATCTGCCCGAGCGCCAGCGGACCATGAACGCGACGGTCGCCTGGAGTTATCAGCTCCTGGCCCCCGTCGAGCAGCGCGTGTTCCGCAGTCTCGGCGCGCTTCCGGGGCGTTTTTCGATCGACGCGGCGGCGGCGGTCGTGGCCGGTCGTGAGGGTTCCTCAGCGAGTAGTATCGAGACCCTCCGCGCAGCAGCGGGATTGATCGATAAAAGCCTCCTGCTACGAGCCGAGACCTCAGTGCCGACTCGTCCGCTGTACCAGATGCTCGAAACCGTGCGCGCATTCGCCGCGTTCGAGCTCAGCGCGGCGGGCGAGCGAGACGCGGCGCTGCAGGGGCTGGCGCGCTATTGCCTCGGTGAAGCCTCACTCGCGGCGGTGGGGCTGGTGGGACCTGCGCAGGCCGAATGGTTGGATCGTGTACATGGAGATCTCGAGAACTACCGTGGCAGCCTGACGTGGCTGATCGAGCGAGGCCGCGCCACTGAAGCGTCTGACATCGCCTGGGGGCTGATGTTCTTCTGGATGATTCGGGGCCAATCGGCCGAAGGCTTTCGCTGGTACGAACAGATTCTGACCTTGCCATCTCTCCCGCCGACCGCCGAATCGAGAGCGCTCCTCGGATCGGCCGTCATGTCGTTCACGCAGGGGGACCTCGAGCGCGCCCGCAGCGGGATCACGCGCGGCCTGGCGATCGCCCAAGACGCCGGCGAACTGGAGCTCGTGGCGTTCGCGGAGAATCTGTGCGGGTATATCGAACACGCCGCTGGGAACGTGACCGCCGCCCACCATC
>JBDTVS010000054.1:0-63046 GCA_040007095.1 Acidobacteriota bacterium
GGCGTGATACTTCACCGTCGGGTCCATATAGGAGCGAACGCGGGCGCCGCCCCGTTCCAGCGCCTGCCGCGCCCGCTCGATCCGCCGGCGACCGCCTTTCGCGCGCGAGGTCATGATCACGTCGACCGCCACACCTCGACCGGCGGCGTGCGCAAGCGCCGTCAGAACGTCCTTGTCGTCACAGCGGAATATCGACAGCGAGATTCGCCGTTCCGCCCGGCGAATGACCTCCATGATCGTCCGGCGCCGATCCGCCAGCGACGTGACGATGCGATCGGGAGGCACCGCGAACGCACGGGAGACGGGCGGATCAACGATTCGCATACCGCACACGTAATCGGAGCCACCAGGCATTCCTTCAATCCGGCGTGCCGACGCGCGCGAGCAGCTGTTCCTGATCTTCCGGAACGCATGCACTCTTGCGGGTTCTTCTCCGCGGCCTCTACGAATCCTGGTTCGCTTCGGGCCATGGGGGGACGACCGCGATCTTCAAGCGCCAAGGCTGACGGCCGATTACGCGTTATGTGAACGACCGCGACCTGGTGAGCCTCGCGATCCCGCACGCCCCCGCCTCGAACGCAGGGCCGATGCAGCCAGGCGTCGCGGCCCCAGACGCCGCCCGACCGATCGGGCCGTCATCGAATTCGTACAGAGGAATCGTCATCCCGGGGCGGAGCCGGTGTCGCACCTGGCAGCTCTCGAAGGGGGCGGCGCGATTGGTCGGCGTGGTCGTCTGCCTGATCTGCTGGCACTGTGGCAATGGTGACAGCCCGAGCGCACCAACGCCGACGCCGACGCCAGCCCCAATTCCCTCGCCGAATCCCGATCCGACTCCGATCCCCGTCACCGCGGTGTTCGTCGGCGCCGGCGACATCGGCTGGTGCGGGTTGCCCTGGGCCGATGCCACAGGCCGGTTGCTGGACGGCATCGGAGGGACGGTCTTTACCGCCGGCGACAACGCGTACCCCTCGGGCACGATGCAGAACTTCCTCGATTGCTACGAGCCTGCGTGGGGCCGACACAAGGGCCGGACGCGGCCCTCACCCGGCAATCACGAGTTCGAATCGTCCGGCGCCTCGGGGTACTTCCAATACTTCGGATTGAATGCGGGGCCGCCCGGTCTCGGGTACTACAGTTTCGAGGTGGGCAACTGGCACGCGATTTCTCTCAATAGCAACATTGACAGCGGGGCGTCGTCTGCGCAGGGTCAATGGCTTCGCCAGGATCTCGCCGCGAGCCGCACCAAGTGCGCGGTCGCCTATTGGCACCATCCGCTCTTCACCTCGGGCCCCAACGGCGACAATCCAGGCATGCGCGAGATGTGGCGCATTCTGTATGCCGCCGGAGTCGACGTCGTGATCAACGGACACGATCACCTGTACGAACGGTTCGGTCCGCAGGATCCGGATGGCCGGCCCGATATGAGGAGCGGCATACGTCAGTTCACGGCGGGCACTGGTGGCGCGAAGCTGTACGACTTCACACCCAACGGCAAGGCGAACAGCGAAATGCAGATCAGCGCGTATGGGGTGCTGAAGCTCACGCTACAGTCGGAGAGCTACGTCTGGGAATTCATTCCGGTGTCGGGCCGCAGCGATTTCGGATCCGGGACCTGCCACTGAGGGCCCGCGACAGAACGACGTTGCCAAATGCGGGCGTCGAGGCGCCGGCCCGGCAAGGCGCGAGGAGCGCGCATCATCGTGGCCGCAGCTTCTCGAACGCTGCCAGCCACTCCCGGGTCCGCTTTTGCGCGTCGGCGAGCTGCTCGGGCGTCAGCTGACTCGCGAACGCATCGCGCGCCGCCACGTAGTCCTTCTGCTTGTCGGCTTGTGCCCGCAAGGCGGCGAGGCTCCGCCACATGTGCCCTTCCACAACGTCTTGCGGGACGCCTTGGCCGGCTGAGTACAGCATGCCGAGGTTGTACATGGCGACAGCTTCCCCCTGGTCGGCCGCCTTGCGATACCAGACCGCCGCCTGTGCGCGGTCCTGCGGGATGCCACGGCCATTGTCGTACAGCGCGCCGAGGCTGAACTGCGCAATCGCGTTGCCCTGATCGGCCGCCTTGCGATACCACGCCATCGCTTGCGCGGAGTCCTGCGAGACGCCCCTGCCTTCGTAGTAGAGCCCGCCGAGATTGAACTGGGCGCTGACAATCCCCTGTTCAGCGGCCCTGCGAAACCACGTCGCCGCCTGCCCGTCGTCTTGCGGCACGCCCAGGCCGGTGTGAAACAGCACGCCAAGGTTGGATTGAGCGGACGCGTCGGCCTGATCCGCCGCCTTGCGATACCAGGCCGCTGCCTGTGCGTAGTCTTGCGGGACGCCCTGGCCCATCTGATACGAAAAGGCGAGGTTCAACTGCGCCGCGGAGTCGCCCTGGTCCGCGGCCTTGCGAAACCAGGCCGCAGCCTGCGTGTAGTCCCGCGGAACGCCGTCGCCATTCTGATGGAGCAACCCCAATTCGAATTGGGCCTGAGCAAGTCCGAGGTCCCCGGCCCTGCGATACCAGGCGGCCGCCTGTGCGGCGTCGCGCGAAACACCTTGCCCCGTTTTGTAGGCAAGCGCGAGACTGAACTGCGCGGCAGCGTCATCCTGATCCGAGGCCTTGCGAAGCCACGCCACGGCCTTCGCGTGGTCTTGCGAAACGCCTTTGCCGTCGGCGTAAAGGAGGCCGACGTTGTACTGAGCGACGGCGTCGCCCTGCTCGGCGGCTTTGATGAACCACGCCGCGGCCTCCGCAGAGTTCTGTGGGACACCTTTGCCGAGGGTATACAACGTCGCCAGGTTGAACTGAGCGGAGGCAATCCCCTGGTCGGCCGCCTTGCGATACCACAACGCCGCTTGCGGATAGCCTTGCGGAACACCTTGACCGTTTTCGTACAGCACACCGAGGTTGAACTGAGCCGCGGCGATGCCCTGGTCCGCGGCCTTGCGATACCAAAGGGCCGCCTGCGCGTTGTCCTGTGGAACGCCCTGGCCATCGTGGTAGAGCACGCCGAGGTTGGACTGCGCCGCCGCGTGATCTTGATCGGCGGCCTTGCGATACCACAGCGCGGATTGCTGGATATCTCGAGGGACACCTTGGCCGAACCAGTACAGCATGCCAAGGTTGAATTCGGCAGCGGCGTCCCCCTGTTCCGCCGCCTTTCGAAACCAGGCGGCCGCTCGCGTATCGTCCTGCGGGACGCCCTGGCCGTCGTGGTAGAACGCGCCGAGCATCGACTGCGCCGCGACTTCGCCCTGGTTGGCGGCGAGGAGCAGCCACGTCATGGCCTGCACGTAGTCCTGCGCCACGCCGTCTCCCGCAAGATACAGATTTGCCAGCGCCACCTGCGCTTTCGTATCACCTGACTCTGCGCGAGTTCGCAGCGCGCGTGGGTCAGCGGCTTGCGATCCGGCTGCCGCCTGGGGAGCGGGTCCGATGCGACGCGGCGGCGACTGGGCGGACGCGGTTCTCAGCCCGATCGCGAGCATCCCGACCGCGAGCATCCCGATTCCATGCCAACGGCCAGTCCGCTGGAAGCGTGATTCGTTGCAAGAGTCCCGGAGCGCGGCGCCCGGATCGCAGGGCGCGACGACCGAGGACATCGGCCATGTCTGAAGGAGGAGCAACGCCGCGAGGCGGGATGCCCCACCCGGGAATTTTGTGGCGAGGCACGTTTCCAGGGGACTGCCTGGCGCGTTCATGAGCGTCAATCGTCCCACCGACGCTACCGAAAGGCAATCATCCCTGTGTCACTATTTCTTCCGTTGAAGCATGAGACGAATTACCGCTTGCATCAGCGCTCGGACGCGACGGCGAGCCGGTGAACGTCGGTCGAGCGTCGCGCCGGGTCTCCCAGCTGAATGTACACCTCGTGCGTGCGACCATCGTTCACCAGGGGAATGGCACCGGCATCCACCGGTGCGCCGTCCAAGGTGGCCCATGCAACGCCTCGACATCGGCGGATCGGATTGGCGACCGATATCTCGTAGCGGCTATCGAGGAAGCGCCAGTAAATCTGGTACTCGGGCCACGACGAGGGGATGCACGGGTCGATGGCGAACGTCTCTCCCCGGCGGTGAAGACCGAGGATGCTTTCAACGCCCGCGCGATACATCCAGCCGGCCGATCCCGTGTACCAACTCCAGCCGCCGCGTCCGGCGTGTGGCGGCCGCGCATACACGTCGCCCGCCATGACGTACGGCTCCGCTTTGTAGCGCGCCACGTCCGCGGCCGTGCGGCCATGGTTGATGGGATTCAGCATGTGGAAGAATTCCGTTGCTTCGTCTCCACTGCCCAGTCGCGCCAGGGCCATCACGACCCAGGCGGCGGCGTGCGTGTACTGTCCGCCGTTCTCCCGGATGCCCGGTGGGTATCCCTTGATATAGCCCGGCTCTTGCGCTGACCGATCGAAGGGTGGATGGAGCAGCAACACGGTCTGCGAGCCGCGCGCCACCAGGAACGTGCGCACCGCGTCCATCGCCCGCTCCGCAAAGCGGACCGGGACGGCGCCCGAAAGGACCGCCCACGATTGCGAAATGGAGTCGATGCTGCATTCGTCGTTTTGCGCCGAACCGAGCGGACTGCCGTCATCGTAGTACCCGCGCCGGTACCATTCGCCGTCCCACGACTGTTCGAGCATGATCGCGAGCCGCTGCGCTTCCTTCATATACCGGTCCGCCCTCACGTCGTCCTTCCACGCGCGGCAGAGCGGCACGAAGTCGTCGAGGACGGTGTACAGGAAGAAGCCCAGCCAGGTGCTTTCTCCACGGCCGGCCGGCCCGACGCGGTTCATGCCGTCGTTCCAATCACAGCTGCCGATGAGCGGGAGGCCGTGGGCGCCGGCCGTCAGGCCCTTGTCGATCGCGCGCACGCAATGGTCGAACAGCGTGCCGTCCTCGACGGTCACGCGCACGGGCCCGTAGGCCTCGTGCACGTCCGGCGCCAGAAGGGGCGCCTCCAGAAACGGGATCCGCTCATCCAGCACACCGGCGTCGCCGGTCGTGCGCATGTACTCCGCCACCACGTAAGGCAGCCACAGCAGATCGTCCGAGCACCGCGACCGCAGGCCGCGGCCGCTCGGCTCGTGCCACCAGTGTTGGACGTCGCCTTCGACAAACTGCCGGGCGGCTGCCCGCAGCACGTGCGCTCTCGCGAGCTCGGGCCGAGCCAGCAACAACGCCAGCACGTCTTGCAACTGATCGCGAAAGCCGAAGGCGCCACCGGGTTGGTAGTAGCCGGAGCGCGTCCAGAGCCGGCAGCTGATGTCTTGATAGACGAGCCACCGATTGACCAGCACGTCAAATGAATCGTCCGGGGTTCGAACCTGAATCGCCTCGAGCGTCTTGTCCCAGGAGGTCTTCACCCTCTGCAGCGCGGCCTCGGCGTCCTCGACGCGTTGGTGACGTGCCAGCAGCCGCTCGACGTGCTCGGTGTTCGCGCCCTGACCGAGCAGAAACAGGACGCGGCGACACTCTCCTGGATTCAGGACGACTTGCACCTGCAGCGCCGCGCAGGGATCGAACCCGGCGCCAAATTGCGGCTCCAGCGTCAGGTAGCGCAACGCGTCCGGCCGAGCCATCGAGCCGTTGCGGCCGATGAACGAGAGCCGATGGGCGGTCGCGGAACGAGGAGCCTCACTGGCATGCGCGAATGCGACGCGGTGGGCAAAGTCGTCGCTGTAGGCGTTGCGCGCAAGGATGGTCCCGTTCTGCAGGTCGTAGGTCGTGACGACCTGCCCGGACAGGCTCTCTCTCGGCGGGCCGAGCACCCAATCGTTGTATGAAAAAATGCTCAACTTTCGAGGGCCGTCGCCGTCGTTGGTCAGCGTGAGCAGCGAAAACTTCACCGGATCCTCGACGTCGACGAACACGTCGAGCTCGTGCCGAATACCACGTGTCACACGCGAGAACCGCGTGACGCCGGCGGCATGATGGATGATGAACTGCCCGCTCGAGGCGATTCGCGGCATCGGACCCGGCGTGGGCGACCACGCATCCCCCGAATCGTCGTCGCGAATGAACAGCGCTTCGGCGGTCGGGTCGACGACCGGATCGTTGGCGAACGAGGTCAAGCGGTTTTCGCGGCTGTTCTCCGACCATGTATGCGCCGCGCCCGACGCCGTGACGACGGTGCCGAAATGGGCGTTCGCGATGACATTCGACCAAGGCATTGGGGTTTCCTGGTCGCCTTCCAAGACAATCGCGTACGCCCGCCCTTCGTCCGTGAAGCCGCCAAGGCCATTGGTCAAGGTCATGGACGGGGGCGCGGTCGGCGGGTCGGTGCCCGGGACAACCGCCGACGTTGATGGACCCGTCGCCGGGAACGCCGGTCGCCGGTTGCTTTGGACGGGATGCGGTGCGTCGAGATGCGCGCGAAGATCGCCGCGGTCCCCACCGAGCACTGCCCGCGCGACCGCCTGAATCACCGTGCGCTCCGCGGTCCCGATCCGGTCTGCGCGCAGGAGGTAGGCGCCACCCGATCGATGCTTCCAGGTCCGCCACGGTCCGTTGTCGAGGAGGGCGGTGAGCTGCGCGTGCATCTCGTCCAGGTAGCTCGAGGGGTCCTCGTTCAGGATGACAACGTCGGCGCTCAGCCCTTTCAGACGCCAGTACTCCTGAGCATGAAGCACCTCACGCACCAGTCCCACGTCCCCGTTCCCGAGGACCCGCACCAGCAAAATGGGCAGGTCCCCGGAAATACCGTGCGGCCAGAGCCCGGCCTGACCGAGCTCGTTGGCGGCAATCGTGTCTGGGCCGGCTCGCAAGGATCCGTCAGCGAAGAGCACTCTCGACGCGAGACGCTCGAAGAGCAGCGCCTCGTCGTTTGAAATATCCAGATGCCGCAGACCGCTCTGCGCGTGCGTGAAGGCGAGCGCGAATGTGCGGGAGGCGGAGCTCGGGTCGCGATACTTCCGGGCGAGCGCTTCAGCGGTCGCGCGATCCGAGGCGATGCCCGTGGCGAACGAGAGGCGCACGGAGGCTCCCGGATCGAGCCGGATGCGCTGGCGGAGGCTCAGGATGGGATCGAGCACGAAGCCGGTCGTGCCCGATAACGCACGCCCGTCGAGCGCGGCGGGGCGGGCTGTGTCCCGCCCGCGGCCGATGAAGCGCGCCCGATCGGTTTCCCATTCCACGGGCCCCTGCGGCCGGCCTTCGAGGCTCATCACGTGGACGGCCCACACACCCGGCTCTCGCGAGTCCCGGGGCCGTCGGTGGCACAGCAGCGCCGCGCTGTCGGCCAGGTAGGCGGTTTCCAGAAAAAGTTTGCCAAACGCCGGATGGGCGAAGTCCTCCGTCGGAGGAGCCAGGACGATTTCTGCATAGCTGGTGACGTCGATCTCGCGGATCCGCCCGCTCTGATTGACGACCCTTACCCGGCGGACCTCGACATCGTCCTCAGTGGACACGGCGATGTCGAGCTGCGTGGAGACCTCGGCGTCGTGCCGGCGGAACGTCGCCCGTTCGGCGCGGAACTCGACCATGTAGTCGTCCGGCTCGACGGCCGTCGGATGGTAGGTGGCCGACCAGACGGAGCCGCTCCGCACGTCGCGCAAGTAGACGAACTGGCTTCCCGGATCGCGGGTCGGATCCTGCCGCGACTTCGTCACGGCCAGGCCGCGGCAGAAGCTGCTGCCCCCGCCGGCGTTGGTAACCGCCGTCGCGTAGTTGCCGTTCGACAGGAATTGCGCGTGCGGCACGAACGTGTGAGGCGATCGAAACCGCCGCATCGGCATGGCAGGGGCCGGCGCGACGGCACGCATTTCATCGAGTGGCCGCGGCTGAATCGTCGCGACGCGGCGCGGCACGCGCTCTTGCAGCAGCAGTTCGGTCGCCTGCACCCGTGGGTCGGCATGAAAGCGCTTGACCATCGAATCGCCGAGCAGCGTGTTCGCCAGGGCGATGAGCGTCATCCCCGCGTGGTGCGCGAAGTAGGTGGCCACCACCGTGCCGGCGATGGGGTCCGCAGCTTTGACCGGCGGCACGTCGCGATCGTCGACCGCGCGCGTGGTGTAGTCGATGGCGTCAAAAAATCCGTAGTCGCCCTCGAGGCCCGCCCCGGCCAACCGACGCAGGTTGCTGGCGCTCTGCGTCGCATCGATCATCGCCGCGAGCGCCGACGCATAGGGCGCCACGACCAGCTCGTCGCCCAGGCCCCGCTTGAGACCGAGCCCCGGGACGCCGAACGCCCGGTACTGAAACGTGTCGTGCCGATCGACGATGTTGTACGCGGACTCAGAGATGCCCCAGGGCACGCCGCGATGGGCGGCGTATTCCATCTGGCGGTGCACCACCCGTCGACACGATTCATCGAGAAGCGTGTCCGGATAGCTCCGCATGACGAGCAGCGGCATCAGATATTCGAACATCGTGCCGCTCCACGACAGCAAAACTGGCGCTCCTCGCACGCTGGTCACGGCTCGTCCCAGATGGAACCAGTGGGATTCGGAGACGTCGCCCTTGGCAATCGCGAGAAAGCTGGCCAGGCGGGCCTCGGAGGCCAACAGGTCGTAGTACGACGGATCGCGGCGGCCGGGCGAATCGTGGTCCGCGAGACGATAGCCGATGGTGAACAGCTGCCGCTGCGGGTCGTACAGGAATCTGAAGTTCATGCCATCGAACAAGGCGACGGCGCGCGCGGCCAGCAGATCGAGACGTTTCGCGCCCATGTCGCGGCTGGCCTGCTGGTCGGGAGTCTCGTCTGCCGATGTCCCTCGCGCAGTCTCGGCGGCGAGCCGTTGCAACGCCACTGACAAGGTCAACAGAGCTCCCGCGAGGTTTCCGCTGTCGACGGTCGAGACATAGGCGGGCGGAAGCGGTGCCAGCGTGAAGGTGTCGTACCAGTTCAGCAGGTGACCCTCGAACCGTTCCAGCCGTTCGACCGTCGTCAGGGTGGCGTCGGTGCGCTCGGCCAATTCGTCGGTGCCGATGAAGCCGAAATCGTGTGCCGCGAGCGTCGCCAGCAACGACATCCCGATGTTGGTGGGCGATGTCCGGTGCGCGACCGTCAGACTGGGGACAATCTGCACGTTGTCGGGCGGCAGCGCGTGATCCTCCGGCCCGACAAACGTCGCGAAGTACTTCCATGTCTTGCGCGCCACCGACTCGAGCAGTTGGCGATCTTCCGGGCCAAGTACCGCACGTCGAATTGGCACCGGGCGGCTGAGCGCGTAGGCGATCAGCGGCGCCGCCGCCCACAATCCAAGCACGGTCAGCGACGCGGCCAGCGCGTGGGGACGAATCATGATCACCAGCACCAGCGCGACAAGGGCGACGATCGGACTGGCGATCATCTCCTTCATGAATACGTTCAGGCGCGGCGGCCCGCCGCGGTCGGCGCTCGCCGCGGCCGTTTCCCACTCGAGCAGGCGGTGCTTGGTGATGCCGAGCCGCACCAGCGTGACGGCAATCGCGTGCAACATCTCGTAGGCCTGGCTCGCGGTAAACGTCAACTGCAGCGACGCGCGCGCGCAGTCGGTTCGCAGATCGTCGAGAGCGGTTCGTAGATACGCCGATCGAGACTCCAACTGCGCCGGCCCGCGCAGCAACTGGAGCACCCGCAGGACCACCGGCAAGGCGACCGAGGCCAGACCGATCGCCGTCCACGCCAGCGGATCGCCCGGCAGGACGGTCCAGCCGAGGACGAGCAGCGCGACCGTCGCCGGCGCGGTCAGGCTGCGGCGGAGGTTGTCGAGAATCTTCCAGCGCGAGACGAGCGGCAGACGGTTGCGCTGCAACCCCGAGCGGGACGGCACGAACGGAAACAGCCACCAGAGGATCTGCCAGTCTCCACGCACCCAGCGGTGCTGGCGTCTCGCGTGCGCGAGGACGCTCGACGGGTAGTCGTCGACGACCTCGATATCTGTGACCAGGGCGGTGCGCGCGTAGAGGCCCTCGAAGAGATCGTGCGACAGCAAGGCGTTCTCCGGCACGCGGCCCTCGAGCGACGACACGAACGCGTCGACGTCGTAGAGGCCTTTCCCGGTGAAGATGCCTTCGCTGAACAGGTCTTGATACACATCGGACACGGCGGTGGTGTACGGGTCCACGCCGGTGTGGCCGGCATAGGTGCGAGCGAACAGCGATCCGGCGGCGCTGGCCATCGTGACGCTGACTCGCGGCTGCAGAATCCCATAACCCTCGACGACGCGTCCGAGGCGCGCATCGAAGCGCGGACGGTTCATCGGATGCTCGATGATGCCGACGAGCTCTTTCGCGGCATCGCGCGGCAGGCGCGTATCGGTATCGAGCGTGATGCAATAGCGCACCGACGAGAGGATTTCCAGCTCGCCGACCTGGACGATGAAGCTGGTGTCGCTGGCGCCCCTCAGCAGCCGGTTGAACTCCTCGATTTTCCCGCGCTTGCGCTCCCACCCCATCCAGGTGTGCTCTCGCGCATTCCAGCGCCGGGCACGATGAAAGAGAAAGAAGCGATCGGCGTGGCCGGCGCCGAAGCGTCGATTCAGGGCTTCAATCCCCGTGTGCGCGGCGTCGAGGATCGGTCCATCACCGGGGAGGTCGGCCGTATCGGCGTCCGAGAAATCGCTGAGGATCGCGAAATGGATGTGCGGATCGAGGTTCCCGAGCGCCAGCACCTCGATGTGCTCCAGCAGCGCCGCCACCGATTGGGCGCTCGTCAGCATGGTGGGCACGACCACCATCGTGCGGGCCGCATCTGGTATCCGGTCGGAGAAGTCGAGTCGAGGCAGGCGGCGAGGCGGAACCGCCCAGGCGATGACCCGATGCGTCAGGGCGATCGCGATGTCGGCAGCGGGGATGAGCAGCAGCGCCAACGCGGCCACGACGGCGCGTGCGGAGGCGCCCTCATGCCGAAGAAACCAAGCGCCGGCTGCCAGCAAGAGCGCCGTCATGATGGCGATCGAGCCCAGATAGACGAGTGTCGTGTGCGCGAACGCCAGACGCCGGATCCGTTTCGCGAACGGAGGCCGGTAGCCGAGATCGGTTTCGAGGTCGCGACGTCCCCCGTTGATGAGGTGGTAGCCCACGTGGGCCGTCCGATCGACGGGCGATCCGACGAGGGCCGAGCCGACGAGGGCCGCCTGCCGCCCGCTTTCGACGGCTCTCAGCGCGACCTTCACCTGCGCTTCCCCGCTCGACACGGCGAGCTCTTCGACCGCTTGCCGCTGCCGATCTCGACTGAGAAAGTCCATCCGTCCGTAGGCACCGGCAGGATCGCGTTGCAGGATCTGCTCCACCAGGCTGACGGACTCGACGTACTGCCGCCAGTCGAGCGTCGAGCACAGGCGCAGGCTCGTAATCGCATTGGCGACCGACACCTGATCGGCGGCCTGCCGTTGGTGCTCGCCGCGAATCGCGGCTTCCGCCGTCGTCTCGTGTGAGGCGAGGTGTGCCTCGACCGCGGTGCGAATCGACGACAGCCGCGGACCATCCTCACGGACGCGATGCAGGAGCTGGACCACCGAGGCGACATCGAAGGAAGACGGCAGCGGCTGGGGCGTGTCGATCGCTTCACGCTCGACCCGTGACACGTAGGCGTCGGCAGCCAGACGCCCGCGCCGCGACGCCAGGGTTTCCGCGGCCAGGCGCCTCAGGTTCTCGATCAGCGCCAGCTTCAGCATGCTCGGCCACGCCCACAGCTCGCCGATCGTCAGCGGGGCGACCCGCTGGTAGCTGTTGATGAACACGGTGAGCTGCTGACGGTCGATGCGGCTGTCGTTGTGACGCAGCAGCTCGACGGCCATCGCGTAAATGCGCGTGTGACCGGCCTGGTCGCGCGATGCCAGCGTCGGCAGTTGACGGTAGTAGGTGCCCGGCAGGTGACGGTGAATGTCCCGGATCTCCGAGCTCACCAGATGGAAGTTGTCGAGCAGCCATTCCGCGGCGGACGTCACCGGCTGGCCGGTCCGGACATCGTCCGCCAGAATGCGATACGCGTGACGCAACACGCGCGCGTTCTCGTCGAACCGCGGAAAGATCTTACGGGCCCGGCGCCGCGCGTTGGGATCGACGGTGAAGTTTGCCGCCAGCGCCAGGGCGCGCTCTTCCAGTCGCTCGATGCTGAGCAGCTCGTCGCGGAACGGTTTCTCCGGCGGCGCCGCCGTCGGGTCCCACAAGTGCCGGAAGAATCTGCTCACCGGATCGGCTGGACGTGGACGTGAACACGGCGGCAACGGCGCTGGGCAGAATCGTCATCCGTGCCGGAATCAATGACCAGCCTGACGGTGTGTGACATGCGCCCCTCCGAGCGGTGGTGATCGTGACGCTGACCGACCGCCTGCGCCTGCGACGCTTCTGATGAGCGTTCGCCACGATAGTCGACTGATGAGCATGGCATCGGGTGCGCCCGTTCGTCTGTTCGATTGTGTACACTCGATGAGGCCGGTCCAGCGTATCATCGAGCGTCACTTCGGACGCTTACCAAACCACCTCCCGGCGTCACGGCAGACAAAGACCCAATGCTGAACTGGATGAGGAAGCGCGGCATGATCGCCCCCTCTCGACCCGAAGCCGGCGCGGAAAAGCAGCAGGCGCAGGGGCGCGCGAGACTGGGTAAGTATCTGATGCTCTACAACTACCTGGACACCAGATATGCGAACAAGATCGTGCTGACGTTTGCCGAGATCGAAGACCTGCTCGGCTTCGCGCTTCCAGCACAGGCCCGCCTTCAACAAGAGTGGTGGACGAAGGCCGGAATAGACATTGCCGGATACAACCATTCAGATTGCTGGACGCTGGCCAGGAGGACGGCCACACCGAATCTGATGGCGCAGATCGTTCTCTTTGAACGTCCGTCGTAGTTGAAATCGCGGCCCTCAGGTGCTTGCGCGTCGAGCGGGACGCGTCCGAATCGTCGCCGACCGTGAAGCCGCAGAGCGGTGCGGCGAAGACCCGAGAACAAGCAGGCTTCTGCTTGCCCTCGGGCCTTCAATTGCCCTAATACATGCCGCCGCCCATACCACCACCGCCGGGCATGGCGCCAGCCGGCTGCGCTTCCGGAATCTGCGAGATCACCGCCTCGGTCGTCAACAACAGCGACGCGATCGAGGCGGCGTTCTGCAACGCTGAGCGGACCACCTTGGTGGGATCAATGACGCCTGCCTCCACAAGATTCTCGTATTGCTCGGTCTGAGCGTTGAAGCCTTCATCGTCCTTCATCTCCTTGACGCGCTGTACGACGATCGAGCCCTCGTGACCGGCGTTGGTCGCGATCCAGCGCATCGGCTCCTCCACCGCCCGGAGGATGATGTTGACGCCGAGTCGCTCATCACCTTCGAGCGTCAGTGTCCGCAGCGTCGTGCAGGCGCGAAGCAGCGCCACCCCGCCGCCCGGCACGATGCCTTCTTCGACGGCGGCCTTGGTCGCGTGCATCGCGTCCTCGACACGCGCCTTCTTTTCCTTCATCTCGGTCTCCGTCGCCGCCCCGACCTTGATGATCGCCACCCCGCCGACCAGCTTGGCGAGCCGCTCCTGTAGCTTCTCGCGGTCGTAGTCGGACGTCGTGTCCTCGACCTGGGCGCGCAACTGTTTCACCCGACCTTCAATCGCCGCGGAGTCTCCGGCCCCCTCGATGATCGTCGTATTGTCCTTGTCGATGGTGACCTTTTTCGCCTGGCCCAGGTCGGCGATCGTGACCGACTCGAGCTTGATGCCGAGGTCCTCGGTCACGGCCTTGCCGCTCGTCAGGATCGCGACGTCTTCGAGCATCGCCTTCCTTCTGTCACCATAGCCGGGCGCCTTCACCGCGGCCACCTTCAGCGTGCCCCGCAACTTGTTGACGACCAGCGTCGCCAGCGCCTCGCCGTCGATATCCTCGGCGATGATCAGCAGCGGACGGCCGGCGCCGGCCACCAGCTCCAGCACCGGCAGGAGATCCTTCATCGCGCTGATTTTCTTCTCGTGGATGAGAATCACCGGATTTTCGAGGACGACTTCCATCCGCTCCGGGTCGGTCACGAAGTACGGCGAGAGGTAGCCACGATCGAACTGCATACCCTCGACCACCTCGAGCGAGGTCTCGATGGTCTTGGCCTCCTCGACGGTGATGACGCCATCCTTGCCGACCTTCTCCATCGCTTCGGCGATGATCCGGCCGATGGTCTCGTCGTGGTTCGCCGAGATCGTGCCGACTTGAGCGATCATCGGGCCGCTCACGGGCTTGGACTGTGCCTTCAGGGAGGCGACGATGGATTCGACGGCTTTCGCGATGCCGCGCTTGAGCGCCATCGGATTGGCGCCAGCAGTCACGTTCTTTGCCCCCTCGCGATAGATGGCCTGCGCCAACACGGTCGCCGTGGTGGTGCCGTCGCCGGCCACATCCGACGTCTTGCTCGCGACTTCCCTGACCATCTGCGCACCCATGTTTTCGAGCGCGTCCGGCAGCTCGATTTCCTTCGCCACGGTCACGCCGTCCTTGGTGATCGTCGGCGATCCGAATTTCTTGTCGAGAATGACGTTACGGCCCCTGGGACCGAGGGTCACTTTCACCGCATTCGCCAGGCTGTTGACCCCGCGAAGAATGCCCTGCCGCGAGAGGTCGCCGTAGACAATCTGTTTGGCCATGTTGCTCTGTTCTCCTCGTAAGGCGTGCTCTTCAGAGCGCGCCGACCGGCTGATCGCTCACCATCCTGGCCGGTCTGAAGAACGGCCCCTGCGTTCACTGCTGCGTCGTCGTTCCTTCGCCGTCAATGACGGCTAACACGTCTTCCTCGCGCATAATCAGATGCTCCTCGCCTTCAAGCTTCACTTCCTGGCCAGAATATTTGCCAAACAGGATCAGATCCCCCTTCTTGACGTCGAGAGGGACGCGCTGGCCGGCGTCGTTGATCTTGCCGTCCCCCGCCGAGATGATCGTGCCCCGTTGCGGCTTTTCCCGGGCCGAGTCCGGGACGATGATCCCGCCGATCTTCTGCTCGCCTTCGTCAAGGCGTCGAACGATGATCCGATCGTGAAGCGGTCTGATGTCCATGGCTGTGAACTCCCACGCTGTGCGTGAATCGGTGCTGCCGGTTGACGGCCGAAACGCGGCCCTGTTCGCGAGCCGTGCGTTCTCCTGAGGTGTGCGCATGTCGTCCGCCGCCTGCCTCTGTCTCGCGGGCGCGCGCGGAGGGGCCGGACGTCTTCGAGTCGAGAGCAGCCGGCGTTGAGCAGGGAACGCGTCTCGAACGCTGGCGGAATAATGCTGAAAACCCAGGTCGTCATGCTACTTCCCGGACAGCGCGTCGACGCGTGCACTATTGAACAGGCGAAGGCCCCATCAAGATGCTAGGGGGCCCGCGCGGCAATAGGGCTGTCAACTGTGGGCGTCGAGGCGCCCGCCCGGCAAGGCGCGAGGAGCGCGCATACCGGGCGTATGTAAGCGACGAGCAACGCAGCCCGGCGGGATGCATCGGCGGCCAGAGTGGCAGCCTTATTTCCGCCAGGGTCCTGGCAGCCCGTGGCCCCGGTGTCACCGACATCCCGTCGAAAGAGGCAAGCGGGACGAGCACTACAGCAAGGCTGGATACCCCACGGACGGTCGACGACGACGGTCGGAGACCGGCGTCGCCGGATGGTGGCCTGGTGTCTGTACTGGGTTGCACACGCGGCGCGGCTCGAACCGGTCATAGTCCGGACGCACTTGCAAATCATCTGACTGGGAGAAGACACATGAAAATCGCCTGGAACATCGTCGCGGTGAGCGCCATGCTTGCCGTCTACTCGGCGCCCACCGGGGCTCAGGAAAAGATCAAGGAGGGCGCCGAGCTCACGAAAGACGCGATCGTTCAGGGCACCAAGACAGCAGTCGAGGCGACCAAGGCCGGACTCAGCAAGACCGGCGAGGAGATCACGGACGCCTGGATTACGACCCGCGTGCATGCGCGCTTCGTAGGCGAGGCGCTGTTGAAGGACAGCGACATCGCCGTGGAGACCGACCAGCATGTCGTGACGCTGAAGGGTACGGTCACGGGCCGCTCCGGTCGAACCAGGGCCGGGAACATCGCGAAGCAGACAGAAGGCGTACGCAAAGTCGTCAATCGGTTGACCATCGGATCGAAGACGACTCACTGAACGGCTCACGCCCATGAAATCACCAGCAGACCGATGGGAGCTCTCCCTCGTCGTGACGGGATTGATGGCCTGGATGCTCGTCATGATGTGGGCGGGGCGGGCCGACAAGGGCTGCGCGCTGCCCTTCGAAGAGCCGCGGCGCCTCGTGCTCAGCCGAGAAGTCGACCGCGAACATCTCGCGGCCGATCTCGCATCAGCCGATCGGATCGCCCGACGCTATCAGCGCTCGACCGAGAACCCCGCCGAACGGCGCACTCGGCTCCTTGAATGCCACACGACGCTTGAGCGAGAGATCGCCGCCAGACACGGCGTACCCGTCGGCGCTGGAGATCGGTCGGTCGGACGTTGAATAACGCAGGCTCCGAAAGCAGTCGCCGGTTGAGTGTGGCATTCAGCCCAGGGGTGAAGGGGTGAGGCGTTGACCTCTCGTGCTGCTCTCAGTCGTGCAGGATGACGGTGAGCAGGGAGTTGTCGACTTTGAGCCCGTCGGTGTAGTCGATGAACCCCAATCGCTGAAATTTCTTCATGAAGAAATTCACGCGCGATCGGGTCGTGCCGACCATTTCCGCCAGCGTCGTTTGAGAGATCGGTGGAACGGACCGCACGGGTCCGCTGTGCTTGCCGTAGCGCGCGAGCAGCAGAAGCGTTCGCGCCAAGCGCTTCTCGCTCGAGTTGAACAAGTGGTCGACGAGGTCTTCTTCGATCCGGATGTTCCGCGACAGCATGTGTGCGATGAACCGATCCGACAGCGCATGCTGCCTGTGCAGGAGGCGCACCATCTGCCCCTTGTCCACGAGCAGGATCGTGCTGTCCGCCGTCGCGGTGGCACTCCCCATGCGGACGGGTTGACCTGCCAGGCAGCCTTCGCCAAAGAATTCGCCGGGACCCAGCATGGCCACGATGGCTTCTCGGCCCGCCTTCGACACCACCGACAGCTTGACGCCGCCGGTTTGGATGTACAGCACGTGCTCGCACCGGTCGCCCTGACCGAAGACAACGTCGGATCGCTTGTACTTCACGACCCTTCGCGCCACCCCGGCCGAGTCGAGAAAGGTCTGAGCGTTGAAGACCGCTTTCTTCTTCGATTTCATGGGGAGATCTCGAGCGCGTAGCTGAAGAGACGGCGTCGACTACCGCACGGCTCCGAGGCTCGATCTTACCGTGCCAAAGGGCGCGATGCGCACCAACGCCGGGTGGGCATCGAAGATAGCGAGCAACGATCCTCCAAGAGGGAAAATGCAGCCGCAGGGAGCGTAGACCAGCATTCACGCTGGAATTGGACGGATCGAGCAGCCCGTGGTGAGAGTCTGCGGGACAACGTGCAGAGGACGCGGCGGGTGTGTTCTTTCGATGTCAGGTCCGGGAGTTGGCTGAAGCCGGTGACAGAGCCGGTGATTCAGCTGCCGCGAACGGTGCTCGATAGTTGATGGGCTCGTCGCTGAAAGGCACGAACCCCTGGTTCTGCACGGCGATCTGGCCATGTGCGGTCAGCGTGAGCACACCCTCAGGCGACACGGAGCTTTGTTCCACCTCGTCGTGCTCATCGCGTGTAGAGGAGCACCCCATGCGCGGGATTCGTGTGTCGGCGGTCACTTGGTCCAGCGCAGGAATGGGCCTCGCGCCCATCGGTTCGGTACGCTCGCGGCGCTTCGCCATGTAGTAGAGAACGGGCACGGCCATGCGCGAGAGCAGGAGCGACGCCACCTCGCCGGCCATCAGCGAGATCGCCAGGCCCTGGAAGATCGGGTCGAACAGGATGACCCCGGCGCCCACGATCATGGCGGCGGCGGTGAGGGCCATAGGGCGGAACCGGACCGCGCCGGCATCGACAACGGCCCGTTCGAGAGGAAGACCCTCGAGCAAGCGCAGCTCGATGAAGTCCACCAGGATGATCGAATTGCGCACCACGATGCCCGCCCCGGCGATGAAGCCGATCATCGACGTGGCCGTGAAGAACGCGCCCATGGCCGCGTGCGCCGGCAGAATGCCAACCAGCGAGAACGGGATGGCGGCCATGATCAGCAGGGGCGTCTTGAACGACTGGAACCAGCCGACCACCAGCACGTAGATGAGCAGGAGCACCGCCGCGAACGCGAGGCCGAGGTCGCGGAACACCTCGATCGTGAGGTGCCACTCGCCGTCCCACTTCATCGCGTAGCGCGAGGTGTCGAAGGGCTGGACCGCGTTGAAGACCTCGAGCCCGTAACCCTCGGGCAGCGACAGCCGCCCGATTGGCTTGTTCATCTGGAGGATGGCGTAGACCGGGCTCCCGTTTTTTCCTGCCAGGTCGCCGGTGACGTAGGTCACCCCCTGCAGATTCTTGTGATAGAGACTCCCCTCTTCCGGCGTGGTCACGGCGCTCGTGAGCTCGCCAACGGCAACCGGCCTGGTGCCGCGAAGCCGGATCGACTGGACGGCCTCGAGACTGCGACCGTCGCGCGGCAAGCGGATCATGATCGGCACGTCCTCACGCGCCCGTTCGTCGTGCAGCAGGCCCGCGGATTCTCCCGACCCGGCCATCCGTACGACCGCCGCCACCGCCGCCGCGGAGAGGCCCGCCGCCGCCGCTTTGTCGCCGTCAACGGCGAGCCTGATCTTTGGATGCGCGGCGTCGACGTACCAGTCGGTATCGACCACGCCGGGGGTCTGCTCGAAGATCGACTTGATCTGTGCCGCCACCGCCGTCCGCCGCGCCGGATCGGGCCCATAGACTTCCGCGACCAGGGTTTGCAGCACGGGCGGCCCCGGTGGCACTTCCGCCACCTGGAGGGTCGCACCGAATTGCTTCGCGATCGGAACCAGCCGCTCGCGCACGCGTCCGGCCAATTCGTGACTCTGCGCCGAACGTTCGCCTTTCGGGGCGAGGTTCACCTGCAAATCGGCGAGGTGCGGAGCGCGCCTCAGAAAGTAATGCCGGACGAGGCCGTTGAAGTTGTAGGGGGCCGACACTCCCACGTACTGCTGAACGTTGACGACCGTGTCATCGTCCAGCGTGGCCGACGCCAGTGCCGACGCGACCCGCGCGGTCGTCTCGAGCGCTGTACCTTCGGGCATGTCGATCATGACCTGGAACTCGCTCTTGTTGTCGAACGGCATCATCTTCACCGTCACCAGTTCGAGCGGGACCAGTGCGACGGCCGCCACCAGCAGGGCCACCACGCCCGCCAGGAAGATCGCGCGCCTCCTGCCGCTGGCGATGAGCGGCCCCATCACGCGGCGATAGAGCCGAGTGAGGAGATCTTCTTCGCCGCGATCGTGATGGGCGGAGGGCTTGAGCAGCCGGACCGCGGCCCACGGCGTCACGACGAAGGCGACCACCAGCGAGAAGACCATCGCCGCCGACGCGCCTACCGGAATCGGCCGCATGTATGGCCCCGACAGTCCGCGGATGAACGCCATCGGCAGGATCGCCGCTACCACCGCGAGTGTCGCGAGGATCGTGGGGTTGCCCACTTCGTCAACGGCGCGAATCGCGATCGCGGCCAGCCCGCCCCGCACCTCCCCCCGCATTCGCGCGTGGCGGACGATGTTCTCCACCACGACGATCGCGTCGTCCACCAGGATGCCGATGGAGAAGATCAACGCAAAGAGCGTGATGCGGTTCAGGGTGTAGCCGTAGAGATAGAACACGAAGAGCGTGAGCGCCAGCGTGACCGGAATCGCGATCAGCACGACGGCCGCTTCGCGCCGGCCGAGAACCAGCCAGATCAGCGCCGAAACCGAGAGGACGGCGAGCAACATGTGCCATAGCAGTTCGTTGCTCTTGTCGGCGGCGGTCTCACCATAGTCACGGGTGATGGTGAGATGGACGTCCGCCGGTACGAGCGAGCCCTTGAGCGTGTCGAGCTTGTCGACGACGCGGCGGGCGACGTCGGTGGCGTTGGTGCCCTTTCGCTTGGCGACGGCGATGGTGACGGCCGGCTGCGCGCCGGACGCCCTCGATTGGAAGGTGACATACGAGGTGGGCTCGGCGTCGCCATCAACCACGTCCGCCACGTCGCGCACAAGCACGGGACGCCCGCGTGCGGAGGTCACGACGGTGTTGCGCAATTCATCGGCCGTGCGCAGGCGGCTCCCCGCCTCGATGCCGGTCGTCCTACCGCTCCCGACGGGGCCCGACGCGGTGTTGCGCACGTTGGTGCGGGCGATCGCCTGCTGAACCGAGAGCGGATCGATTTCGTGGGCCGCCAGCCTCGCGGCGTCGATGTCCACGCGAACCTGCCTCGGGCGCCCGCCGATGATGGTGACCTCCGACACGTCGTTGACTTCAGCGATGGCTTCTCGCAGCTGGCTGGCGAGCGAGCGCAGCTGATCGTCCGCGTAACGCGCCGACCACACCGTCACGGCCAGGATCGGCACATCGTCGATCGAGCGCGGCTTGACCATGGGCCCGATGACGCCTGGGGGGATGCGATCCGCATTCGCGGCCAGTTTCTGATTGAGGCGGACGAGCGCTGCTTCCAGCGGCTCGTTCACCCTGAAGCGGACGACGACCATCGACTGTCCGGGACTCGAAGTCGAGTAGACATATTCCACGCCGGGCACTTCCCAGAGCAGCCGCTCCAGCGGACGCGTGACCCGTTGTTCGACATCCGCCGGTGTCGCGCCCGGCATCTCGACGAACACGTCAACCATCGGCACGATGATCTGCGGTTCCTCTTCTCGGGGCAGCGCCACCACCGCCAGGGCGCCAAGCGCCATCGAGGCCAGGACGAAGAGCGGCGTCAACTTTGAGTGGATGAAAGCCGCGGCCATGCGGCCGGCGGCGCCGCAGGTTTTGGCCATCTGCGAGTCTCCCATGTCGTGTACCGGTTTGATGTTTACCACCCAGTCGTCACGATCGGGGATCACCCCGTAGCATGAAAACGTGAGCGCATGCGAATTGCGTCGTGTCCGGCTTCAGCCGGACCGGGACGTTTACAAAGACATTTTCTGAGCAGCACACCGAGTTCACCGAGGTAAGAACATCAAAATTTCTCTCGGTGATCTCGGTGACCTCGGTGGTTGACGTTGAAAGTGAAGACACTACCGTCCTCCCACGCTGATGCGGCGTCCGTCGGTGAGGCCGGCCGGCGGCGAAAGAATCACCACCTCCGATTCCGACAGGCCGGCCAGGACTTCGGACTCACTGAGGTTGACGAGACGCAGGCGAGCCACGCCATTGTCGACGACGAATACCGAGGTGAGCTGTCCGCGCCGCACGATCGCCGACGCTGGAATGGTCAACGCGCGGCGCGGCAGCCCGCCAAAGCGCGCCTTGCCGAATTCGCCGGACCGAAGGCCTGGCAGTCCGTGGTGAGAGGCTGGCGACGCATCGAGACGGTCGAGGCGCCCCGCGGGCAGGGCGCGACCCCGGGGCCCCCAACCTGCGTTTCCCAGCGCGTTGGGGTGGGGGCGACCGAGAATACCGGCCGTATTCGAGGAAGGAGCAACGCAGCCGGCGGGGATGCATCGCCCGTCGAATGCAGTCAGACTCTCGCCACGGGCTGCTGCATCGGGCAGTGCGATCTTGACGAGAAACGCGCGCGCATCTGCATCCACCGCCCGGCTGACCTCAACCACCGTACCCGTGATCGAGGTGATCGCGGTCCCGGGAAAGACCGGCACGCTGTCGCCGGTTCGAATCTGGCCGATGCGTGATTCGTCCACGCGGACCTCGAGGCGGAATCCGCGCGTGTCTTCGAGCCGGAGAAGAGGCATGCCTGGCAACGCCATGTTTCCGGGCTCGACCGTCTTCTCGGTGACCATGCCGTCGAAGGGCGCGACAATCGTGGTAAACGATTCAGTGGTGCTCGCCTGGTCGCTGGCGGCCCGGGCGCTTTCGACTGCCGACACGGCCTGCCGTGCCCGCGCGGTCGCACCGGCGACCCGCGCGTCGGCGATCCGCAGCGTCGCGATGGCGTCATCGAGTTCCTGCGCGGTGGCCGACCGCCTGGCCTGCAGGCCGGCGATGCGATCGTGGGACGCGCGGGCGAGGACCCGGCCAGCCTCCGCGGCCTGGACCTCGGCGGTGGCTGCCTGCGACCCCTGTTCGGCGGCCAGCGCCGCTGAGCGGGCGGCACGGGCGCCTGCGCCGAGATCGTCGCCGTCGAGCACGAGCAGCGTCTGCCCTTCGCGGACCTGATCGCCTGGCGACACGAGGACCTTGCGCACCGGCGCCAGGATGCGCGCCGCGATCGTGGCCGTGGTGCGAGCCTGCACCACGCCACCCGAGTCGATCGCACTGCCCACGTCGGTCATCGCAACCTGGGCGATGCTGACGGCGATGGGCTCCGCCGTATCGGCCGGAGTGGCGGCGGCGGGACGAGCCGAGCATCCGGCCAGCGCCGCGCTCGTCAAGAGTGCTGCCGCAACGATGACGTGATGACTAGGAGCGTGTTCCCGCTTCTCGGACACGCTCCTCGTGATGATCTGTTTCATGGCCTTCCTATCGCTCGTTGGAGGGCCGCTGTCGCGGTGAGCACATTCACGCGCGCAGCGGTCTGTTGGACATCGGCTTGCTGCACGGCGTCGGCCGAGCGCAGCAGCATGGCGGCATCCGTGAGGCCGCTCTCATAACGGTCTCGGATAATGCGACGGCTCTCTCGTGCCCGATCGTCGGCCGCCCGTCCAACCGCTTCGCTCGCCCGCGCGGCCTCGAGCCGGGCGAGCGCGATCCGCACATCGAGCCGCGCCATGGTTTCGGCCTTACCCTTCGCGATCGCTCGACGCGTCAGCAGTTCGCGCGCTTCCGCGAGCCGTGCCTTGTCGGCAAAGCCAGTGAACAGGTTGATGCGGGCGACCGCGCCAGCCACCCAGCTCGACGAGCGCGAATTCCAGGCGCCGCCGTTCAGCTCCCACCCGCCCTGGGCGGCCACTTGCGGCAGAAACGCCGCCCGCGCCGCGTCCACCGTGGCGGCCGCCAGCTGTTCCTGCTGCATGGCGAGTGCAACGTCGGGCCGGTTCTTCAACGCTTCCTCTTCAAGGTCCGCGGGATGGGAGATGTCGATGGCCATCGCCGGTGGCGTGAGATCGAGTGAGAACATCGTGCTCAAGGGCTCGTCCATCAACTGATTCAGCCGGGCGCGCGCAATGCGCTCGTCCGACGTCGCCTGCACCTGCTGTTCGAGGGTGCGTGCCAGGTAGACGTCCAGTTGCAGGACATCCGCATCGGTCACCCGACCGGCGTCGCGGCGGTTCCCGGCCAACTCGCGGTCTGCCCGGGCGGTCTCGACCGTGGCCGCTGCCGAGCGAGCGGTGGCGGCAGCGATGAGCACACGGCCAAACGCCTCGGTCACCGCCGACGCCAGGTCCTGATCGACGAGTTGCCTGCTGGTAGCCGCCATGTCCCGCCCGATCGACGCGGCTCGGACATTCGCCGAGACCGTGCGATCGAACAGCGACTGCGCAACGGAGAACGCCGCGCGGAAGTTGTCCGTGGCAGCGGGATGATTGAGCGCATCGAGGGCGAAGTCGGCCGCCGCGAACTGCCGCTGCGCCAGCAGTGAACTGAACACGAACGCCGGCTGGTTGCCGCGCTGCCAGGATTCCGCGATGTCCACCTTTGGGAAGTGGCCGCTGCGAACCTGTGTGATGCGTTCGGCCGCTTCCCGCTCGGCTGCCGCCGCCGATCCGGCGTCGGGGTTGTGAGTCTTGGCGCGCGCAATCGCCTCCGAAAGCGAGAGCGGCGCCTGTGCAGACACCGGCAGGGCGACAGACAACGTGGCACAGAGGAGTGGAGCGACGAGGTCTGTGCGAGAGAAAATCTTTGTCAGAGGAACCTCCAAATGACAGGAGCGATTCTGCGGGACCTCGGACAAGCTGGCCATGCCCGAGCGGTTGAAGTTTTTGACCGAGAGTCCGGCGCGGCTAGAATGCTTTGCGACGGCGCCATGAAACTTTGCCGGGCGGCTGGAGGACGATGGACGCGTTTTCAGAGGTGTTGAGCGGCGTCAGATTGAAGGGCGCGATGTTCTTCAACGCCGAGTTCTCGGCGCCGTGGCAACTCTCGACGCCCCATTCCCGCACCTTGGCGGCGACTCTGGCGCCCCGCGCGCAGCACCTGGTGGTCTATCACCTGGTCGTGGACGGGTACGCTCGGGCACGGTTGGAAGGCGGGCCGGATGTCGATCTGTCGCCAGGCGACATCGTGGTGTTCCCGCACGGGGATCCGCACCATTTGAGCGGCGGCTCTGGAGCGAATCAGGTTGAGAGTGCGGCAGTACTCCAGAAGATCGCGACGCGGGACCTTTCGCCGATGCAGTCCGGTGGCGGCGGAGCGGCGACCCGGTTCGTGTGTGGGTACCTGACCTTCGATCCGCTCCTCTGCGGGCCGATTCTCGAGAGCCTGCCGCCGATGTTGAAGGTGAACGTCAGGACCGATCGCTCCGGCCACTGGCTGGAGCAATCGATCCTCCATCTGGTGGAAGAAGCCGCCTCGCACGGTGCGGGTAGCGACGCGATGTTGGCAAAGCTGTCCGAAGCGCTGTTCGTGGACACGCTGAGGCGATACGTGACAGACCTTCCTGATCAGACGACCGGGTGGCTCGCCGGTGCCCGAGACGTGGTCGTGGGCAAGAGTCTCGCGCTGCTTCACAGGCGGGCGCATCACCCATGGACCATCGCCGAGCTCGCAGCGGCCGTCGGCGTATCCCGCTCTGCGCTGGTGGCGCGTTTCACGCGCTACCTGTCGGATCCGCCTATGGCCTACTTGACCGGATGGCGATTGCGTCTGGCTGCCCAGGCCCTGACTTCGTCTCCGAAGGGGGTCGCGGATATCGCGGCCGCCGTTGGCTACGAATCTGAGGCGGCGTTCAATCGTGCCTTCAAGCGCGCATTCGGACTGCCGCCAGCCCGATATCGACGCGAAAGCAGAAATCCTGCGAGCTCGCCCGGATTGCCGAGATTGCCATCGTGAGCCACGTCGCCCCACCGCACCCGCCGCGCGTTCATCAGACGCGCGATCCCCGCGCTTGCGGCGGGCGCCTCGACACCCAGAATGACTATGACTCACTTCCTTCCTGACCAGCCCTTCCTCCCCCACACCGCTCAGTTTTAGATAACTCTTACTCCTCTTATAAGTGGCGCATAAGGCGACTCTTATAAGTGGCACATAGCTCACTGGATCAGTCGGCGAATTACTCTTCACTCGCATTGACAAGCGAAGTGCGAACCTGTAGCCTCGCATTTCGGACGCGCCTATCTCTCCGAACCAACTCCCAGCCATCTGATTCAGGACAATCCGCAGAATCGGCCCTGGGAACATTGGGGCTTTCCTGACAAGCCCTGAGCAGACCAGGGTCAGAAGGCCGGCGAGCTCGCTCGGGAATTCGCACTTCACGATTCTGAGTGCTCACGTCCTCGTCGGGTTGCTGGCTTTGTCAGCAACCTGACGGTTCAGCACTGATCCACAGCGCCCCCCTCCCGTTGGACGCCGCTCAGTAGCCCTGCGAACGGCCCCCTCCCCTGGACGTGCGGCAAAGTGTCGCGGCGTCCGCGCAAAGCGTACTGTCCCCGCCGGACGGACAGGCAAGAACTTCAGCCGCACGGGCATGGTCACCCGGTCACAGTCCCCGCAGAATCGCCGGTGTCATTCGACGGAAAGGAGGTGCGGGCCACCGGCACGCAGGGGAGAGTCAGGACTGACCGCGTCTTTTCAGAAAACGCAATCGTTTCCAAAAAGGAGTCTGCCCGTGAATTCAGAATCAACGACCCATCGTCGCGCTTTTCTCGGTCACATGGTTGGCGCGGCCGCGGCCGCAAGCCTCTCGATGTCCGGCACGCTGGCGGCCGGCACTCAGGAGTCAGGACCCGACGACTGGATTAAGGAGGTGAAGGGCACTCACCGATGCCTGTTCGACTTCCCACAGCACAAGAACGGCTACGGGCTTCTGCACATCCTGAACTACCTGAATACGTACGCCACAGCCTACAAGACCGGGCCGGGTCAGGTCGGCGCGGTGGGCACCTTCTATAGCGTGGGCAGTCAGGCCAGCATTTCGCTGGCATTCAATGACGCCATCTGGGCCAAGTACGAGCTTGGCGCGTACACGGGACTGAAGGACGCGGGTGGGAGGGTCTACACGCGCAACGTGTTCAACCGGCCGACGGCCAAAGACCTGCACCTGTTGCTGCAAGCCGTCGACCTGCCGATGATCCCGGCGCTGGCTGACGCGATGCCTGCGCTGGGCATCGAGAATCTGCAGAAGATGGGCACCAAGTTTGTGTTGTGCGCGAACGCGCTTGGTATCTGGTGTCTGGAGCTCGAAGCCAGAGGCAAGGGGAAGGCGCAGGAGATCGACCAGGAACTGCGCGCCAACCTGCTGCCTGGCGTGACGATCGTGCCGGCCATGGTGATTGCCATCGAGAAAGCGCAGGAGGCCGGGATCAAATACAACCGTCAGTGAGCTGTCGAAACGGTCAGCTCTCAGGGGAACCGGTCTGGGCGACAGGGCGACAGTGTTCCAATGTCCCCAGCACCGACCAGGTGAGATGAACTGGACTGAAGCTTTGACGTTCGGTCCGGTTCACCTCGCTGCTCGGCACGGGAACTGCGAAGCCAGATCGGCCGTCAGTCCCGGATCGTTGTTCTCGCACCAGTGCACCGCTATTGGCTACACTTCGCTTATGCCCACTAATACTCGCTCGTTGTCCCGGCGTCGGCTCTTGAAGAATGGCGCCGCGGCGGCGGCCGGCGGCGCCGCACTGTGGTCCGCTGCACCGGCCGCGGCCCAGCCCGGCCGCGCACCGGCCGTCGTCACCGCGCGCCGCTTCAAAGCATGGATCGCGCGTGGTGAGGGAACCACCCGGACCAAGCTCGAAGAGGTGACGCTGAAGCCGATTGGCGGGCGCCAGGTGG
This sequence comes from Acidobacteriota bacterium, assembly GCA_040007095.1. Taxonomy (GTDB): domain Bacteria; phylum Acidobacteriota; class Vicinamibacteria; order Vicinamibacterales; family CAVVIG01; genus JBDTVS01. Next base: position 26,846 of record JBDTVS010000054.1, read on the forward strand.
TGGTGCGCACCGAGGCCACCAATCTCTGCTATTCGAACGTGCCGCCGGTGCTCGGCATTCAGACGGCGCCGGCACCGGCCGCGACGTCGGCCGCGGCGCAGGCGTCTGCGCTCGCCGCGCCCAATGGCGCGCGCCGGATGAACGATATGGCCGTGATCCAGGGCCACGGCGGCATCGGTATCGTGGAGGCCGTCGGACCCGAGGTCCGGCGGGTGCAGGTCGGCGATCGCGTGTGCGTGTCGGGTACGCCGCACTGCGGCGCCTGCTATCGCTGCCTGCGCGGCCGCTCGGACATGTGTCAGTTCTTGAGCGCCATCGGCGCCGACGATCTCGTCGCCATCGCCGAAATGCGCGACGGCACGCCCGTGTACGAAAACTCGCATATCGGCGGGCTGGCCGAGCTGATGGTGACGTTCGAGGAGTGGGTGGTGCCAATCTTCACCAAGGCAAGCGCGACCGACGTCGGGATGGCGTGCAGCTGCGTCGCGGTTGCCGGCCTCGGCGCCACGGCGTCGCCGGGGTTGGCGATGGTCGAGCCCGCGTCGATCGTGGCCGTGCTCGGCTGCGGCCCGCTCGGCCTCAGTGCCGTGCAAGGTGCTCGCATTGCCGGGGCCTCCACGATCATCGCGATCGATCCGATCAAGGCGCGGCGCGACGTGGCGCTGAAGGTCGGCGCGACTCACGTGCTCGATCCCAACGTCGAGGGCGATCGGCTCGTGGCGCGCGTTCGCGCGATGGCGACCTGGCCCACCGATCGCCTGTGGTCCGGGGGCCGCAATCCGGCGGGCCGGCGTCCGGGAGCCGGCGCCGACTTCGTGATCGAGGCCGTCGGCCTCGACCACGTGAAGCCGAAGCTCGAATCCGGCCCTGACCCCACCGGCATCCTGCCGATGCAGCAGGGCTATCAAATCTGTGCGCTCGGCGGCCACTACATCACGACCGGCCTGCCGCGTGGCAACATCACGCTGCCCGGGAGCCTGTTCGCGATCGGCGGCGTCTCGCATCATGGCGGCCAGGCCGGCGGCGCGAGCCCGATGCGCGACATCCCCCGGTTCGTAGAGCTGATGGAGAAGGGGCAGTTCCTGACCGCCCCACTGGCGACCACCGTCGTCCCGCTTGAAGGGATGCTCGAGGCCTACGAGCAGGTGGCCTATCGCACAACTGTCACGGCGTTGATGCTGGGGGCTTAGGATGAAGAGCTTCTCCTCGATTCTCGCGCTCGCGTTTGGCGCCCTCTGCCTTCGCGCAGACTCCGTCGACCGAAATCCGCGTCACCGGAGAGCATCCGATGACGACGATCGATACGCCAGACACCGCGAAACAGCTGGCGCTCATCGATGCGGAGCGCAAGACGCTGATCGAAGCCGGCGCCCGTCTACGGAATCTCCCCGCGATGAAAGCTCTTGCGTTTAGAGGCGAAGTTCGACGAAGCGGCCAAGCAGTTTCGAGAATACGTGCGGCTGGCACCGGACACTACGCCGCAGAACCGCCGCAATATCGATCGGGCCAAGGACTTCATCAAGGAGTTCGAGAATTAGTGGACTGCCTCCTCGGAACTACCAGCGGCCTCGCTGTACGGACGTCACTCGATGTCCGAAGCGGTGGAGTTCGAGCATGAGTGGGAAGAAAGCGCGCCTGGGGCGATGAACGAGACGATGCGGACGCGCCTGACGACCCATAACCAGCTCCGCGTCTTGTACGAACACGTGCATCGCATGCGCGTCGTCCCCCTCGACTTCCGTTCTTTCGGCGAGTTGGTGGGTTATGCCACGGGTCCGTTTCTGCCGCTGCTGACGCTGACCCAAAAGCTCGACTCGCCGCCGATCAGGTGGCTCATCAACCACCTGTCGGGAAACTGATCGTACTTTTGCAACAGCCTCGTTGTAAGAATTACATCGTTCACGCCAGGACTTACATCGTTCTGCGTCGATGCACGCACGCGATACGCGATACGCGCGAACGTCGATACGCCGGCTAGAAGCATTCGCATTCTTCATCATCAACTGTCTCGCCGATCGGAGTGCCGGCAGGCACGACTATTGCGGAGCGGCGTGGCATCGTCCAGCATCACAATTTAATCCCTGACCAGTAGCAGTCTGGCGTCGCGCGCAAATTTTGTGCTGCCGCGTGCGCCAGCAATTGAAACGATTCGCCCGACCACGTTCGTTCTTCGCGACGATCGGTTCGAGTTACCGGCCGCAGAAGGGAGAACGTGTGTTGATGGTGGCTTGTTGCCGAGTGAATGTGCGTGTGGTCGCTTCACTGGATCCTGGTGCGTGTTGCGGGCCTGCATACAGCCTGGAAGCGTGCCACGCACTACCACTGTCGAAGACAACGGCATCAGGAGGAAAGAATGCAGAAGATCGCGCGCGCTGTTCGAAGGGTCGCGAGGAGCACATCGGCGGTCGCCTCGGTTCCACTGCTCGTGCCCTTGGCGATCGTCGGGGTCGTTCTCTTCCGGATGGAAGGGGTGTCTTCACAAGTCCAGCGACGCGTCACGCGGGCTCAGGATCCAGGCGTGCGCGCCGGAGCCGTTGGTGCTGGCGCTCCCATCGCAGGACTGACGGCCCGGGAGCAGGATTACTTCCTCGCGGGCAAGGGCGAGTTCGAAGAGGCAGAGGAAGTCGATGAGGGCCTGGGTCCAAGGCTGAACCTGGACAGTTGCCTCGGCTGCCATTCTCAACCCGCGACAGGCGGAACAAGCCCCTCGGTCAACCCGCAGGTGGCCTTCGCCACCAAGAACGGCGGCACCGACGTTCTCCCGTCGTTCATCACAGCAAATGGGCCGGCACGTGAAGCCAGATTCGTGTTGAACCGCGATGGAACGGCGGACGGGGGCGTGCACGCGCTGTTCACGATTACCGGTCGTGTCGGCTCAGGACGGTGCAGCCTCCCCCAGCCGGACTTCGAGCGGCAGGTGGCGAATCGCAACGTGATCTTCAGGATTCCCACGCCCACCTTTGGCCTGGGCCTCGTGGAGCAGATTCCCGACTCCGCCATCACTGCGGGCATCAGCGACAACGGGCCCACGAAAAGCGCGCTTGGAATACGTGGCCGGGCAAATTTCGCGGTCGCGGGCCGAACCGTCAGCGGACAGACCAACAACAACGGCAACGACGGCACCGTCGCCCGCTTCGGATGGAAGGCGCAGAACAAGTCGCTGCTGCTGTTCGCTGGTGAGGCGTACAACGTCGAAATGGGGATCAGCAACGAGCTGTTCCCGACGGAACGTGACGAAACGCCAAACTGTTTGTTGGCCACTCATCCGAATAGCATCACGAATCCCGAGGCGACAACCACTCTCGAGTCGGTCAGCCCGATCGAGAAGTTTGCGTTCTTCATGCGGCTGCTGGCTCCGCCCACGCCGTCGAGGGATACGCCCGGCGGCGCACCATCCATCGCCAACGGAAAGAGTCTCTTCAGCGCGGTGGGCTGCACGCTCTGCCACGCACCCAGCTTCACGACCGGCAACTCGGCGATCACCGCCCTGCGCTACAAGCCCGTGAATCTGTACTCGGATCTCCTGCTGCACGACATGGGTGGACTCGCCGACGGAATCAGCCAGGGGCAGGCGGGGCCCAGTGAGTTCCGGACGGCGCCGCTCTGGGGACTGGGCCAGCGAATATTCTTCTTGCACGACGGAAGGACATCAGACCTGGTGGCCGCGATTCGCGCGCATCAGAGCACACGGTCCGAAGCCAACGCCGTCATCGACGGTTTCCAGGCCTTGAGCGAGGACCAGAAACAGGACCTGCTCAACTTCTTGCGGTCGTTATAGAAGAGAGCACCCGATCACGGAGCCTTGTTCGCTGCTGGCGCATCCGGCGGCTTCTGATAGCCATTGGCCTCGATCCGCAGGTCGGGACGCACGGCGCACGGCACGCAGGCTCCCTGATAGAACTCGGGCATCCGGCCGCTCACTGGATTGGTGTACTGAAACCACATCGGCAGGATGCTCGGCCACTCCCGGGTCTCGCCCGTTCCGCCGCGGAAATGTTCCTCGCGTTTGCCCAGGGAGGTCAACGGAATGTCGGGTCGGTCTTCACCAGCGGGAAGCGCCGCATCTCGCGGATTTTCCACACACCGCCTTCCTTCACGAAGCGGTTGTTTCGTGTTTTCGTGTTTTCGTGGTGGCATTTGGAGTCTACAAACCGGCAGGGTGGGGTTCAGTGTTCTCTGTTCTCGGACACCGCGTGCCACGACGCAGGCACGTCCACGTAGCCCGCATCGAGGTTGCGGACGGCGTCGCACCCCAGCAAACGCATCGTGCGGACCAGATCGGCCGTGAGAATCTCGATGGCGCGCGCCACGCCGGGTCCGCCGGCCGCCCCGAGCCCCCACGCATACGCACGTCCAATCAACACTGCCCTGGCGCCGAGCGACAGCGCCTTGACGATGTCACCGCCGCGGCGAATACCGCCGTCCATCAGTACCTCGATGCGACCGTTCACGGCCTCGACCACTTCCGGCAAGGCTCGTAGACTCCCGGGCACACCATCGAGCTGACGTCCGCCGTGATTGGAGACCACCACGGCATCTGCTCCCGCGTCCATTGCGTGCCGTGCATCGTCACCCGTGTGGACACCCTTGACCACGAACGGCCCCTGCCAGGCGTCCCGCATCCAGCGCAGGTCGTGCCACGTCACCAGCGTCTGCTCCAACAACGTCCCCACGTCACCGCACGGCATCGGTCCGGTGCCGGGCAGCTCCACGTTGGGGAACACCCGCGGCGCGCCGTCCGCCAGATAGTCCAGCACCCACCGGGGTCGCACCGCGAACTGCCAAAGATACGGAAGGCTCGCCAGCCACTGCGCATTCAGGATCGGGCGAACGCCCCGGCGGATGTCGCGCTCACGCAACCCTGAGACCGGCGTATCGATGGTGACCACGAGCGCCGCGTAGCCAGCCGCCTTCGCACGGGCGATCGCGGCTTCGGCGACGGCGCGCCCTCCGGGCACGTACAACTGGTACCAGAGTGGACCGGCGGTCGCCGCTTGGACGTCCTCGATGCGCGTCCCTGAGAACGTGGACAGGATGTACGCCGTGCCCGCCGCGTTTGCCGCGCGCGCCGCGTGCGCCTCGCCCATCGGGTAGAACATCCGGCAGAAGCCCACGGGCGCCAGCAGGAACGGCAGGGCGAACTCCGTGCCGAGAACCGTCGTTCTCAGATCGCACTTCGGGACCGGCACGCACTGCCGGGGCCGGAACGCCAGCTCCGAAAACGCGGCGCAGTTGTTTGCCAGCGTCACCTCGCCCTCGGCTCCCCCGTCGATGTAGTCGAACACCAGCGCAGGCAGACGCCGCCGCGCGCGCTCGCGCAGGTCAGCAATGTTGACGACGCGCGGAGACTGAACGTGGCGAGTGAGTGCAGACTCAGAACGCATTCGACCTCTGGCAGCCCGGGGTAAAAGTCCGTCTGCATTCGGCGAACGTTGCATCCCGCCTCGCGGCGTTGCTCAACGCTCAAATACTCCCGGTATTCTCGCGTTTCGCGCCTGGCGACCCGGGCGCATCGCCCGCCTCGGTGCGACGACGGACTTTCACCCCGGGCTGCTGGATGTTGACCTGGCGCTTGCCCTTCAGATGCAGGATTTCACGCGCCTCGTCCGGCGTGGCGATTGTCAGGCCAAGTCCCTCGACGATCTGTCGGGCCAGGCTGACCTGATCCTGATTGGTGGCGAGCTGGTTGCGCCCCTTCCACAGCGAATCCTCGAGACCCACGCGGACGTGTCCGCCCATCGCCGCCGCCATGGCCGCAATCGACATCTGGCTGCGTCCGGCCCCCAGTACCGACCAGCGAGAGTCGCCGCCGAACAACCGGTCGACGGTGCGCCGCATGTGCATGACGTCATCGGGATGCGACCCGATGCCGCCCAGGATGCCGAACACGGTCTGGATGAACAGCGGCGGCTTGACCAGGCCCCGGTCCAGGAAATGGCGCAGCGTGTAGAGATGGCCGGTGTCGTAGCACTCGAATTCGAAGCGCACGTCGAGCTCGCGCAGCGCAGTCAGCACGTATTCGATGTCGGCGAAGGTGTTCTTGAAGACGAAATCGCGCGAGGCTTCGAGCGCCTTCGGCTCCCAGTCATGCGTGAAGTCCTTGTAGCGCTTCAGCATCGGGAACAGGCCGAAATTCATCGACCCCATGTTGAGTGACGCGATCTCGGGCGAGAACGTCCGCGCCGGCTCGAGACGCTGATCCAGCGTCATCCACTGGCCGGCGCCAGTCGTGATGTTGATGACGGCGTCGGTGCGTTGGTTGATCACCTTCAGGAATGGCTCATACGCCGCCACGGTCTGATCCGGTGCGCCGGTCCTGGGATCGCGGGCATGCAGATGGAGGATGGCGGCCCCAGCCGCGGCCGCACCGACCGCCGCGTCGGCGATCTCTTCCGCCGTCACGGGGAGATAGTGCGACATGGACGGTGTGTGGATCGAACCGGTCACGGCGCAGGTGATGATGACTTTTCCTTCGTGGCCCATGTCTCGTCGTCTCTCTCGCTCTCTCTTTGCAGTGCCAGAGCATATATCGCGGCGCCGGACGGCGCATCCTGGCAGGCACGCGCGTTTCGCCTGGCGATACGCGCGTGCCAATTCCCGCTTGGCGGACGGAGGCGTGCGGTGTTAGTGTCACTAGCCTTGCGCCGGCAAGTGAGCGGCCAGGATGGGAAGTGGAACGGCTATGTACGATGTCAACGATCCGCGTTCGGCCCTGAACAAGACTGCGCCGCCGGCGCGTTCGGTTTCGGCGTTCGGCGACGCGGAATACGCCCGCTTCTATGCCGAGCCGCCGCAGGAGGACGGACCGGAGGGCCGCACCTGGTATACCCGCGGGCAGAACTTCATAATTGCGGTCACGCTGCCCACGGCGGGCGCGGTGCTGACCCGCGAGAACCAGACCGATGAGTATGCCATCCTGCTGCCGGATCGGGGCTCGCGAATCGAGGTGGCCACCGACGCGGAGACGAAGTTCATCGACGGTGGTTCGCTGGTGTTCGTGCCGCCAGGCTCTTCCCGCGTCACGGTGATCGAGCCGGGCCAGACGGTGCGCCTCTTCCGCGTCTTCACGACGCGGTCGGCGGACCTTGTCGCCAGGTGCGCCAACACCGGGTCCTACGCCCAGCCGAAGCCCAATGTCGCCCCAGCCGAGCCGTGGCCCGACCCCGTGGGCGGCTTCAAGATTCGCGTCTACGATCTCGATCCGCCGCCGGAGAAAGGGCGGTTCGGCCGCATCTGGCGCTGCACCACCCTGATGGTCAATTACTGCGAGACCTTTGAGGGCCCGCGGGATGCGTCACGCCTGTCCCCGCACTTTCACGACGATTTCGAGCAGGGTTCGCTGTCGGTCTCTGGTGAGTTCGTCCACCATTTGCGCTGGCCGTGGGGCATCGATCGGGGATTGTGGCGCGAGGACCAGCACGAGTTGTGCGGCACCCCTTCAATTGCGATCATTCCACCGCCTGCCATCCACACCACCGAGGCGGTGGGCAGGGGTACCAATCAACTGGTGGACATCTTCTGTCCGCCGCGACAGGACTTCTCCGAAAAGCCAGGCTGGGTGCTGAACGCGGCCGAATATCCGATGCCCTGACGGGCAGGAGTCACGCTAGTGTCAACCGCCGCAACTTTCCGCGCGCGCCTGCTCGCGCGCCAGACGCTGGTCGGGACGTTCCTCAAGACACCGACCGGCCATGGCGTCGAGATCATTGGCGACGCCGGGTTCGACTTCGTGGTGATCGATCAGGAACACGCGCCCTTCGATCGCAGCAGCACCGACGTCGCGCTGGCGATCGCGTGCGCCAGAGGGCTTCCGGCGCTCGTGCGCGTCGCCGGACCGGAAACCATCCTCTCCGCGCTGGACGGCGGCGCGACCGGCATCCTGGTGCCGCACGTCGCCGGCGTCGAGCAGGCGCGCGCCGTGGTGGCGGCCTGCCGCTATCGCGGCGCGCGCGGTTTCGCCACCAGCACTCGGGCCGGGCGCTACACCGCGATACCGACCTGGGAGCACATCGACCGCGCCGACGCCGAGACAGTGGTGATTGCGCAGATCGAGGATCGGGCGGCGCTGCCGCACGTCGGCGCGATCGCGGCGGTGGACGGGATCGATTCGCTCTTCATCGGGCGCGGCGACCTGACCGCGGCGTTCGGCGACCGCGCCTCCGACCGGCCGGTGCGCGAGGCGAGCGACACAATCGCCGCGGCGGCGCGCCAGGCCGGCAAGGTGGTCAGCGTCCATACCGGGTCCGCGGGCGAAGCCGCCTACCTGACCGGTCTGGGCGCGAGCCTGTTCGTGTTGTCATCCGACCAGGGCTTCCTGCGTCAGGGGGCGCTCGCCTCGCTGGGGGCATTGCGACAAGCGCTGGACGGGTCGGCATGATCGCCACGTCCGCCTCAGCCCCGGCCACGGCGAGACCTCGCCGAAGCGCTTCGCGCGAAGGCGGGCCGCGGTCGCAGAACGGGGATGCCGGAGTGCAGTCGATCGTGATGGCGCTCGAGATCCTGGAATACCTGGCGCGGGAGCAGGATCCGGTGGGTGTTGCCACCATTGCCGCGGCGCTGGGCAGTACCAAGAGCCGCGTGTATCGCCATCTGCGCACGCTCCTCACGCGGGGCTACATCTATCAGGCGGGCAGTTTCGAGAAGTACCGGATCGGCAGCCGGCTGGTCAGCCTCAGCCACGCGGTGGCCGAGAACTTCCAGCTCGCGAATATCGGGAACGCCGCGATCACCCAACTGCGCGACGCGCTCGGCCATTTCACCGTGCTGTCGGAGCGAGACCGCGACGGGATGCGGGTGGTGGCAACACGGGCGGGGAAATCGATGTTGGAAGTCCAGGTAAAACAGGGCTCGCTGCTGCCCTATCACGCCAGCGCGCAAGGGAAACTGTGCCTGGCCTTCGGCGAGCTCTCCCTGCTCGAGCAGGTGTGTCGCGGCAAGCTGGAGGCGCTGACGCCCTACTCGATTACGACGTCGCGCGGTCTCCGCGCTGAAATCGACCGGGTGCGGCGCAGCGGCTACGCGACCGCCTTCCATGAGTCCCTGGTCGGCACCAACATCCTCGCCGCTCCAATCCTCGGGCCGGACCGCGTGCTGCGAGGCACCGTGGCGGTGATCGACTCGGTGCAGTTCCTGCCGCAGCAGCCCAGTCGCAACCAGATCGCACGGGTGATGGCGGCGGCGCGGCAAATCACGAGACTGCTGGGCGGCGAAACCGTCGACGAGCGTCCGGCGTCAGCCAAGGCCTGAGAAGGGTCCAAGGACAGACAACCAGCCATGCCAACACCCAAGGAAAAGTCGACCGTCGTCGAGTTCTATCCCGACGTTCCTGAGGCGGAGATCGCCGACCTCCTGCGCGGGGCGGTGGACCTGCATTGCCACAGCGGTCCCTCGGTGATGCCGCGCGCGCTCAATCACCTTGAAGCGATCCGCGATGCCGAAGCAGCCGGCATGCACGCCATCCTGTTCAAGGACCACTACTACTCGGTGACGCCGGTGGTGGAACTTCTGAAGGCAACCGTCAACGACATCCGCATCACGATGTTCTCCGGGGTGCCGCTCAACAACTCGACCGGCGGGCTCAATCCCTATGCCGTCGAGCACGGCCTGCAGTTGGGAGCGCGGATGGTATGGATGCCGACCTTCAGTGCGGCCAACCACATCCGGCAGGGCCACCGGCACACCATTCTGCCGACCAAGAGCAAGATGCTCGCGCCCACCGGGCTCACCGTGGTCACTGATCGGGGCGAGTTGAAGGACGAGGTCAAACAGATCCTGGACCTGATTGCCGAGAACGACGCGGTGCTGTCGGGCGGGCATCTGCACGTCAGCGAGATGTGGCCCCTGTTCGACGAGGCCAAGGCGCGCGGCGTCACGCGAATGCTGGTCAACCATCCCACCTTCGTCGTCGACGCCAGCCTCGCCGACATCAGGGAACTGGCGCTCATGGGCGTGTGGATCGAGCACTCCTTCTGCATGTTCATCAACGAACCCTATTCCAAGTTCTTCACCGGGCAGGATCTGAAGCAACTGATTACGGCGGCCGGCGTCGACCGCACCATCCTGGGCTCCGACCTCGGCCAGATCAACAACCCCAGGCCAGTCGCGAGCTTCCGTTCCGTGATCCTGCTCTGCCTGGGGCTCGGATACAGCAAGGAAGAGATCCGCAAATTGATCTCGCATAATGCCTGCACCTTGATGGGCATCGCACCGCCCGCAGCAGCCGGGGAGAGCGTCTGACATGGATCTGGAACTGCACGGCAAAGTCGCACTGGTCACCGGTTCCACCAGCGGCATCGGCGAGGCGGTCGTCCGGCGGCTGGCGCGCGAAGGCGCAGCGGTCGTGGTGCATGGACGGCGCGCGGCAGAAGCCGAGCGCATCGTCGCCGACATCGTCGCGGCAGGCGGGACGGCGAACGCCGCGCTGGGCGACCTGGCGAACGATGCCGGCGCGGAGCAGGTGGCCAGGGCCGCGCTCGCCGCCTTCGGTCCAATCGACATCCTGATCAACAACGCCGGCGTGTTCCGCATGGACGACTGGAACAACCTCGACGCCGCCGACTGGATCGACCAGTACGACCAGAACGTTGCCTCGATCGTGCGGATCGTGAAGCACGTCCTGCCGCCAATGCGGGAACGCCATTGGGGCCGCATCATCCAGCTGTCCAGCGTCGGCGCGTTCATGCCGAGCGACATGACCTTGAACTATGGCGGCACCAAGGCCGCCGTCGCCGTGTTCAGCACGGGCCTGGCGAAGGTGCTGGCGGGCACGGGCATCACCGTCAACACGGTGAGCCCAGGCCCGGTGCTCACGCCCATGCTGGAAGGTTGGATCCGCAGTATCGCCAGGGCGCGCGGTTGGAATGGCGACATGTCGGAATGGGAGCGGCGATTCGCCACCGAAGTGAAGCCCAATCCGCTGGGCCGGGTCGGGCGAGTGGAGGAACTGGCGGACCTCATCACCTTCCTCGCCAGTCCGCGCGCCGGCTTCATCAACGGCACCAATATCCGAGTGGACGGCGGCACCACGCCGACGGTGTGAAGACACGCTCTTGACGATCGCGCCGGACGGACAATCAGCGGCTGCCAAGAAATACGACGGTTGAACGCAGAGCGCGCAGAGGCCGCAGGGAATTCTTGGTGTTTTTCCCGGTGAGCGCGGTGACCTCGGTGGTCAAACGGCACTCATTCACAGGCTGATCAGGCCCGAGGGCAGGAGTAGACGTGACTGTGACCGATGTTTCAGTGGATGCCGACCGGTCGCTCACCGGTTGGTATCGGCAATCGACGCCCAAGGTGCGGCGCGTGTTCTGGACCTGCGCTGCGGCCTGGGGCCTCGATTCCATGGACGGGTTCGTCTACCAGTACATGATTCCCGCGCTCGTCGCGGGGCTCGGCCTGACGCTGGCCCAGGCTGGATCCATCGCCAGCGCCAACTACTTCGCGGGCGCCATCGGTGGCTGGACCGGCGGCTGGCTGGCCGACCGCTACGGTCGCGCCCGCGTGCTGCAGGTCACGATCCTGTGGTTCTCGATCTTCTCTTTCCTCTCCGGCTTCGCGCAGAACTACCAGCAGCTTCTGGCACTGCGGGTCCTGCACGGCTTCGGCTTTGGCGCGGAATGGGCGGTAGGTGCGGTGCTGCTGGGCGAGCTCGTCGCTCCCGCGCATCGCGGCAAGGCGCTCGGCGCCGTGCAGAGCGCTGCCGGACCAGGTTCGGCAATGGCCGCCCTGCTCGCCGGGCCTGTGGCGGCGATGCTGCCCATTACGCTGGGCTGGCGCGTCGCGTTCTGGATCGGCGTGCTGCCCGCGATCCTGGTGTTCTTCGTGCGCCAGGAGGGCGACGATGCGGACATCTACAAGCGGGCCAAGGCGCGCGCGCAGGAACAGGGGCGCACGTTCCTGCCAGGGGCAATCTTCAGACCGGAGCTCCGCCGCCTGACAGCGCTGGCCTGCCTGCTGGCGTTGGGTTCGCAGGGCGCGGGCTTCGCGGTGAGCAACTACCTCACGACCTTCCTGTCGCGAGAGCGCGGCCTGTCGCTCTCCGTAGCTGGCATCTACGTGCTCTTCAACAGCCTGGGCGGTTTCTTCGGTTTCCTCACCAACGCCTACCTCAGCGATCGGCTGGGACGCCGCCAGGCCTTCCGCTATTTTGCCGTCGGCTTCATCGTGGCGGTGAACTTGTACATCTTCCTGCCTCTGGGCAATTCCGCCTTCACCTTGCTGCCGGCCGGTTTCTGCTACGGCTTCTTCCAGTTCGGCATCTATGCGTCGTTCGGGCCGTACTTCACGGAGCTCTTCCCCACCGAGGTGCGGGCGACCGGCCAGGCCTTTGCCTACAACTTCGGCCGCGCGTCGAGCGCGTTGTTCATCCAGGGCGTGGCGCTGCTGGCGGCGTACATGCCGATTTCCTCGGGCATGGTGATCATGGCCTGCATCGCACAGTCGTGCGCCATTCTCGCCACCTTATGGCTACCCGAAACGGCGGGGAACCGCTTGAAGGACATCACGGCCGACGCATGACGGACAGAGTCTTGCCGCAGGCCGTTCAATCCGCCACGGGCAGGCCGACGCCCGATCCCCGCAGCGCGTACCGGCATTTCCGCGCGATCTCGACGCGCTGGATGGATAACGACATCTACGGCCACGTCAACAATGTCGTCTATTACTCGTATTTCGACACCGCAGTGAACCAGTATCTGCTGGAACAGGGCGTGCTCGACCTCGAACGCGGTCCGGTGATCGGCCTCGTCGTCGAAACCCACTGCAACTACTTCAGCCCGATCGCGTTTCCCGACGCGGTGCACGTCGGCCTTCGGGTCGCGCGACTTGGTTCGAGCAGCGTGCGCTACGAAGTGGGGATGTTTCGCAACGACGATGATCGTGCGTCCGCGCAGGGGCATTTCGTCCACGTGTACGTGGATCGAGCCAACCGACGCCCCATCGTCCTGCCGAACGAACTCAGGACGGCGTTGCACAGACTGCGCGCGAGTTGACGCTCACGACATTCTGAGGCTTATTGACACGCCAAGCACCAACCAGGTATGGTCCTGTCCCTTCACGTCCTGATGCCTGCGAATTGGCTGCGCACGCCGACGGATGACCTGCAGCGACGATCTTCAGCCTGGAGATTGACGATATGGCCGACGACCTGACTGCGAGGCTTGGCGACCTATTGAAGAAGAAACCGTGGTACGAGCTGCCGCGGTTGCTGGCTGATGTGCGGCTCTACCAGATTCGGGAAGAGCTCCGCGCGAAGAACCTTCACGACACCCAGGAGCCCCCGGAGCCGCGCCAGGAGATCCCGGCGAATCTGGATCCGGCGTTGCGCCAGGCGCGAACGATCGACGGCACCTACAACGATCTCAACTTTCCCAAGATGGGTTCGGCCGGATGCCGTTTCGGTCGCAACTTCCCGCTGGACCAGGTCGCTCCGGACGTGCCGAACCTGCTGATTCCGAATCCGCGCGTGGTGAGCGTGGAATTGATGACGCGCGAACAGTTCCAGCCGGCGTCGTTCCTCAACCTGCTGGCGGCGTCATGGATCCAGTTCATGGTGCACGACTGGTTCGTGCATGAGCGATCACAGACCGAATTCGTCGAGATCCCGACGTCGCCAGGCGACGGCTTCGGTGAGGCGAGCATTCGAGTCCCCCGCACGGTTCCGGATCCTGCACCCGCCGGGTCGACCCGGCCGCCCGCCTTCGCCAATCTGAACAGCCACTGGTGGGATTCGTCGCAGCTCTATGGCTCTGACGCCAACACGGCGGCCAAAGTGCGCACCAAGATCGGCGGCAAGCTCAGGATAGAACCGACCGGGCTCCTCCCGGTCGATCCCGACACGGGCGTGAACTTCAGCGGTTTCAATGACAACTGGTGGATCGGTCTGGCGATGCTCCACACGCTGTTCACGCTGGAGCACAACGCGATCTGCGATCTGCTCGCCCATCAGCACCCCGACTGGAACGACGAGCAGTTGTTCGGCAAAGCCCGGTTGATCAATGCCGCGCTGATGGCCAAGATCCACACGCTCGAGTGGACGTGTGCGATCGTCCCGAATCCAATCGTCGTGAGAGGCATGCACGTGAACTGGTCCGGGCTCGTCGGCGAGGACAAGCAGGACGTACTCGCGTTCCTCAACGATTCGGATGTGCTGGGTGGCATCATCGGCTCGCACCACGACCATCACAGCGCGCCCTACGCGTTTACCGAGGAGTTCGTCGCGGTCTACCGGATGCATCCGCTCATGCCGGACGATCTGACGTTCAGTTCGCTGCTCACCGGACGGGCGCTCGAAACGCGGCAACTGGCCGAGGTGACGGGCCGGAATACTCCGGCGATTGCCGAGCGCATCACGATGTCGGACCTGTTCTACTCGTTCGGCACGTCTCACCCGGGTGCGGTGACTCTTCACAACTATCCCCGGACGCTGCAAAACCTCAGGCGCGACGATGGCGAGCACCTCGATCTGGCGTCGGTCGACATTTTTCGAGACCGTGAGCGCGGAGTGCCGCGATACAACCAGTTCCGCCGGCTGATGCACAAGGACCCCGTGAAATCGTTCGACGAACTGACGGACAATCCCGCCTGGCGCAAACAGATCAAGGCGGTCTACAACGGCGATCTCGAAAAAGTGGACCTGATGACGGGTCTGTACGCGGAGCCGCTGCCGCCGGGCTTTGGCTTCAGCGAAACGGCGTTCAGGGTCTTCATCCTGATGGCGTCGCGCCGGTTGAAGAGCGATCGCTTTTTTACCGACGACTACCGTCCAGAGTTCTACACCGAGTTCGGAGTGGACTACATCAAGAAGAACTCGATGCTGACCGTGCTGAAACGCCATTTCCCGCAGCTGACGCCGGCGTTGGCGGGAGTCGAGAACGCCTTCGCGCCGTGGCAAGCGACCAAAGGGCCGGCCGACGCATAAGCAGCCCGCGCAAGGATGACGCTTGACGACCTGCGACGTTTGGTGGCCGGTTGAACGCTCCACGCGTGCGCGCGGCGCACGCGTTCAACGGGTCAGCGCGGAGAGAACAGCGGAGGCGCCGTGATGACCAGTGCCCCACAGAGGCTTGCCGAAGAAATCGTGGATCCGGCGGAAGCGGCGCAAACAGCCGACTTCATCGAGTTTCTGAAGACAGCCAGCGCGCGTCGTTACCCGACCGGTGTGGTACGGCGGTTCAACCAGGCGAGGGCGGCCGGCTGCGTGCAAGCCGAGTTCACCGTGCTGAACGACCTTCCGAAAGAGCACCGCGTCGGACTCTTTTCGGAGGCACGGACCTACCAGGCCTGGATCAGGTTTGCCAGCGCTTCGTCGCACACGGATCGTGAAAAAGACGTCCGCGGCATGTCCATCAAGGTGTCTGGCGTGTCGGGCGACAACCTGACCCCGGGTGAGACGACGCAGGATTTCGTCCTGAACAGTCACCCCGTGCTGGTGGCGCCGAACGCGGTCGACTTCTTCGCGCTCCTCAAGGCGATTGAGGCGGGCGGCCTCCAGCGTGCCGTCTACTTCATCGCCCATCCCAAATCGGCTCTCATCGGATTGCAGGCGCGCCAGAACCCGAGCTGTCATCTGGACATTCCGTACTGGAGCACGACGCCGTACCTGTTCGGCCAGGGCCGCGCCGTCAAGTACATCGCCAGGCCGTGCTCACAGACCAAGAGCCCGAAGCCGGCGACGTTGACCGACACCTACCTGCACGACGCCATGCGCGCTCACCTGCAACAGTTCGAGGCCTGCTTCGACTTGATGGTCCAGTTCCAGACCGACAGCCGCACGATGCCGATCGAGGACGCCACGGTCGAGTGGAAGGAATCCGCCTCGGCCTATCGTCCGGTCGCGCGGATTCGAATCCCCCGGCAGGAGATCGAAGATCCGGACCGGACACGGCTCTGTGAAGACGTTGGCTTCAATCCCTGGTACTGCCTGACCGAGCATCGTCCTCTGGGGAGCCTCAACCGCGCCCGCCGGGAAATCTATCGAGCGATGGCCGATTTTCGACATCAACGCGCGGCCCCCTGACGAGGACCACCGAGAGCCGCGCGCCGCGCACCCTCATCGCGTGTCGTGAAGGTTCACCCGCACCGCCGTTCGACTCGCCGGTGTGAGGAGAAGCGTCACGATCGGGCTTGTTTAGCGCCTTACGCCATCAGCGCCGCGAAAAACGGACTGACCATTCGACCATCGGGGTCGGCGGTTCGGACCCAGTCGCACAGCGTCTTCCAGCGGTCTCCGTACGCGTCGACCACCTGCTGTTTGGTGATGAAGGGGCTCTGGTTCAGCAGAGGGATGCCCTTGCGCGCGTGCGCCCACTCGTTGAACTCACGAAGGAAGTCGGCCCACGCCGCCTGATCGCGATCGCCGGGCGAATGGATCGGGTCGAGAGAAATAATGTCGCCATCGTAGGTGTACGACAGCAGGGAGCTGGTGTCCTGCCTGATGAAATAGGAGCCGAGCGGCATGTTGCAGCGGAAACCGTGCTTCGCGAAATACTGATCGGCGAAGTCCACGTAGTCGTTCAGGTTTTTCACCCAATCCTGGCGCGGAAACGCCCAGAAGGTGAAGGCATACCGGGCGGACTTCGGCGTCTTGGAGTAGTTGATCGTCTTGTCCGGCGCGTAGAGCGTGAAGCCGCCCGTCTTGCTCAAGAGCCGGTAGAATCCGAGCTCGATGTCGAACCCGACATCTTCCACGGCGTTGGTCAACTCGGTCGAGATCGAATGTTGCCGGATCGCCCGTCCGGCGAAGGCGCCGAGAAAACTCCAGCCGAAGCGCCGCGACTTGCCCAGGAAGTCGTGTCTGAGCTCGGTCGCGCGATTGCGGGTTTGGATGACGAGCTTGTGGCCGATGGTCCAGCAGACCATGCAGTCGTTCGACGCGATGACCTCGGAGACGTGATCCTGCGTGACCAAGTCCACGTCGAGGATCTCGTAGTTGAATTGAATGATCTCCAGCGGCTTGATCTTGAACGTGACCTCGTACACGATGCCGGCCAGCCCGTAGCTCCCGCGGATCAGCGGCAGCAGCTCGGGATTTTTCTCCTCCGACGCCTCCTTGAGCTCGCCCGAGGGACTCACCCACTTGACGCCGGTCACGAACGAATTGACCTGCCCGAATCCGATGCCGTCGAGCGCATCCTTGGTGTGGCAGCACGCGGCCGACCCGAGCGTCATGTTGCCGATCTCGATGTTCAGGATGAACTGCAGCTTCTGCTTCCGCAACGCGTCGGCCGCTTCGACCATCTCCAGCCCGGCCTGCGCGGTGAACGTCAGCTTCTGCGCGTCGATCGAGACAATCTTGTCCAGCCCCTTCATGTCGACGATCGTGCCGGGCGTGGACACGCAGGGCGTGAGCGAGTGATAGCTGCCCATCGCCCGGACGGGGCCCGGGTATTTGTCACGCTGCTCGAGGATGTTCTGGAGTTCTGCGACGCTCTGGGGGCGAACCAGCTGCTGCGGCGTACTGAAGATGCTGCCATCGTAGTTGGTCACGGTCGTGCTCATGGCGTCATGCTCCTCGATGAAGGCTGGCGATTTTTTTGAGATTCTCAGCCAGACCGGCCCCGTTGCCTCGTGGTCTGGCCGATAATGTCGGCGACGGGGCAATCGTGTGACCGGGTCATTGTAGATTGCCCGGCTGAGTTTGTGATCGACAAACGAATCCAGGGTGAAGTGAGGAACAGAGATGGCGCTGTATGCGTTCGACGGCACCTGGAACGAAGCGAAAGACAAGGAAGACTCGCACGCCAAGAACACGAACGTCTTCCGATTTCATCAGGCATACCACAAACACTCGAACGCCGACGACTACTACGTCGCCGGAGTCGGCACACGATTCAGCGCAGTCGGCAGGGTTCTCGGCGGGGTGTTCGGGCTGGGCGAACTGTCGCGCCTCGACGAAGCGTACGACCATCTCTGCGCGGCCTGGGCGGCTGGCGATCACACGATTGACATCGTCGGATTCAGCCGGGGGGCTGCCACCACGCTGGACTTCTGCCATCGAATCCAGGACCGGGGCATCTGCAAGCCTGGCAGCTCTGAGGTCGTCGAGCCAAGTCCGAAGATCCGGTTCCTGGGCGTCTGGGACGTCGTCGCCGCGTTCGGCCTTGCCAACCTCGGGAACACGGCGCTCAATATCGGACACCATCTGTCGGTGCCCAAGGCCAACCTGCAATATTGCTTTCATGCCCTTGCCATCGACGAGCGCCGGCCCTCGTTCCTCCCCACACGTCTGCACGGCGCGTGTGAGGTGTGGTTCCGCGGCGTGCATGGGGACGTCGGCGGCGGGAATACCAACACGGGCCTGAACGACATCACGCTCAAGTGGATGATGAGCAAGGCGAGGGCCGCCGGACTGCCGATAGCCGCCGAGGACATTTCCGCCTTGCGGCCCAACCCGGCAGCGCTGCCGCGCCCGGACCACAAGCTGCCGCTCAAGGTGCGCATCGTCTCCGGCGTCGATCGCTACCACTACACGATCTCGCCGCTGCCCGATTGGGCGACCCCTCCGGACACCTGTCCAGTCGAGGAAGAGACCGATGAGAACAGCGCCCTCGAGTTGGGCGTCCCGCTCGAGGTCCTGACGGCTGAAGATCGTGATCGCATCAACGCGCTGTGGGCCACCGCCGAGGCGACCGCGACTAGCCTGCGCTTTCCGATCGTCGGCGCGAAGGATGCGCTCGTGACGCTCTTTCAAGGCCGGGTCCCGCTCATCACCAACGATATCCAGCTGAACACCGCGCGCGCGGCGGTCGCGCGATTGGTGACCGCGATGATCGATGGCGCGCAGAAGAGAAGCTTCCACGTCATGAACGAATTCTTCCTGAACGAAGCGCTGTTCAACCTCTACCCGTTGTATCCGTTCACTGACTAGCGTTTTTGAAGTGCGTCCGGCCCGGACGTTCACTGAAGTGCCAGGAATCCTGAGGACACTGAGATGAAGTGCATCGTATTCGCCATCGCTTTACACCTGCTTGCGGCGCTCCCATCGCGGGCGGCCGACGGCCTCTCGGGCACGTGGACGACGGGGACAGGTCCCGGCGCTCGCGTCTTCGTCCTCAAGGCGGCCGGCGAGACGTTCTCCGGCATCGTGTGTGGACCCTGCGACGAACCGGATTCGGTCTTTCGCATCGAGGATGGACATCTGTCGGGGGGCAACCGCGCCACCTTCTTCGTTCGCTACGATGCGGGCGGGCCGCGCGTCCGGCCGTACCGCGATCAGGTCGAAGCCACGTTAGGGACGAACCAGATCACCATGCAGGCGCGGCGGGAGGGCGAACGCGACGCAGCTGTCACGACAACCGTGGCGACGCGCGTCGTCGCAGGCTTCGAGCTCGCCGCGGCACAGGCACCGGCGACTCCGCCTCCCGCGGCCACGGATTCGGCTTCGTCGTTCGGCGGCGGCCGGTGGGTCTCGGTCGGAAGGAACGCGCAGCAGAACTGGGTGCTGAAGGTGCGTGGAAACTCGGTATGGGGACTGGTCTGCGGTCCCTGCACGCCGGATGTCGTCACAATGGTCGACGATGGCCGCATCGACGGCGACACCATCACCTTCGCGATCAACCACATCGACACGCCGAGGTCGGCCGAGCGGCGCGGCGTCGACCGCAATCTCATGCGAGGCACGATCGAGCGAACCGGCAACCCCAATGTCATGAAGTTCACATGGGTGCGCGAAGGCCATCCCGACCAGACGGGGCAGATCGTGATGATCGGGCCCCTCCGCTAGACATCTTCTAAAGCCAGAGTCTCGCAAGATGAAGCAAGTTGTGCTCGGTTCGGCGTTGGAAGCTGTCTTGGCTGCGGCCGCTGAGCGGCCGCCTGGTGAAGATGCGCCGCAGCCTGGTCCTTCTTTGCTGGTCGGTTTGAGGCGAAGCTTCACTGACAGCCGTCGATGACGAGCATCCGATCGCTCAAGGTTCTCTTGCCGACCATCGGGAGCGCCGGCGACGTCCATCCCGTACTGGCCCTCGCGATTGCCCTCCAGAGCCGCGGGCATCGAGCCACCGTCCTGACCAATCCGCTCTTTCAGGAGCTGATCGAGGGGCACGGCGTGGGATTTCTTCCCGTAGGCACGGTCGAAGATGCGCGCGCCGCGATTGCCGACCCCGATCTCTGGCACGCTCGCAAGGGGTTCGAAGTGGTGGCGCACCGGGCCATTCTGCCGGCGATGACCGAAATGTATCGGCACATCGAACGGAGTGCGGACGACCGCACCGTCGTTGCTGCGTCGGGCATTTCGTTCGGTGCGCGCATCGCGCAGGAACGCCTCGGCGTGCCGACGGCGACCGTCCACTTGCAACCGAGCATCATCCGCAGCCTCGTCGACCAGGGCATGGCCGGGAACATCCGCATCTCCGCGTCCCAGCCGATGTGGTTCAAGCGCGCCTTCTTCCGGTTCGCCGACTGGTTCCTGATGGATCGAGCGCTCAAGCGTCCCGTGAACGAGTTCCGAGCCACGATCGGCCTGCCACCAGTGGATCGACTGATGTATCGCTGGATCCATTCGCCGCAGCTGGTCCTCGGGTTCTTTCCCGACTGGTTTGCGAGACCCCAAGCCGACTGGCCGGCCAACACCCATCTGGTCGGTTTCCCTCTTTGGGATGGCGGGAACAACGACTTGCCGTCGGGAGTTCGCGAGTTTCTAGCCGCGGGCGACCCGCCGGTCGTGTTCACTCCTGGGTCGGCGGGCTCGACCATGCACCGCTTCTTTCAGGAGTCCGTCAAAGCGGCGCGCGTGCTGGGACTTCGGTCGATGCTCGTCACCAACTACCCCGAGCAGGTGCCGACAGATCTTCCGCCCGGCGTGAAGACGTTCGGCTACCTGCCGTTCGGCGACGTGCTGCCGCACGTGGCCATGCTCGTTTATCACGGCGGTATCGGCACCCTGGCGCAGACCGTCAAGGCGGGAATCCCTCATCTCGTGGTTCCCGGCGGCCACGACCAGTTCGACAACGGCTGGCGCGTCGAACAGCTCGGGCTCGGTCGAAGCATTCCGCAGACGCGTTATCGAGCAGATCGGGTCCTGACGGCGATCGGCGCGATGCTCGGCGACGGCGAACTGCGCGCGCGCTGCCGCGACTACATGTCGCGCATCGATTCGGACGCCGCTGTCACGCGTGCGTGTGAATTACTCGAAGGACTGCTGCCGTAGAGGCTGGGACGTCATGAGGGTTGATGAGCGACAGGCTGGTGAACGCTCGGGCGCGAGACGTGGAGGCGACACATTTTCGCCCCGCGCCCGGATTGCTCGTCGCCAGACGCTGGCGCTCGAGACACCAGGGCAATCGGCAACGCGCCTGGAGACTTCAATGCCGCCCGGCCACACGAACGCGAGGGCCGCGGCGGTACTTCTTTGCCCATTGCGCGTGGTCTTTCCGAGTGCAGGCGGCCATCCGCTCGGTCGCCGTGGTCAACCACAGTCTGTCGCGATCCAACCGATTCAGCAGATCCTCCATCGCATCCCGGCCACGGCTGCCGAGATGGACGTTCGCCGTCTCCCGGCCCATCAGCCGCAACAGGGCCGGCGCCAGAGCGAGCCGCCTGTCGCGCGGGTTCCCGGGCATCTCGATTTTCGCGACGTCCGGCGCAAGCTGGCGGATCAACCAGTCGTCATGCACCTGGAAATGCGGGTCGGGATCGCGAATCGCGTGCTGGAGCAGTGTCGCCGTCTGCGAGCGCATGTGATCCTGCCCCGTCAACCAATAGAGGGCGGATGGCACGAGCGCCTTTGCTTCCCGTGCGTCACGCACGCCGTTGCGCGATTTCTCGACGGCAGTGAATCGCCGCCGGCCGAGACTGCCCAGGCCGCCTGGCGACCTCTGCGCACGGAACGACGGCTCCGCGCCGCGTCGCAACGAGGCACGGAACATCTCCTCGAGCCCGTGGGGGAGCACGGCAGCGTCGATCTTCGGGTTGTCGTCTGGATCGAGCTTCTCCTTCCAGAACGTCTTCGGGTCCTCCTGCGTGCCCCTCGTCAGCTTGACCAGTACCGGGTGCCGGCCGCCGGCGAGCAGGATCGGCTGTCCTTCGGTCCGAAGTCCAGCCCGATATCCCTCGAGCAGCAGCCCGCACACCCGACTCGCCGACGCGTCCACGTGTGCCGTTTCAGCCGCCAACAGGACACTGGTCGCCAACCGCACCAGATCGCTCGTAAAGGGCAGCTCGCACGCCTCGTCGAAGTCGTTGACTCCCCACACGAGCCTCTGTCGCGAATCCCGCCAGACGCCGAAATTCTCCACGTGCAGATCGCCCACCGCAAGCAGCACGTCCTCGTCCCGCCCGGCGAGCCGTGGACAGACTTCCGGCCAACGCTCCACCCACCTGTAAAAGGTCGCCCGTAGAAACGGGAACGGCCCATCACTCATCCGGCGGTGCTTTTTCTTGAGCAGCCTTCCGGAGATGTCCGTCCGCTTTCGCATCCACGCCTCGAAGGCGTGTGTGGATTCGAAGATGCTCCGCATGACGTTCCTCCTCTTCGCCAACGGGACTGATCCAGACTCCGGACCTGGACGTAGTCTGTCATGGGTCCGCGGTTGCAAAGCCTCTGCGCGGATCCTGCTCGCGGGCTCGGCGGCGAGCCAGTTGATCCGGGCCAGGCTATACTTCCCCGCGGCATCTCCTCGCGCATGGTGCGCGATGCGCGCCACACTCGTACAGATTTACACCAGGAGTCCGTGTGATGAAGTTGACGACGCTCTTGGTGACCGCGCTGCTGTCGCTGGCGCTCGCCGGCGGCGCCCTGGCAAACACGTTCGGTTCGGTCGAGCCGATTGCCAACCCGGCCGTTCTCGACACCAGTCTGCTTCAGCGTCAACCGCTTGGCGTGCGGGAAGCATTTGCACGGCAGCTCCTGCAGTGCGGCGTCGTGGACCAGGTGATCGAGGCCCTCGCCAAGACGCATGCCGTCAACACGATCAATGGGCTGAACACACGGTTCGAGGTCGGAGCCGGTGGATTCGCCGGCGCCACCAATCCCGCCTACGTCTACACCGTCATCGACAGCGGCCCGAACGCGGCGAGCCACGACGACATCAAGGTCCTGACCGATAGCCTGGGGTACGTCTTCTCCCAGGCCAGTGCGTTTCTGCTCGACGCGGACAACCCGACCAGCTTCGACTTCCCGGCCAACTACGCGGTACTGAATTTCCCAGCACCTCCGAGGCTCGGGCAGTCGGCAGCGCTGTTCAAGACCGTCGGCCACATCGACCCCGAGCTTTTCTCCACCGACACCAGCGGCTACACCCAGTACGGGCGCGCCTATCTATCGCTGCGCTCGGCGGTTTCCGACGAGCAGTTCATCGCCGGATACGTCGAGGCCGCCCGGCGTGTCGGCGTCGAGTACACGCCGATCGTGAACGGGCAGCCCTCGCTCTTTCAGGGAGGCGCCGCCTTTCCGGGCAACGACTGGACCCAGAACCCGGGAGGCCAGGAGTACCTCTCGCGAATCCCGGCGCAGAGTCACAGAGTGCTCCGCCGTCTTCGTGCGTTTCACCTGCAGATCACGAAAGACGTGCTGCGGACGCTCGAACCAGGCGGGCAGCACCACGCCCACGGCGATGGGATTCAGATCAACTGTCAATAGCCATTCACATCGTTTTCTGCAGCCCGGCACGCGACTGGGTCACATCCGAGGAGGAACCATGGCAACGACGATGCACGCAGACCGGTCGCGCAGACATCAGGCGCGTCTCTCGAAGATGATAGTCGGCGTCGCTCTCCTCTCGGCTTTCGCGAGCGTCTCACGGACATCGGCCCATGACGATGCCAAGGAGCCTACGAAGAACGAGCACGACGAACGAGGGGATATCCAGGCGAACGAGCACGATTGGCCGATGATCGGTCACGACTCGGCGAACACCCGCAGTCAACCCTTCGAGCGCCGTATCTCCCCGGGGAACGTCCACCGCCTGTCGCTCAAGTGGACCTCGCCCACCACGGGCGACGTATCTGCAACCCCGGCGGTCGTGAACGGAGCGGTGTACTTCGGCGACTTTGGCGGCACGCTCTGGAAGCTCGACGCCGGGACGGGCGCTGTGATCTGGTCGCGTCGCGTGCCGGACTACACCGGTAACGCGGGCGACTACGCGCGCACGAGCCCGTCGCTCGCGGGCAATACGCTGGTGGTCGGCATCATCAAGGGGTCGACCTCGGTCCCAGGCCCGAACCTGCTGGGAATCGACGCGACGACCGGGGAACTGCGCTGGAAAAGCCAGATCCATCCTGATTCGCACGCCGCCATGACCGGGTCTCCCATCCTCGTCGGCAACACCATCATTACCGGCATTTCGGCGAATGGGGCGAGCACCCCGGCGACGGCCACCTTCCGCGGCGCGCTCGTGGCCCTCAATGCACAGACCGGTGCGATCCGATGGAGGACCTACTCGCTGCCGGACAACGGCGACGTACCAGGAGGCTATTCCGGTGCCACGATGTTCTCGCCGCCTGCCGTCGACGAGTCACTTGGGCTCGTCTATGGCACGTTCGGGCAGCCGTACACGGAACCGCCAGGCGTGACGGCGTGTCATGCGGCGCACGGCGGCTCCGCCGGCTTCCTCGAATCGTGCGAGAAGCCAGGAGCCTACTTGAGATCAATCGTCGCGTTCGACCTCAAGACAGGCAAGCCGAAATGGTCATACCGCGTGCTGGGTCACGAGCCCTGGGTGCGGGCGTGCGGCAACCAGCCAGCCTCGGTGACGTGGTGCCCGGCCGAGTCCGATGGGGAGAAGTGGGACATGGGCGGCTCTGGGCCCAACGTCATGCGGGTGCGGTTCGGTGGACACCGGCGTGATGACGATCGCGGGCGTGACAACGGAGAGTGGCGCGATGTCGTCGGGTTCGGCGGGAAGAGCGGTGTCTACACCCTCCTCGATGCGAAGACCGGGAAGTTCATCTGGAACACCCTCGTCGGTCCTGGCGGCGATCAGGGCGGCATGGAGTGGGGCACGGCGTTCGATGGCGACCGCATCTACGTCTCGATCACGAACCAACACCACATCCCTTACCAGCTCACGGAGAACGGCGTCCTCTTGGGCACGACGCCTGTCACCGGTGGCTCCTGGGCGGCGCTCGATCCGAGGACCGGAGCGATTCTTTGGCAGACGGCTGATCCCAAGACCGAGACCTTGCCTGCTCCACTGGGCGTTGTGGGCGTGTGGGACCTCGCCCCCGTGACGGTCGCGAATGGCCTGGTGTACGGGGCGTCGATGGCCAAGCTCGGGCCCGAGATGTACGCGCTCGATGCCGCGACCGGTGCGATCCTCTGGCAATACGACGCCGGCAGTTCGGTCAACGCCGGCCCGGCCGTCGTGAACGGCTCGGTCTATTGGGGCTCGGGCTATTCCAGGTCTGCGGAAGGCAGTGCGAATCACCAGCTTTTCGCGTTCAGCCTCGACGGGCGATAGGCGTGCCGCGCCGCCACACCGGGTAGGGGTGAGGGTCCACCGGGATCAATCGCTGGCGCTGACAGGGCCGCGTCATTCGACACCGGTCCCGGTGGAGCTCAACGCACATGCCACTGGCTCGGTGGAATGAAGAGCTTGGGCCTTCCTTGACAGTGGTGTTCGAACGGTCCATAGTCCGCGAAGTCGTCGCGACGTACCGAGTCTAGACACCCCTCGTAACTATGCGGTTGTGGAGGTTCTCGCTCATGATTCGACTGCTCATCCGATTGCTGGTAGTGATGGCTAGCCTCTTCGTGGTACCCGGTCTGGCTACCGCGCAAAGCCTCGCCGGAGTCGTGCGCGACACCTCTGGTGCCGTGCTTCCGGGCGTAACCATTGAGGCGTCGAGCCCGGCGCTCATCACCAAGGTCCGCACTGGCGTCACCGACGAAACGGGGCAGTATCGCATTCCGGATCTGCCACCCGGCACCTACAAGGTCAGCTTCACGCTGACCGGCTTCGCCACTGTCGTACGGGAAGGCCTCGAGTTGTCGGGAGGCGGGGTCATGACCATTGGTGCGGAGATGCGAGTGGGGAGCCTCGCGGAGTCGGTCACCGTGACCGGCGAGTCGCCGGTGGTGGACGTCCAGACCGCCCGCCAGCAGATGGTCATCAACGGAGACATCGTGCGCGCGCTTCCGGCGTCGCGAAGCTATGGCAACTACATCGCGGCCGTGCCGGCCATTCAAGCCACGGGCTTCGGGGGCGGCGCAGCGACCATCAACAACTTCTTTTCGGCACGAGGCGGTCGGAGTACCGAAGGCCTCATTCAGCTCGACGGAATGAACGTGGGCGCGCCAGGCAACGGTGGTGGTGTGTCCGGGTACTTGTATGACATGTCGAACGCCTCGGAAGTGCAGGTGGCCATCTCGGGCGGCCTCGGCGAGGCAGACCGCGGCGGCCCGGCCTTCAACATCATCCCGAAGACCGGCGGCAACACGTTCAGCGGGACCGGGTTTACCAGCTATGCCGGCAAATGGGGACAGTCGAGCAACATCGACGACAAACTCCGCTCGCTGGGATTCGGCGAGCAGCCAGCGCTCATCAAGAGCTACGACGCCAATATCGCCGTGGGCGGACCGATTCTGCGCGACCGCGTGTGGTTCTACGCCAACTCGCGTGCGATCGGCACGTATCAGGAGCAGCAGAACCTGTACGTCAACAAGAATGCGGGGGACCCGAACGCCTGGACGTGGGTGAAAGGCGAGAGCCCGAGCGTACGCAACGCCACGTCCAAGACGCTGAACGCTGTGCGCCTGACCTGGCAGGCCAATCAGAAAAACAAGTTCGGGTTCTACATCGACTACACGAAGAACTGCAGCGCAGGCGCGTACAAGGAGGGCGGCAGTCAGTGCCGAGCTCCCGGTGACGGTTGGGTCGCGTCTGGACCTGGAGTGACTCCTGGCACGGCCACGGTGTCCCCCGAGTCCGGAACCATCTGGGACGCGCCAGCGAAGATCATGCAGGGATCGTGGACGTCGCCAATCTCGAGCCACCTGCTCCTCGAGACCGGTTATTCAGCGTTCTATACTGACAACGGCGACCCGCGACCCTTCGGCGTGCTGACGGATTTCATTCCCGTGACGGAACAGTCCACCGGTGTCGGGGTCCCCTTCGCGAACTTCATCTATCGAGGCTTCAATCCGGCGCCGTCGAGCTTTCAGAAGCACGCTACATGGCGGGGCGCGATGTCCTACGTCTCGGGTAGTCACAACATGAAGTGGGGCTACCAGGCCGGTTACATGTCGAACCAGAACACGACCTACGTCGGCCGGCAGATCAGCTACCGGTTCAACAACGGCGCGCCGAATCAGTTGTCGCAGCGCGTGGGAACGAACGAGACCAGCAACAGCCTCCTCTACAACGGTGTCTACATCCAGGATCAGTGGACGCGTAAACGGCTGACGCTCCAGGGGGCCGTGCGCTTCGAGACGGCGTCGAGCTGGGCCCCGGCTGGAGAGAACGGCATTCTCGCTGACAACGAATTCGGTGGCCCGTTCCTGCTTCCACGCACCGAGGGTGTGCACGGCTACCACGACATCACGCCGCGGATGGGTGCCGCCTACGACATCTTTGGCACGGGTAAGACGGCGCTCAAGGTGAACGTTGGGCAGTACCTCCAGGGCGTCTACACCGGGGACGCATACATCATCAACAATCCGGGCTCGTCGCTCGTCACCTCGATCAATCGCTCGTGGTCGGATCCCAACGGGAATCGCATCGCCGAATGCGACTTCTTGAACCCGGCGACCAGCGGCGAGTGCGGTCCGTGGTCGGCTAACAACTGGGCCTCTTTCAACCAGACCACGACCGTCAATCCCGCTGTCCTCACGGGTCGGGGCGTGCGCAACCAGGATTGGCAGTACGGCGTCAGCGTGCAGCAGCAGCTCGCGCCGCAGGTCGGGCTGGAGGTCAGCTACAACCGGCGGGTGTGGAGCAATTTCTTCCTGACCCATAACCGCGCGCTCACGGCCGCGGACTTCGATACGGTCACCCTGACCGCGCCCTCGAATCCGCTCCTCCCCAACGGAGGCGGCTACCCGGTCACATTCCTCACGCGCAACACGCGGAGCGCCCTCGGCGCGACGGACTCGTACTACACAACCTCCGATGACTTCGGTGGCGAATCGCACTACTGGCACGGCGTTGACCTTTCGTTCAACGCGCGGATGCGGAATGGCCTCAGTCTTCAGGGTGGCACCAGCACGGGCCGCGGCGTGAACGACACCTGCGCCGAGCTGAACGCCCGGTTCGGGCAGCCGATGACCCCTACTATCGGGGCGGTCGGCGCCACGGGCATCATTGGCGGTCAGGCCAGCTGCAACGCTGTCGAGCCGTGGCAGACCAGTGTCCGCGGGCTCGCCTCCTACACCGTGCCCAAGGTGGACGTCCTCGTCAGCGGCATCTTCCGCTCGCAAGCCAATGCGCAGCCCGGCGCCGCCGTGGGCACCAACGGCGCGTCGCGGTCCGCGACCTTTCGCATGACGGCCGCGCAGTTCCTGACCGCAACGGGACGACCGCTGGCCGCCGGGTTGGCCACCCAGGACGTGGACCTGCTGTTGCCGGGTGCGGTGTACGGCGACCGCGTCAACGCCGTGGACATGCGCTTCGCGAAGGTCCTGCGGTTCGGCAAGACGAAAACCAATGTGGGTCTGGACCTGTACAACCTGTTCAACTCAAACACGCCGACGACCTACGAGACGGTGTACGACCCGGCGACGAACGGGGCGCGATGGTTGACGCCGACGGCCGTGCTTCTGCCGCGATTCATGCGGTTCAATGTGCAGTTCGATTTCTGAGCTCTGACCTTGCGCGCGTGGACCGGCCGACCGCGGTCCACGCGCGAGCGATCGACAGCCTCCTTCGCTGTTAATCGTGCCGACGCAACCCGGCTGGCTCTGACCCGCCCGGCCGCGTCCGGCCGAAGTCGCGACCCACGTGGTGTGCTGAACGGCCCTAGACCGCGGAGATGCGGCGGGTCTTCCTCGACTATAAGATCGCCGACGCGATCGAACAGATCCGTGCAGCGCTCGCCAAAAAGTAGAAGGGACCTCGTCCGGCGCCCCAGTCGCCGCGTGACGCGGAATCGAGACTGACAGCACAACAACACGCTGCGGCTGGTGCATTCCCCGCGAGGCATGATCAAGCTGGCCATGAATCAGGGGATGGGTTCGTCCCCGTCCCCTACTGGGGATTGGGCATCTTGTCGATGCAATCGCTGATCGTGGATACGGGAGTGCCGGGGCGTGCGGGGGCGGCGCTGATGCTGGCTACGGAACGCGATCAAGCGACCCTGGACGCGTTACGGGACGCCCTCAGCGATTCTGATTGGTCGGTGCGCGCCGCCGCCGTACATGCGATTGCGCTGCGCAAGGATCCGCGGCTGAAGTCCGATCTCGCACCGATGCTGGAGGATCAGAACGAAGGCGTCAGACTGCGCGCGGCGGCGGGTTGCCTGCGGCTGACACGGCAGCGGTCCACCGCCGCCGGAGGCTGACGGTCACCCTGCTCGTCCAACACGCGACCCTGGCGAGATCGTGGCGGCGATCGTTGCCGGCGCCGCGTTGGCGGCGCAGTAGTCCGGCTTCATGCGCACACCGCTGCAGGATCAGCCGATCAGCGTGATCGGTCGCCACGGCGTCACCGCACGCGTGGACATCGGAGCCGGCGTCGAATCAGGCCGGCACATGCATCCGGGCGAGGAGTTCGGCTACGTGCTCGAGGGCGCGCTCCAACTCGAGATCGACGGCCGCGCACCGCAGACGTTCAAGCCCGGCGACGTGTTCTTCGTTCCGGCCGGCGTCGTTCACAACGGGCGCAACACCGGATCCGTCAAGACGACGTTCATCGGCACCTATGTCGTCGAGAGCGGCAAGCCGTTGTCCGCGCCGGCGCCGTCACGGGCAGGGCGTACTGCGACACCTCAGTCCGGATCACGATCCGCTGTTCGAATCCCACCGGTGGACGCACGGTCACTCCCGCCGATCCGAGCAGCGTGCGTTGGGTCTCGCACTGCCGGGACCTTGTGCAGCTCCCGGTCGCCGCCTGACAACGAATTCGAGACGAACACGCGCGGCGGGCGCTCGTCCGACATTTCCCTTTCGTCAAATGTCGGACTCTGAGGGGCGCAGCAACCGGTTCCTATTTCACAATCGCTTGCATGACGGCGTTCTCGAACTCAGCGCGCATTTCGCGGATGGGGGTTTGGATCATCATCACGGCAACGACTTCTTCCTTGGGGTCGATCCAGAAGTGCGTTCCGTAGGCGCCGCTCCAGCCGAAGCTGCCGTCTGAGACGCGGTGATTTCCGGCGACCGCGTCCTGGATCACACGGACCGTCAGGCCGAAGCCTTCACCGGTCGTCCGGCCAGGCAATGTGGACGGAATGTGGACCGAGCTCATCAGCTTCACAGTCCGCGGACTCAGCAGGCGCTTGCCACTCAGTTCCCCACCGTTCGCCAACATTTGAGCGAAGTGCGAATAATCGTCGATCGTCGACACCAAGCCACCGCCGCCAGCGAAGTACACCTTGCTCGACATTGACAGCGAGTTCTCGGTCTTCACAAGGCCCTTGTCGGTCTTTTGATAGGCAGTCACCAGCCGCGGCATTTGCGCGTCGGTCGGGTAGTGACTGGTGTTGGGCATGTCCAGAGGATCGAAGACCCGCTGTTTCAGGAAGCGGTCGAGCGGCACGCCTGAGGCCACCTCGACAACCCGCGCCAGCACATCGATGCCATCGCTGGCACTGTACATCCAGCGCGAACCGGGCTGAAACTCGAGGGGCGTGGAGCCCAGACGGGGGATGTAATCGGCCAGCGTCTCGGTCGGCTTGCGGCGGTTCTTCCTCACCTCGCTCTGGCCCATCGGGCCGCTCGACAAGCCCGACGTGTGCGTCAACAGATCCTTGATGGTGATATCGCGTGCCGCTGGCACCGTGTAGAACTTCGGCGGAGCGGCCGCGCCGGCACCGGGCGCTGGAGCGGGACCCATAGGTACGGCCACGTTCATGCCCTTGAATTCCGGAATGTATTTCGAGACCGGATCGCCCAACTGCAGCTTGCCCTCTTCGAGCATCATCATGACGGCGACCCCAATCACCGGCTTCGTCATCGAGGCCATGCGAAACACGGCGTCCCGCGTCATCGGCTTTTTGGTGTCGACGTCCATCGTGCCTTGTGCTTCCACGAAGGCGACCTGGCCCTTACGAGCCACCAGCATCACCGCCCCGGTGATGTCGCCCGAATCGATGTGGCGCTGCACCAGGGCGTGAATCCGTTGCAGCCGCTCGCTCGACAGCCCCACGTCTTCGGGCCGCGAGGTGGGCAATGAAGCCGCCGTGACTGAAAGTGTGGCAACCAGGGAGAGGAGAGAAAGCAGTCCAATCCGGCGCATAGCAGGCTCCTTGTGGAAATGGCGCGCCAATCATATCGCGGCGAGAGACTCCGTGATCGACGTCCCGACCTATGGTCGGCAACGCGACAAACTGGGGGGGACGCTAACGCGCCCAGATCGACCATCGACCGCGCCGTGAAGATCGACAGCTGGTTACTTGACGACAGATTGGGCGACCACTCGAGCGTGAGCGCACACCGGCCATAAAATCCAGTGCGATCGTCGATGACGGTGCGAGCGACGTCGCGGGAGAGATAGTTCACGAGCGCGACGTGCTCGTCGCCGTTGACGCCTTCGGAGCCGACCCCTGCGCTTGGGAGCGCGCTGCCATCGCCACCAGGCGCACCAGACCGCGTGTCTACTGCGTGGTCGGCCTGGCGACGGGATTCCGCCAGTTGACGATGACCTCGATCGGCGTCGACGGTACGGCCGGCAGTCGGTCGAGGATCAGCAGCCGGCCGTCTGCGGCCACGTCGAACGACGGCGGTTGCCCCGCTCGCACGAACGACTTCTCCAACACCATCACCGGCGCCTCGTACGAAAACCGCGCGCTCGTGTCAGGGGCGACGCGAACGCGCATCAGCTTGTCGCCTTCGAGATAGAACAGCTCCCGGCCGTTTTTCGCCAGACCGGTTCGGTCGCCCCCATTCGGTGAGACGCGTATGGCGGCGTCGAGAGTTGGGTAGCGTCGCACCCACAACTCGTCGCTGCCCGTGGTGCTGGCGATGTACGCCAGCCACCGGCCATCCGGCGAGAGGGCTGCACTGGCGTAGTCCGACAACCCGAGATCGCCGAGGCGCGCAGGCGCCTCGGTGCCGGACCACGGCACCTGCACGAGCGACCACGTCCCGCGAGACTCGGGCGGCTCGAATAAGGCGAGCACTCCGCGCCCGCCGGCGACGAACCCATGCGCGTGGTAGTGCCCCGCCGGGCCGACCGCGCGCGGGATCGAACTGCTGCCATCAGCGGCGATGGCGTAGAGACCGGCCACCGTGCCGTATCGCTCGTAGACGATGGACCGTCCGTCCGGGGTCCAGAGTGGGGACAGGCTGCCCTCCGAGGTGAGACGGACGGGCGGACGCCCGTCGAGCGGATAGACCCACAGACTGGAACCGACGGTCGCCGCCAGCCTCGTCCCGTCGGGCGAGATTTGTGGGAAGGAGAGCGGTGGCACCGGCGTTTTGAAGACGGCGCTCGAGCGGCGGCCGTCGCGCTCGAACCAGGTCGGCACGCGGCCCGGCGGCGTGTCGGGCGCGCGAAACGCGATGGTGTCGCCTGCCACCGACAACTGGCCCGCGGCGACGGTCTCCGCGATGACGAACGCCGCTCCCGACAGCGTCATCGACGACGTGTCGAGTTTCTGCGCCATCAACGTCCCGTCACGAACGAACAACAGGTGTACCGCACCATCCGGCGATCGGGACAACAGCGGCGGCGTGGTGAGCGGCAGCACCGGTCTGGTCGGTTGTGCGGCCGGTGCGGCATCGAGCGAGCCGGCGAATACGGCGTTGCGCTCGGGGTTGCGCGATGAGCGGAAGTAGAGAAAGCGGCGGCCGTCGGGCAACATGACCGGATTCGTGTGGCTCGTTTCGTCGCGGGTCGCATCGAGTTCGGTCACCGGGACAGGCGTCCCACCGGCCGCCGGGATCTTCATGAGCCGCCCCAGGGCGCCTGCGTAGAGGATCGTGCCGTCGGACGTCCACCGGGCCCCGCCGTAGCCCTCGACCGGGGCAATCCGCTGGGGCGTGGTTCCATCGACGGCAATGCGATTGATCGCGCCTCCGCTCACGAACCCGATGAACCTCGCGTCGGGCGACCAGAACGTAGAAAAGGTGACCTGCCCGGCGCGTTCGAGGTGTCGTGTCCGACCAGTTTCGAACGAGTGCACCCACAGTCCGGATCGGCCGTCCTCCGACGCTGCGGTGAACGCGACGCTCCGGCCGTCAGGCGACAACACGAATCTGTTGAATCGAAGACCGTCCGGCGCGTTCACCCGGAAACGCATCGTCGATGCGATGCGTGGAGGTGGCGCTCTGAACACCCATACAGCGGCACCGGCCAGCACGGCGCCGGAACACGCAGCGACCACGAGCCAGCGCGCTACCCCGCGCGATCGCGCAGCGGCGGCTGTCGGTGCGGGCCCGCTGAAGCCGCCGTCGAGCGCCACGCGGACGTCGGCGATGTCGCGCGCACGATCGCGCGCGTCCTTCTGCAGGCAGCGATCGATCGTCGAGCGGACATGCGAGGGCGTCGAGGCCGGCAGGCGGTCGAGCCGCGGCTCCCAATTGCCCTGCCCGCCGCACAGGTGCCAGCCTTGGCCGGCACCTTTCGCCTCGCGGGCAACTCGGTGACGGTCGTTCCGACCGCCGAATTCGCTCTTCGCACGGCGGACGGCGCCCGGCTCGACGGCGAGCAGCCCGTGAAAAGCGTCCTGGCAGGTCCGCTGCGGCTGGACGTCACCGATGCCGGCGACAATCGCCGCTGGGTGACGGCGACGGATACGACACATCCGGCCGTCACCGCTCCGCCGCCGCTCCCGTCGTATCCCCTCGACGGCCGGTGGCGCGTGCGGGCGCGGTTCGATGCGTTCAGAGCGCCGAGACGCGTACGCGTGCCGGATGTGCGAGGCGGCTCGATGGAATTCACGGCGCTCGGCCAGCTGGTGTTTCCACTCGGCGGTGAGGAGCGCCGATTGACCGCGTTCGACACGAAGGCCGGGCTCGTGTTCACCGTGTGGTTCAAAGATCGGACAAACGGGTCGACGACGTACGGCGGCTACCGCGTGGTTAAACCGCAGAAGGTCAAGGATGGCGAATGGACCATCATCGATTTCAACTTTGCTTACAATCCGCCTTGCGCGTATTCCATGTTCACGACGTGTCCGCTGGCGCCGCCTGAGAATCGCCTGCCAGTCGCGGTCGACGCCGGCATTCAACAGCTGCCCACTGTCAAAGGATATTGAAACCGCGTCGCGTGACGGCCTTCGGGCGGAGGCATTGGCCACCGCCCCGGTCATCTGCGGCCCTCGAGCATGTCCGCTGAAAAGCCAGCGTAACTTTTTCACTTTTGAGTTTTGAGTTCGGGCGACAAGACCCGCTCGGTGTGCGAGCACGACAACGTCGAGTCGAGCGGCGATCTCTGACGAGTAGCCGCGCATCCTCAACGCCACGTCGACAACCCTGGACGTCGGAAGCGCCCTGAAGGATTGCCGTCTGTTCACTAATGTGAACTCGGCCGTTCTCCTTCTGACAGCGCTGGCGCTCATACTCTCGGCTCCGGCCCTGTCCACGCGCGGTGATACCTATCGAGTCTCCGACGCCGAGGTGACCGTGATTTGTCCGCTGACGGTCGGCGGCAGCTTCGAGGCGCGGACTCGGGACATCCATGGAGATGTCGCGCCCGGCGCGGAGGCACCCGGCACGGTCACCGGCGCGATCCGGGTGAACCTGCAGTCGCTCGAGACGGGGATTGCCCTGCGCGACCGGCATATGCGCAGCAATTACCTCGAGGTCGACAAAGGATCGGATTTCGCCGTGTCCACCGTCGACGACATCTACCTCGACGCCGTGCACGGTAAATCTACGTTCCGGGCCATCCTGACGTTACATGGCCATCGCCAGGAAGTAAAAGGTGCGGCCGAAGTCTCGCCGCGTGGCGGCGGCTTCCGCGTGCGCGCCGAGTTTCCTATCCGTGTGTCCGACTTTCAGATACCAACGCCGACGTACCTGGGCATCGGCGTTCGCGATGAGATTCGCGTGAAGGTCAGCTTTGTCGCGGGCGGGCAGGTGGCGCACTGACGAAGTTTCGCGGCACGACAGTGGCGCGAGCTTCATTGCGGCACCCGCGCCTGGAAAAACCGGCCGAGGTCTCCCGCGATGGGCAGGGCGTTGAGCGACGACGTCGCGGCACCGCGTCCACGATCACGGGAAGCAGCGGCGGCCACGCCGAGGATCACGATCACGAAGCTCCAGTGCCAATCACCCGTGGCGACGCGACACCCGCGCGGTTGACCGCGAGCGCGCGTTGGTTCGGGCGGCGCAGCGATAACAATGCCTATGGACGCCATGCAAAACGCGCCCACAGGCACTGACCGTCTTGACCGAGGAACACGAACACAGGGGACATTTCTATTTCGCGTTGACAGACAATCCCGAGACCGATTGCCCGCGCTCGCCTCCCGTGTTACCGTGCCGAGCAGCGTCGTCACTGCCTGCTGCTGGCGCACCAGCATCGTGCCGGTGTCGCTTGCTTGAGGGAGACCATGCCCAAGATCAACTCTTCCGCTCTCGCGTTGCTCGGCATCGTTTCGCTGGCGTCCGGCCTGCTCCTGGCACAGACCCAACGGCCCGGGGAATATCCGCGGGGCGAAAAGCCTTCTCCGATGATGAATTTTTTCGTGACGAGCGTACCCGTCGGCGACGGCGGCAATCTCGGCGGACTGGCCGGCGCCGATGCGCATTGTCAGATGCTCGCCACGGCCGCAGGCGCCGGTACTCGCACCTGGCACGCCTATCTGAGCACGCAGGCGCGGCCCGGCACGCCGGCAGTGAACGCGCGCGACCGCATCGGCAAAGGCCCCTGGTACAACGTCCGGGGCGAAACGATCGCGCAGGATCTGGCGCATCTACACGGCGATACGCTGGAACTTGCCCATCAGGGAAACAATCTGAATAAGCTCACCGGGCTCACGGAAAGAGGCCAGATCGTGCCTGGTCTGTACGACTACAACGATCCGCGCGACACCGACTGGGAATACGCCAAGAACACCAGGTTAGGATGGCGAACACACGCATGACCAGGCCGCGCGCCTCCGTTGTTCTAGTGTCTACCGTGATGCTGGCATCCTGCCTGTTGCTGGCGCAGCAGGCCGTGCCGC
>JBDTVS010000055.1:0-25733 GCA_040007095.1 Acidobacteriota bacterium
GGTGCCGCGGCGCACGCTGCAATTCCGATTGAAGCGTCTGGTGGATGACGGTCGCGTTCTTCGCGAGGGCGGAGGACGCTGGGCCCGTTACAGTGCGCCCGGCGCCGCACCTGCCCCGGCGCAGCCAGAAGCCGCGGCAGATGAAGCGGCGGTCGCACTGTCATCCGAGAGCCAGGAGATCAGGGTGTATCTCCGCCAGCCGCTCGCCGCGCGCAAACCAGTCGGCTACAACCGGGAATTCTTGAATACCTACCGCCCGGGAGAAACGTTCTACCTTCCGGAGGGCGCGCGCGCGCGCCTAGCGGAGACAGGTGAGAGACCGGTGAGCGGGCAGGAGCCGGCGGGAACATACGCGCGGCAAATCCTGAACCGACTTCTGATCGACCTGTCGTGGAATTCGAGTCGTCTCGAGGGGAACACGTACTCATTGCTCGACACGAAACGGCTGATCGAGTTCGGCCAAGAGGCAGAAGGTCGAGACCGGCTCGAAGCTGAGATGATTCTCAATCACAAGGATGCGGTGGAGTTTCTCGTCGGCAACGCGGCGGAGATCGGCTTCAACCAGTACACTATTCTGAACCTGCATGCCATCCTTGCGAACAACCTCCTAGCCGACGAGAGAGCTGCCGGACGACTC
This sequence comes from Acidobacteriota bacterium, assembly GCA_040007095.1. Lineage (GTDB taxonomy): Bacteria > Acidobacteriota > Vicinamibacteria > Vicinamibacterales > CAVVIG01 > JBDTVS01. The sequence goes on from JBDTVS010000055.1 coordinate 638, forward strand.
CGTCACATAGGGGTGGGCATCGACGGATCCGTCTACCACCCGCCTGAGACGCCGCAGCTCGTCGAGGAGTGCTTTGACCAGCTGCTCGCGACGGCTGCGGCGATTACAGATCCCTTCGAGCAGTCCCTCTTCGTGATGGTGCAGCTGCCGTACCTGCAGCCCTTCGATGATGTGAACAAGCGCGTGTCACGAATGGCGGCGAACATTCCGTTCATCAGAGCCAACCTCTCGCCCCTCTCGTTCACGGATCTGCCGCGCAGCCTGTACGCGCACGCCATTCTTGGCGTCTACGAACTCAATCGAATCGAACTCCTCCGTGACGCGTTCATCTGGTCGTATGAGCGTTCGGCCGAGCGCTATGCCGCCGTGCGGCAGTCGCTCGGCGAGCCCGACCCTTTCCGCCTGCGTCATCGAGACGCGCTTCGCGCTGTGGTCACGGAGGTTGTGCAAGGCCGCATGGACCGAAAATCGGCTGCTGCCCACATCGCATCATGGACTACGGCGCACCTCGAGGAAAACGACCGGGTGACGTTTCGTGAGGTCGCGGAGACCGAGTTGTTGGGTCTTCACGCGGGCAACTTCGCGCGCTATCCGATCAGGCCCGCGGAGTTTACGGCATGGCAGGAGATCTGGGCCCGCGCGGCGCGTGACGCGTCGCAGGCGTCCGAACGGTGATGACCATGGTGGTGGTGACGGCGGCCGCCGGTCCCTGTCCTGCCAGCGGCTGAGTTCAGTTCATCGCGCCAGGGATGTATCAGCGTGCATGCTCATGACATGTCAAGGCGCCGCCCTGGAGCGCAGGAAGACGGCGAAATAGTGGCGAAACGAGCGCAGTTGGACGTCAGTCCAAGCAACTGCCCGCTGTTATTTCAAGCTCGACTACTGGGCCTTCACGTTTGGAATTGATGCCTCGACAGCGTCAACCAACTTTTGCCGGTGGCGATAGAGCCAGTACCAGAGGCCGACGACCAGCCCGAGGACGATAGCTCGTCAGCCCAGAGGTGGCGATTGAAGACAATCAGAAACAAGATGGCCAGGATGGAAAGTAACAGCTGGCTTTGCAGAAACGCCGGACCTGCCAGTTCGTTGCGAATATGCCAGCCGACGCCAAACGCGTCTCTTGAGTGATTGTAGACGGCCAGGTCGCTGCTCTCCTTCTTCCCCACGACGCCCCAGAAAAGCGTGACGAGACCTGTGAACGCGTGGATGTCGATCTTCTTCGAACCAATGATGACGCTGCCGGCTGCTGCCATCGGTTGAGACCTCAAACGTGGCGCGTTACTCCAAGAGTATCTATGGAGCCAAGGCGAATCGTACCGGCGATCCGGCGTGAGCTTGTGGCGCCGGATGGTCGCGAGGACTTCCATGCCGGCGACGGATCCGGCACGGCCGCCGCAGTCTTCGACGACTCCGCGTACGACGTGACGATCGAGAACAAGGGCGGCCAGCGCCAATTGTGGCTCACGGTGGCGGCCCATCGATGCGGCCAACCCCCGGCGGCGTCGTTTTCCGAGGAATCTTTCTGCGATCGTGCGATTGTCTGGGACGTCGCTGCAAGGCGGTTCGACTACGCGCCCGTCAGTACCATGCGAATGATCAAGTGACGCCCGGAGGATGCCTTCAAGAGCGCGCACGAGCCGAAGGAACCTGTACTGGGTCCCGGGGGCCACACATGTCGCCGCTAGGAAAGCGATCTAACGACGCTCACCGCGCAGCGTTCGCGTGGTTTGCGCCGAGCTTTGTCATCAACGGCCAATGAACGCGACCGTGGCGGACTTTGTCGTGCTCGACGAGCCGCGACCCCCGATCGACAATCGAGCCGTTCGATAGCCGTTTCAGCGCTTCCGCCAGTAGTCGTTCGCCGCGGCGATTGTCTGGAACTCGATGGCCGCGACCTGGCTGGCGGCAATCAGACTGCTGGGATCTGATGAGTATTGTGGCCGTCCACTCTTCAGAACGTCGAGGTCCGGCTGGATGTTGTGAACCAGATGACGAACCATCTTGAGCGCCAGCGCGCGTCCTTCCTCCGGTGTGGCCGTGATCAATGTGCCGCCGGGCACGAGAACTAATTCTGCCTCGGGTACTCGATTCATTTGGTCTCTCCTGTTGTCGCTATTCGCACTCTACGGCTTGCCCGGAAGCTCGCCTGCCCTGACGCCCTCCATGGATAGGACGATCTTGCCGCGCTTGTGAGGTTTGCCAGCCAGCATCTCGTGAGCGATCTGCGCGTCGGCGAGGGGCAGGACGTCTCCGACGCTCGTCGTGAGCTGGCCAGCATCGATCAGATGTGCGATCTCGTCGAGCAGGGCCGACGAGACGTGCACCAGGAAGAACACCGCTCGCACGCCGTAGCGTGCCGCTGCCAACGCGTCTGGCGTGGCGACCGATGACACGAGCACGCCACCAGGCTTCAGAACTCCGAACGACCGGTCCAATGTGTCGCCGCCCACCGTGTCGATGACGATATCGACGTTCGTCAGCAGCTTCTCGAATGATGAAGCCTGGACATCGATTATCACCATCGGCTGGCGATTTGTCAGCTCGAGGTCAGCTTGACTCAGGTCTTCGATCGGCCCGTGCAAGGGCGGCACTTCTTCGAAGCCGTCATCCGCGACAATCTGGACCTGGGACGGCCCGACCGCGTGCGCTTGTTCTTCCCTCGGCGCATCACCCGCGCCACGCCACCGCCTCCGTACGGCTACCGCACGCGCGTCATCACCGATGGCGTCGATCCCAGCCTGCACATCGAGTACACGTCGTCGCACGTCACGCAGTACTTCAAAGAGCAACAGGCCCTCCGCACCGAAACGACGATCAACAACCCGATGGACTTCGGCGTGCGCAAGGCGGTCGCCAACCTGGCGCACCTGCGCGATCTCGGTGACCACGTCAATCGCAAGGTGCTCGAAGTCGAGCGTGTCAGTCATCAGTGCGTGCTGACCCAAGACGCGCTGGACCGACTCCAGCGCCCGACGCTGGAAACCGGCCAACGCGTGTCCGCCCTGCGCTTCGGCGACCCGCGCGTCATGGCCCTCTTCCAGGCGATCGCCGGCTTCACCCATCTCCCGCGGGGATTCCGCAATCGCGACCTCCGGCCCCAGGTCGAAGCCCTCCTCGGGAAGGGCTACACCGCCGCACAGAGAACCTACGACTTGCGGCGACTCCGCCTCACAGGACTGATCCATCGCATCCCGAAGACGCATCGCTATACCGCGACCAGCTACGGCCTCAAAGTCGCGTTCTTCTACAGCAAGCTCTATCTTCGGATCCTCCGACCCCAGTGGAACGCCCTGCTCCCCGACGCCGACCACTTGCCACGGCCCTTGCGCGCCGCGCTGGACCAACACGATGCCGCAATCCAGAAGCTTCACGAGGAGGCCGCCATTGCCGCCTGAAAAGCTTGCTTCAACCCGTAAGATCTCACACTTAGACAGTGTCTAGGCGTAACTCGACCGGGACTTCGTCCAGGATCCCAGAGACGGTTCTGCGCATCCACTCGTGCGACGTGCGGTGCACTTCGCCCGGCGTCGCCGCCAAACGCACGGGCCGTGGCGTCCCCGTCGTCGGACCGATAGTTACGCGGCCGTGCCGACTGACCCGCATGACGCGCACGACGCCGATCGGTGTGATTCAACGCGTGCCCGGCGCGCGGCGACCGCGCGTGAAGTCAGCTCTGTCGGTACCGTGTCGCCTGTGTTCCGAAGTACATCTCGTCAGGCGTTTTATCCGCAAAACGCCGAATACGGCAGCACGCGATTGTGTTTGTCGCCATGCTGGGAGATCGGTCCGCCCCGGATTCCGGGCCAATCGCATGCCGTTCTTCCGAAATCCTCGGCTGTCACTGTCTCGAATTGGTGATCAGGCCGCGACGGGAAACTGGACGCCCACTGCCGTTGTAGCGGTTCTCCCATGCGCGCAATTTGTCGTCAAAGCGGGAAGTGTCGGCTCATCTGCGGGGCGCCCGTCCAGCCTGTCCTGCTCGCAGCAGACTGGCGGCGAGTATGATCCGTTCCGAGAGAGACGCTCGGGCTTCGGCGCACATGAGAGGACCCGCGGAATGCAGAGAACGATCGACGTTGCGGTAACCCTCGACGCGCAGCGCGTCGGCGGATTTCAGCTGCGCGTGTTCCTGCTGTGCGCGGCCGTGCTGTTCGTCGACGGCTTCGACGTCCAGGGCATCACCTACGTCGCACCCGCGATCAGCCAGGACTGGAAGCTCGCACGCGGCGCGCTCGGTACGACGTTCAGCGCCGGATTGTTCGGCGTCATGCTGGGCGCGATTCTCCTGGCGCCCCTCGCGGACCGCGTTGGCCGGCGGCTGGTCATCATCGGGTCGTGCATCGCATTCGGCATCGGCACGCTCGCGATGGTCTGGGTCGGCTCGCTGACGGAACTGCTCGTCGTGCGCTTTCTCACGGGGCTCGGTCTCGGCAGCGCCCTGCCAAACGCGATCGGCCTGGCATCGGAATATGCGCCGAAGCCGCGCCGCGCCACCGTCGTCACGTTCGTCGGCAGCGGCATCTCGCTCGGCGCGATCGGCAGCGGCATCGCCGCCGCACAGCTCATCGCGCCGTACACCTGGCGCGCCGTGTTCGTCGTCGGCGGCGTGCTCCCGCTCGGGCTGGCGGCCGTGCTCTGGCTCGGTTTGCCCGAATCGCTGCGTTTTGCCGCGCTCGTTCCGCGCCGGCAGGCCGAGGCCCGCCGCCTGCTCGCGAAACTGACTCACGGCGCACCGCCCGGAGACGACGTGCGCGTCGTTTCGGGCGACACGGAGGGCGGCCAGATCACCGTTGCCGATCTCTTCAGGGAGGCGCGCGGTGTGACGACCGTGCTGCTGTGGACCGCGTTCTTCACGAGCCTGCTGAACGTCTACCTGGTGATCAACTGGCTGCCCACGTCGCTGACGTCGTCGGGTTTCACCGTCACCGACGCCGCCGTCATGACGACGTTCTATCACGTCGGCGGACTCGCGGGGACGTATCTGCTCGGGCTGGCCATGGACAGGCTCGGCGCGCACCGCATGCAGATCTTCGCGATGCTCGTGTCGGTCGCGGGGCTCTACATGTTCGCCACCGCTGGCGGCATGACGCGGTGGGAGACGACGGCCGTACTCATGCTCGCAGGCTTCGGCGTCGTCGGCGGACAAGTCGGCGTGAACGCGCTCGCATCGATGACGTATCCCGTCGCGATGCGCTCGACGGGGCTCGGGTGGGCGCTCGGCGTCGGCCGCGTCGGCTCGATCGTCGGCCCCACGATCGGCGGCATCATGCTCGCGTCCGTGCACGATCCGCGTTCGGTCTATCTCCTCTGCGTCGCGCCATCCGCCGTCGGCATCGCTGCCGTGGCGCTGCTGAAGCGGCGCGCGAGCGCGGCGACGCGCCCGGAGACGCGGCGCCAACCAGTCATTGAGGAGAATCGGCCATGAGAATGGACCTTGGCTTCAACCGCATCGCGACCGAAGAGGCGTTCGCCACCAAGGAACTGATGCAGGCGTATCGCGACCTGCTCGCGCGCAAAGGCTCCGACGACGTCGGCTTCAACAGCCTGATGGGTTACTACCTCAGTCACCCGAGCGAGCGCACGCGCGCCGTCGCCGCGCGTCTCGAGGATCTGGGGCAGGGGCGGATCGACGACATGGACGCGACGGGCATCGCCATGCAGATCCTGTCGATCACGTCTCCCGGCGTGCAGATCTTCGGCGCCGACGAGGCCGTTGGCCTCGCGCGCTCGGCCAACGACGAGCTCGCGGCCGCGATCGCGGCCCATCCCCGGCGCTACGCCGGCCTCGCGGCCATCGCCCCGCAGAATCCGCAAGCGGCCGCGAAGGAGCTCGAGCGCGCGGTGACACAGTTGAAGCTCAAAGGCGCGATCGTGAATTCGCACACGCGCGGCGAGTATCTCGACGACCCGAAGTTCTGGGACATCCTGGCCGCGGCCGAAGCGCTCGACGTGCCGATCTACCTCCACCCGAACACGCCAAGCAACGCGATGATCACGCCGTTCATGGAGCGCGGGCTCGACGGCGCGGTGTTCGGGTTCGCGGTGGAGACGGGCCTGCATGCGCTGCGGCTCGTCGTGAGCGGCGCGTTCGATCGTTTTCCGCGCCTGAAGGTCGTGCTCGGCCACCTGGGGGAAGCGCTGCCCTACTGGCTGTTCCGCATCGACTTCATGCACGGCGCCAGCGTGCGCTCGGGGCGTTACGCGAGTCAGCCGAATCTGAGATACCCGGCGAGCCACTATCTGCGCGAGAACTTCTACTACACCACGAGCGGCATGGCGTGGACGCCGCCGATTCGCTACGTGCAGCGCGTCATGGGCATGGACCGCGTGATGTACGCGATGGACTATCCGTACCAGTTCGTACCCGAAGAAGTGAACGTGACCGACGAGCTGCCGATCGCGTACGAGGATCTGAAAATGTTCTATCAGACGAACGCCGAGCGCGTGTTCAAGCTCTAACGAGGACGCGGCCATCAACTTCGGAGACCACCTGGGGGAAGATGCGGTGCGGCGTTTCGAAGGTCGACTTTCTGGCAGGCACAGCCGGCGGAGTCACGGAACACTACTGCGCGTCGCCTTTGTCGGGCTGGGTCGTGAGCGAGTTCTTCAGGGTTTCCGCCCAGGCTCGTATGTGCGATTCTTCGAGCACACTGAGGTGATCTCCGGGAATGTAGTGCACGTCTGCTCCTCCCCGAGCGAGAGCTTTCCATTCTCCAGCAGATTCCGCGGCGCGATATTGGACAGTACGGAATCGCGGAAGGAGAAGGCGTGTATCCCGGTCCGAATCCATCAGTCTACGCATTGACGACGGTGTCCACGCCGCGCAACATCTACAGCGTTCCAGTGCCATAAACAATTCAGGCCGATTCGAACTGGTTGACCGATCCTGCGCGCACAGTGTTCGAACGTCTCGATTTGCGCCGATTACAGGCAGGACGTTTCACGTAGCGCTCCACGCCTGACGTCCCGCTATCGGACGACACACACCGTGACACGTGTCGGAGATTGACGACTTGACCGGCCAGCAGCTGGCGGCGAATTCGCGGGGGCGGTTATGAGACTTGACTCGAAGATGGGTATGATCGCGCAACATCTCGCCGGATCTTGGGCATATTGAAGTAGAGTCGTTCGCGAAACCTAGCCCTCCGGGGATAACCGATCCGAGATGTCTTCAAGACCGCCACCATCGACCGCTCGGCCGTCGCTCCGAGTCGGAAGTAAGAGGTAACGACTGCGAGTTGGAAAAGGAAGCATCCTGTGAAGGCCATACGTGCGACGCTGATCGGGGCAGTCTGTGCCGGGTTTGTGGGATTGGCCGTCGCTCCCCGGCCGATCGTGGCGGCCGGTGGGACGTTGTGCGAGAGCATGTCCGCGCTGTCGCTGCCGAACACGACGATTACGTCGGCCCAGACCGTGGCGGCCGGAGGATTTGCACCGCCAGCGGCGCCGGGACGCGCCGGAGGACCCGACAGGGGCGGCCAGGCATTTGCCAATCTGCCGTCTTTCTGTCGTGTCAGCGCCACGCTCAAGCCCTCGTCGGACTCGGACATCAAGATCGAGGTCTGGCTGCCGGTGACGGGCTGGAACAGCAAGTTCGAGGCGGTCGGCAACGGCGGTTTCGCCGGATCGATCAGCTATGCTGCGATGGCGGAGGCACTGCGCCGCGGGTACGCGACGAGCTCGACCGATACCGGTCACAGCGGAGGCGGGGCCAGTTTCGCGATGGGCCATCCCGAGAAGCTGATCGACTTCGGGTATCGGTCGGTCCACGAGATGACCGTCACCGCGAAGACCCTCGTCGGCGCGTTCTACGGAAATGGCCCCCAGCATTCCTACTTCAACGGCTGCTCGACCGGCGGACGACAGGCGCTCCAAGAAGCGCAGCGGTTCCCGGCCGACTTCAACGGCATCATCGCCGGCGCGGCGGGGCACGTCCAACCCCGTCTGTTGTCAGGCGTGGTATGGGTCGCGCAAGCCGCGCTCAAGGATCCGCAAAGCTCGATTCCAAGCGCCAAGTACCCGGCGATTCACAAGGCAGTCCTGGACGCCTGCGACGCGATCGACGGGCTCAAGGACGGCCTACTCGACGACCCGACCCGTTGCCACTTCGACCCCAAGGTCCTGCAGTGCAAGGGAGCCGATCGGCCGGAGTGTCTGACGCCCGCGCAGGTGGAGACGGCGAAGAAGATCATGGCCCCCGATCCGCGGACGGGATCGGAAGTGTTCCTGGGGCTTGAGCGCGGCAGCGAGCTTGGCTGGGGCGGCCTGACCGGCGGCCCGGATCCAAACGGCGACGGCGTCGGCCAGTTCAAATACATCGTGTTCGAGGACCCGAACTGGGATTGGCGCAGCTTCAATGCGAAGACCGACGTGGCCCGAGCGGAGAACGCGTACGGCGGGATCATCAACGCGAGCGACCCGAACCTCAGGCCCTTCGCGTTCCACGGCGGCAAGCTCCTCACCTACCAGGGCTGGGCCGACACGACGATTCCATCGCGTGTCAGCACCGCGTATTACGAAAGCGTGCAGGAGACGATGGGCGGCGTCTCGAAAACCCAGGATTGGTACCGTCTGTTCATGGTGCCGGGGATGGGCCATTGTCGTGGAGGGGAGGGACCGAACACGTTCGACATGCTGACCGCTCTGGAGCAGTGGGTCGAAAAGGGGAAGGCGCCGGAGCAGATCGTCGCGTCTCACAGCACGGCGGGGAAGGTCGATCGCACCCGGCCGCTCTGTCCGTATCCGCAGGTGGCGCGGTACAAGGGGGCCGGGAGCATCGACGAGGTGGAGAACTTCTCCTGCAGGATGCCTTGAGCCCTGACAGGGATCCGCCGCCTGCCGACGCACGGTGAGAACGCCTTTGCCGCTCGCGCGGTCGTCGTGCAGACGGTCGTACAGCCGAGCCAACATGCGCGCGCAGTTGCGAAACGCGGGATGCTCAGTTAGGAAAGTCCGTACGACCTGTGTTGGGATTCAGTGTAACGGTCGCTTGCCATGAGAGCCCCTGCATGTGCTCCCCGATCACTCGTGCCGCTGCGCCCCCCGAGGCCGGCGACCTGATTCGAGGCTCCGGTGGCGTTCGGAAATTGCGGTGGGGCGCGATCACCGAGGTCCCGTGAACGTCGCTTGACAGGGGCCAGCGAGAAGCACGCGAGAATGCCGACGATGCAAGCAGTCGATCGCTGACGGGCGCTGGCGCTCACGTCTTCCCGAACCGGATGCCTCAGCAGGAATTGATCTTGGAAACGCGACCTGCCTGCCGCATCGGACGGTGTGCCCGCGTCGTACGAGACCGGCGACCGTCAATTCGTCGTGGTACCGTCGCCGCCGCGCACGGGTGGAACCCGGCGCAGTTCCGGCACGCTACCGCCCCCCGCCTGGCTCGTACGTCGCGTTCGCGCTCTCCCGCACTACTCCACGTTGATCGTGACCCGGCAAACGGGCACGTCCGTCGGCTGCAACGGCAGACAGGCTCGGCCTTCTACCGCGCTGGCGCGTGAGTCGACGCCCACTTTTCGTTGTCACACATGTACTCGAGCAGATCCGTGTCCGGCAGAAGCTCGAACCTCAGCGTGACACTCCACGGTCGTGTGTAGGCCTTGGGGTCATCAAAGGTGAAGGTCAGGTTCATCAGACCCACGCTCAATCGCTTGAATCGCTCCGTCAGGTGCAGCGCGTCCGTGTGGGGAAGTCCTCGGTTGTCCAACCAGGTCTGGTCGTTGAAACCCACCGTCTCGATCACGAACTCGTCGGCTTCCCACACCCCCGTCGAATAACCAAACCATGTCGGCTGAGGATCAGGGACCAATCTGCGACCGTCCGTGGGCACCTGTCGAAAGTGATTGAACATCTCGAGCATGATCACCGTGAGAGTGGGGGTTTGAGCGATTCTGAACGGCGCTTCACGAAACATCATGTCGAGAGGCAGGCCGTGCGGCAGACACCGCTCTGCGGGTCTGCCAGCACCGTCCACCGCCAAGCGCCGATTGTAGAGCTCGCGCGCGAAGGGTTGCAGCGGAATCTCCCCGAGTCCGGATGCCAGGAACGTCGTCGAGTTCCCGTCGTCGCCTGCCCTCCTCCAGACGCCGGAGAGGTCAGGCTTCCCATAGTTCGTGCGAGGGACCGCAGCATCGAGATCCGGCCTGCCATCAGCCAGACGAGGCACGCCCGGTGAAGGGCTGTTCAGCCATTGCGCGTGACAGACCGCGCCAAGCAGCACACACATTGGAAGCACAAGGGCTGGTCTCATGATGCTCTCACCTCGACAGGGCAGACCGTGCTCCGCGCCGCGCGTGAGCGGTCCTACCGCTGGACCACCACGACCGGGTCCTGCCCCAATCATGTCGTATGGCTGGCTACTTGTAAGCGCACCGTATGCAGGCAATGCGACCGACGACTGTAGAGTCTCGCCTGGAAGTGGGCGAAACGCAAGGTCCGCTCAGGACGATGCAAGCCCCCTAGTTCCGCTACGGTGACGTGCCCCGACGGCGGGTCGCCAGGCTACATTTCCTACGGCCACGGATCGCGGACCCACCTCGCCTTGGAGAAGGACGCGCCTGAACGTCGTCGTCCTCGCAGTGCACGCGGAGGGCAGCAGACCATGAGTATCCGAGCGTACGCACATCGAATGCCCTGGTACGCTCCAGCGCGTTCGTCAACCGACCCGCCGTCGAGGCGATCGCGATAGCCGCATCAGACGGTGGCGCCCCAGTTTTGGCGAAGGACACCGGTTCCGGGAACGATTGAGGATAAGCCCGCGTGCAGAGGTTGCGAGTAGGATTGTCACCTGATGAAGATCTTGACCACTCACGTCGGTAGTCTGCCTGGACCGGACAATTTCGACACGTCGGCGGCCGACGAGCAGCAGCTCAGGCCGGCGGTCGAGTGGGTTGTCGGCCAGCAGCGCGGGATAGGACTCGACATCATAAACGAAGGAGAGTTGACGAAGGGCGGCGACTGGCTGTCGTTCATGGACGCCCGCCTGGGCGGCTTCGAGGAACGACACGCACCGGAAGGCGGGTCGATGCTGACGAAGGGGAGAGACCGCGAAGAGTTCGCCATGTTCTACCGCTACGCCGCCGAACGGCACACGCTGTTTTTCACAGCGGGCGACCGAATCAAGACCACGCGCCGCTATGCCGCGGCGACGTCGCCCATCTCGTACACGGGCATGGACGCGGTGCAGCGCGAAATCGCGGTGTTCCGGTCGGTGGTCGGCGACACCCGCCAGTGCTTTCTGACCAGTACCGCGCCGTCTAGCCTTGAGCCCTATCGTGGCAACGAGTATTACAGGACCGCAGAGGAATTCGTGTGGGCCCTCTCGGAGGCGCTCCGGGTTGAATACGAAGCGATCGTTGACGGAGGTTTTCTGCTGCAGGTGGACGACGCATGGATGGTCGCGTTGTGGGATCGAATCGGGATCGCGATGGGGCTCGCTGCATTCAAGAAGTACTGCATGATGCGCGTCGACGCCTTGAATCACGCGCTGCGCAACATACCGATGGACCGCGTGCGCTATCACTTGTGCTGGGGCAGCTGGCACGGACCACATGCTTACGACATTCCGCTCGCTGACATGGTCGATGTGATGCTGGCCGTCAAGGCGAAGTACTACTCGTTCGAGGCCGCCAACGTCCGGCACGAGCACGAGTACCACATTTGGAAGCGCGTGAAGCTGCCGAATGGGAAGGTCGTCATGCCCGGCGTGGTCACGCATTCGACCGACTTGGTCGAGCATCCCGAACTCGTGTCCGAACGCATTCAGCGTTTTGCGAAGCTGGTTGGCCCCGAGAACGTGATCGCGAGCGCCGATTGCGGGTTCGGCGGCCGCACGCACCCGCAGATTGCGTGGGCGAAGCTGCGGGCGCTCGCCGAAGGCGCGGCGCTGGCCTCAGCCGCGGTAGCCTGAGCGGTCGCCGCATCCGCGGACTATCCTGCTGGAGGAGACGCCTGGTAGGGTCGGGAACTGGCGCGGTACCTCGTAGGCCACCCCTTGGCTGTGTCCGAGGTTTCCCTCTTCGTGCCCGGTTAGGCAGTGTCGCCGCATCGTCCACGTCGCGGCGACCGCTCATCCGACCGCGGCGTGGACCGCCCAACAACTCAGGGAAGCCTTTCCGGACGACGCGGCCCCGCGCTACCCGTGCGCGATCGTGACCACGCGTTTGCCGCGCTCGCCGCCACCGCAAGGGCAATGGGCATCGAGGAGATCCACACCGCTCCTGACGTTCCGCCGGTCGCGGAATCAATTCGAGATGGCGTATGGAGTTTTCGGTAGGGACAGGGCGAAGAGCAGAATTCTGGCCTGCGGCTGACGCGCGCGAATCTCCGCGACGATGGCAGTGTTCCCGGCGACGTACTCGAGACGGTCACCCGGATCGAGCGTCTGCAGGACCACGAGCTTCGCCTGATAGCCATCGAGCTCTCCATGCTGCATCCGCCGCAGGAGACTCTCGACGCGCGTGCCCTGCGAGCCGAAGTTCGCGGCGGCAACCGACCCGAACGCGCGATCCCAGACGCTGCGTCCGCGGGCCCCCGCCACGCCACATCTCCGTGTCCGGGGTCCCGAAGAAGACGATGTCGATATCACCGGCCTGTGCCCGCTCGATGAACCGGTCGTGCAGCTCCACCTCGCGTGGGGTCAGCAGGCCCTCGGGAGCCTCGGCCGCCCGTGTCCAGACTGGCCCTGGCGGCTCGGTGTTGAAAGGACACGCGCGCCGGACTTGATTGCTGGACGAAGTAAAAGAGTCCCCGGGCACAGCCGGGGGCTCTTGCTCGTGCAGCAGGGTCGCTGCCTACCGGCTGGCCTGGAGGCTGGCTCCACCACTAGGGCCGCTGTCAGGGCCGCTGCCAAGGACGTCACCGGTGGAGACAAGCTTGACCCAAAGCGAACCGTTGACTTTGTAGTACGAGGTGGTACTGGCCTTGCGAAGTGCCTCCAGGCTGCTCTGCTCCGTACCCGACGCTGCGGTGGTGAATCCCGGCAGCTCGAACATCACCCACGATCCGGCGTCCAGTTCCGTCACGCTGAGGGCCAGGGACGGCCTTTCGGTGGTGACCTTGTACTCGGTGCCCGCTCGTACGTTGGTTGCACCGTTGGCGGTGAAATCCTTGCCATTGCGGCTGAGAACGACTGGCGGCCCTGCCGGTGCAGCGGTACCTCTGATTCGACCACCACCTGGGGCAATAGCAACGGCACCACGTCCAGCAGCACCGGCTCCGGGGGCACCTGCGCCAGGACCAGCACCTCCGGCCCGAGCAGCAGGTCCGCCGCCACGACCAGCAGCGGCACCGGGACCCGCGGCGCCCGGACCGCCGGCTCTTGGAGCACCACCGGCACGAGCGCCGCCGCCGAGTCCACCGAATCCAACAGCACCGCCGCCGCCGCCAACATTCATGCGCCCGATATCGCCCTTGCACACCGCAGCGTTCCAGGTGGGCTTGACCTCGCAGGCTTCGTCGATGTCGATTCCGGTGATGTTGACGATGTAGGAATTGGGGACACCGCCGACCGTGCCGTCCCTGTCGTTGAACACCGAGGTTTTGTAGACCGTATTGCCGTAGTCATCGTTGCTCCACCTGTTGTCAATCGGCGGGAAATACACCGGCTTGGCGTTGATGAATTTCGCGCGCTGCACGGTGTTGTTGGAGCTCATTCCGAAGCTGGTAAACAGCAGGTAGGAGATCGCTCCCGTCTTGCGGGTGGCGTTGTCCTGGTAATTCACGAAGCTGTCATTGTCCAGTTCATGATGGTAGTCATAGAACTCGTAAGCGCGGATCGGGAAATCCGCGACCTCGGGCTGCGGCAAACTGCGGCCGTAAGAGATTTCCGCCGGCGTCCTGGGGTTGCCGGCGTTCTCGGTTTCGCCCACGAACAGCGAGTCAACCACCCGTGACGTATAGGCGGAACGACCGCTGTTGCCGGACGCATGCGTGAAGCCAATTGCGTTGTCGGCCAGCTTCAGGTTCTTGTACAGATGCATCTCACCGCGGGCCCAGATGCCGCTATTGCGGTTCTTGTAGCTGGTGAAATCCTCGACTACCGACTCCGCTTGAGCGCTGTTCGCGTCAGCGGGATTGACAAGGGAAACATACCCGCCGACGGCGAAATGGCCATCGGCCCTGGGGGCGCGGTCGCCCATGAAACCGTCGAAGTTCGAATGGGCGACGTTGCCCTTGAACTCGCGGAACTTCGTGCGACGCGGCCAGGTGGCTCTGCTGATCTCCGTGCCTTCGAACTTGCCCGTCGGATGCTCCGGGAAGGCGAACCAGAAACCTGTCGCGTCGGAACCCGCGGCCACGTTGTCGCGGTAGGTGTTTTCCGGATTGGTGATCCAGAAAGACGACGCCGTGTTATCCGAAGGGAGCAGGACGTCCTTCGAGTCCTGGCCGGTCGTATTGAAGTTCGTGCCGGCCGTCGCTCCGAACGGGGCGAGGTTGGTCGGGTCGCAGGGCTTGGACGTATGACACTTGGTCTGGATCGCCAGGTTGCGGATGTACTGGTTGCCGGTCTCGATGCCGTCTTCGAGGAAGAAGCAGTGACCGACGGTGTTGTAGGTCACATTGTTCTCAACCTGCAGATTGTTCGTGCCGTGCACGGTCACGCAGCGGTTGTAGGTGTCGTGGATCGCGGCGTTCTTGATGTACTGCCCTTTGGCATCGCCGGTCAGATGCCAGTGGATCGGATACCGGGCCAGCGTCAGGTTCTGGCCCATCCGATTGAACTCGACGCCCTCGACAAACATCTGGCTCGCGCCCATCGCCATGATGTGGCCGCCAAAGAGCGTCGTGTCTGCGTCAGGCGAAGCCTGGATCAGGATATTGCGCGACAGCATGCCGACTTCGCCGCGTTCATCCACGTCGAACGTGATCTTGCCGAAGTGCATGTGGTCCAGTTTCTTGTCGAGCGTGATCGTCGTGCCACGGATGGCAGCAATGGTTCGCCGCTCTGCCTGATGGGGATCGAAATCCGTTGACGCGACGACAATCACGTCGCCGACCCGCCAGCCAGCGGCGTTCAGAACGTCAATCGAGTTGCTGCCTGCGTCGGCGGTCTTGGACAGCTTCGTCCAGGAGTTCGTCCGGTTGCCGTGCAGGCTGAGGGTTCCACCCATCATCATGATCCCGCGATCACTGCGGTCAGTCGTTCCACCCACTCCACTGATGTCTTCGTCCTTGACGTTGTCGGTGAGGGTGATGGTCGCCTTGCGCGTGTGGGGTTTGGCTTCCGTGCCAATCTCCAACGCCCCGTGCACCATGATCCACTCGGTGGTCAGCTCCAGATCCTTGTTATCCGCGAAGCTGAGCGTGCCGTTGAGCTTGACGCCATGCAGCGGCGGCGGACTGACGTCGAGGATGACGTTCATACCCTCGGCAATGGTGACCACGTCGTCTTTGGCGGGCACCTTCTTGTCAGGCCAGGTGGCAGGATCAGACCAGCGGCTGGCCGCCGGCGATCCAGCACTCTGAGCCTGAACGACAGCGAATACGCTGACGAGCAGGAATGCTGGCAGGAGCGAAGCAAGAAGGAACGAGGGATGTTGTGTACTCACGGAATCAACCCTCCGTACTCGAAGATGACCGAGAACCGCAGCGGCAAAGCGGAGCGCGATCCGGTCGCCCCGCAAACCTCGAACCCGAGGAGAATAGCCGATTTCCGAAGATCCCAGGTATGCGACTCCCGAATCCACAAGCTGGCCGGGACAATCGATTACGTCTTCGGTCCCGCCTGGGACGACGCCCGGCCGCATGCTCCAGGTCGCGTACACCGGTCGAGGTACTGTGGCGCGATATGTGTGTCGTCTCGGCAACACGATGCACGGCTTGGCACTGTGCATTGGCGTGGGCGCCCGCCGACCAGACGAACTCGTGGTGGCGGAGGTCCTCCCTATGTCGAACCGCTGTCGGTGGAGGCGGCGCTAGCCGCGACGGATCTCCCCGTGCAACAGGCGACCGACCGACGCCGCGCGCTCGAGCTCGAATGCGAACAGGCAAAACGGGTGCGCGAGCAGGGCGGCTCGAAGCTGGTGCCGCAAGGCCCGGATTTCGAGGTGGAGCGCCGCGCGCGAATACGCCAACGTTCGGAGGGTCAGCAGGAGCGAGCGCAGCACGCAGACCATGGCCGAGAAGCGTACCCAGGGCCGCCCGCAACATCAACTGTCACAACAAGAACGGACTTCTCAGTAGGGCGAAAGCAATGGCGCCGTCGCCGCGTGTGCGAATCTTCTACCCAAAAGATGCTAGTCGGCGGACGCTTTGCAGCCGGTATGCAGCGGCGACCTGACCTCCAGGCTCATCGGTTCGTGCGAGTGAAGAGAGCCATCCGCCGAAGCAGGGTCTCCAGAAACGGTAATCCGTTCTGCAGCAGGTTGTCCTTGCCCATATAGTCCGCTTCGACGTCCGGACGGACGCCGACATTCTCGATCACGTTGGAAAAAGGATAGTCGGGTGTCGCAATGGGCTTGCTGCGGACCTGCATCGCCAAGGTCATGCCAGTAGACGCTTCTGAGTACGGCCCCCCGGCGAACGAGGTGTTATTTCCGCCGGCGCCGTTGGTCCTTTTCCCGTACAGAAGCCCGCGGCGTGCGTCTTGAATCATGCTGGGCACGGAATCAGCGGTTGACGTCGAGAATTCGTCGATCAGCATCACGAGAGGCTTCGAGTACGCGCTCACCTTTCCGGACGCGTCCGTCGCGGGCGTGCGGGTGAGAGTGGGCGAGCAGAGCGGCAAGGGCCTGGTCACCAGTCGGCCTTCCCGGTTCGCCGCGAGCATCTCGTTGAAGGCCTGCTCGTATTGGTCGATCACGTCCGGAGGAGCGTTGCTCGCCCTGGCGGAGATCAGCGAGTTATAGAAGCCAAGGACCCGGGTCCAGTACGGCCGCAGCGCGAAGCCCGTGGCCTGGAACGGGTAGGGAACCAGCATCCGCACCAGTTCCTGGCCCAAGCAGAGATTGCCGCCGGTATTGCGCATCTCGTCGACGATCAGCCCGTCGGTGTTGGCTTGCATGAACGCGATCTCCTGATCGAGCTGTTGGAGCCACGTCGTCGACAAAGGCGGGGCATAGTTCGGAACGCGGATATACCCGATGGTGAGTTCCTCATATTGAAACGTGCCGGAGTAGATCAAGTCGCTTGCCACGCCGCCAAGCCTGCGGGTGAATCGCAGCGCCGGGAGAGCCAGTGCGTTCACGAACACCGGGTTGCGAGCCCCGTACCCCAGCAGCCCGAGATCTTCGGACTGCAAGACACCAGAGAAGCGGGCCTCTTCCAACGCGGCCATGTAGTCCGGCACGGCGGGTCCAACTGCAGCACGTGGCGTGATCATGCGCCTGGGCGAGGGCACTGGACCGACGCGAAGCGGCGTGCCGGTCTTGACCCACAGCATGGTGTAGGTTTCGAGAGTGCCGTTCATCCTCCGGATGCGCACAGTGGCGGTCGTACCGACGTCGCTCGCATGCGGCATGCGCGACTGTGGCCGCGTCGTGATGCGTGCCGCGGCTTGTCGGCGGGTCGAGACCGGATTCCCTTGCGGGGCGTACTTGCCAAAATCTCGAAGCCACTGCTCTACCGCGACGCCATCGACGGCAACCAGCTCGTCGCCGATCGCGAAGGGATAGCTGAATGTGGGCAGCAGAGTGCGGTTGATTGTGTCGATCAGCAACACGCCGTCATAGATGTCGACGCCAAAACCGAGTTGTGCGACAAAATCGGATGGCAAAACAAACGGCACGTGCGTATCATTCAGGCTGGCGATGAAGTCGACGCACACTTCATAAAAATCAAGATCGGTCGTGGTGCCCGCGACGCGAGCCAGCCACGGCCCGAGATCCCGCGCATTGAATCGAAACAGCTCGTTCTTCCAGTCCATCGGCGCGTAGTAGGTGGCATAGAGGCTCGCGAGGTATCGAAAATCCTCTTCTTTTTGCGCCGCAGTGAGACCCTGTGCAAAGGCGGTGTGAGACGCGAGCACGAACGCGAGAGTCGCGATGAGTTGTTTCATGATGGCTCTACCGGCCCTGGATGTGGTTGACGATGCTCGCGACGAACGCATCGACGAAGGGTTTTCCGGATTGAGAAAGGTTGGCAGACGTCATGTAGTCGACCGGCCACGTCGGAAACACGCCAATGTTTTCGACATAGGGCGGTAACACCTTCTCACCACGGTTCATCAGTGATTCGGTGACGGTCGTCACGCCAAGCGAGTAACTGCCCGCTGTCCACGCGGTGACGCTGCCGCCCGCACCCATCGTGCGCCAGCCTACAAGGGGACCGCGAGCGTTATCTCGAATGCCTGCCGCGAACACCTCGGCGGCCGAAGCCGACAGCTCATCGATCAGCACGATGAGCGGCTTGGTATAGGCGAGTAGCGTGCCTTGCGAGGTTCTTGCCGGCGGTCGTTCCAGCACGACGTCATCGAGCGGAATCGGTTCCGTCCGACCGCGTAGTCGCGCGTTCGCATCGACGATGGCGCTCTTGATCGTTTGATAGAGGTCGAGGATGTTTTGCGGCGCGCCGGCGGCCTTCGCGGCCTCGAGCGCGCTCGAGATGTCAGCCACCCACGCGGAGGTCGCCCTCACTTCGAACCCCATCGCTCGCCACTGGGTCGGCATGACCAGGCTGAGAAGCTGATTGACGTAACCCACCGAACCGCCCGGATTTCGCATCGTGTCGATGACGAGCCCATCGGTGTTGGCCTGAAAGTAGGCCATCTCCCCTTGAAACGCCGCCACCGCCGCTGCCGAGTTCGCGGGCGAGTAACTGGGTATTCGGATGAATCCGATGCGTAGTCCGGCAGCTTCGAACACCCCTGAAAAGAACGCATCGGCGGGCCCGCCGCCCAGGCGCCGCACGAAACTGGGGGGCAGGGAGGCCAGGAACACCGGTGTCAAGGACCCGAAATTGAGCACCGCTCGCTGTGGAATGCGGCAATTCTGCAGCCGGTTCAGAGTCCCGAGGTATGCAGGGATTTCCTCAGACGAAGCGGCGAGGAACTGCGCGCCCGTGATGCCAGGGGTGACATCGCTGCCCACCGTCCTGAGCGGGATCCCGGCTGTGGTCCAGGGCATCTGATACGCCTCGGCGAGGATCTGCGCGCTCATGACGCCAGGCGTGACATAGGTGCCCACCGTCGTGAGCGGGAGCCCGGATGTGGTCCAGGGCATCTGATACGTCTCGAGTCGAGAGTCCGGCCGCCGGAAGATGACGGTGGCGTTTCCCGAGAGGCTCGTCGCGTGCGGCATGAGTTGCTGCGGCCGTGTGGTCAATAGCGTGGCCGCAAAGCGTGCTGTGGTTCGGGGATTCGCGGCGATCTCGTATCGCAAGAATGACTGCAGGAGGATCGTCGCATCCTGGCCGTCGATCGAAACCAGTTGATACCCGGTGGCGAAGGGGAATTGCGCCGGCGGCAGTCTTGCGCGGTTGATCGAATCGACCAGCAATCGGTTGCCGTCGTAGAGATCGACGGAGAAGTTCAATGTCGCCACGAAATTCGACGGCAGCAGGTAGGTATCGTGCGCATCGTTGAGTCTCGACACGTACTCGGAGACGATTTCGTAGAAATCCAGATCATCTTTCGTCGCGATGATCCGCTCCAGCCACGGGGCGACGTTCAGCAGATCGAACCCGAGGACATCACGCTTCCATTCATACGGGGCGTAGAGTTTTGCGTACAGTCCCGCGACTGCCTGGAAGTCAGCGGCTTTCTGGCCTGCCGTGAGCTGGGCCGACGCGACGTCGGCCGTCAGCGCGAAGAGGACCATTGCGCAAATCAGCTTCATGTTTGCTCCCAACACAACCAGACGCGCCGACACTCAGAACCCGACGCGCACAGCTAATTGCCCCTGGCGCGCCGGACCCGCCTGCGTAAACTGCGCGAACGTCGGCAGCGGACTGGCAGGATACACGCCCGCTCCGAAGATGTTGTTGATCTCGGTAAAGTTCGTGCGATTGAACAGATTGAACACCTCGAACAGCCCCTCGACGTACGCATGACCGCCAATCGCAAAGCGCCGGCTCACGCGTAGATCCATCGTCACCTGCGCCGGCATCGTGGCGGAGTTGCGGCCTACCGCCGATGATTCATCTGCTGGATTCACCCGCGCGCGATCGGGAGGAGACGCGCCGCCGTTGCCGTCGCCATTGAGATCGACACCGGCGAGAATGGTGTAGGGACCGCCGGAAGCCGCCGTCACGATTGTCGAGATCTGCACCTCGCCGGGCACGACGTACGTGCCGCTGAGTACGAACCTGTGGCGTTGATCCTGCGTCGATGGTCCTGTTTCGCTACTCGGATCGAATCCGATGGGAAGGCCGGTCGGATTCGATCGATCGCGTCCTCGCCCGTTGCTCTGCGGAATGAAGACGCTCTGATAATCGGTCGAGTTGTCTTCCGCCTTCGACACGGTGTAGCTCGCCAGAAGTTGTTGACGACGGCTGAAGCGCTTGTTCAGCGTGAGCGTGAATCCGCGATACCACGTCTCGCCGAAGGACGTGTACTGGAGGATTGACGCCGAGGTGCCGGGGAGGCCGCCGACGTCCTCCGGCCGCCGTCCCGCGCCGAGCGCCGGCACCATCGGGTTGTAGTCGAGCGTGCCAAGCTGATCCTTCCCGCGCGCGTAGACGAAACTCGCCGAGACCGCCAGATCGGGCGCGATCTCGCGGTCGATTCCGACCGAGGCGTGATGCGCGTACGGCGTCACCAGCGCCGGATCGATGATGAACTTGAGCGATGGATAGGTTCCCACCGTCGCTTCCGAGAGCCGGTGGCCGCGCGCGTTCCATGCCCCGATCGGTAGCAGATCCGGAAGCTGGGCGACCAGCGTGCGAACACCATTCGGTCCTCCATCGAGGATGGCCGTAATGCCATTGAGACCGGTGATGTGGTTGTCATAGAACCACCCGTACGCGGCGCGCACGGCGGTCCGCTTCGTCCCCGTGGGATCCCAGACCGCCGCCAATCGAGGCGCCACATTGTTGTTGTCGCTCGGGAATCGATACGAGTCGAGGCCGGGCGCCGTGTATTCCGTGTTCGGCCAGAACTGCCGCTGGTATCGCACGCCCACATTCACCGTGACGTGTCGCCCGAGGCGCCAGTCATCCTGCCCGAACAGTGAGAGATCGCCAACCGTATAGGACGCGTCCGACGTACCGTAGCCCTGGATGTACGCGGCGGGCAAACCGAGCTGAACCGCCTGAATGGCGTTGATCGTCGGGAACGGCAGTCCGAACAGCGCGCCCGGCAAAGTCGCGGCAAACACGTAGCGGCCGCCGAAGTGGAGCGGCAGTGCCTCGTTCTTATTCTGGATGACGCTCGTGTCGAATCCCGCTTTGAACTGGTGCCCTCCTCGGAAAAAGCTGACCGAATCGAGCACCTGCCACCGGGTCGCGTGTCGAGGCTGCGGCGTGAATCGCTGGCGTCCCACCTGGGCGAAGCCGGTGACCTCCAGCGTCGGCCCTCCCTGAGTCTCCCCGACGCACGGCCCGCCGCACAGAGGATCGAGTGAACGTACCTCCTGATTGCGGCGCGCGTACTGGAACCGCAGTTCGTTGACCCACCTGTTCGAGGGAACCAACGTGTGCCACGTCGACAACATCACGTCCTGGCTGTCGAGCAGCGCGCCGCGGCTCTTCGCGACTTGTCCGCCCCACGGCTCGATGTTCTCGTTCAGCGAGTCGCCGTAGGTGAACCGCGCGCCGAAGTTCTGGGCGCCGGAACGCTGGTGATCGAACTTCGCCAGTACCGCATCGTTCTCCACGCGATACGGAACGTTGCCGGTTTCCACCGGGAAGCCGGCGCGCTCGAGGATCTGTTTCGGCGTACCGATCGGCGTTCCGAGAGTGATGATCGTGCGATCGTCGATGTTGACGAAGTTGTTCGCATCGATGCCCAGCCGTTCGAACGACACGAAGTAGAAGCTGCTGTCGCGCCTGATCGGGCCGCCAAATGTTCCGCCGAACTGCTTCTGCCCGTATGGCGCTTTCTCGCGATCGAGCGCATGGCCCGCCGGATCGAAGCGCCCGAAATATTCATTCGCATTCAACGATTCATCGCGAAAATACATGAACGCGCTGCCCGACCGCTGGTTCGTCCCGCTCTTGGTGACGACGTTGACCACGCCGCCGGATGCCTTGCCGAACTCGGCGGGGTAGGAATTCGTGATCACCTGAAACTCGCGGACCGCGTCCTGACTGAACGTCGCCCGCACCGCGCCGACAGCGGCGTCGTTGTTGTCGACGCCGTCGACCGTGATGTTGTTCGACCGCGCCCGCTGACCCGAAAACGTGAGGCCGGACGTGGCCGACGCGCCCTGCTGCGGCGTGCGGTCGGTCGTGACGCCGGGCGTGATGATCGAGAATGAAATGAAGTTGCGGCCGTTGATCGGCAGGCTCTCGATCTGTTGCTGCGAGATGACGGTCGCGACCGCGCTCCGATGGGTGTCGACGATCGGCGACGGCGCGGTGACGGTCAACTGCTCTGCCGCACCCGCCAGACTCATGGTGAGCTCCACGTCCACCGCCGCGCCGACTTCGAGCACGATTCCATCTCGAACCTGCGGTGCGAAGAGCGAGAGCTCTGCACGCAGCCGGTACGTGCCTGGCGGTAGCGCGGGAAACGCGAAATGTCCCTGCCCGTCGGTCGTCTGCGTTCGGGCGAGGCCGGTATCACTATTCGTGACGATGACGGTGACCCCCCGTAGAATCGCTTTCGATGGGTCGTACACCACTCCGGTCAGGTCGCCGGTCGTTGCGCGCATCTGGCCATGCGCGGCCGATGGCCAGCCGGCCAGCAAGGCACACCAGAGGCTGCAGAGCGGGATCAGACTGAGCTTGAGCATCGCGGGAGTATACTCCCGCCGCTGGGGCCCAACCGCTCGCGCTCGTTGGCCAAGGACGCGCCCACACCCCGCCGAGCACAGACTCCAGCCGAAGGCCCTCGCATCGTGGCGCTCCCCGAGGTCGGTGGGCTGCATCACCGATACGAGCGGTGCGCGGCCTCCCTGCCTGTCGCGTCGTTTCCGCTCGTTCCCGTGGGCCGCGGCAAAAACTCGATCACATTGACGGAAGGCGCACTGCAGCCGGCCAACGGGGAAATAGCGGCAGGATCTGGTTCGTGGAAGGCGCGTAACGGTTTCGCGCGACATTGTGGCGAATGACAGGCCGTGAAGCGGTGCGGACACTCGCCGGGACAACGAAGGTGACTGTGCTTCGGTCGACTACGTGATGATCTGCATCGGCGAGCTCGATCAAGATCTTGTGAGAGCCTGGCAACAAGCCCTGGACGATCACCGGATTCCCGCTCGCGTCCGCCCGGTGCCAAGGCGTGTCGTCGACGGTCACGTGAATGTGGCCGACGCGTGGAGAGACGGCCAGCGCACCTGGTCCGAACACCGGCGCAGGCGCAGCATGTTATTCGCGCAGTGCGGGATTACCGCGACGCCCCGTCTGGACAGTGGCTCGGCGAGCGGGGCATCAACAACGATCCTGGGCGCTGGCTCGTTCGCGCTCAGTGGGATGACCTGGAGGTTTGCAGGCGAGCGTGGCGTCTTGCGCGTGCGTAGCAATTCCGTACTGCATCAGTGCGACGACCGATGCCGCCGCAATCACCACTCCCGTGGCACGTGTATACCCATTCATAATGCTCCTTTTGGCGAATCCGCTCGTCAAGCTCATACCGAACGTTGGCGACTACGGATAGCGAGAATGTGAGATGGCACGTCACCACTCGATGTCCAAAAATGGCGTCAGCCGAATGTGAAGCGTCCCGCCGGAGTTTACAAAACGCGCGTCCAGCGTCTTGCCACAGCACCTCCACGGAATCGTGCTCTCAACCAGCCCCGAACAACACGGCTGTCTTCATCTGTTCGGTCCTCCTCCTGCGGCTCCATCCTTGCGGTTCCGGTACCGGACGGGTGTCGCCGTATCAGGCAACCGCGTTGATAGCCGATGCCTTTTGGTTGAGGAGTTCATAGCGGAGGTGGGCCGGCCGGGGGATCCGAAGTGCGACTGCGCAGCGACACTGCAGTTCGCTCCGCTGGTTGCGGAAATCGTCTGCGCGGCGTCAACTACTTTCGCCGGTCGTGTTGCCTCAACTGTCAATTGGAACGGCCGCCTCCGCTCATACCCTCCCAACAGGTCGCCAATGGCTGGATATGGTTGGACTTATGGCCGTCTTAAGCGTATAAATAAACTCTGATTTATGGCTGGATACGGCTGGATTTATGGCTGACACGGTCAACACAAAGACCGTGGTGATCGAGCCCGAGATACTCGACATCATCGCCGAACTCGACGAATTCAAAGGCGCTTGGCGCGCGCTGAGCACGCTGGCGCCTGAGCGTTTGTCCGCCTTGCGGCGCGTGGCGACGATCGAGAGCATTGGGTCGTCGACGCGCATCGAGGGCAGCAAGCTGTCGGATCGGGACGTCGAGAAACTGCTGTCTAACGTCGACATCCGCTCGTTTGAAACGCGAGACGAGCAGGAGGTCGCGGGCTACGCCGGCGTCATGGAGACCATCTTCGCATCGTGGTCCGTCCTGCCGCTCACGGAGAACCACGTGAGGCAACTTCACCGCGACTTGCTGCGGTACTCGACGAAAGACGAGCGCCATCGCGGCGAGTACAAGAAGCTGGACAACCACGTCGAGGCATTCGACGCGAGCGGCAAGAGCGCTGGTATTGTGTTTCAGACGGCAAGCCCGTTTGATACGCCGCGCCTGATGGCGGATCTGATCGAATGGACGACGGAGGCGTTGTCAAATCGAACGCTGCATCCGCTGCTGGTCATCGCCATCTTTGTCGTCGTCTTTCTGGAAATTCATCCGTTCCAGGATGGCAATGGCCGCCTGTCACGTGTGCTGACGACGCTGTTGTTGCTCAGGGCAGGATACGCGTACGTGCCTTACAGCTCCCTCGAAAGCGTCATCGAGCGGAGCAAGGAAAGTTACTATTTGGCGCTGCGTCGGACACAGAAGACCACGCGGTCGAAAAAACCGGACTGGCAGCCGTGGATCCTGTTCTTCCTGCGCGCACTCCAACAGCACAAAAGCCGGCTGGAATCCAAGGTTGAGCGTGAGAAGAAAATCCTGGGACAGCTTCCCGAACT
>JBDTVS010000056.1:0-4304 GCA_040007095.1 Acidobacteriota bacterium
AACGACGGTGCGAACGACGGTGCGAACGACGGTGCGAACGACGGTGCGAACGACGGTGCGAACGACGCCGCGGACGCTGGCTTCTCGCTGGTCGAATTGCTGGTGGCGATGGGCATCTCGTTGTCCATTCTCGCAGTTGCGCTCATAGTCGTGAACGGCTGGCAGCTGGGGTTCGGCGCCGAGAATGAACGCGCCGACCAACAGCAGCGTCTGCGTGTGGCCGTGAACGCAGTGTCGAGAGATCTCGCGTTGGCCGGCGCCGGTGCTTATCTCGGTAACGGGGCAGGTCCCCTCGCCCTCTTCGTAGCGTCCGTATTTCCGTTTCGGCAAGGCGCCCTGACCCCTGATGCCCCCGGCACGGTTCGAACGGACACGCTGACGGTCCTCTTTGTACCGCCGCACACGGCCGCGCAAACCACTCTTCAACAGCCTCTGGCGGCCCGCTCCGGAACGGCGTTCATCAACCAGGATGCGGGCTGCCCGACCGTTGATTCGACTTGCGGTTTTACCGCCGGCATGGACGTCATGGTCTACGACGACACCGGCGCGTACGACACCTTCAGGGTCGCCGCGGCGCAGCCTGGCGCCCTCGATCTGCAGCACGATATGCCAGACACCTCGCAGTCGTATGCAGCGGGGGCGCGGATCGTCGAAGCGGTGAGTCACACCTACTCGTTGAAGACGGATCCTCTCACCGACACTTTTCAGCTGATGCACTACGACGGCGTGTCGTCGGAAGCCGCGGTCGTCGACCACGCGGTCGGCTTGGCCTTCGAGTACTTCGGCGATCCGGCACCGCCGATCCTGATCCGCCCGGTGACCGATCCGACCGGGCCCTGGACGACCTACGGGCCCAGGCCGCCGCGGCTCAACGTTCGGTCGACTGCATATGCCATGGGTGAGAACTGCGTCTTTCAGATCGAAGCGACGACCGGGCGGCAGGTGCCGCGGCTTGCCCAGGTAGGGAACGGATCGATGAGTCTTGTAAAGCTGACGGAGGCGCAGTTGAAGGACGGGCCCTGGTGTCCCGACGAAACGAATCCACATCGATACGATGCGGATCTGCTGAGAATCAGGCGCGTGTCCGTCGCCCTGCGCATCGAAGCCTCGCTGCCCTCATTCCGCGGACCAGCGGGCATCCTGTTCACTCGCGGCGGCAATTCTCGCTCGGCCAGACGGTGGGTGGCGGATCAGGAGATCCGGTTCGATATTTCGCCGAAGAATCTCAGTGTGAGTCGAGCCAGGCCATGAGGCGGGCCGACGGAGTCGTGCTCGTCGCGGTGCTGCTGATCACGCTGTTGATGAGCGCACTTGGTGCGGCTCTTGTACTCGTGTCGTCGTCTGAAGCGGCCATTGCCGTGAACTTTCGCAACAGCCAGGAGGCCCGCTACGCAGCCGCCGCCGCGGCGGAACGCGCCGTCGTCGATCTGACGGCGGCCGTCGATTGGAATCGGTTGCTGGAGGGCACTGTCCGGTCGCCGTCTGTCGACGGACCGCCGTTCGGCAGGCGATCGCTGTCCGATGGTTCGACGATCGATCTCGACGCGGTGGTGAACCTGGCCAACTGTCAGAAGACGACAGCGTGTAGCGATGCAGAAATGGAAGCCCCGACGTTCGATCGACCGTGGGGTGCGAACAATCCGCGGTGGCGGTTGTTTTCGTACGGCTGGCTCCGTGACGTTGTTACCACCGGCGCGATCGATTCGGCGTACTACACGATCGTTCTGGTCGGCGACGATCCGTCAGAGAGCGACGCGGATCCGTCGCGGGACGGCGTACCACCGAGTCCCGGGGCTGGCATCGTCGAACTGCGCGCGCAAGGATTTGGCCCTCGCGGAGCGCGGCGTATCGTCAACGTCACTGTGGCGAGAACCAGCGCCGGAGACGTTCGCGTGATTTCGTGGCGCGAGACGGGCTGAACCACCGCAGCTTCCTCCGCGTCGGCAGGTGGTCCAAGCCCATCAGTAAGATTTTCCGTAAGTTCGCCACTATTCGGTTGAGCTAGGTGGCGGTTTCGTGCCTTGACCGCCCTGAGTCGCTTACGTAGGATGACTTGAGATCCGAAAAGTTCCAGAGACAGAGAAGATGCGCCAAAGGGTTCTCATGTGGTCGGCGATTGCTGTCGCGAGCCTGCTCACTGCGAGCCCGCCGGCAGTGCATGCCCAATCGCTGGCGGACGTGGCGCGCGCAGAAGAAGCACGGCGCAAGGAAATCAAGCAGCACGCGAGGGTCTACACCAACAAGGACCTGGTCAGTGTGCCGCTTCCGGTTTCGTCCGCGCCGGCGCCCGCAACGGCGCCCGCAGCGTCCGATGCTGCCACCACCGGTACGGGCAAGCCACAATCCGGTACGAAGGACGAAAAGCCTGAGGCCGAGGGTGCTGCTGCGGTCGCATCCGATGCGGCGGCCAAGAACACTCCAAAAGATCAAGCGTACTGGTCGGGTGGGATGAAGAGTCTGCTCGCGCGGCTCGACCAGGATCGTGTGCTGGCAGACGCGCTGCAGAGCCGCGTCAATGCGTTGACCGCAGACTTCAGCGCCCGTGATGACCCGGCGCAGCGCGCGTCGATCGGCGTTGCGCGGCAGAAGGCTCTGGACGAGCTCGATCGGCTCAAGAAGAGCACGCTGAACGACCAGAAAGCGATCGCCGATTTTCAGGAAGAAGCGCGTCGCGCGTCGGTGCCTCCCGGCTGGCTGCGATGAGCGCCGGTCTGCGCTCCCGATCCGATCCTCCCATCCTGTTGGTGGAGGACAAGGACTCACTTCGCACGATGCTGCGTCTTGCGCTCGAGGCTCAGGGGCACACGGTGCTCGAAGCGCGCGATCAGACTGAGGCGCTCGCCGCCCTGCACACGACGCATCCCGCCATCGTCCTGTCCGATCTCCGGCTCCCCGACGGCGACGGCTTCGGCGTGCTGCGCGCCGCGAAAGAGCTTGATCCCGAGTTGCCCGTGCTGCTGATGACGGCCTTCGCCAACGTGCCGGACGCGGTCGAGGCGATGAAGGAGGGCGCACTCGATTTTCTTGCCAAACCGGTAGATCCGGATCATTTGCTGCTGATGGTGGCTCGGGCTCTTGCGACCCGGCGCCTGGCGACCGAGAACACGCTGCTTCGGGAAGAGCTCGCGGAGCGCCGGGGCGCACCGCGGATCATCGGCGAAGATCCGCGATTGAAACAGGTTTCCCTCGCGCTGCATCGTGCGGCGGGCACCGACTTGACCGTGCTGCTCGAGGGCGAAAGCGGTACCGGCAAGGAGCTCTTCGCGCGTGCACTCCACTCGCTCAGCCCGCGGGCAGACGGACCGTTTGTCGCGATCAACTGCGCCGCGATTCCAGAGAACCTGCTCGAAACCGAGCTATTCGGCTACGAGAAAGGGGCGTTCACCGGCGCGGCTGCCAGAAAGCTCGGCAAGTTCGAAGTGGCCCACCGCGGCACCCTGTTCCTCGACGAGATCGGTGATTTGCCGCTGACGTTGCAGCCCAAGATCCTACGATCGCTCGAAGAGAAATCGTTCGAGCGCGTGGGCGGAACGACTCCGCTGCACGTCGACGTGCGGGTCGTCGCCGCGACGAATCGGAATCTTCGAGCGGCGGTCGCCGCGCGGCAATACCGGGAGGATTTGTATTTTCGCCTGTCAGTGTTCCCGATCGTGATTCCGCCGCTTCGGGAACGTGTCACCGACATTCCGATGCTGGCCCGCCATTTCATCGAGCGCTTCAGCCGCGACTTGAACAAGAAGCCGCTCGTCCTGTCGCCCCAGGCGCTCGATCAGATGCAGGCATATACCTGGCCGGGGAACGTGCGCGAATTGCAGAATTGCATGGAGCGAGCCGTGATTCTCACCCAGGGCGACACGATTTACGCACGTCATCTGAATCTCGCCGCCCACGTGCTGCCGTCGTCGCGCTCCGACGATCGAAACGTCTGGGACGAAGTCGACATGTCGGGCTCGCTCGTGGAGGTCACGCGGCGGCTGGTCGCCGAGGTGGAGGCGCGCAAGATCGGCCAGACGTTGAAAGACAACGACGGCGATCGCGCCCGAACCGCTGAGGCCTTGCGAATCAGCTTCAAACTGCTGGTCGAGAAGCTGAAAGACTACGGCCTCGGCGGCTGATGGATGCCCCCTCCGCCGCCCAGTGGAGTGCATTCGTCAGACCAGCAGAACACGCCACTACGATCTGAATCCGACTGCCTCGAGCGCCGCCTTCATTTCCTCATTGGTCACGTCGTCGACGATGGCGACCGCGCCGATCGCCGTGGGCAGTACGAAGTGCAGCGTGCCGGCGACGACCTTCTTGTCGTG
>JBDTVS010000057.1:0-13112 GCA_040007095.1 Acidobacteriota bacterium
GAGGAGGGATGCCCCGCCCGGAAGACGTCCTAAAGCGTCGGACGCAGGACACTAGTGTCCTTGCAAGGACGCCCAGGCCGGGCGGACCGTAGGAGGTTGGCAGATGAGATGGAGACTCGGGACGGCTGGCGTGATGGCACTTTTGATGGCGACGCTGGCGCCCTCTCTAGGCGCGCAGTGGCCGGCGTATCCAACACCAGGAGTGCCGCGCACGGCTGATGGCAAGCCGAACCTTGAAGCGCCGGCGCCGCGAACTGCGGATGGCAAAGTAGATTTCTCGGGCGTTTGGATGCGCAACGGCGCGGGTGGTGGTGGTGGCCGGGGCCGCGGCGGGCCACCAGCTCCGACCACGACGCCCGAGGGCATCCCGCTGTCTCAGTTCGGAGAGGTCGCCGGCCGGGGTTACGCGCTTCCGTTCCAGCCGTGGGCGGCTGAGCTGAAGAAGAAGCGGATGGCCGACAACAACAAGGACAACCCCGACGTGTGGTGCCTCCCGATCGGCTTGATGCAGTATCACAATCATGGCCAGCCCAGACAGATGGTGCAGACCAAGAACCTGATCCTCATCACGTACGAGTCCAACTACGGGCTGCGGTACATCTACATGGACGGCCGGCCGGCACCCAACAACGACCCGGTCCCGTGGTGGTTCGGCTATTCGCGCGGCTGGTTCGAGGGCGACACGCTGGTGGTGGAAACCACGAACTTCCGCGGCGACGAGAAGGCCGGCTGGCTCGACGTCAACGGCAGCCCGTACTCGGATGCGCTCAAGATGACCGAGCGGTTCCGGCGCCCGAACTTCGGGACGCTCGAGATCGACGTGACCATCGACGACCCGAAGGCCTACACGAAACCGTTCACCGTTCGCGTGAACCAGCGGATCATGGTGGACCAGGAGATGATCGAGTTCATCTGCAACGAAAACGAGCAGTCCACCGATCACATCCCGAAGTAGCTCTCGCGGAGCCCACTCCTGCCCGACCGGAGGGCGAGAGTGGGCTCCGGATAGCCGGCAACGTCACGATTATTTGGCGCGGCCTTTGTAGCCTTCGGCAATCATCTGGATCGTGAAGATCTCGTCGAACTGCTGGTTGTTGGCCACGCCGTAGAGGGTCTTCTTGTCGGGGCCGCTGAACGCCGCCGTGATCAGCGGCAGCGGCGAGGGAATCTCCCCCAGGAACTTGCCATCCTTGTCGACCACCTGGACGCCGCCGCCGCCGGTGGAATAGACGCGGCCCTGGGAGTCAACCGCGCTGCCGTCTCCCCCAACCATGGCGAACTGACGCTCGTTGGTCAGCGAACCGTCCGGCTGCACATCGTACGCAACCAGTCCACCTGCGGCGCCGCCACCTCCCCGCGCGGCGCCTGGGGCTGCGCCGGGTGCAGGAGCGGGGGGCGGCGCGCCGGCTCCGGCTCCGCCGCCGAGTCGGCCAGTGACATAGAGCGTCTTCTCATCGGGACTCAAGATAATGCCGTTGCCGCCGATCGTGCCGTATTTGGTGACGACACCTTTCGCGTTGGCATAGTGCACTCCGCCCTTCGTGAAATAGACGCCGCCTTTGCTATCGGCCGTCAAGTCGTTCAGCAACGTACTCACGCAATCCAACGGGTCGCCCATGAAGCTGTTGGCCAGGCGTTGGCGCTTGGGCGCCAGTTGCCAGATTTCCTGCGGCAGCCCCCGCTGCACGATAAACAGATCACCCTTCTTGTTCATCGCGAGCGCTCCGCCGGTATTCGTGTCCGTGTACGGAAAGGACACGTTGCCGTTGCGGTCGAGCTTCAGCACCTTGCTGTCGGAGTTCTGCGCGAACATCATCCCGCCGTCGGGAGTCGCGACGGGGCCGTCGGCATTGTTGCCCGTGCCGGTCCAGACAGTCTTCCATGTCTGTCCCGCGGCGATCACTCCCGGAATGGCGGTCACCGCGTATTCCCTGTGCATGGGAGGAGGCGCCGCAGGTCGACCGGGGCCAACCACGCGCGGGGGAGGCGGATTCTTACAGTTGGCGGTGACATACGCCTGATACTTCGAGTCGTTGAGGGCCTGCACTCCCGGTCCCGTCTGCGCAGCAGGCGCCGGAGTCTGGGCCGTCACCACGATTGCGCCGAGACACGTCAGCGCTGCGATCCAAATGCCTGTCGACCTCATACACATGCTCCTTCGTCCTCCACTAGATTCGTCCTTCGAGTCGAAACCACGCCCCACCATTGTGTGTCAGGCGTGGTCCTGTTGCGCGCCTCGATCGGGTGGGTCTCTCAGCTTCGAGGTCAACCGCCGAGGTCACCGAGATCACCGAGATCAATCTTAACGTTCTACCGCTGCGGTCTCCGCGTTTAACGTCATATTTTCCAACAGGCTCTTTTGCCGGACCACGATAGTCCAAACGACAAGGCTCTAGTCTCGGCCGCCCTGAGCGTCAGGGCGCCAAAGGGCTACCAGACCCACGACGCCGGCCACGATACCAAGCGTGAGCACCACTCGACTCGCCGCCGCCTGAGACGGAGACTGGTGACTGCCGGTCCAGATCCAGCCGATCGTCGAGACGGCGATGAGGACGGCGATGAACGCCGAGATCACGATGCGGACGCTGTTCATGGCGCGTCGTAGCGACCTTGCGGCCAGCCGTTTCGCCGTATTGCTACCCACGAGTTACTTCACGACGCCGTACTTCTGGGCCCGCGAGAGCCACTCGGCCTGATGGATCAATCGGGCCGACAGTTCACGCGGGAGCCGCCATTTGGCGGCCTCGTCAAACGGACCACCTTTGGCTTTCATCTCTTTCAGCGCGATGTACATCGCGCCGATGCCGATGTCGTCGATGTGGTAGAAGGCCATATCGACGCCCTTGGCGTGCCATTCGGCGGCCTGCCCGCTCGAACCGATCATCAGCGGCTTCTTCAAGGCGCTCTTCGCGCGCTGCTGCTGATCAAGGGTGTATCCGTTGATGAAGAACGCGTCGGCGCCGGCCTCCGACAGAGCGGTCAGCAGGTCGAGCGTTTCCGCCTCGGAATAGCCCTTCGCCGGCCTGTCGCAGCGCGCCAGGATCATGGTGCTCCCGTCCCGGCGGGCGTCCACGGCCGCCTTGATCCGGCCGACCATGACTTCTTTGGACGCCATCGCGACGCCTTTTCCGCCGTACTCGCTCTCGGGACCCGTCGAATCTTCCAGCATGATCACCGCTGCGCCGCCCCGCTCGAGCTGCTGAACGGTGCGATAGGTGGTCACCGGGCTGCCGCCGCCGTTTTCGCCGTCCGCCACGATGGGCAGGTCGGTGTTCGACATCACGTGCGTTTCGTAGTCGATGACTTCCTGGACGGTCTGGATGCTCGTGTTCGGCAGCGCGTTCCTCGCGGCCATGCCGCTCCCGCCCATGAAGCCGCCATGAAACCCCTCTAGTTCACACAACCGCGCCAGCATGATGCTTTCCACGACCGGAAGCAGGAGCGGCTGCCCGGTGGCAAGAGCGGCGCGAAAACGTGCGCCCTTGCTCGTCGGCGCTGCGGTATTCCGACTCTGGGCCTGTGCCGCCGCCACCTGGGGAAGGGCCGTCGCCCCGAGGAGGCTACCCGCCGCCAGCCCGGCGTCCTTGAGAAATCCACGCCGGCTCTGCTCTTCGTTGGACATGTGAGTATTCCTCTCAGCTGTCGAACTATCCGGGCCAGTCTTCGAGCCGCGGGGCCGCAGTACACTTCACGTCAGTCGTCGTCGAGCAGAGTATAGAGCCGGTCACGGACACACGCCACCTCGATTGCCTCTTCTCGTCACGACGCTCCATCGGTTCGCGACCAGCCATGACCTGCTGTCGACGGCCGCCTTGTATGCCGGCGACGTCCTTTCAACAGAGCGGCACGCCGACTATGATGCTCCGCATTGCCCGTGGTACGTCCGAGCGACACGCCAGTCGGAAGGAATGCGCGACCATGACCAAGACACAGGTGTTGAGACCCCGCAGATCGGTTCCAACGCAGGCAGCCGCCGCGATTCTGGGAATCCTTGCGACCGCCGGAGTGGCAGCCGGCCAGCAGCCGTCCCGGACACCTGCCGGGGCCGCAATCGGGCAGGCGCCGGCCAGGACGATTCAAGTGCTCACCGACGTTCCCACGGCGCAGATGATTCCCACGATGCGGGTCATCTCCGCCTCGCTCGGCGTGGAGTGCGAGTTCTGTCACGAAACCAATCGCACGCTCAACACCGAGAAGAAGGACGTCGCCCGCAAGATGATGACGATGACGCTGGCGCTGAACAAAGCATCGTTCGGCGACTCGCTCAGGGTGACCTGCTTCACCTGCCATCGCGGCAGCAGCACTCCCCTCGCCACTCCCACGCCGACCGGGCAATACACCGCGCTTGGCGTTGGCGTGCTGTTCAAAGGCAACGGCTCGCCCGTGCCCGGCGGACAGGATGCGGTGCTGTCGGAACGGTTTCGCGAGTACGTCGCCAAAGAGAAGTCCTCGCTCCCGCCCCCCGAACAGATTCTCTCCACCTACATCAATGCGCTCGGCGGCGAGCAGGCGCTCCGGCGGATTACCGCGCGCAAGATCACCGCGACGACGGAAGTGCCGGCCGACGTGCGAGCCGTCGGCCCCGCCGTTCACGCGCTGACGCAGCAGTATTTCAAGGCGCCCAATCAGTGGGTCATCACATCGCAGTCGGCCAGCGGCACGACATCATCCGGGTTCGATGGGACGGTGGCATGGCGTCAGGATGCCAGGGGTGTGGTCGCGGAAGTGACCGGCGCCGTGCCTGCGCCACCGTTGTCGCGGGTGAAGCGCACTGCAGATTTCTACGAGCCCTTGAACCTGAAACAGGCCTATCCACGGATGATCACGCGCGGCACGGCCAAAGTACGCGACCGCGACGCCTATCTCATCGTCGGCTATCCTGACGGCGACCTGCCCGAGCAGCTCTTTTTCGATACGCAGACCGGGTTGCTCCTGCGCAGGGGCACCGCGACGGCCACGGCGCTCGGGGAATACGCGGTGCAGACTGATTACGACGATTACCGCGAAGTCGGCGGCGTGAAGATTCCCTATCTTGTCCGCACCATCGGCATCAGTCCTGCCGACGGCGTGACGACGCAGATCGAGAAGGTGGACATCAACCCGCAGCTCGATGCCGGCCTGTTCATCAAGCCGATCTCGAAATAGTGTCGCGGTCCGGCTCACGCCGGAATATTACCTGCCCGTTTGAAGGGCGCTGGGCCTGAGAAGCACTACGGTGGTCCCGTGTATGTGCAGGGCTGGGCCGTGGTTGGCCCAGCCCTGATCCGATCAGAAGTTCAGCGTGACGTTCAATCGCGCGAGTCGCGGCGACGCGATCGCGGTCGGTGTCAGCCACGCAGCGCCGTCGGTCCGCTGCTCGTAGGTCTGCTGATAGCTGGTGGTGACGTTCGAGTTGAACAGGTTGTACAAGTCGATGCCGACGTCCATGCGCCTGCCTGCGAACTTGATGATCTTGGCGAAGCGCATGTCGACCAGGTTGATGCGGTTCAGCGTATAGAGCACGCCCGGGTTCAGCAGGTTCACGGTGGTCGTCCCCGTCGCGAGCGCGTTGGCGGGAAGGCGGCCGAGCGACTGCACGATGAGGGTGTTCGGAACGACGTAATTCGCGGCCAGCGACAGCCCGTTGGTAGCCACGCCTCCGCCGGGAGCCACTTCGAGCGACCGCATGCTGGCGCTGACCAGCACGCCGACCTTGGGGAGCGTGTACGAGGCGAGGCCCTTGAACGAGGTCGACCACTTTTCCGTGACGGCGCAGGAATCGACCCGAGCCGTGCCCAGGAGCTCCGGCAACGCTTTTGTCACGTCACAGTTGTTCCGAACTGCGCGTCCCGTGCTGGTGCCGCCCTGCACGGTGAGACCGTTGGCCAACCGTGCCGTCGCGGTGAAGTCGCCACCCTGCCAGTACGACGTGCGCGCGCTGCCGTAGTCGGTTTCGCTCGTCATGTAGTTCTGCGCGCCCCGCGCGTTTGCCGCCGGCGTAATGGCGACGAAGGACGCCGTGCCGCCGCCGCCCGGCAGGTTGGCGTGCTGCGGAACGGCAATAGCGTAGGAGTCGTAGTCGGCCGCCGTTGTCAGCACGTTGTCCGTGACGAAGAAGTTTCCCCACCAGCGGCGCGTGTAGCCGGCTTCGATCGACACCCGCGGCAGGAGCTCGTGCTGCACGGAGGCGCCGAACTGCCAGTCGTAGGGACGGACTCCCCAGCCGCCGAGAATCGCGGGATTGACGGTCGTGCTGTTTGGATTGGCGTTGCCGAAATTGAGGTTGTTGCCGCCGACCGACGCGCACAGGTCCCCGCCGGTGGCGAGGTTGTTCTGCGCTGCCGGGTTCAGCAGGTCGCAGTCCACGGCGTAGTTGCCGTTGCCGTCGGTCCAGCCGCGGGCCGCGCTGCCGGCGCCTGAACCGATGCGCGTGACGATGCGCGCGGCCGGATTGTTGGAGCTGTAGATGACGTCGGCCGTCGCCGCCTCGAGGTACCTGCCGGCGTTGATCTTGATCGCGGTCTTGCCGTTGCCTCGCACGTCGTAGGCCATCCCGAGGCGCGGCGTGATGTCGTTGTAGCCGCGCACGCTGACGATTTCACCGAAAGAAATCGGCAGCGGGTTGAAGCGCGACGTGCCCGTGGCGCCATTGCCGTCGGCCGGCGCCCAGCTCCACGCGCGGTCGAAGCGTACGGCACCTTGCAGCGTCAGCCGCCCGGCCGTCCACTGGTCCTGAGCGAACATCCCGAACGTCTCCGTGCGATCGTGCTGATCCCAGCGGGGTGCCAGGAAATACGAGACGCTGATCGGCACCTGATTGTTGAACGTGTAGCGCAATTGCGTGTTGTTCGGCACGCGCCCGTTGTGCACCGCCGAGAAGTAGCCCTGGTAGCCGACCTTCAGGTTATGTGCACCCGTCACGTAGGACAGTGCTGCACGCCACGCCGATTGCAGCGCCTTGTTGTCGTTGAAGCCGAAATCGAGCGGATCGAACACCCCGCGATAGGTGAATTGCGGACGGCCGTAGATGCCGCTCTGCTCGGTGACCGGAATGAGGTTCATCAACCCGTCGGGCGCCGCCATGCCGAACCTCGCGTAGTCGTACGCGAATCGGGAGAATCCCGCCTCGAGCAGGAGCCGGCTGTTGATCGGGGCCGAATACGTGAGCTGGGTGGTGTTGTACGGGAAGTCGTGATAGCCGGGGAATGATTCCGGCGACACGGTATCGGCGCCGAATGTCCGCCCGGACCCGACCCAATCGGAACCCGCCTGACGACAGCCCGCGCCGTTTCCGGTCAGCGACGATCCGCTGCACCGGTGCTGGTAATCGTGCGAGAACGTCACCCGGTTGCGTGGGGAGATCTGGGCCGTCAAACGGCCGGCGTAGATCTGGCGCGACTCCGTGTTGCGGGCCTCGATCGACGGATTCGCCGCGTAATCCCAATGCGACGCGTCGCCGGCAAAGCGGTTCGCGAAAATCCCGTCGACGACGGCAGCATTGCCCCAGTTGCGGACGTTGGTAAAGAACCAGAGGCGGTCCTTCTTGACCGGGCCGCCGAGGCTTCCGCTCACATCCCAGTTCTTGCGGAGCGTGGGCGGCTGCGTGATGCCGAAGCTGCGCAGTTGGTCGTCGACGTTGTTGGACGTCGCCCAATCACCAGCGGTGCTGAAGAACCCCGCGCCACGGAACTGGTTGCCGCCCGATTTGGGAACGATGTTGATCATCGGCCCGCCGGTCTCGGATTCGCCCAGGCCGCCCGAAATGAGCACCTGCATTTCCTCTGCGTTCGCGATGTCGTAGGTCACGTCCGAAACGCCGCCGCCGCCGAAGGGCGCGGCCACCGTCAGCCCATTGGTCGTCAACCGGCCTTCGCCGCTGGCGCCGCCGTGCGCGGTGAAGAACATCATGCTCGGCGTGGTCGGCGCGCTGTTTGCGCCGCCCCCCGCCACACCGCCGATATTCAGCGCCGGAACCGCTGCCAGCGCGCCGCCATAGCCTCGCGTCGCCGGCAGCGTGTTCAACGTTTCATTGTTCAGCACCACCTCGCGGCGCACCGACTGCGTGTCGACGACGGGCGCCTCTCCGGAGACGGTGACGGTTTCCTGCAGCCCTCCGACGCGCAAATCGACATTGACCTGGATGACGCCGGAGCCTGACACCGCCAGGCCTTCGCGTTTCACGGTGCTGAAACCTGAGAGCGAAAAGGTCACCACATAGGTGCCTGGCGGCAGATCGGTCACGCGGTACTGTCCGGTGCCGTCGCTGACCACGCTACGTGACTTCTCGATAAGTACGGGGCTCGTCGCTTCGACGGTCACTCCGGGGAGTACGGCGGCCGAGGCATCTCGGACGACGCCGGCGATCGTTGCCTGGGCGAACAGGATACTGGGTGCCAACAGTATTCCTGCAACCGCCATTACTACCTTCACGACTCGGTGCATGCTCAACCTCCAGGACTTCGTGGGCCGTCCGTGCCTGGCTCGGGCGTGTTAGCAAGGGACTTCCCACGACTTTGTCGGCGATTCGGAATGGTCTACCGTGGCGAAGAAGCTACCACACACTTAGGAATTCTTTTTCGACATTTGGGCGCGCGCAAGACCGCAACTCGCCGTGAAACACGGCGTTGGATGGAGTCTCCAAACATATGGATCCGAACGCGCCGGTCTTTCGACAATAACTGGAGGGCTGGAGGCGCTATCATCGCGTCGGAAACCAGGATCCAACCCGGACAACCTTGGGGGACTGCAATGAAGAGAATCGACACAATCGTGGTGGGTGCGTGCCTGGCGGTTTTGGTGGCAAGTGCCGCGCACGCCGACGTGACCATGAATTCAGTACGAATCGCGGCGGCGAACACCGTGACGCTGGCCAAGTTCTACCAGTCTGCGTTCGGCATGCAGGAGGTCAACCGCATAGAAGTCACCGGCGGGCCGGAGATCTTCGTGAACTTCGGCGCCACGGTAGAAGCGGCCAAGGCCAATCGAGGTCTCCCGATCGTGATCATGCACCGTGCCGACGACACCGTGAAGGATCCGATCGCCCACGTGATCCTGAATGTCACAGACATGAATGCCACCGCGGCGGCGATCAAGGCAGCTGGCGGCTCGATGGCCGGCGACCCGCGCCCATTCGGGAATACCGGCGTGGTCATCGGCATCGCCGTCGACCCTGCCGGCAACCGGATCGAGCTGATTCAGCGTCCCGCCGCAGCCGCCCGCTGAACGCGCTCGCGACATCACTGCGAAGGAGCGGTCATGAGATTCATCTGCGCATCGCTCGTCCTGAGTACGATACTTGTCCTCCAGGTGCCGTCCCACGCCGCCGGGCCGCGAATCGGGCCCGTACCGGAGGGTCAAAGGAGCAGCGAGCAGCAATCGCTCGCGGCAAAGCTCGCCTCGTCCGGCATGCGCAATGCGGTTGGCACGTACCTCAACCATCCGGTCCTGGCGGAGCACGTCCTCCCCTACGAGCACTACGTCTGGAATGACTCGACACTCCCTCCGCGTCACCGGGCGATTGTCGGTCTGCGCACGGTCTGGCTCACGCGGTCCAACTATCTATGGGCCCACCGGGCCGGCACGGCGCGCCAAGCCGGACTCACGGACGAAGACCTGAAACGCATCGCGCAAGGAGTCGATGCAAAGGGGTGGGACGGGTTCGAGACCACGCTGCTGCGGGCCGCGGACGAGTTGCACGTGGACTCGTTCGTCTCGGACGCGACCTGGCGTGCACTGGCGGTGCGCTACGACACCAACCAATTGATCGACCTGGTGGATACCGTCGGCGCGGTCACCTTGCACGCAGGGGCCATCAACTCACTCGGTGTGGAAGTCGAGTCGAATCTGCTGGATCGTC
This sequence comes from Acidobacteriota bacterium, assembly GCA_040007095.1. GTDB lineage: Bacteria > Acidobacteriota > Vicinamibacteria > Vicinamibacterales > CAVVIG01 > JBDTVS01. Next base: position 9,836 of record JBDTVS010000057.1, read on the forward strand.
TGCCCTCCGGCATCCCATTTACGGTCGCCGCCACGCGCACCAACCTGCGCCTGATCGGCAAAGAGGCGCGGATTCCTCCACTCCGGCCCGACCAGTGGACGCCGGAGCAGCGCAAGAGATTCGATCCGAATGGAGAAGGACGCGGCGCCGCCAATGTGTTCGTCACGTTCGTGCGCAATCCAGCCGCCGATCGCTTGCGAGGGCCGATCAATCAGCACATCCTCAACGCGACGACCCTGACAGCCCGACAGCGGGAATTGCTGCTCATGCGCATCGGCGTGTTGTGCCGCTCCGAGTACGAATGGGCGGCCCATTCACGCAGCGGCCGACGGACCGGCATGAACGACGCGGATGTGGCACGCATCGTGGCGGGGCCGGACAGCGGCGGCGGTGATCCGATCGAAACCGCGTTGCTGCGTGCCACCGACGAACTTTATCGAGACGACCGCGTTTCGGACGATACCTGGGCTGCGCTCGCCAACGGCCTCGACACCAGGCAACTGCTCGATGCGCTGATCGCCGTCGGCGGCTATCGGGCCACATCGATGGCGATCAACAGTGCCGGCGTGCAGCTCGACGCCAACATGGCGGATTTTCGGTTCCCGCCTGCTCTGCGCTAGCGCGTGTGAACAAGCACGACGTTCAACGCCGAGACCGCAAAGGCCGCGGGGACGAACCCTACTGACCGACCACCTCGCGAATCTCGATGATCGGCGGCGGCGAAGGCAGAGCGCTGCGCCTGAGTTCCAGATACGTCCGCGCCATGGTCATGCCAAAGCGTGCGATCTTGTTGGCGCCGTACCCGCTGCGCCCCACCGGCCGCGGTCGGTGCTCGACCCACACGTTGGCCGGGCGGGAGGCGCATCGCACCAGCAGGCCTCGCAGATACGGATCGCGTAAACGATAGGCGCACAGGCGATCGACCACCTCGCGCCGCATCAGGCGAAAGCTGGTGAAGACGAAGCCTGGCGGTTTGTCGAAGAGCCATCGGTCGAGAAGTCCGACCGTCCGGCTCCCGAGCCAACGCACCGGCGTCCCAGTCTGCCGGAATCGGCCGCAGACCAGATCGTGTCCCTCTTCCGCCTGCTCGACCAGACGCACAATCTGATCGGGCGGCTGCTGCAGGTCGTCGTCGAGCGTGACGACGAAGTCGCCCGTGGTGCGCGCGAGCCCGAACAGGGTGGCGGCGTGCTGCCCGTGATTGGAAGCCAGATCGATGGCCGTCACGCACGTGGTGGTGCACGCTGTCTCACACAGAACATCCCAACTGCGATCGGTGCTCCCATCGTTGACCGCGATAATCTCGCAGCTCCAGCCGTGCCTTTCGAAGAATGCGATGGTCTGCCGAATCGTCGTCTCCACGATGTCCGCGCTGTTGAACACGGGAATGACCACGCTGTACCGGGGCACCTTCGACGATGAGACTGTCGACCACTCAGGCATGATCCATCAAGCCGTGCTGCCCGTGGTGAAAGTCCGTCGTCGCACCGAGGCGGGCGATGCGCCCGGATCGCGAGGCGTGAAACGCGAGAATACCGGGAGTATTTGAGCGTTGAGCAACGCCGCGAGGCCCGGGGTCCCCAACGCGGCACCCGCGTTGGGGTGGGAAGCGGGATGCAGCGTTCGCCGAATGCAGACGGACTTTTACCACGGGCTGCTAACTAATGCCCGCCGCGGGACGCTCGGCACTGAAGATCTGAAATGCGTGGCAGACGTCCGGCAACGCGAGACGCTCCATGGCGAGGTCCAGCCGCGAGCCCCAGGGCCGGTCGACAACGAAGGCTGGGAGGAAGCCGAATCGAGACAAGGCGGGCCGGACAAGGCCGGCATTCCGCATCGCGCCGAAGACCACGCCCGGCCGCATCCGCGTCATCCCCTTGTCGCCTTGCCACGTCATTCCCGGCGTCATCAGCATCTGAAGATAGAAGAGCGGGTTCCAGCCGTTGGCGTCCAGAAGCACCAGCCGCCCGCCCGGCTTGAGCATTTGTGACATCGCTGCAATGGCGTCGGTCATGTCCCTCAGATGGTGAAGGACGAAGAAACCCAAGACGACGTCGTAGGAGTCGTGCAGCGACGCCGGCGGCTCGAGCGCATCCGCGCAGTGCAGCGGGATGCCAACCTGCAATCCGCCGTGCGCTCGGAGGCGGTCCAGCAGCCCGGGCGAGAGATCGAGCCCTTCGACCTGCACACCGCGCTCTGCCAGCAACAGTGTGAAGCGGCCCATGCCGCATCCGACTTCGAGCACGCGATCGGCGCGGGTAATCGACGCCGCGCGCATCATTTCGAAGAGCTGTCGTGTGAGGTGCCTCGATTTCCTGGGAAGAATCGTCCGGCTGATGGCGTGTTCGCAATAGTCGATCTGGAAGCGATTGTTCGCCTCGATTTGCGTCGGTCGATCCCCCACGACACTGTCGCTAGTGCTCACGTGCACGACCGTTCGGCGATGCTTCCCTGGTCACTCTTGCAGGCACGCCCATCACCTGCACGCAATCGGGAACGTCTCGCGTGACCACGGCGCCCGCGCCAACAACCGCATGAGCGCCGATCGTCACCCGATCCAGCACGATCGCGCCCATCCCAATGTACGCGCCTTCTCCGATGGTGACGGCGCCGGCGATGTTCGCCCCCGGCGAAATCGTCACATAGTCGTGAACCGTCGTGTGATGGCCGATGAGCACTCCACGGTTGACGATGACGTGCCGGCCAAGGCGGGTATGCGAGGCGACGATCACGCCGACGTTGAGCACCGACCCGGCGCCGACCGAGCTGGTGCTCGATACGCGGGCGCCGGGATGTTCGATGCGAGCGAATCGGAACCCCAGCGATGCCGCGTGCTCGATGAAGCCCTTCCGGCGGGTGGTGCCGAGGCCGCAGACGGCCTCGTGCGTCGCAGCCAATGGCGCGGCGTCGTCAATCCAGATGACTGGCCGGCCGAGGAAGGGCTGACGCGTCTTTTCGCGATCGAAGTTCTCGACAAACGCGCAGACGACATACTGTCCCGTTTCTTCGGCGAGGTCGGTGACTTCCGGCACGAAGAGGCTGGTGCCAAGAATGACCAAGCGGATCTTGTGAGACGCCTCGTCGTTCATTGATTGTCACCAGCTGGAACGCAGGATTCGATTTAACCATGATCACAACGACACTCCTCGACAGACGCGTCGTGATCACGAGAAAGGTGTGCAAATCGCCGCTCCGAGGGGCGGCCAGCTCTCGTGTCCTGCATCCGACGCTTTAGGACGTCTTCCGGGCGGGGCATCCCTCCTCCACCCCAACGCGG
>JBDTVS010000058.1:0-151624 GCA_040007095.1 Acidobacteriota bacterium
GAACCTGCGGCCGTGTATCATGCCGGGCACAAATATCGGATCTAACAAAGTAGGATTAGGACCCTGGCGGGAATTAAGCTGTCAGCTTGGGCGTCGAGGCGCCCGCCCGGCAAGGCGTGAGGAGCGCGCATACCGGGAGTATGCAAGCGACGAGCAACGCAGCCCGGCGGGATGCATCGACGGCGAAGGTGGCAGCCTAATTTCCGCCAGGGTCCTAAGTGTTCTTTGTGATCTTCGTGGTTCCAAAACTCTCGACAACAAACCTCTGGCGCAAGTGGTTCAGTTCGCGAGTAGGATCTTGGCGGGACTGTTCATAATCTCTGGAGCGGGAGGGCGCATGCGAGTCAAGCAGTTGTTCATCGTTGCCGCGACTGTCTGGTCGCTGGGCCTCACGGTGTGGGCCACGCAGGCCCCGACCCCACCCGCCCCGCAGACACCGCCTGGGCCCACCGATCCCCCCGCGCCGTTCTACGCCCACATCGTGGCATCCGGGCTCCGCGGCGGCTACCAGGTGGTCGCCGCCGACATGAACAAGGACGGCAAGATCGATCTGATTGGGCTCGGCTCCAACATGCCCGAGTTGATCTGGTACGAGAATCCGTACTGGACACCGCATGTCATCATCAGAGGCGCGCCTCGGATGATCAACATGTCCGCCATGGACACCGACGGCGACGGCATTCCGGAGATCGCCCTCGCCTACGGCTTCAGCACGAACCCAGCCACAGCCAACAGCCCGGGCAACGTGGCCATCCTCAAGTCCAACGGCGACCCGACCGCGCTGTGGACGCTGAAAGAGATCGACGCCATCCCCTCGTCTCATCGCATCCGCTTCGCCGACATCGGCGGCCAGAAAGTCCTGATCAACGCACCGATTCTCGGCGCGAAAGCCCGCGAAGGATTTGCCGACCCCGATCACTCCGCGACGCCGTTGAAAGCGTATCGGCCGCCGGAATGGAAGCCCGAGACCATCACCGAAGCCAATCTCGGCGTCGTCCATGGCTTATTCATCGGCGACTGGGACGGTGATGGCCGCGCGGACGTGCTGACCGCCGGCTACACCGGCGTCTTCGCGCACAGCCTCGGACCAAGCGGCGCGTGGACGCGAACCGAGATCGTGAAAGGCAATCCGAAAGAGTGGCCGCTCAGCGGATCCAGCGACATCGCGGTCGGAATGCTGAACAAGAAGAAGTTCTTCGTCACCAACGAACCGTTTCACGGCAACATGGTCGTGGTCTATACCGACGATGGCCAGGGTGGCTGGTCAAGGAACGTCATCGACAGCCAGTTGTTCAACTCGCATGCGCTGGTGCTCGTCGACAGCGACGGCGACGGCACGCACGAAATCGTCTCCGGCGGCACGCGCGGCGGACCTGGAACAGCGCGGGGATTCAAGCCCGGCGCGTTTTTCTACAAAGCCGCCGATCCCGCCGGTCAGACTTGGAACCGCATGCTGCTCGACGGGGCAATCGCGGCCAACGGCTGCGTGACGGCCGACATCAACGGCGATCGCAAAATGGACGTCATCTGCATCGACAATTCGGACCCCTGGAACCTGAAGTGGTACGAGAACACGCACAAATAGGAAGAGGCGTCATTGACCGCACGCGCCACGAACTGATGAACGGCGAGCAGCCGCACGCAACCACAGCCGCCATTGAACCCGTCCATCGGTACCACGACGGCACCAAGCACGACTTCCAACATTTCGCGCGATCGCTCGGTTACCTGGACTGGGCGTCGCAACCGCGCCCGTTTCGCGCGTTTGCGAACGCGCCTGTTTTTCCGCTCTACCCGGCGCTTCTCGCAGCCCGTGGTGAAGGTCTGGCGTCGCACCGAGACGGGCGAGGCGCCCCGCGGGCAAGGAGTGACGGCGGGCTGCCAGGAGCCGGCGAGGGCTACAGCCCTCGAACGACCCATCGTCGGCTGTTCGAGCCGCAAGGACCGGCAGAACCGCTGACGGCTGCGGTCCTCGGCGATGTGCTGCGCCATGCATTCGGGCTCTCGGCGTGGAAGCGGTTCGACAAGTCACGCTGGTCGCTGCGTGTGAACCCATCGAGCGGGAATCTGCATCCGACGGAAGCCTACGTCGCCTGCGGGCCTCTCCGCGGGCTCGCCGACTCGCCCGCCGTCTATCACTACTCAGCCGATCGGCATGCGCTTGAGCAGCGATGCGCGTTTGACGCGGCCGCGTGGGCCTCGGAGGCCGGCGCGCCAGGGGCGGTCGTGCTGGTCGCGTTCACGTCCATTCATTGGCGCGAGGCGTGGAAATACGGCGAACGCGCGTTTCGTTATTGTCAGCACGATCTGGGACACGCCATCGGCGCGATCAGCGCGGCCGCGGCGCTGGTCGGGTGGCACGCCGTCCTGCTGCCAGCCTGGTCGCAGCGCGCCATCGGCACGCTGACCGGCATCGATCGCGACGAGGACTTCGTCGACGCCGAACGCGAAGAGCCGGGCTGCATCGTCGCGCTCCGCGCACCGGGAGACCCCGATCTGTTCACGGATCCGACCGCGCTCGTGGAAGCGGTCCGCCGCGGCCAATGGTCAGGCATGGCCGGCCAGTTGAGCGAGGACCACGTCGACTGGACGTTCATCGAGGAAATCGCTCGAGCAACGGAAGATCCTGGCCGTCCCGATCAACCTTTTGACGCCGCCCCACCCTTGGATGCCAGCGTCAGCCGCGACCGCGCGCTCGGGGCGCGTGCGACTGAAGATTCCGGAAGTTCGGAGATGAGCGCCGGAATCACGCCGGAATCGACCGCCGCCGGAAGCCGTCGAGCACTTGATCCGCGCGCGCTGATCCTCCAACGCCGAAGCGCGGTGGCGTTCGATGGCCTGTCGACTCTCGCGCACTCAGATTTTTTCGAGATCATGGCGCGCGTCATGCCTGAGCCTCGCGCACCGTGGAACGTGTTGTGGTGGCCAGCGAAGATTCACCTCGTGATCTTCGTCCACCGCGTGGACCGTCTCGAGCCAGGCATCTATCTGCTGGCGCGCGATCCCGAGGTGCTCGAGCGGCTGCGAGCGGCCTGTGGCCGCGAGTTTCTCTGGGAAACGGCGCACGAGACGCTGCCGTTGTTCTCCCTGGCGCGCGGAGCCTGTCGCGCGCTCGCAGCGCGTCTCAGCTGCGATCAGGCCATCGCCGCCGACGGCTTCTTCAGTTTGGGAATGGTCGCCGACTTCGACGCCGGCCTGGAGCGCTACGGCGCATCGTTCTACCGGCATCTGTTCTGGGAATCCGGTGTCGTCGGTCAGGTCCTGTACCTCGAGGCCGAAGCCGCCGGCGCACGGGCGACCGGTATCGGATGCTTCTACGACAATCCGGTTCACGATACTTTGGGTCTTCAAGGACACGCCTTCCAGAGTCTGTATCACTTCACCGTCGGCATGCCGGTCGAAGACGGCCGGCTGACCACGGAGCCGGGCTACGCGTGGGAAAAGAGTGGAAGGACTTGAGCAGCGAGGCTGCGCATGCCAACCGCGTTGAGCTCCGGCACGGTGTTCCCGTGCCCGTATTCAAAAGCCTCCACCCGGATAGTCAATCCCCGTGCCGATGGCCATCTCCTTCTCGCTGACGGTCTCAAGGTCTCCGAGCATCTGCAGTTTCACGCCAGCCTCCTGGACGATCCGATCGACCAGGGTCAGCAATTCGGCCGGCAGATGACCTTCCCCCTCGAGGCGAACGATCTGGAAACCATTGAGCAAGTTGTTGACGATATCCTGGACGGTCCGAATCGTCGCTTTGAATACGCGCATTCGTTGAAGCTGGATCTCATCGTTGAGGCGCTGGAGTTCAGCCTCGGCCTTCTTCCGGATTCTGATGTCCCGCGCGATCGTAGACGCCCCGGTGACGCGCCCGGTGCTATCTGTCATCGGAGAGATCGTCAGGGAGATGTCAATAGTCGACCCGTCCTTCCGCACACATTGCGTTTCGAAGGGCTCACCACCTTCTCCGCGGGCTGCCTTGTCCCACATTGCCGCGGTGAGTTCGGCGCTCGCTCCGGCCGGCACGACGAGCGCGCGACTCCGGCCAATCATGTCGTTCGCCGTGTAGCCGTACAGTCGTTCGGCGCCCTGGTTCCAGGTGAGGATGGTGTCATCCAGCGCCGTGCTGACGATCGCGTCATCAGTCGAGTCGACAATGGCTGCCAGGCGAGCGCGCGTCTCGTCCGCCTGCTTGCGCCCCGTGACGTCCTGATAGATACCCAGGCCGCGCACCGGCTCGCCGTGCAAGCCGAGGAGGATGCGTCCCGCGCCGCTCAGCCACCGCACCGTGCCGTCAGGCCAGATCGAGCGGTGAAGTATCGAGAAATCGGCGCCAGTCTTCATGGCGTTCGCAACCGTCTCGCGAAGCGCCTTGCGATCGGCGGGGTGAACGAGTTCGACGAACGCCTCGAATGTCCCGGCAAACGTCCCCGGCGGCAAGCCGAACTGGGCCTCGAGGGTCTCGGACCATCGGGCCGCCCCGGTAAGGACGTCCAAGTCCCAGATCCCGACGTTGGCCGCCTGCAGCGCAAATCGAGTGCGCTCTTCGGCCTTACGCAGTGCCTCAACGGCCTGATTCCGCTGGGTGATGTCGCGCGAAACCGTATGGAAGAAATCGACTTCTCCGTCGGCGCCTCGATGGGCGAGGAAGACCATCGAGACCGGGATCTCGTGGCCGCCTCGGTGCAGGAATGCGCCCTCTCCCTCCCATAGGCCGTTGCGTTCCGCTGCGGGCAAGACCACATCGGCCAGGCGTCGGTCCATCCACGCCGGGTGCAGATCGCCAAGCGTGAGCCTCCCGACGTCCTCGTCTTCCCCGATTCCGCACATCCTCCGGCCGCCCTTGTTGATGTACTTGATCTGCGTGGTTTTCGGATCGGCGTAGCCAATGAAATCCGGGCTGGCTTCAACCAGCGCGACCAGCCGCTCATGCTGCAATTCCACCCGCTTGCGCTCGGAAATGTTCTCGAGTAATGCCAGCACGCCGATGATCTCTCCGCGCTCGTCGCGGTAGGGCACCTTGACGGTATGGATCCAGTGCTCCACTCCAGCCACGGTGTATCGCTCGTCCAGGGTCCTGATGTTCCCCTCGGTCATGACCTGCCGGTCGTCGGCTCGGTACCCTTCGGCAAGTTCCCTGGAAAAGAACGCGAAGTCGTCCTTGCCCACGATCTGCGTGGGCTCAATCCCTAAATCCCGCGCATAGACGGAGTTGCAGAACACGTAGTTGGAGTTCAGGTCTTTGACGAGCATGCGTTGCGGGACATGCTCGACCAGGCTTCGGCTCAGTATCTCGGCCTGCCGCAGCTGCTCCTCGCCCTTGCGGAACGCCTCCTCGGCGCGTTTACGCTCCGTGATGTCCTGCTTCACGGCGATGAAGTGGCTGAGCTCGCCCCGTGAATCCCGCACCGGTGTGATGGTCTGTTCCTCTGTGTAAAGACTGTTATCTTTCCGGCGATTGACAATTTCACCGCGCCAGACCCGTCCGGACAGGATCGAATCCCACAGGTTCTTATAGAACGCTCGATCGTGTTGACCCGACTTGACCAGCTCCCGCGAATTCCTGCCCACGGCTTCTTCCGCCGCATAGCCGGTCAGCTCTGAAAATGCCGGGTTGACCCATTGAATGAGGCCTGAGCGGTCGGTTATGACGATAGCGTTAGCAGCGGCGTCCAGAGCCGCGCTTTGCAAGCGCAACTGCTCCCCCGCCTCCTTGCGCGCGGTGTTGTCCATGCTGATCAGCAAGTAGCCGATGATGACGTCTCGAGCGTCCCGAAGGGCCGCAACCGACACGACCGCTGGCCAGCGGCTGCCGTCCTTGCGGATGTAGGTCAACTCGTAGATGTCCTCGATGCCGCGTGAGGCCTTGAACACCAAGGCTTCGAAGCCCGGCGCAATTGGCGTGGCGAGCTCGACGCTCAACGCCTTGGCCCGCGCGATGACTTCCTGCGGATCGGAAATGTCGGCCGGCGTGATCCGGTTCATGACCTCGGCGGCTGCGTAGCCCAGCATGCGTTCGGCGCCGACGTTGAAGATCTGGATGACGCCGTCCGCGTCCGTGGCGATGCTCGAGAGAGTCGCGCTGTTGAAAATCGCCCGTGGCAAGGCTCCGGTGGTGAGCAAAGCCTCAAGGCGTCGGGTCACGGGGAACTCACGTGCGATCTTCGAGATGCCGACGATCGTCCCGTTCCCCGATCGAATCGGCGACACACTGAGCGAAACCGGCACGAGAGACCCGTCTTTTCGCGATCGGATGGTCTCGATGTGGTCCACGATCTCGCCTCGCCGCACGATGTCCAGCAATCGATCCTCTTCCGCCTGGCGATCGGCAGGAATGACCAATCGAATCGACTGCCCGATAACCGTGGCAGCTGTATAGCCAAACAGCCGCTCTGCCGCGCGATTCCATGACGTGATCGTCCCTGTGAGATCCTTGCTGATAATCGCATCGTCGCGCGACTGGACGATCGCGGCACGATACCGGGCCTCGCGTTCGAGCCGTTTGCGTTCCGTGATGACACGCGAGATTTGGGAGGCGCCGACAATCTCGCCGCCGGCCGTCGCCAGCGGCGAGACGGTCAACATCACGTCGATCTGCCGGCCATCTTTACGGATGCGGACGGTGTCGTAGTGGTCGAGGCTCTCGCCGGCGTTGATCCGCCGCTGGATGTCATCGTTCTCACCGTGGAGTTCCGGTGGGACGATGAGCCGGATCGATTGCCCAACCGCCTCGGTCGTGCTGTGTCCGAAGATTTGCTCGGCCGCACGATTCCAAGAGGTAATCGTCCCCGTCAGATCCTGCGTGATGATGGCGCCGTCAGACGATGCAGCGGCAGCAACCCGAAGCGCCGCGTTGTCAGAGGCCGCTGAGGACATCTGCACTGCACCTGCTTGCGGGCGCGGGGGAGCCGCGGTTGGCGCACGGACCCGGATCGCCGCCGCTTGATCGTTCAGAGGAGGGCGGAGTTGTGGGAAGGCGAACCCTCCCCGCAACTATACATTAACCCTTTGATTGGGAGTCCACGCCAGCGTCCTTCAACAGCTCGATCGGGTACTTCGAGCCGCCGGCGCTCAGAAAGCTCAGATAGCGCTTTGAGCCGGGGGGTCCGCCTCGATAAATGCCTCGATGGCACACTGACGAGCCGCTGGATCTCACCGTGCGCTCAATGAACCGGGTGACAAAGCCATTCCCTTCTTCTTCCTGTTCACCAGCCCGCCCGAAGCGCCAGCCACAGCGCGCCACCAATCGCGACACCGACAATCGTGAGCGCGGAAGTGCTCGTGGCGAGATAGGGATACACCATGAATGCGATGCCCGCGGCGAGTTGTGGCCAGCGTTCTTGTTTCTTGCCGTACACGAACAACACGAACCCGATGCCGCTCGGAATCAACGACAGGAACAACCAGGTGGGATCGACGCTCACGTTGCCGGCTTTTTCCTCGACCGGCTGGTGGTTTCGACATCCGGGAGAAACGCCGCCAGCAGACCGATCATCGGCAGGAATGCGCACATCGCGTACACCGTTTCGATGCCGACGCGATCCGCGAGCAGCCCCATCACCGCGGCGCCCAGCCCGCCCATCCCGAACGCGAAGCCGAAGAACACCCCGGAAATCAAGCCTACGCGTCCCGGCACCAGCTCCTGCGCGTAGACGACGATCGCGGAGAACGCCGACGCCAGAATCAAACCAATCACCATCGTCAACACGGGCGTCCAGAAGAGACTGGCGTGCGGGAGGAGGAGCGTAAACGGCAACACGCCAAGGATCGAGCCCCAGATGACGTACTTGCGGCCCAGGCGGTCGCCGATGGGTCCGCCCAGTATGGTGCCGGCGGCGACTGCGCCCAGGAAGATGAACAGATCGAATTGGGCGGTTCGAACCGACACATGAAACTTGGAAATCAAATAGAACGTGTAGTAGCTGGTCAGACTGGCCAGGTAGAAGTACTTCGAGAAGATCAGCGCCGCGAGAATCGAGAGCGACAAGACCACCCGGCGAGGCGAGATCTTTTGTCGAGCCACCGCCGGCGGGGCGCCGGCGCGGGTCGCCGCCTGCTCCAACCGCTGATCGCTGTGCCAGTTGCCAATCCTCCACAGCACGATCATCCCGAGCAGGGCCACGAGCGAGCACCACGCGATGCTCGACTGCCCGCGTGGGGCGACCAGGAACGCCGCAAGCAGCGGACCGAACGAGGACCCGACATTCCCCCCGACCTGGAAGAGCGACTGCGCGAGGCCATGTCGCCCGCCTGAGGCCATGCGCGCGATCCGCGACGACTCGGGATGAAACACCGACGAACCGACGCCCACCAGTCCGGCCGCCGCAAGGAGCCAGCCAAACGTGCCGGCGACCGACAGCAGCAGCAGGCCGACGAGCGAAAAGCCCATGCCGAGGACGAGCGAATACGGCGCGGGCCGGCGATCCGTGTAGAGGCCGACGACCGGTTGAAGCAACGACGCGGTCAGCATCAGCGTCAGCGTCAGCAGGCCGACCTGGGAAAAACTCAAGGCGAAGGACGTCTTCAGAATCGGGTACAGCGAGGGAATCAGCGACTGAATCGTGTCGTTCAGCAGATGCGAGAAGCTGATCGCCGCAAGCACGTTGAATGCCGTGGTCTCGCTGCGCCGCTGAGGAATCGCGGCATCCGAACTCGATGTGGTGACTATGGCCATCTCTGCACGTTCGTCTCTTCCTGTTGCTCGGTCTCGGTCTCTGTCTCGGTGTCGGCTACGACGGTTCAAGCAGGCGCCTGGCCGTCTCGGCTTGCGGGCTGCCCGGATGATCTCGAATGAACGCCTCGAGATATTTTCTGGCCTTTGCTTTATTGTCGTCCAGGGCGTAGGCCCGTCCCAGGTTGAGCTGCCATTCCAACACGTGCGGACTGCCGGGAAATTCCTTCAGACATCTCGCAAAGGCATCGGCCGCCAACCGTCCCGCGCGGACCTCGAGATAATTCGCGCCCATCGCCGCGAGAACGGACTCTCTCGACGCCGCCCCGGTGCCCGCCAGGCTGCGCGCCAGCGCTCGCTTGTAGTACTCGTTGGAGGTCCGGAACAAGCCGGCCGCCTTCAGCGCGGCTCCCATGCCCGCGAGGGCCTCGAAGTTGTTCCTGTCTGCCGCGAGTATCCGGCTGAAGCGGTTGAACTCCGTCACGTCTTCGGGGAGCGATCGCAGCAGTTCGGCCATCGGCGCCGCGGCAATCGCCCCGCTGTATCGGAACAGCTCGTCGCCATCGGAATCGGTGAACACGAAGGTTGGCAGCGAGGTGACGTTGTATCTGCGGGCGATCACGCCCTTCTTGTCGAAATCAATCCGGACCGGGACAAACCGCCGGGAGGCCTGAATCACGTCGTCGTTGGTGTAGACCTCCGCGTCCATCACCTTGCAGGGTGCGCACCAGGTCGCCCAGAACTCCAGCCACATCGGCTTGTTCGACGGCCGCGACTGCGCGAGCCCCTCCTCGATGCTGTCGCGCCATGACACGGACGCCGCGGACGCCGAGTTCACACAGCTCAGCAAGGCCATGGCCAGCATCACGGCACGGACCACGGCGATACGAGACTTAGAGGTCTGTCTCACGTCCTCTGATTTCTACAATGCGGAGTTCTCGCTTCATATTCTGGCGGCTGCCGTTTCAACAGGCGACCCAATCCCTTCCGACTATTCAGAAGACCCAACGCAACCCCACCTGCGCCTGAAACGGATCGCCCGGTGTGTTGGTCGTCAGGTAGTTCCCCTGACTATCCCTGAGTTGCCCGAAGTTGGCCGGCGGCGGCACGCTGACCACCGTCCCATTCTGAATCGTCGTGCCCGCGCCGTAGACCATGTTCGCCGATCCAATCAGGACGTTGTCGAAATTGAAGACGTTGAAGAAGTCCACTGACGCGACGATCCGGCCCTTCTGACGGGGCAGGTCGAAGCTCCGCTCGATTCTCAGGTCCACGTTGTAGAACGCCGCGTTGCGAAACGTGTTTCGCTGGATCACGCTGCCGGCAATCGCCGGGCGATCGGTCCCGGTCTGTCCATCCCGGTTCAGATCCGACCCTGCCGTGGCATTGAACGGCCGGCCGGAGGCGAACCGCTCGGTGCTGGCGAGCTGAACGTCCCCGGGCAGGAAGAACACGTTGGTGCTGACGAGTTGATGGCGCATGTCGAGGTTCGACCAGTTGTAGTCGTTTCTCAGATTGGCGGCGCTTTCGTAGACGATGTTGGCGACGGGACGTTCGGTGTCGCTTTCAGACTCATTCCAACTGAGCGTGTAGAAGGCGCTGAAGATGTACCGCGGCCGCCGCACATTCACGGTCGTCGTCAGCGCCCGATACAGCGCCTGAGCCGAGGATTCCGTGATCTGGTTGATGCCAAACAGCGGACCAAGCGGTCGCGTGGTCGGATAGATCAGGCGTCCGGTGGCGTCGGGGACTGGCTCGCCCAGGTTGACGTCGCGCTGTCTCGCGATGTTGGTCGTATTGATGTAGGTGTAATCGACTCCGGTGGTGATGCCCGACGCGATTTCACGATCGACTCCCACCTTCCACTGCGTCGCCCGGGGATTCCTGAAGCCGGGATCGATATAGTTCGTGTTCAGGCCAATCCGCGAGACCGGCCCTCCGAGAAGCTGGTAGTACTGGTCGGGCGTGAAGACCGGAAGACTATTGAGCGGCGCCTGCGACAGATTCACGCCGACCGACTGGAACGCGCTCGCGAGCGCCGGCGCGTTCGTGGTCGACACGCTGTAGCCGAGCTCGGGGTTGCCGCCGTTGAAGAGAATCGACTGGATATAGGTCGACATCACCGTCGGCGCGTAGTACATCCCGCCGCCGGTCCGCACCACCGTCTTGTTGTCCGCCCCCAAGGTCCAGGCGAGACCGACACGCGGCTGAAACTGTCGCAGATCATCGGGAATTTCTGTCGCGCCAGGCGCGCGGTCCTGTGGCAGTGTCGCAGTCAGGTACCTGGGATTGAACTGCGCGTCGTAGCGAAATCCCGGGCTGATCGTCAGGTTGGGAAGCACGCGCCACTCGTCCTGTGCGAAAAGGCTCAGCTCGTTGATTGTCGTCGGCAGTTGCCCGCTCCCGGTGAATTGGGTGTACGACTGGGGCACCCTCGCCAGGAGGTTGCTCAGGCTGGAAAACGTGTAGACGCCGTTGCCGCCAGGAGCAAACGTCACGTGGCTGGAGATGCGCACGAAATCGACGCCGAACTTGGCCGTATGCGCGCCGTTGACGATCGAAAAGTTGTCGGCCAGCTGGTAGCGATTGTCGACGGAGGGAAACTGCCCGTTGCCAAAGCTGATGCCGGTCCCTTGTGGACCGTAGGTGGCAATCGTGGCGCCGGCATTCTGCACCGCCACCTGTGGTCCCGTGCCTTCCGCCGCGCGGGGCCGCTCCTCGCGACCAAATCCCACACGAAATTCGTTGAGGCGCGTGTTGGAGAGCGCGGACGTCAACTGCACGAGCGCGGTTCCAGCCCAGACATCGACCACCGACTGATTGGAGACCGCGCTGGTCGTGACCGACGTGATGCTGGGCCCGGTGCTCAGCCCGTTGCTGCCGGTCACGCTGAGCGCGCGGGTATGGCTGAAGTCGAATCGGCCAAGCAACATGTGACGACTCGACAGGTTGTGGTCCACCCGGCCAATCACCGACTGGGCATCGTCGATGGCGTCGACGGACTGTTCGGGCGCAACGGCCAGCAGCGCCTGCGCCGCCGACGTGCCGCGGAGACTCTGCTGATCGAGAACCGGATAGGTCACGCGGACGGGCTTGCTCGCCGCCTGAATCAGCGGGGCGATGAAGAAAAACGTGCGGTCCTGCCTCAGCGGGCCGCCGAACGTGCCGCCATACTGCTGATTGCCGGTGAGCGGCCTGTTGCCAAACACGTCGCGGGCTGACAGATGCTCATTTCGCACCAGGTAGGACGCCGAATCATGGAACTCGTTGGTGCCCGACTTGGTGGACATGTTGATGACCCCGCCGGTGGTCCTCCCGAACTCGGCCGCGAAAATGTTCCGCGTGATCTGAAACTCCTCGAGCGCGTCCTGGTTGAATGTGGGCGCGGCGCCACTGCCCCCTCTGATGCTGCCGGTGCCGCAGGCGAACGTGCTGTTGTAGTCGCCGCCGTCAATGCTGATGTTGGCGAAGATCCCCTTCTGTCCGGCCACCGAGAGACCGCGGCATTCAGGCTCGATCTGGCCGCCTGGCGTGTCCCACACCAGCGACTGCAGCCGGCCGCCGTTGGACGGTAGATGCTGTATCTGCAGTGCGGTGAGAATGGACTTCGAGGCCGCCTGTGTCGGCTCGAGCGTCAGCGCGTCGCCTCTCACCTGGACGGCCTCGTTCCTCGCGCCCACGACCAACTGGAAATTGGCCGAAATGGTGCTGCCGAGGGTCACCAGCACTTCCTGTGACTGCCCCTCGAAGCCGACCACCGTCGCACCGACTTCGTAGCGCCCGAGCGGCACCTGCGAGACGGCGTAGCGTCCCGCGGTATCGGTCGTCACATCGCGGCGGTAGTTGGTCTCCGTGTGCCGGACACTGACATTGGCGTTGGGCACCGCGGCGCCAGAGGAATCGAGGACGTGGCCCACGATCTGGCCGCTGTTGGCGCCGGACTGGGCCAGCGCCACACCCCGGGCACAGGCCAGCGACAGGAACAATACGGCCAGGGCCACCGAGCGAACACGCACACCATTCATCAAAGGAGCAACCATTCTTTCGGTCGTCGCCTCTTCCACGGGAACCGCAGCCCGGGACTTGGGCAACGGATCACGGTTTCGATCGGACTTGCGCAATGTCCACAACGCTGTCGCCACAAAGCCTTCTCGAAGCTGGAAACGACAGCTTCGTGAGCTTTGTGTGCGGTGTGGTTCGAAATAGTCGTGGCTTACTTGAGAGAAGCACCACTACACGCTGGTCGAGAACACTGCAGCGTCGCCGCACCTCAAGTTGGACGAAAGCGAAGACCGCTCTATTGTTGATCGTTTCAACAACGACGCGCACCAGCCTGCACAGCGAGACGTCGGCAGATAATATCTGGACCGAGCGGAACGCCCTGGGGAGAATAGGCATCGGCGCGACACGCCATCACAAGGAGAATTCTCGATGTCCATGAATATCAGCCAATCGATGCTGCCGGAGTTCGACATGGAGATTGCCAATACCCGCAAGACCCTGGAGCGGGTACCTGAAGGCAATCCCGACTTTCGTCCACACCCCAAGTCGATGGCCATGAATCGCCTGGCCGGCCATCTGGTGGAGATTCCGATGTGGGCCTTGATGACGCTCGGGCAGGATGAGCTCGACATGAACCCGGTCGGCGGATCTCCATATACCGCGTACATCATGGGATCGCGGGAGGCCGCGCTCGAGAAGTTCGACGAGCAGGTCGCGAAGGCGCGCGCCTTGCTCGCGTCGACGTCGGACGAGGCGATGATGGGGACCTGGACGCTGAAGAATGCGGGTGAGACGATCATGGCGATGCCGAGAGTCGCCGTGATGCGCAGCTTTGTGATGAATCACATGGTGCACCACCGCGCGCAGCTCGGTGTGTACTTGCGGATGAACAACGTCGCCGTGCCGTCCATCTACGGACCTTCGGCGGACGAGGGAGGAATGTAGTCCCTACCTCGCGCCGACGATCGCCGGCTGCGCCGCCCGCGCCGCCGCGACGGCGTCGAGGCCGCGGCGCTCGCCGATTTGCTGACGCCACATTGCGTAGTACAGCCCTTTCAGATCCACGAGCTCGTCGTGACGCCCGGTCTCGACGATTCGGCCGCGCTCGAGCACGTGGATCCGATCGGCGTGGAGGATCGTCGAGAGACGATGCGCAATCAGCACGGTCATCGCATCGCCGCCGGTGGCGACCTGGCGGATCGTGTCGACGATGCCCTCTTCGGTCAGCGAGTCGAGCGAGGAGGTCGCTTCGTCGAACACGAGCAGGTGCGGATGCCGCAGCAAGGCCCGCGCGATCGACAGACGCTGCTTTTCGCCGCCCGACACCTTCACGCCCCCTTCGCCGATGATCGTGTCGAGGCCGCGATCCGCGCGCTCCAGCAGGTTGTCGCAGGCCGCCTTCCGCAGGACGTCCAGACACTCCGCGTCTGACGCGCCTGGATTCACGAACAACAGGTTTTCGCGAATGGTCCCGGAAAACAACTGGGTATCCTGGGTGACGAATCCGATCCGCGCGCGCAGGCCATCGAGGTCGATCTCGTTGCCCGCGATCCCGTTGTAGAGGATGCGCCCGGAGAACGGATGGTAGAGTCCCACCAGCAGCTTCACGAGCGTTGATTTTCCGGCGCCGGACGGCCCGACAAACGCCACGGTCTCGCCGCGCCGCAGGCCGAACGAGATGTCGCTCACCGCGGGGAACGACGCCGACTGATGCTGAAAGGTCACCCGCTCGAACTCGAGGGTCTTCAACTCCTCGAGCGGCACCGGGTGGGCGGGTTTCCGCTCGGACGGGATGGCCAGGATCCCCTCGTACACGTTCAGCGATGCTTCGGTTTCGCGATAGACGTTGATGATGTTGCCGAGCTCCTGCAGCGGTCCGAAGATGAAAAACGAATAGATGAACAGCGAGAAGAACTGGCCGACGCTGATCGCCCGCGTGTAAATCAGATAGAGCATCAGGAACATGATGCTGGTGCGCAGGAGATTCACCGCCGTGCCCTGGATGAAGCTCAGGCTCCTCAGATAGCGGACCTTCTTCAGCTCCAGCTTCAGGATCTTGCCGGTCGTCCCGTTCAACCGGTCGATTTCCTGCTGCGCCAGGCCGAGACTTTTCACCAGCTCGATGTTGCGCAGCGACTCGGTCGTCGATCCGGCAAGCGCCGTCGTTTCGGCGACGATGACCTTCTGGATCTGCTTGATGCGGCGGCTGAGCACGGAGCTGATCACGCCGAGAATCGGCACGGTCAGGAAGTAGACCGGCGCGATCACCCAGTGCACGCTGAACGCGTAGACCATCACGAAGATGATCCCGACGAGCGTGGTGAACAGGACGTTGATCGCGGTCGAAATAAGCTTCTCGACGTCGGTGCGCACCTTCTGGAGCTTGCCGAGCGTCTCCCCGCTGCGCTGATCCTCGAACACCGAGTAGGGCAGCTCGAGCGAATGCCGGATACCGTCCGAGTACAGCTGCGCGCCAAGCCGCTGCGTGATGACGTTGATGTAGTAGTCCTGGAAGTTCTTCGCGACGCGGGAGACGAAGGCCACGCCGACCGCCGCGCCCAGCAACAGGCTGACGCCCCTGAAGAACTCGGCGGTCGAATACTCCTGGAAGCGGGTGGCGTAGCGGTCGATCACGTAGCGGAGAATGAGCGGGTCGAGCAGCGAAAAGACCTGATTGACCGCCGCCAACCCCAACGCGAGCGCGACCAGACCCTGATACTTCCGCAGGTAGGTGTACAACAGCTTCATGACTCAGACAATTGTACGCGTGAGGCCCTCGCCCTAGACAATCGCTTTCATTGTGGGCTGGTCGGTTGCCCGCGCGATGGATCCCGCTCTGGAGTCGTGAGTCGGAGATTCGGTGTCGAGTTTTCGGAGCGCGGCACTCGGATCGCCAGGCGCGAGGAGCGCGCATAGCGGGACTATCTGAGAGAAGCGCAACGCAGCGAGGCGGGATGCCCCGCCCGGAAAATGAATTCGCTACTGCGTTTATCGACTTCTGGCTGCGGCTGCGCCGAGATCAAGACATGGCCCGCAGCCGCTCCACCGGCCATGTCTCGACCCGCTACTCGACCACGAAATTCACGAGCACGTGGATGTTCGCCTCGACCGGCACGCCGTCCAGTCGCACCTGCGTGAATTGCCAGAGACGAAGAGCCTCGACCGTCGCACTCGCGAAATCCGGATCGGCCGGAGCGAGGACCCGAAAGTCCTTGATGAATCCGTCCGTGCCGATGCGGCCATCCACCTCCACCTTGCCGGAGGTGCCCGAGGCGACGTGGGCCTGCGGGTACCGCGGCCGGGCATCGGCGATCCTGAGCGGTGGCTTGATACACCCACCGGTGGTCACCTGGCTGCACCGGTCGAAGTCCGACTGGGCAACCTGCCGCGCGGCGCGGGGGGCAGTCGGAATCTCCTTGCTCGAGATGGACACCGTCTCCTGAATGCCACCGATCTGCAGCGCCACATCGCGATCGAGCACCTGGCCGGCGGCGAGCGTCAGCCGACCTTGCGAAGTGTCGAAGCCTGGCAACCGCGCCCCCAGCTGGTACTCGCCGGCGGGCAGACCGGTCAGCGCGAAATGACCGGCCTCGTCGCTCTGCGCCTCGTATTTCTGTTTCGTCCGGGCACTCGTCAGCACCAGTGCAACATTTGGAAGGATGCGGCCGACCGCGTCGATGAGGGAACCGGAGAAGGTGGCAGTGGCCGTCTGCGCGGAAGCCACAAGGCCGGCGAGCGGCAACGTCAGGCAGACGAGTGCGATGACGATCGCGACGGCGTTGCACCAGGTGATTGGCGTGCGATTGAGACGGGTATTCAACATGGCGCTGACTCTCCTTTCAAGGCTGGACGGACGAGCCATGGCCGGCGCGGGAAACACCGTGGCTTCGTACCCTTTGAACGCGCGCGCGACCGCCAACAGGTGAGTGGCGTATTCCGGACCGTTCACGCCGAGGCCGAGCACGGCGTCGTCGCAGGCCTGCTCGCTTTCCTGGCGCAGCCGCCTGACGACGATCCACACGAGCGGGTTGAACCAATACACCGCGCGGAGCAGCTCGGCGAGAACCTGCACGAGCCAGTCGCGGCGCAGGACGTGCGCCAGTTCGTGGCCGAGCACGATGCGGACGCGGTCCTCGGGCCACTCGAAGGCGTCCGGCGGCAGGATGACCTTCGGCGGACGCAGGCCCCACGTCGCCAGCAGCGTGGGATGGCTGCTCCGCAGGAGCAGGACCGGGCGGCGCAGCCCGTAGTCGCGCGACAGCCGGGCGGTCAGTTCGGTCCAGGCACCGTGCTCGACTCGTGAAGAGCCCGATGCCAGCCACGCCAACCGTGCAAGCCCGACGAGCAGTAACAGGAGACTGACCGCCGTGCCCGCCATCCACACCATGCCGAGGGCACGGGCGGCGGTCAGAGACCGGGCCGGAGCGGCGCCGGCATTTGACGCGGGACCCGCCGCCTCGTCTGCCTGCGCCATCCGAATGGGAATGAACAGCGTCAATGGCTCGGCCGATCGACCGAGCCACGCGGAGTCTACCGGCACATGCCACGACGGCACGACGAGCTCCAGCAGCGGCGTCGCCGCCGCGCACGCGATTGTCACCGCCAGCACCCAATGCCGGACGGCCGCCGATCTCCGGCGCAGCAGCGCGGTGGCTGCCAGGCCCAACGAGACGATGAGCGACACCTTCATCATCGAACGCCATCCTTTCTGGCTTTTGCGACCAGGTCAGCGATCCGTTTCAGGTCCTCGTTGGAGAGGCGCCTGGCTTCCCCGCCGAGGACGGCGGCCACGACCTGCTCCGCGGATCCATCGAAAAACGTGTCCACGAGATGGCGCAAAGCGGACTTCCGTGCCGCGGCGCGGGGGACGGCAGGCGCGTAGACGTAGCGCACGCCGTCCTCTTCGTGACGCACGTGTCCCTTTTCTTCGAGCACTCGCAGCTGGGTTCGCACCGTCGAGTAGTTGGGCGTGCCGGACAGGTCGTCCATGACCTCGCTGGCGGTGGCGCGACCGCGGCGATAGAGAATGTCCACGATCTGACGCTCCCGCCGCGACAGCGCCGGATGGGTCGAGACGCGGGTCGAGGGGTTGGATGCCGAGGGGTTGGATGTTCTGGCCATGTGTTATTTTCGTAGCATATATGCTACGAAAATAACATGTCAAGCGCGGACGACGGCGGGGCGCGGGCAGATTCGATTCAATGCGCGGTCGTGGAGACCGGCGTCACGCTGACCCCGACGTGCAGCGTGTGGTCCTGCCCGCCGAGCACCACACCCCGCAGCGGGCTCACGTCCGCGTAGTCGCGTCCCCACGCCAGGACCACGTGGCGCAGCGCCGGCAGCAGACCGTTGGTCGGATCCAGATCCACCCAGCCCTGCCGGGAGCACCACACCGCGAGCCAGGCGTGCGACGCGTCGGCGCCGACCAGACGGGGCTGACCGGGCGGCGGATCGGTCAGCAGATACCCACTCACATAGCGGGCCGCCAACCCCAGCGCGCGCATGCTGGCAATCTGCAGATGCGCGAAATCCTGACAGACGCCATGCCGGTCCTCGAGCACGCGGCTCACGGGCGTGGCGATCGACGTCGCTCGCGCATCGAAAATGAATTCACGGTGAATGCGATGCATCAGGTCTACCGCGCCGGCCAGGAACGGACGTCCCGGCTTGAACGACTTGGCGGCATACGCAGCCAGTTGCGGATCCGGGGTCGCGTACGGCGACGGATAGCTGAACTGGACGGCCTCCTGATACGCAGCGCTCCTCTTATAGAGCAGCGCGTCCCGTACGACCTCCCAGGCCTCGCTCGCGTCCGGATCGACCTTCGTCTCCGGCGGCCGCACCTCGACCAGGCTGCGGCTGACCGCGCGCATCCCTTCGTACGGCGTGAGGATGGTGAACTGATCCACCGTGTTCCCGAAGTAGTCGGTGCGCCGGTTCCGATTCGACGGGGCGGGCTCGACGATCAGATCGTGCGTGTGCAGGCGCTGGCGGGGCAATTCGCGCGGCGTGAGATACGCCACGTGCTGCGAGGTCGACGCACGGCCGGCGTGACGGTACCGCGTCTCGTGTTCGATCCGATAGAGCGCCGTGGTCATCTAAGTACTCCCGGCAGCTTCGGCGATCCCGGCGGGCAGCGGCCAGCAGCCCGTGCTGAAAGTGCAGCGTCGCACCAAGGCGGACGAGTCGGGCGAGTCGGACGAGGCGCCCGGATCGCCAGGCGCGACACGCGAGAATACCGGGGATCTACGGGCCCTTACCGCGGGCTGCCAGGCAGTGGGATCGATCACGGCTGGCTCAGACGGCCACCGTTGCGCGCGGCAGATCGTCCACATGCGAAAAATAGCGCAGCGTCAACGCATCGGACACCCGCGAGACCAGGCGTTCGGCGTCGAGCAGCAACTGCGCGACCGACGGCCCGCCGCCGAACAGCTCGCCTTGCGCCCCATAGACCGCGCGACAGGCGTCGTGCAGGTGATCGACCTCGCCGATCACTTCGATCAGATTGGCATCCGGCAGCAGCCGCAGATGCTTGGCCAGCTTGGCCAGTTGAAACCGGGCCGATCGTGGATGGCGCTCGTCGAACAGCACGAGGTCGACGACCGACTGCCACTCGGGATGCTGCATATGGCGCACGCGATACGTGAGCAGGCTATCCGAGAGCTCGAGCAGCCATTCGAGAATCGCAGGATCGGCCGACACCAGCTCCAGCGCGACGTCGTCGAGCGTGGTGGCGACAAAGCGCAGACGCTCGAGGTGGCGGCCGAGGCTCAGGAATCGCCAGCCGTCGTCCCGGGTCATGTGCGCCATCTCGAGGCCGCCGACCGCGACCAACGCGATGAGCGAGTTGTCGATCAGCTCGAGGGCGTCGTCGAGATCGACCGGATCCGCCGTCCAGACGGGGAACAGTTGGATCAGCCGATTGAGCAGACGCCAGTTATCGGTCGACAGCCGGTCGCGCACCGCGCCGGCGGCGCGGACCGTTTGTTCGATATTGAAGCCCAGACTCCGTTTGAGCTGGCGATCGAAGATGCCGTCGATGAGGTCGCGTACCGAACCCGCCATGACCTTGTCCGGATCCGCGGCGGCGCTCGCCAGTGCGCGGGCCTCTCGCGGCGGCAGCAGTTGCTGCCGCTCGCAGGCCCTGAGGAACGCCGGCCGCAGTCCCCCGGGGAAGCGGCTATCGTCGGTCAGGTGGCCGAGCACGGCACGCAGAAGCCGGGCGCTGTTCTCGCTGCGCTCGGCGTACCGGCCGAGCCAGAACAGGTTCTCCGCCGCCCGGCTCGAGGTCGTCAGCTCGCCCGCGGCCTCTCGGAGCGTCGCGCGTCGTTCAACCGGCGGCGCCGGTTCGACCGGTGCGTCGGACAGGATCCACGTGTCTTTGCTGCTGCCGCCGCGCTGCCCCGACACCACCTGGCGATCGGCGCCGGCAATACGCGACAGTCCGCCCGGCATCAAGCGGTAGTCGCCGTGGCCATCGGTCAGCAGAAAGACGCGCAACATCAGCGCCCGGCTCGCCAGACGGTCCTCGTGCCAGACCGGTGCGTGCGAGAGCGGCAGGAACTCCTCGACTACGTATCCGTCCGGGCTCTCGCCCAGGCGATCGTTCCACTCGCGCCGTTCTCGCGCATCGAGCGCCGAGGCGAACACCGGTTCCATCGACGCATTGGCAAACGCCGACTTGATCACGCCTTCAGCCAGGCGACGGCGGGCGTCCTCGAGCGCCGCCGTTTCACCACACCACCACGTCGCCAGCGCCGGCGTCTCGAGCTTTTCGCCGAGCAGCCTGGCGCAGATCGGCGGCAGGAACCCGAGCAGGGCGGGTGATTCGAGCACGGCCATGCCGAACGCATTCGCGACCAGCACGTTGCCCGCACGCCACGCTTGAAGGAGCCCCGTAATCCCGAGCGTCGATTCCGGGCGCAGTTCCAGCGGGTCGCAGTAGTCGTCGTCCAGACGTCTGAGAATCGCGTGGACCGGACGCAAGCCGGACACCGTTTTCAGGAACACCCGGTCCTGACGCACGGTGAGATCGCCGCCCTCCACCAGCGGAAATCCCAGCTGGCGCGCGAGATACGCATGTTCGAAATAGGTCTCGTTGTAGGGCCCGGGCGTCAACAGCACGACGTGCGGCGATTGGTCCTGGACCGGCGCGCCTTCAAGCAGCGTGTCGCGCAGCGCCTGAAAAAATGGCGCCAGGGCGTGCACGCGCATCGTGCGGAAGGCGTCGGGAAAAACACGCGACATGATCGCGCGGTTCTCCAAGGCATAGCCGACGCCAGAGGGCGCCTGCGTCCGCGTGCCGACCACGCGCCAGCGGCCGTCGGGACCGCGCGCCAGATCGAAAGCGACCAGATGTAGAAAAATGCCGTTCGCCGGTGCGACCCCGTGGCACTCGCGGAGAAACCCCGGATGTCTGAAGACCAGGGCCGGTGGGAGCAGCCCCTCGCGCAGCAATGTCTGGGGACCGTAGAGGTCGGCGGCCACCGCGTTCAGCAACCGGGCCCGCTGGCGAAGACCCCGCGCCAACTGCTCCCACTCCACCGTCGGAACGAGCAGCGGCAGCACGTCGAGCGTCCACGGACGACCTGGCCCATCGGGCGTCGCATAGACGTTGTAGGTGACGCCGTTCTCCCCGATCTGCCGCGCGACACGCTTCTGCGCCTGGGCGAAATAGTCGGCGTTGAGATCGCCGGTCGCGGCGGCGAATTCCGCCCAGGAGGGGCGCAGCACGCGGGAGCCGGTGAGCAGCTCGTCGAAGTGACCGTCGGGGACCGAATACGCGGGCAGAAGCGGCCAGACTTCTCCGGTGAAGTGCGTCTCGTCAGGCGCAGAGTCAGGCGTGCCGAGTGATCCGGTGGAAGATTGGCTCTGGCTCTGCATTCACCCCGCTCAGGTTCGAAGATCCAGCGTGAACGGAAACTCGCGACTCCGTACCGGCGGCAAGACGCGGACCCTGCCGGAGGTATGGGCCAACTGTGTGAACCGCGCCAGTCGGCGGCTTTCCGCCTCCAGGCTGTTCACCGGGAGTTGTTCGGAGTTTCGTCCGCCCGGATGCATCACATGATACTGGCATCCCGCGACGGATTGATCCATCCAGGTGTCCACGATGTCGAAGGTCAGCGGCACATGCACCGGAATCGTCGGATGCAAGCCCGACGGTGGATGCCAGGCGCGATACCGTAGCCCCGACACCAGCTCGCCCTCCCGGCCCGTCGGCTGCAGCGGCAGCGTGCGACCATTGCACGTGATCGCGAACCGATCGCCGGTCATGCCGGTGACGAGCACCTGCAACCGCTCGACCGACGAGTCCACGTAGCGCGCCGTGCCGCTGGCGGTGACCTCCTCGCCAAGCACGTGCCAGGGCTCGAGCGCCTGCCTGAGCGTCAGGTGAATCGCGCGCACGGCCAGCTCGCCGGCGATTGGGAAGCGGAACTCGAAGTGTGGTGCGAACCACTCCGACGACATCGCGTAGCCGGCGCGCCGTACCTCCTCGAGCACGTCTTCGAAATCCAGCCACACGAAGTACGGGAGCATGAAGCGGTCGTGCAGCTGCGTACCCCAGCGCACCAGACCCGCTTCGTACGGCTCGCGCCAGAAGCGGGCGATCAACACCCGGAGCAGCAGTTGCTGCGCCAGACTCATGCGGGCATGGGGCGGCATCTCGAACGCGCGCAGCTCGAGTAGACCGCGACGGCCCGCGGTCGAATCCGGCGAGTAGAGCTTGTCGATGCAGAACTCCGCACGGTGCGTGTTCCCCGTCAAATCGACGAGCAGATGCCGGAGCGCCCGATCCACCAGCCACGCGGGGGCGGGCGTGCCGGGGGACGGCAGCTTCGAGAACGCAATCTCCAGCTCATACAAGCTGTCGTTCCGCGCTTCGTCCACGCGCGGCGCCTGGCTCGTCGGACCGAGAAACAGTCCCGAGAACAGATACGACAGGGACGGATGGTTGTGCCAGTAGCTGATCAGGCTGCGCAGCAAATCGGGACGACGGAGGAACGGGCTGTCGGAGGGGGACCAGCCGCCCAGGACGAAGTGGTTGCCGCCGCCTGTGCCCGTGTGCCGTCCGTCCACCATGAACTTCTCGGTGGTCAAACCCACCTGACGCGCCTCTTCATACAGCGTCGTCGTCTGCTCGACGAGCTGGTCCCAATCGGCTGCGGGCGCCACGTTGACTTCGATCACGCCAGGGTCCGGTGTGATCTGAATGTGGGGCAGCCGCTGGTCGTGCGGCGGCTGGTAGCCTTCGAGCATCACGCGCAGGCTGAGGCGGCGGGCGGTCGATTCAATCGCCGCGACCAGATCCAGATAGCCCTCGAGCGTCGAGATCGGCGGCATGAACACGTACAACACGCCCTTGCGCGGCTCGACACAGAGCGCCGATCGCACCACCCCGTGCGCCGATTCGCCGCGCGCGGGCGCGTCGGCGGACCGTGCGGTGGCAGCGTCAGCTGCGGTGGCGGTGCCAGGCGCGTGGGCGGGCAGTAGGCCATCAGCGGCGCCGTCAACGCCGCCTTCAGCACCGATGCCGGCGGCGGTGGCGGCGTCAGGCCCCACCCCGCCGCGCCGGACGTGTGACGATTGCGCTGCGGCGTCTGCTGAGTCCGCTCCGCCGTCTGAATCCGCTCCCGCGTGTGCCGAGTCGGCTTCGCCGTGGGCCGACTTTGGCCCGGCGAGGGCCGACTCCGCCTCGGAGGGTTCCGTCCCCGGGCGCTCCTGCATCAGCGGTTGGTCGTCGGCCGCCTGATCCGATCGCGGCGGCAACGGCGCTCGCAGCGCGAACGGATCGCGCTCGAAAACCTCGTCGCGATCGCCCTTGGCCGACCAGGGCAGCGAATCGAGCGGCAGCCGCAGTCCCATCGGCGAGTCGCCAGGAAAGAGATAGAGACGCTCGGCGCGTAGAAACCACGGCCCCGTGATCCAGGGCGTCGCGCCGCCAGCATGTTTCAGCGGCAGCGCGTAGCCGACGACCGCATCGAGCCCCTGCGTGAAGATGCGGCGCAACCGATCGCGTTCGAGCTCGTCGTCCAGCCGCGCGTCGAACGGATCGACGTTCGCCGGCAGGGTGCGCTCGCGCCATAAGTAATAGAAGACGTCTTCGTAGCCGGGTTGGACGTGGGCGGTGGTCAGGTGGAGCTCGGCCGCGAGCGTGGTGATGAACCGCGCGGCGTCGGCCGCATCGTGGCCTTCGGGATGTCGCTCGTCGGCAATGAGGGCCGGGTCGCGCCAGACGGGCTCGCCATCGGCGCGCCAGTAGCACCCGAGCGTCCAGCGCGGCAACTGCTCACCCGGATACCACTTGCCTTGACCGAAGTGCAGGAATCCGCCCGCGCCGTATCGCTTTTTCAAACGCCAGAGCAAATCGGCGGCGCGAAGCCGTTTGGTTGGTCCCTGCGCGGACAGGTTCCACTCGTCGGCATCGCGATCGGTCACCGACACGAACGTCGGCTCGCCGCCCTGTGTCAACCTGACGTCCTGCCGGCCCAGGTCGCTATCCACCGCTCTGCCAAGTTCGACAATCGCCTGCCACTGTGGGTCGGTGTACGGCTTGGTGACGCGCGGCGATTCGTAGATCCGCCGGACCGACATCTCGTGATGGAATTCCACTTCGGATTCGCTGACGCCGCCGGTCACGGGCGCGGCGCCCGTCGGGTCCGGCGTGCAGGCGAGCGGCAGATGTCCCTCCCCGGCCAGCAGACCCGACGTGGGATCGAAGCCGATCCAGCCGGCGCCAGGCAGATAGGCCTCGCACCAGGCGTGCAGATCGGTGAAATCGTGATCGGTCCCGACCGGACCGTCGATCGCCTTGATGTCGGCCGTCAGCTGAATCAGGTAGCCCGACACGAAGCGCGCGGCGATCCCCAGGTGTCGAAGCAGCTGCACGAGCAGCCACGTCGTGTCACGGCATGAGCCGGACGCCAGGCCGAGCGTCTGCTCGACCGTCTGCACGCCGGGATCGAGCCTGATGACGTAATGAATGTCCCGCTGGAGTTGTCGATTGATGTCGACGAGCGCGTCGATCGTACGACGGGGCTGCCGGTCGATCGTGCCGAGGTACCCGGCGAAATGCGGAGTCAGCGGCTCGGTGCGCAAGTACGGCTGCAGTTCGTGCCGCTCCCATTCTTCGTAGACGAACGGGAACATTTCCGCGGCCGGCTCGAGGAAGAAATCGAACGGATCGTAGACGGCCATCTCGGCCACGACGTCGACCTCGACGCAGAACTCCTTGACCCTCTCGGGAAAGGTCAACCGCGCCACGTAGTTGCTCTGGGGGTCCTGCTGCCAGTTGATGAAATGTCCGGCAGGCGTGATGCGCTGCGAATAGGACAGGATCGGCGTGCGGCAGTGCGGGGCCGGACGCAGGCGCACGAGCTGGGGCGACAGCGTGACCAGCCGATCGTAGCGGTACCGCGTCACGTGATTGAGGGCGATGTGAATGCTCATAATGGGCGCGAAGTGTGAGCACCCATTATGCATTGGAGCCGACCGCGCCCGGCAGGTCGTTCGAGTTCGATGAGGGCGATCGTTGAAGCGATCGCTCAACCCATCGACAATTATGTCGCAATCGTCACGAGCGACCCCGTCGCGCGTGCCCCCTCGTCTGACGAATAACCTGACGCGGCCGCCGCGACTGTCTGTGTGTTTCGCGGCTGGCTGACCGGCCGACTGGCCGCCTGGGGATGGATTGACATATGTATGTCTTCCGGTACATGGTGTCGAACATGAGGACCACCGTTCGATTGGATGAGGGACTGCTGCGCCAGGCGAAGGCCGAGGCGTCGCGAAAAGGCGAGACCGTCACGGCGCTGATCGAGCGCGGCTTACGGCTGGTACTTGCGACGCCTCGCGTCCACGGTCGCCGTGCCCGTGTGACGCTGCCGGTGTCGCGTGCCACGGGCGGCACCCATGCCGGAGTGGACCTCGACGATTCACGTGCCGTGATGGATCTGATCGACGGACGCTAGAGCTGGTGATTCTTCCAGACGTCAACGTCCTGCTGTACGCCTTCCGCCGCGACGCCGAGCGCCACGACGAGTATCGCGCATGGCTCGAGGACGTCGTCAACGGCGAGTCCGCCTATGGCATCTCCCCTCAAGTGTTGTCGTCGGTCGTTCGCATCGCCACACACCGTCGCGTGTACGTAAATCCCAGTACAACGCCCGAGGCTCTCGCCTTCTGCGACGCGGTCCTCCGGCCGCAACACTGCACCGTCGTCCAGCCTCGCGACCGCCATTGGAGCATCTTCACGGAGCTCTGTCGTAAGTCTCGTGCGACGGGGAACCTGGTGCAGGATGCCTGGCTCGCCGCGTTGGCCATCGAGTCGGGGTGCGAGCTCTATTTCTTGGCTGGCGGCGCCTTGCTCTTCGGCGGCACGACCTGCACTTCGTAGAGCGTCTTGAAGTCGCCCTCGTACACCTTCGCCGTGATCTCGTCGCCCACTTTCACCGTGGTCACAACGTCGTCCTTGTCGGCGGTGTAGGTCATCGTCATCGCCGACATCCAACCCTGCACATTCTCACCATTCACGGTGAGAGTCTTCGTTTTCGCGTCGATCTTCTCGACCTTGCCGCGGAACGGGAATGATTTTCCCTTCGGCTGGGCATGCGCCACGCTCACCAGCAGGAGCACGCTCAGCGCCGCTCCAAGCCAAGCCGCCAATCGAGTACGCTGCGATCCGCTCATTCGTTCCTCCCTATGTGGACGGTCGGTTGATCAAAGTGTAGCCACTTGCCATCAGCGATTGCCAGCCGACTCCGTTCCCGGCGCTCGCTCGTGGCCCGGGCACTCCAGAACGGGCAGCCGCGGGTATTTCGGGAAGCGGTCATCCGACAACGAGCGGTGGCAAAGGACGAACATCGACCCGCGCGGCGTGACCACTTCCCTGGCCTGGGTGCAGACACCGCACAGCCCGATGCCGCGTGCCGAGATCGCCCGGCCCGTGCCCTCTCGGTCCATCGGCCCAGTATACCTGGCCGAAAGCGCGGCGCTCGCAATGTTCGCTGGCGCGGCCTGCTTTCAGGCCATGTCGAGAGACGGCGAACTTCCGCGAGGCATCGCGCGACGACAATCGATCCGGACTTATTGCCACGGCGGCTGCATCGCGGGCGGCGTGCAATCTTGTACAAGAAGGGAGGCAGAAGAAGTGTACTGTCAAGGAAGGGAACACGTTCGTTCAGTAAGGAGTCACTATGCAGGTTGGCATGACCATCGCGTTCGCACTGACACTGGCAGCCGGGCAAGCGCCGGTGGATGTCCGTCAGATGTACGACTCGGGCCGATACCAGGACGTGGTGAAGGCAAACGAGCAGGCGACCGCGGACGACGACCGGACCTCCCGGCTGCGATTTCTGACGGCGCAAAGCTACGCCAAGTTGAACGACGGCGACGCAGCGCGGCGCACCTATCAGCGTCTGGCCGAGGGCGGGGCGAGCCCCTGGGCCTCGATCGGAAAATCCGCCCTGCAGTTGATGGACAAGCAACTGGACCAGTCGCTCGAATCCGCCAACCAGGCGGTGCGCGCGGGCGACTCGCTGCCCGAGGCGCACTACCAGCGCGGGATCGTCCTGATGTCGAAAATGGAGTACGGCGAGGCGGCCAGCGCGTTCGCCAAGGCGACGCAACTCGACCCGACGTTCGCTGCCGCCAACTACTACGGCGGCCTGGCCAACTACCGCGCGAAACGAATCGACCTGATGACGAACAACTTCGAGGCCTTCGTCAAGCTGGCACCCAACGCCCCCGAACGTCAGGAGGTCGAAGCGATTCTCCGAACGGTTCGTGGCAGGTAGTTCAGAAGAACAAGACGGTCAGTGAACTCGGAACTGTGAGATGCGAATTGTCTAAGAATCTCGCAGTCCTTCTGAGTTCTAACTTTTGAGTTTTGAGTTCGGCTGCGTTTTCCAGCAGCCGGCTAAAACGACTGGCCGAGTGAGAAGAACCATTGGACGCGTGATTCGCCCGGCTTCGGGCTGACGGGTGTCGCCACGTCCGCTCGGAGCAGCGCGAACGGGGTCTGCACCCGCAGGCCGAATCCGGCGCCAGCTCGCAGACTACCGAAGCCGAGATCGCCAATGGTTGGAAACGCGTTCCCGGCATCGAAGAAACCGACGCCCCGGAATCGCCACGCAATCGGGAACCGCAGCTCCTGGTTGAGCACCAACAGCGCATTGCCGCCCGTGGGATCGCCGAACACGTCGACGGGTCCGAGCATATCGTCCTTGAATCCGCGCACGCTGTTGCCGCCCCCCGCGTAGAACCGCTCGCTGCGAATCAAATCCTGACCGTAACCGGCGCCGAGCCCCAGTCGCCCGGACGTGGCGAAGACCAGCCGGTGTCCCAGCGTTCGATAGTAGTTCTGCTGGAAGAAGTACTTGGCGAATCGCAGGTCGGAGCCAAGCGGGCCCGCGCCGTATTCGAACGTCGACGAGAGGAGCACGCCCCGCGTCGCATCCCCCAAATCGTTCCGCGTGTCGACGAGCGCGGTCGCCGTCAGCCGTGCGATGTTCACGGTGAGATCGAACGCGAACGGGTCGTCCGGATTCGCATCAGGATCGAAGGAGTGGTTGCGCTGGAAGTTGTAGCTGTAGGCCAGTTGCAGTTTGCGGCCGGCGCGAAACCGCTGCTCCGCGGTGAACTCCGCCTTGTCGGTGATGAACGGCTGCGTGGTCTCGGCGCCGAACCGCTCGCGCGATCGCGCAAGAAAGAGATTCGACGTCAGCGGCAGACCAAAGAATGACGGTGTGGAGAAGAACGCCCGAGCCGCTTCGAAATCTTTGGTATAGCGCAGCGCGAGACCGGTAGTGGCGGCCCGGCCGAGCACATTGCGGTAGGTCGCGTCGGCAGCCACGCCTGGCCGCAGATCCCGGGTTTCACTCGCCGGCTGCCGTTGATCGTCAACCTCGAAGCCGTAGCGAACGCGGAGCGGGGGCCATTCGTCCACGGTCACGCGTGCCTGCATTGGCTGTTCGACGACCGCCGGAGCGTCAACCGCCGGAGCATCCGCCGGAGCGTCAACCGCCGGGGCATTCGCCGGAGCATCGACTGTTGGCGCGCCAGCCGCCGGCGCCGGTTCAAGCGGGACAGCCTGTATGTCGACCTGACGAAACACGCTGGTGTCGTACAACCGCTTGCGCGCCTGCGCCCACGCCAATCGATCGACAGGCTGGCCGACATCGAGCTTGAGCTCGCGGCTGACCAGCTCCGGGTCGGTCCGCCGCACGCCCTCGGTCGAGACGGATCGCAGGACCTGGCGCGGCCCCTGGTCGATATTGACGGTCAGGGCCACGAGCCCCGTCGCACGAGTGGCCTGACTCGTCAAGGTGACGCGCACCGCATTGAACCCGTCGGCTCGATAGGCGCTGGTCAGCGCCTGCACCGCCGTGTCGGCGGTCGCGCGAGTCCAGGCCGCCCCCGGCTCGAGCCCAAACGCCTTCCGGTCGGCCTCCGGCGTGCGCGCGCGAGCGCCCGCGACAGCAACGCTTTCGAGGTGGAAGAGCGGGCCCTCGGCAATCGTGATCGGCAGTGTCGCCGCGGCGCCATCGATCTCGGGCGCACCAATCGTCACCGCCGCATCGAGATTCCCCTCGTTGCGATACATCGTCGTGATCGACCGCACCAGCGCCGCAGGATCGATCCAGGGCGAGGCGCCCGCGGCCGCCAACTCCTCGAGCCTGGCGCTGCTGACGCGCTCGTGGCCACTGAAGCGAAGGGTCTGGCGCGTAAAGCGGGGGCCAGGTTCGACGCGGACCACCAGATGTTTTTCGTCGCCCGCCTTCAGCTCGATCGCGGTCGTCGCCGTCGCGAGGAGATAGCGGTCGCGAATCATCGCCGCGCGCGCCGCGTTCCTGGCTTCGTCGAGCAGAAAGCCGTCGAAGACCGCCTGGGACCAGAGACGCTCCAGTTCGCGACGAAGACTCCGGTCGTTGGCGATGCCCGAGATATCGACGAGGGTCCGGGGACCCCGATCGATGTCGTAGGTCAGATCGACCGCTGCGGCGGCCGCGGCCTCCGAGCCGGAACGGTGCGCCGAAGCGCGCGCCTCGAAATAGCCGTCCCCACGGAGCCTGGCCTCGAGCCGATCGCGATCCTGCTGCCAACGGAAGAAGTCGAACGCCTTGCCTGCGGTCAGCCGCAACTGGCGCGTGAGCTCGTCCTCGGGAAGGCCGGGCGTGCCCGTGAACCGCACCGAGGCAATCCGCGCGACGGGGCGGGAAACCGGCGGCGGACCCGTTGTGGCGCCGCCGATCGTCACATCGTGACGGAAGTCGTAGATGCGACTCTCGTTGTCCACCGAGACGAAGCGAAGCTCGATGCTCGCCTTCGGCCGATAGCCGACGATCCACGTGAGCTTGCCGCTGTCCTTGAGGCTTTGCGAGAACACCACCTCCACGTTTCGTGTGACCTGCTTGCCGAACGTGAGGCGTGAGGCCGGATCCGTCTCGCTCGCGACCAGCCCGGCGTCGAACCGGACGTCCTGGCCTCGTTCGATTCGCAGCGCATCGAGACCGAGCGCGCGGCCCGTGACGCCCAGCACTTCGCCGGAAAGATAGCCGATCACCTGATCGCTGCCGACCGCCAGTGCGCTGGCGTTCTCTTTCTGTCCGGTGACCAGCAGCGACACGATTTCGCCCTGACTGAGGGGCGGCTCGGAGGTGAGGGTCGTTTCAAGCGTTGCGGGGGTACCCTTCAGCGCCATCGTGACGTCAACGCCCGCAATTCGCGTCAAGGCGGTGAGCGTAAGGTCGGGCTCGATTCGCGTGGGGTTGGAAAAATCGACCACGCCCGCGCCGACGATCTGGTAGACGTTGCCGCCAAGAAAAATGCGGCCGCCTTCACGGACTTCGGCCCGGCCGAGCAAGGTTGGCGCCGTCAGCGTGCCCCCGATCCGCACGTCCGCCGCCAGCGCCATCTTGGCGTAGTTGTTGTCCACGACGATGTCCTCGGACGTGGTGAGGCGGATGTCGAGCGTCAGCATGTCGGCAGCCGACGGAGCATCGAGCTGAACGCCGGCGGGCGACAACTGCAACGCCTGCAGAAGGCCCGAAGCCAGCGAGATCGGCTCGCGATACGAACCGCCGAGCACGGACGCATCGCCCGAGAGCGAGAATGCGCCACGGTCCACGGCCAGGCTCAGTTCAAAATCCGCCTCGGTCTTGAGCGCTTCCGGGATCGCCAGCGCGAGACTGCGACCGCTAATCGCCAACCGCCCGCTCGTGAGCCGCAGACCCGCATGTTTCAGCGTGCCGGCGACCGAGACCGTCCCACCGTTGGCCTGGCCCTCGACGCCGGACACCTTGAGCTCGTCCCGGGACAACACGAGACTGCCGGTGAGGTCGGTAATCGCGAGACGGGGCGACGCGTTGCGCCATTCGACGGCTTGCAGATCGATGCGGCCGTCGAGCTGCGGATCAGCGATGGCGCCCGACGCGCGGGCGCTGACGACCGCTCGGCCTTGCGTGGCGACGCCGGGGAGAAACGCGCCAAGCGCGCGCAGATCGATGGTCCCATCGGCTGACACGTCCAGTGTGGGAGGGCCGTCGAACTGGCCGTCGAACTGGACGCCGCCGCTCAACGAAAACCGATTGCCGGCGCCGCCCCAGTTCCACTCGACAATCTCGGCACGCCCGTTCGCCACGTCGACTCGCGTGGGCTGCTGCTGCTCAAACGGCACGCCGGCCACTCCCAGCGCGACATGATCCAGGACGAGTTGTCCGTGGACGGACGACAGCACCGGGCGATCCGCGTCGAGCGTCAAGGTGCCCGACACGAGGCCCGTTACCTGCGACAGTGTGTCAGCCGGCACGAACGGGGCCAGCACGGCCGGTGTGATCGAGTCGATCCGCGCCCTCAAGCGTCCGACTGTTTGCTGTGCCGCTGGCGCGCCCGTGAGCCAGCCTGGAACCTGCGGCGCGACGAGCGCGATCGGCACGTCGCCGGTGGCCGAAACGGTGGCGCCCTGCCAGGCCGCATCGAGACGGGAGACGGAAACGACGCCGGCGTCGTATGCCGCGCGCAGGTTCAGCGACATCGCCTCTGACCTACCGTCGATCACCACCCGGCCTTCGTCCAGGCTCGCGACGGCGCTGAGTGCGGGACGATCGAGCGAGCCCGGTGCGCGCACGTCGACATGCACGGGCCCGGCGAGCTGCACGCGACCGATCGAGCTCCCGGCTGGAAGAAAAGCCGACGCCACCTGCTCGAGATCGCGAGCGTCGCCATCGAGCGACACGGCGAGCGTGCCCGGCCGGTCGGCCCCGAGCTCTCCGGCGGCGTGCAGCTCACTGCCGCCAACGTTGAGGGTGAGTTCCGTGATACCGAGCGTCTTGCCGTCGTAGCTCGCCTGCCCGGGCCGCGTCGCACGCACGGGCACGTCGCCGACCGCCCCATCCAGGCGTTGAAGATCCAGGGTGGTGCGCAGGTGGGCGAGATCCTGTTGGCTGCCTTGCGCGTGCACCGTGAACGAAGCGGTGCCGGTCACGGGTGCATCCAAGGCGATGCGCATTCGCGATGCCAGGGACGCCAGGTCCGCGTCTTTCGTCTGGGTCTCAATCGCCAGGCTACCGCCGGCGTCAAGGCCCACGTTGGCAGTGCCGGTTGTAAAGAGATCGGCGAGATCGAAGCCGGCGTCCAGCCGATGATCCTTCAGGGCGAGGCGCGCTGTGACGCGGCCCAGGTCGCGATCGAGGACGTGCGTTTCGTCGAGCGCCAACTCGCCGGTGCCCTCGGGATCCTCGATGGTGCCCCGCGCGCGCCACTCGCCGCTCAGCCTCGCGGTGATCGGCGCGAGGATCTCGTCAGGCCGGGCGCCAGGAACGGGAACGACCGTAAAATGGTCGGCCGACAAGAGCGCCGCGAGCTGGCCCGTGCGCAGGTCGTAGTCTCCGTTGCCTGTCAGAGTGCCACCGGCTTGCGTCAACCGCAGCGATTGAATGCGCGCCATCTGCGGGGTGAGCGTGAATGAGGCTTCGAGGCGATCGGCCGATTGTCCCGCGATCGACATCGCGTCGCCGACGAGCCGGCCATCCAGGGCGGGAACCTTTGCGGTGCCGGACACCGTGGCGGAGAGCGTGAGCCCGCCCGATGGCCGCAGAACCGCCGGGACAATGCCGTTCAACTGACCGAGCTCGGGCAGCTCGGCTTCGACCTGGCCGGCGATCGTCGGGTTCTCGATGCGGCCCGAGAGCGTCAGTTCGGCGCGGCCGCCGCCGCTCACGCTCGGCGGGGACGAAGTGGTGGCGAGACCGACATCGTGCAGCGTCTGCCAGATCTCGGGCCACGAGTCCGCAGTCGCGACGAGGTTCGCGTCGATCGTCGATGCGGACGTCGATGCGGACGTCGATGCGGACGTCGATACGGACGGCGACGCCGGTGTCAGCCGCCCGGCCGCGTACCCTTCGAGGTGCACCGCATCTTCGAGCCAGTGGTCGAACGAGGCTTGCCACTCTCCCTCGCTCAGCTCGGCGTTCGCCGTGCCGTTCACGCCAAGCACGCGTACGTCGCCGGAGTTCGATCGGGTCGTCGATCGGGTCGTAGCCTCGATTTCTCCCGAAAGTCCGTCGATCGTCCACGCGGTCCACGTCGCCGTGGCTTGGCCATCAAGCAGCGCGTTCACCTTCACCGGCGTCTTCGTATCGAGCGCCTTGAGGAGGCTGGTGACGTCCATGTCACGCCACTCGACGCGGGCTCGAGCCAGCTCCGTTCCCGGGGACGAAGAGGACAGCGAGACACGGCCACTCCCGGTCGCCGTGCCACCGAGCAAGCGAAGGTTGATGGATCCGAGCTCGACGGCGGTCCGGTCGATCTGTGCGGACGCGTCAGCGGCGACATTCGTCAAGCCCTGCCAAGCGAGGTCCTGCGATCCAACAGTCAGATCGGCGCGCGGTTCGTTGAGGCTGCCGGTGGCGTGTGCCTTGAAGGTCAGGTGACCGGATGGATTCGGGCCAGGCCCCAACCAGGCCGCGAGGCGGTTGAGATCCACGCTGCCGTTGGCGTCGATCGCCATCGGCAATCCCACGGAGAGCACGCCGACGGAACCTGCGGCCGTCACCGTGGCTTCGGGCGTGGACAGCTGCAACGAATCGGTCGACAGCGACGAACCGTTCCACCCGATTCGGGCAGTGAGCGCGAGCTCCGTCGTGCGGCCGCGAGCCCGAAGCGTGGCCGGACGACCGAGGGTCAGCGTGCCGGTCGCACCTCGCGCGGTCGGGAGCAAGTTGAGCGACAGGCGATCTGCCTCGCCACTCATCCCAAGCACTTCGTCCTGCCAGACGATGGACACGTTCGAGAGCGCCAGGGCACCAATCGGAAATGGCGAGGGACGCTCTGTGCCGCTCGCCGGCTTCGACTCGGGAAGGTTGGTCGAGCCATCCTGCCGCCGCAGAATGGCGATGCGGATACCGTCGCCGGACAGCGAGGAGACGCCCAGGCGGCCGCGAAGAATCGACCGCGGCAACGTCACGTCGAGCCGCGCGGCCTCGAGGAATGGATGCTGCGTATCCGTGGTCGCCGACGCCACCAACTGCTCGACGTGGACGCTCAGCGTCGCGAGGTTGTACGAGAGGGCGGCCGTCCGTATCGTGATCCCGCGCGCCAGCAATTGCGACGCCGCCCATTGACCGACGCGGGCCTGGACCCACGGAAGGTGCGCGCCCAGCACGATGGCTGCGAGGCACAGGCCCACTACGAGGCCTGCCAGGCCAACCCAGAGCGCGATTGATCGAAGCCTGTGGCGAGACGTCATCGATAGCTGCGCTCATCCGATCCTACCCGCGTTCCTTCAGTGGGCCGCCTGGTGATTGTGAGGGGCAGAATGTAACCACGGAAACACGAAGACTCGGAAACAGCGTGCGCTGTCTTGCTGGACGTAGGTCCGGCGCAGCGTATCGATGCCGTTCGGAAATTCCACTACGGTTTTCGGCCTGAAACCAGGCCGCTCTGCGAACAGCTCGACGCCGGGGCCCCCGGCGCGGCAGCCGCGCTGGGGTGGGGCGCCGCGGGAACCCGCCGCTTCAGGACTTGTCGGTGGTATGCGGCAGGTCCGCGACCTGCCGCGGATCCTGGCCTTGCGCGGCGGTTTCCCGTCTGTCGCGCGAGACGCGGCGCTCGCACCGTTCGCTTCGCGGCCTGCTTTCAGGCCGTCTCGAGAGACCGCGAATTTCCGAGAATCGAGTCGTCATGCGCCGGGGCGCACCCCCCATAGCGTGAAAACGTGATCGCACACGAACGGAGTAGTGTCCGGCTTCAGCCGGACCCGGACGTTTGCACCGTCATTTTCTGAACAGCCACACCGAATGCACCGAGGTAGAAATTTGGATTTTCCGGTGTTCTCGGTGATCTCCGTGGTTGACCTTGAAACTTGTCGGGGTCAGGTCACTGATGGCGAGACGAGTCGGCCACGAGCATCGACAGGACGGTGCTGACGAAGCTCACGACCAGCGCGCCCCAGAAAGCGGCCCAGAAACCGCTGACGTGGAAGCCCAACCCGAGGCCTTCCGACAGCGAGCTGGTCAGCCACAGCATCAGGCCGTTGACGACCAGCGCGAAGATGCCGAGCGTGAGGATGATGAGCGGAAACGTCAACACCTTCGCGACGGGCCTGATGAAGGCATTGACCACGCCGAAGACGGCCGCCACCCCAAGAAACGGAAGCCAACCGCCGGCAAACGTGACACCTGGCACCACGTTCGTCGCGACCCACAGCGCCGCGGCGTTCACGAGCAATCGAACCACAAATGGCATGATGTGCGCCTTTCACCGGCACGACCCGCCGGCACCATCCGTCCGCCCCGCGAAGCCAGCTTACCCGTTGGAACGCATTGCAGAACTGAAATCCTGTGAACCACAAAGACACAAAGAACAGGTCTCATTTCGCAATTTGCTCTTAGCTGGTTACGGCCGCGGACGATCGAGCGCGGTCCGATCCCAGCCGGCCAGCGTCGCCGCCACGTCGTAGCTGCTGCCGACAAACGTCAGGATGGCCTGCTCGGGCGAGGCGGCGGTCCTGACGGCATCGTACGGCAGGATGAACTCGCCGAGCTCGCGGTGATAGTACGCGCCCTGCGGCCCAACCGATGCCTCTTTGAAGCCCGGCGGCTCCGGAACGGCGTACGAATAGAACACCGGCTCGGGAAGCGGCCCGCCCCCCGGCCAGAATCCGTGGCTGATGACCTCGTGCGAATACGCCTCGCGCATGAACGCGGGGCCTTCGCGCGGCGGCGCCGGCTTGCCGGAGAAACGTGTCACCGCCAGATCGAAGGCGCCCCAGAAGAAATGGACCGGGCTGCTCTTCCCCACAAACGCGCACTGCGAGAGGGTGAACACGCGCGCGACCTGCGAGAAAATCCGCCAGCAGCGGTTCGCGTACACCGGATCGTATGCCGCGTGGGTCCTGTCCTGGTCGAATCGGATCGGCGAGGCGACCTCTACCGGCACCGGCCAGATCTTCACCGGCAGGCCCATCGCGGAGAGCGTCGACATCACCGCGGCGTAGAAATCGGCGACCGTCTGCGGCCGTAGCGCCAGCATCCGCGACTCGCCATCCGACGTCCGGATGACGAGCTGATGTGCGATGAAATCGAACTGGATGGTGAAGGAACGATGGCCGTGCGAAAGGGTCCGCGTGGACAACCCGGTGGGCGTGATTTGCAGCGCAATCGCCCAGGAATGATTGAGCGGCGGCGCCAGCGCGAGCGCCACCTTGCCGACCACCTGCGTCCACATGTGCACGGTCTCGCAGGTGTCCTGCCATGCCGCATAGGGCAGCGCCGGCCAGAGCTCTTCGGTCACACTCGTCATTGGAATCGTCCTTTAGTCCTGCGCCCCGGTGTTTAGCCAGACGTTGGTCATGCCTTTCGGAAATTCAAACGCGAGCATGACCGGAAAATGAGTCGCTCCGCGAACAGCTCGACGCCGCCGGAAACCGCTTCTCCGGGTCAGGTGTACAGAGGCGCAGCTCCGCGAGCTGCGCCGGACTCGGCCCTCCGTACGCGGTTTCCCGTCTGTCGCGCGAGGGCGCGGCGCTCGCAACGTTCGCTTCGCGACTCATTTTCCGGTCATTTCCTCGTGGAGCGAATTTCCGAGAGCGATAAATCGTTGGCGGGGCCTACGTTACCACGCCACTTTTCGAATCGAAACACGAGGGAACATGCCATGATCACAGAAACGGGGCGTCCACATCGGCCCTTGTCTCGATTCACGACATGGTCTTCGTGAACTCAGAACTTTGAAGTAAGAA
This sequence comes from Acidobacteriota bacterium, assembly GCA_040007095.1. GTDB lineage: Bacteria > Acidobacteriota > Vicinamibacteria > Vicinamibacterales > CAVVIG01 > JBDTVS01. The sequence continues at coordinate 36,897 of JBDTVS010000058.1, forward strand.
TCCCCGAGCAATCTCGCGGTCGTTCTAAGTTCTGACTTTTGAATTTTCAGTTTGGCTGCGTTTTTCAGCAGCGGTAAAGGATCTCCCCCATGGAAAGTGCACCATGTCCTCATATCGCCTCGGTCGAAATCGTCAAACATCCCAAGAAACTGGAGTGCGTGGAGTGCGTCGCCATCGGCGCTGACTGGGTACATCTGCGCACCTGCCAGAGTTGCGGGGTGACGCTCTGCTGTGATTCGTCGCCGAACCGCCACGCCAGCAAGCACGCGCGCAGCAGCAAGCATCCAGTGATCGCGTCCGCCCAGCCGGGCGAACGCTGGCTGTACTGCTACCCGGACGACCAGATGGCCGACTATTAGCGATTCTTCTAGTTCGTCGCGCGTTGGTCTTTCGTCGCCGCCCGACGGACTACCGACATCTCCCCCACCTTCGCATTATCAAGCTAAACGTTGTCACGCAAAGACTTACTCGTCATGAAGACTGGGCAGTGATGGCAGTCTCCCGACGGTATCCGCGTTGCTATTACCTGGGTGGACCGCAACGGCCGGTCCTGCGCGCGGCGCTGCCGGTCGCGGTGCGAGGGGCGGCCTCGCCGCGTCGGCCATATATCCGGAGCCGTGGGAGAAGCCATGAAGACTCTCGTCGTACGTCTCGCTCGTGAAACGGAAGGGCAGGATCTGATCGAGTACGCGTTCCTGACGGGCTTCCTCGCCCTGACGATGATCGCGTCGTTCAATGCGATACAGGCCAACCTCGCCGAGGTATTCACCAGGGTCAGAGTCATACTGCTGGCTGGGTCTTAGGAGCCCGATCTCCCCGGCTGTGTCGCGATCGGCGACTCGCTCGACGAAGTGCAGGCGTCGATTCGCGAACCGATTGACGACCCCGTGGCCGTTCTGCGAGACGAGGGGCGCCGTCCCGGAACCCGCAACGCGTGTGGAGTACGCCGACGTCGCCTGACGCGGTCAAGATTCGCGCCGCGGCCGATTCCGAGTCTGTTGGCGCCAGGCTGCTTTAGGCCTGCCAGAAAACAACTGCACGATTCTGCCTGACGACATCCCGGCTGGCGGCGTTGCGCTTGCCGCCAGGCTCGTTCCTGCCGCCTTGCCATCCGGGCGCCTCGACACCGAGAATAGCGCACCTGTTCCTGACAGACTCCAAGATGACGTCAATGTTGACAACGGCCGGGTTGACCGTCGCGGTGTTGGTCCTGTCGGCCGCATCCGCCGGCGCGCAGAGCGACAACGCGCAGGTTCGCGTCACGGTTCGCAGCGAGGGCGACGCGCTGGCGGGCGCGTCGGTCACCGCGAATGGCATGACCCTGGTCACCGATCGGCTCGGCGTCGTCACGCTGGTGGTTGCCGTCGGGACAATCGAGGGGAAGATCGAAGTACCGGTCGAGGTGACGGCCAGCAAGGACGGATATCTTCCCGCCGCGCTCAGCCTCACGGTCACCACGGGCGAACAGCGCAGCGTCAGCCTCGAGCTTCAGCGGCTGCAGGAAGAGGTTATCGTGACGGCCGCGCGCTCGAGCACGCGGCTCGAGGATCAGCCGCTGCGCGTGGAAGTGATCGATCGCGAGGAAATCGAAGAGAAAGCCATGATGACGCCGGGTAACGTCGCGATGCTGGTCAGCGAGACCACCGGGCTGCGAATCCAGACGACTTCGCCGTCGCTCGGCGCCGCGAACGTCCGAATCCAGGGCCTCCGCGGCCGCTATTCGCAACTGCTCGCCGACGGCCTGCCCTTGTATGGGACGCAGGGGGACTCGTTCAGCCTGCTGCAGGTGCCGCCTCTCGATCTCGGCCAGGTCGAAGTGATCAAGGGCGTCGCGTCGGCGTTGTACGGCGCGTCCGCGCTCGGCGGCGTGATCAATCTCGTGTCGCGTCGTCCTCGCGAGACGGAGCACCAGCTCCTCGTCAACACGACCTCGCAAACGGGTCGAGACATCGCGGGGTGGTACGCGCATGCGCCCGTCGGCGCGTGGGCGTGGTCGCTGCTTGGCAGCTACAACGGACAAACGCGGCGCGACCTGGACCACGACGGCTGGTCGGACCTGCCGACCTTCAATCGCGCCGTCATCCGGCCGCGGGTGTTCTACGACAATCAGCGCGGGAGCACGGTCTTCGCCACCCTCGGCGTCATCACGGAAGACCGCGCGGGTGGGACGCAGTCGTTGAGCGTCGCGCCGGACGGGCGGCCATTTCCAGAGGAACTGGCGACCCGCCACCTCGATGGTGGCGTTTCGGGCCGCTGGCTGCTGGGCGATCGCGTGTTGTCGATACGCGGCTCGGCGCTGCAGCAACGCCAGGAACGGCAATGGGGAGAGACCTCGGAACATGGGACGCGATCGGTCTGGTTCTCCGAGGGTTCGCTGCAGGGCACGTCGGGGCGCCACACCTGGGTCGTCGGCGCCGCGTTCCAACAGGATCGCTTGGTCCTCGACCAGCTCCCCCAGTTCGATTACCGCTTTTCGACGCCTGCCGTCTTTGCGCAGGACGAAGTGTCGTTTGGTCGAAAGTGGACGGTCGGGCTGAGCGCACGAGCGGACGTGCACTCGGAATACGGCACGCTGGCCACCCCGCGCGTCTCGTTTCTGGCGCGGCCCTGGTCCGGATGGACGATTCGAGTGGCAGCCGGCACCGGCGCCTTTGCGCCCACGCCGTTCACTGAAGAGACCGAAGAGACCGGCCTGTCGCGTGTCTTGCCGCTGCGCGGCGTACGAGCCGAGCACGCGCGAGGAACGTCGATCGACCTCACGCGAGTGCTGGGACCGTGGGAAGTGACGGCCACCGTGTTCGGCTCGGTCGTGGACGACCCGCTGCAACGGCGTATCGCCGACGCGAATCATGTGGCGCTGGTGAACGTGGATGGGCAGACCCGCACTGCAGGGACGGAACTGCTGGTTCGATACCGGGCCGGTGAATTCAACGCGCTGTTCACGCACGGATGGACGCGCTCGAACGAAATCGATCCGGACGATGGCCGTCGTCGCGACGTGCCGCTGACACCGAGTCACACCATGTCCTTCTCGCTGATCTGGGAGGCGGAAGGTCGAGGACGGTTGGGTTTTGAAGCCTATTACACGGGCCGCCAATCGCTCGAGGAGAACCCGTACCGGGCCACGGGGTCGCCGTACGCGCTGATTGGAGCACTGGGGGAACGCAGGGTCGGACCGGCGAGTCTGTTCATCAACTGCGAAAATCTGCTGGACGTACGGCAGACGAAGTTCGATCCGCTCGTCTTGCCGGCGCCGCGTCCCGATGGCCGTTGGACCGTGGACGCGTGGGCGCCGCTCGACGGCCGGGTCATCAATGGCGGGATTCGTCTGTTCTTCTGATCGAGCGGGATTGGAGACAACGCTGCGCCGCGCAGCAGGGCGATCCGGTATCAGCGGAAGCCCACAATGCACGCGCGCGCGCGTTGCACTTGTGGCGTACATGAGCCCAGGGCCACGGGCCGGGAGATCGCAGTTGTCCGTACACCACCCGTACGCTACACTCGTGGTCGAGGAGGCTGCCGTGCCGACATCTTCGACCACTCGCGACGACCGGATTGAGCTGCGTGCGTCCCGCGAGGAGAAGCGCATCCTCGCGGCAGCCGCCGCGTACCAACGCCTCGATCTCACCACCTTCGTCATGCGGACGGCCCTGCCGGTCGCCGAGGAGGTCGTGGCGCGGCACGAACGCATCCGGCTGAGCGCCCGCGACAGCGGCCGCGTGCTGGATCTGCTGGAGCATCCGCCGAAACCGACGGCGGCGCTGCGTGCCGCCGCCAAGCGGCTGCGACGGCACCGCGCATGACCCGCCCCGGCGTGATCTGGCGCGAAGAAGCTCTCGCGCGCCGGCACGATCGCGCCGGGTTCGACTGCGGGGTGCCCGCGCTCAACGAATACCTCCAGCGGTATGCTCGGCAAAATCACGAAAGCGGCGGGGCCAAGACGTTTGTCGCCGTCTTGCCCAACTCGTCTGACGCAATCCTTGGCTATTACACGATCAGCCCAGGCGCCATCGACTTTGCCAAAGTTCCTGAGGCGCTGAAGAAGGGTTTGGGTCGCTACGAGGTGCCCCTGTTTCGGCTTGGTCGGCTCGCCGTGTCCGTCACGATGCAAGGCAAGGGACTCGGCGGAGAACTGCTCATCGCCGCCGGCGAACGTGTGCTCGCCGTAGCCGAGGAGGTGGGCGGCGTTGCCTTGGCCGTTGACGCCAAGGACGAGCGTGCGGCCCAATGGTACCAACGATTCGGTGCGTTACGGCTGCTCGACGATCCGCTGAAGCTCATCCTGCCCCTGGCGACAATCGCCGCCGTTCTCAAGGGCAAGTGACCTGCGAGGCCATTCTGCGACCTGCGCGGCTCGGTCGGCGGTCCTGGCGCTGGCGTTCATGGCCCTGTTCGGTTCGATCGCGCGCGCTGATGTTCGTCACGTCGACCCGTTGTTCATCGGCGGGACGACCGCGATTCGGGAAGAGTGTCAGCGTCTCACGGTCACGCGGCCTTCGCGGGGGTTCCTTCGTCGGGGATCGCCCCAACCGTCGCCGGCGACACTCGCTGCCTGCCTGGAACTTGTTCGATCGGCGCTGATGCAGACGGCGCCAGTCGTGCCGGAGACGGCGGGTCCGAATCATGCCGCGTCATCCGACCTCAAATTGCGTCAACTGTTGGGCACCTACCGCGCCGTCGAGCAACTCGAACCGTGGGTAGTGTGGAGCGTAGGGTGGAGCGTAGGGTGGAGCGACAAATCGCAACCAGCCTCAGCCTTGACGCTGGAGCTTGCCTCGTTGAAAGCCGCCGCGCTGGCTGCGCTGGCCGCGGATCGGGTGGTCGGTCCAAGGTACGATGTCGTGATCGAGGGCGGCGTCGTGGACGCCGAGGGCGGTGGAGACCTCGGGCCGTCCGTCAACGCCCCGCGCCTTGGGACGACATCAGCATTCGTTCGTCTCGAGGTCGAGACGGCGCACCTCGATATTGGCGCAGGTTGGGACGCGGGCCTGGGATTTCAAGTCGGGTGGCAGCCGATGCTGACCATGACCACGTCAGCAAGTCGTCCCGTGCTTCCCGCCTACAGGGATGGCTTCACCACGTCGCAATCGTTTCGATTCGCGAAGTCCTCCTCCACAACCGAGACCGCCATCGTCGGGCGAGTTGGCGCAACCCGCCTCAGCCTGGCGCCGGTGCTCGATCGGAACAGCAGCCCGAATCAACTATTCGCGATTGCCGACAACGGCATCGCCGAGTGGGCGCTCGTCTTCGACGCGGGCGTCGACTTCAGGTGGTACGACCGCGACGTGTGGCTCGAGCACCTGGCCGCCCAGACGCTCGAACCGCTGGTCGATGTCCACGTCGGACTTCGACACGATCAGCGTTTCCACCGCGCCGGCGATCTGTCCGAGTTCGACGATCCCACGGGACGCCTGGTCTTCGGCTTCATGGTGAATCCGATTCGCATCACCGACCGGGGCGCAGGCGGCATCGGCAATACCCGGCTGACCTTCGGAGGCGGATTCGAATTCGAGGGCGCGCTGCGCGGACCCACCCGGCTGCCGTCCGGGTTCCGGATCGTGCTGGCAGGCCGGCTCGATCTCCCGAGAGCGTGGACCGCGGGGAAATGAGCCTCGACCCATTGTTGAAGCGCCAGCGGCCTGTCCGCCTGATTTTGTGAGGAAAAATACGTCGCGACTTTTGTGGCCTTCGTGCCCCTTGTGGTTCGGACCCAACCCGCTACAGCGTTGTCGAAATTGCTCTACGTTATCGGTCGTTGGTCGGTCCAAGCTCGACTCGCCACAGCCGGAAATCACCGCGTTCAGAAACAGCAGAGAGCAGACAACTGCCGAGATTGAGAGCGCGATCCACAAACCGTCGCGTCCGTTCATCGTTGAGCCGCTCAGGCGTGCCGATTCGCCGGCTCTCGTTCAGAAACGCGCGCCGTGCTTGTCATGTTCTGCTAGAGTCCGGTTGAATGTCTGGGTTGTCACTGCGCGATGCTCACAGCCATCGTCACGGCTGGGTCAACTTCGGACTGGCTATCGCGCTTGTTCTTTGCGCGTCCCCTGCCCTGCCGCAGACTGCGAATCCCTCCCAGCAATCCCTGGGCACCATCAACGGCTCGATCGTCGACGACTCGGGCGCCGCCATAAACGGGGCGACAATCACGTTGTCGCAGGACGATGTCGCGCCGGCGCGCGAGGTTCGTTCGCAACCGGACGGCCAGTTCTCGGTGCCGAATATTTCGTCCGGGCCATTCCGCCTTACCGTGTCGGCGCCGGGCTTTGCCGATCGCACCGTGGCGGGCACCCTCAGTGCCGGCGAAGTCTCGAACCTCCCGCCCATTCGATTGACCCTCGCTCTCGGGACCGTCGTCGTGGACGTGGCGCCGACGAGATTCGAATTGGCGGAACAACAGATCAAAGAGCAGGAACAGCAGCGGCTCCTGGGCGTCTTTCCGAATTTCTTCGTCACCTACGATCCCAACGCCGTCCCACTGACGGCCGGGCAGAAGTTCGAACTGTCCTGGAAGTCCCATGTCGATCCGGTCAGGTTCGGCGTGGTCGCCATCGTCGCGGGCGTCCAGCAGGCGCGCAACGATTTCAGCGGGTTTGGCGAGGGGGTTGAAGGCTACGCCAAGCGCTACGCCGCCGCCTACGGGAATATCATGACGCAAAGCCTGATCGTTCAGGTGCTGATGCCCTCCCTGTTCAAGCAGGATCCTCGGTATTTCTACAAAGGCACCGGCAGCACGAAAGCGCGGATCGCGTACGCCATCTCGCGCGCCGTGATCAAAAAGGGCGACAACGGCCACTGGCAACCGAACTACTCGGGAATACTCGGGAGCCTCGCCGCGGGCGCGATTTCAAATTTCTACTATCCCTCGGAGGATCGCCGGGGAGCGCGACTGACGCTGGAAAATGCCGCGATCGGCATCGGCGGCGCCGCGGCGGGCCACCTCGCTCAGGAATTTCTGTTCGCGAGGCTGACAACCCACGCGCGCAAATCGAAGGGTGGAGCCACGAAGTCGCCCACGCCTTGAGATAACGACAGGCTCAGGTGCGCGAGTTGTGCCAATCAATTCCCGGAACGATCGAGACGACGATAAGATGGCGAGGTGGCGTGAATTCCGATGATTGAACCATGCCGATCATTTCCGTGTTCTTCGGTATCGTCGTCCGGATGCATTACAAAGAGCACGAGCCTGGGCACTTTCATGCCGAGTATCAGGGTCAGCAGGCCAAGTTCGATTTCTCGGGAGCATTGACGATCGGCCACATTCGGTCTGCGACCGCGCTACGATTGATCCGAGAATGGGCACTCGTGCATCGAGCAGAGCTCGAGGCAAACTGGGAGCAGATGAAAGCCGGCCGGCCGCTGAATCGCATCGCACCGTTGGAGTGAGGCCGCACATGGATTTCTTGCCGTCGGTTGTTGCAGCTAGGTACGATGATGAATTTCGAATTCATCTTACGTTCAACGATGACCTGCAGGGCACACTCGATCTTCAGGACTGGCTCGATGGACCGATCTTCGAGCCGTTGAAAGATCGTGAGCATTTCCGGCAGTTCTTCATCGACGGCGGAACCGTCGTCTGGCCGAATGGCGCGGACATTGCTCCGGAGACCCTGTACGAGGCGGTCAGGCAAACTGTCGCAGCCCAACATCGGGCTGGAGCCGTCGGCGCTCAGGGCTAGGACGGAAGCGCCGCGGCTCAAGCGGACCGCATAACATCCGCTTGGAGCCGTCGCGCTTAACGGCCGGTGCGCCGCCGCGCGCGGCTCAAGCGGAGCGTTGGGCCGATAAAGATGATCGATTCCGATTGAACCGACGATGAAGTCGACGGTCTATCTCGAAACCACGATTGCGAGCTATCTCGTTGCTGCACCGACCCGCGATATCATCCAAGCGGCGCATCAGCAGGCGACGCGGGAATGGTGGACAACCCGGGACCGTTTCGATCTCTTCGTATCGGGACCGGTCCTGGCTGAAGCACGTCGTGGGGACACCATCGCGGCGGCTCGTCGGTTGGAAGCGCTGGCCGGCGTGCCAATCCTGTCCGTCGATCGGGCCGTGCGAACTCTGGCGAATACGCTCCTGCGAGTCGGGGCATTGCCGACGAAGGCTCGTCTCGACGCAGTCCACGTCGCGATCGCGGCGGTGAACGGCATAGATTACCTCCTCACCTGGAACCTGCGGCACCTCGCCAACGCGGCCATCCGTGGCAAAATCGAGGAAGCGTGCCGACGGGCCGGCATACAGCCACCAAATATCTGCACACCTGAACAACTGATGGAGGTCTAGCTGTGACGCGCCGAGATCCGATCGTCGAGGAAGTCCGGCGGCATCGAGAAGCGATCGCTCGGGAACGCGGGAACACCGTGGACGCGATCGTCGCTTCATTCCAACGCGAGGAAGCGGCGAGCGGTATCACCACGGTGTCGCGTCCGCCGAAGCGTCTTGCGAAGTCGGCACCAAAACGCAAACTCCACAAAACCGATCGGCGCAAAAAAATGGAGCCGACGCGCTCTGGGTCACGAAAGCGCGCGGCTCATTCGTAGCGATAGGCCGCGAACTGTAACCCTCTACCGCTGAGGGTTCGGCGCCGCCTCTCCTTGCTGGCCACCACCGCCTGCGCCCCGCCCGCCAGCTCCACCGGCCCGGCCAGCCCCACGTCCGCCCTGGAAATTCGCCTGCAGCAGATGCGTCAGCGTGTGCACGTAGCGGAGCTTGCCGTTCTCGACCCGGAACAGGTGCGTATCGGGCGCGCCGCTGCCGCCGGCGACGCTCCCCGCGCCGAAGGTGCAGAACGCCACCACCGAACCGATCGTCTCGTCCACCACGAAGCGGCGGTTGGCGATGTTCACACCACTGGGAACGCCGACCTGGCACGAGTCGTCCGCTGCGCCTCTGCCCGTGTGCGCGCCGCCTTCCGTGCGATTGCAGGGCAGGCCCCACGGCACGAGGTCCATCTTCCCTTCGAGAAACGCATCGAGGTAGGCGTTGGCCGCCGCGACCAGCGTGGTACGCGTGTCGCGCTTGTCAACCGGAATGACGTCCCATTTCTCGGTGGACGAATACTGCAGGTAGGTGTCGGCGTTGAAGAGCCAGTACCCGGTCGTCGTCCAGAGCGTTTCGATCTCGGCGATCTTGTCGTGGTTCACACGCAGGCGCGTGCCGAGGACGTACGGCTTCTCTTTGTTGGCCACGATCGCTTCGGTAAACGTCTGGCACGTCGCCGTATCGAGCAGGCTGCGCTGGTGATCGATCTTCATCGGCGTCTTGATTACGCCGGTGTTGATGTCGGCGGGCGCCGCATTCTCCATGTAACCCAGCCCCCGCGCCAGCGGCATGTCGGACGTGTCGCCCCTGGTCTGGGCAGCGATGTAGAGATCGACGGCCCGCTGCAACCCTTCGCGCGTGCAGGACATCTGGGCGAAGCCGGTCGTGGGAACGAGCAGCGCGCCCGTGAGCACAACCCACGTCAGAGCAATGCGTTTCATTGAACCTCCCCCACAAACCGAGCAACTGGCCGTACAGCGACGTCAGCGGAGCAGTATGAATATCACCATTGCCGCGATCGGCGAAACCGTGGGGCCGTTTGCTCCTGATACACTCCTGCCCTACAGTGCGGCGCTATAGTTCGGCCCTGCAGTTCGGCACTATGGTTCCTCACGCGGCCGAGTCGCGCGTGACCTGAACTCCGGTCGGCTCCCGTTGGAGGGTCTCGATGAACGCACGATCGCTCGCTCGATGGTCGGTCCGGGCCGGCGCGGCCGTCCTGGTCGGCGCGGTCGTCCTGCTGGGCCCGGGCTCGGCGTCTGCCGACGACCTGCACGTCATGATCTCCGCAGGCTTCTATCAGGCCTACGCAAAGCTCGGCCCCGAGTTCGAGCGCGCAACCGGTCATCATCTGATCACGACGCGCGGTCCATCGATGGGCGACTCTCCGGATGCCATACCCGCCCGCTTCGCGCGCGGCGAGACCGCGGACGTCGTGATCCTGGATGGTGAGGCGGCCGACGAGCTCGCGAAGCGAGGGCTGGTGCGCGCCGGCAGCAAAGTTGAGCTCGCGTTGTCGCAAATCGGCATGGTGGTGCGCGACGGGACGCGGACGCCCGACATCAGCAGCGTCGAGGCGCTAAAGAGGACGCTGCTAGCCGCAATGTCGATCGGCTACTCGGACAGCGGCAGCGGGACGTATCTGTCGACCACCCTCTTCCCGAAGCTCGGCGTGGCGGATCAGATCGCCGCCAAAAGTCGAAAGGTGCGCGGGCCGCCATCCGGCGAACCCGTCGCCGCCCTCGTCGCGCGCGGCGAGGTGGAGATCGGGTTTCAACAGGTCAGCGAGCTCCTCCACACTCCGGGTGTGACCTTTGTCGGGGCGCTTCCGGCCGAGGTCCAGCCCGGATTCTCGTTCGCCGGAGCGATCGTCACCGCCGCCCGACACCCCGATGCGGCACTCGCGCTGCTCCGCTTCCTCTCGTCGCCCGAGGCGGCCTCGACGATCTCGACGGCCGGGCTGACGCCGCCGACAGGACGGTAGGAAGTACGGTGGGGTGCTTAATCAGGACAAGCTGCTCAAGAACCCACTGCGCTGCGGAGAGGTACGCGGCGCTCTCGATTGGTTCGTCGCGGCGTCGCCGCATGCCATCTGACTCCCAGCAGCGGAACGAAGACTGCGAGAGCGATGCCGGTCGCCACCGCCCATCCGTTCGACCGTGGCGACATCTCTGGCATGGCGTGCGACGGAATCAGGTCTTCCCCGTCGTGACGGGTCCCATCGATGCCGATTAACGCCGAACCTTCGGGAACTGTTTCGAGCAGAACCGTCTTCTCCACCGGCTGATAGCCGTACAGCTGCACCGAAACGGTCCAGCGGAGGCGGCCGGGCAAACATGGCGGCGCTGGTGTATTGCGGCCCAACGATCTCATTGCCGCGGCCGCCATTTGATCCCCGGTAGGTTGCCTCCCTTCCCTGATGGCCCGATCGTATTCGTCGGCGGGCGAAGGGCCGGAGGACGGCTGGGAACACCCGTTGGCGTACCGGGGCCCGTCGGCACGATGAATCGCGCTCCCCGCAGGTGGCTGAGCGGGGGGGGTGTAGAGCTGCAGTACACCCGGCTCCGGCACCCTCTCCCATTTCAGAAAGCTCTCAATATCCGCGACTTTGGGGCCGAGCCCGATCGAACCTTTTGGTCTTTCGACCACGCGTTCGATTGTGTAGATTCCAATCGCATTGCCCCCTCGGCCCGACCTTTCCTCCATACGCTCAGTCGGGGAGGGTTCGTCGCTGATCTGATCGAGCTCGATGACTGGTAGCGGCGACAAGTACGATTTGTCTTCATAGTCCCGCATGTAGGTAAGGCCCTCAATCGTATAGGTGGCCTTGAGATGCAGCTTCACCGACCCGCCACTGCCCGAAGTCCAGCTGACGACAGGTTGGTTGAAGATCACCGAGGGCGCCTCGACCTTGATTTGCATCGGGTCGGAGCGCCTCGGGGAGTCGATGATACGACCGGTGCTCTCATACTCGTACGGGTAGAAGGTCGGCGGCATGAGCGCGTCGCTGCCGAGCTTCTTGGGCCATCGCGGGAACTGGCCGGACGCTTCGTCTTCGATCATCGCTTCGTCGATCACCGTCACCGATCTCCCCGGCGAGGGTACAGCGGTCTTGCCGGGCGGGCCACCGACTGGAAACTCGCTCGGCCCCACTGAAACGTTGGTCGGCGATTGCCACGGGACCCAGGAACCAATGATCGGATTTCTGTCGATCAACCGGGTGAGGACGACGAGAATCCGGTCCATGTCCGGCACTCTCGTGTTCTGCGGCAGGATTGGATCCTGGTGCTTCGTGTGAAACGAGCTCAGTGACGCCTGAAACTCCTGCAGCGCCTTGATGCTATCCCGGGTCGCGCACAAGGCTTTGGCTCTGGAGAAACTGAGATGATCCGGCAGGTGAGCGGCCGCCGGATGACCACGAAAGGTGTCCCACTCGAAGTGCGCGTAGTAATCCTGAACGAAGTGCATCAACGCGCCGGGATTTCCCTGGTCCACGGCGAGGCCCATCAGCCACTTCTTCTGCTTCGCCCGCGCCTCCTCCACCTTGGCGGCAACCTCCGCGGTACATGGCCCTCCTGCGAACTTGTACTTGTTCGGCGTGTTCTCAGGGGTCAGCGGCGGCTTCATGATGGTCGCGAGGCACTGGTGCTCGGGATTCTCGACCTGCCAGCTCCAACTGCAGCCGTTCACCAGCGTCTCGTCGGCAAACGCGTGAAGGTCGCGCCATTTGTAGGCGAGCGCAGGCTTGCTGCTGCCGAACAGGCCGAGCACCGCGTGGTTGGCGCCAAATATGCCATCCCACGTCGTCGCCTCCATCGGCGATGTCACGGGCCACCAGTCGAGCGCATAGGCACCGCTCGCAATTTGGAACGCCTGGCGTTTCGTGAACCCCACTTGAAGGGCCAGGTAGTAGGTCCATGCGTAGTGGTCGAACTCGTATGCACGGACCGGCTGGACCGACACGTCCGAGCAGAGGAACGCAAGAAGTAAGAGGGCGCAGATGGCCGGCGAGCGCCTGCGCGACGGGGCACGTGTGATTGGGTTGATCATGGGAGGTCGCCCGTTGCGTTGCTCTACGGGTCCGGTCGTAGTGACGGAGCCGGGGGCAGTCTCGCGTACTCAGCCTTCAATATCTCTGCGTGCCTTGCGGTCTCGGCCGGATCCAGACGGGGAACGGCCGCCTCATCTTCCGCCGAGATTCCCAAATAGCCCCGGCCACTTGCCCGGGTGGGCAACGGGCGCGAATCAGGCAAGCCGGACGATCCAGTCGATCCGGGAAGCGCGGATTCCCCGGAGCGCAGCGCATACCATCCGACCGCCAGAAGAGGAACGAGGACCGCGAGCGCGATACCGGTCGCCACACCCCGTCTGGTCGGCGGCAGCGACATCTTCGGGATCCAGCCCTGAACGCCTATCCCGCCCCAGGCCGGAGCACCTTGTATCTCTCCCCTGAGGAAGCCGAAGTCGATCGTGGTCCCGGGCGCCAGCTTGATCGTTTTTCCGGGTTCGACGCGGTGCGCGACACCGCCGGGAACCGTTGCCGACCAGGCGTGATCCGTCAGATTCTTGAGGCCGAGCAGTGCAGGGTCATTCGGGCGGCCGGCCACCTGCGCCGCCGGAGCGCCGGGGCGCCCACTCCGCATCCCCATGACATCCCGTGCGGTGAGCCTCCGCCCTGCCTTGAGGAGGATTCCCGATCCCGCCGGAGTGCTGAGGACGAAGCCGCTCTGCCCGTCTCGCACTGTTCCTGCGAGCGGACCGAAGTCGATCCGTAGACCGCTCTCGAGTTTCACGGTTTTCCCCGGCTCGATTTTCCTCCGTCCACCCTCAGGCGCTGGTGCCGACCAGGCATTGCGGCAGAGGTTCTTCAGTCCCAGAATGCTGGGATTCGTGGGGTGGCCCGTGACCTCGGCAAATGCCTTGTCAGTTCCGTGGCTCCCCAACTCGACGAACTCCTCCGCGGCGACGGTCGTTCCATCCCGAACCTTCAGGGCGCGGCCCGAAGAGAGCCGTATGATGAAAACCTCTTGCGCGCTCACGGCAATCAGGCTATCACGATGCTCCATCGGCGAACCGCTCCGGAGGGGACCTAATCAAATCGTCTCCGCCGACAGGGATGGGCTCGCGTCGGGAAGGCGCGACCGAGAGGTGGTCGTGAAAAGGCCTGGATACCGGTTACAATCCGCCCGCTCCCGCATTCGGGATGTGACAATGCCGCAGTGTCCCTTCTGTCAATCCGATCTGGGCTCTGGACGCGCCGGGCGCTCTTGCCCGGCCTGCGGCAAGCCGCTTCCTCAGACGTGGAGTGCAGTGACACCGCGGGTCGGGCAGTTGACGGTGGGCGGTGTGATCGTCACGCTCCTCTGGGTCGTGCTGGTCAATTCGCGCTGCTGAGCGCGGGACGGATCGAACGTCATGGGGACACAGCATGAGCACGGCTGATACGTTCACTTTGCGACTGAAGTCAGGTCGCACGCTATCGTTGCGAGATGGCGTCACGCTGAAAGCCGACGACCTCCTCGGGGTCACATCCACACGTGCTGACGGCGTGGTCGCCGAGGTTTCGCCGAGCCCGCACGATCCCAGCGTGCTCGGCCTGATGAACCAGACGCGACACGCGTGGTCCGCCACACTGTCCGACGGCAGTCTGCGCCAGGTCGACCCCGGCAAGAGCATCAAGTTGGCGGACGGCACGGCGCTCACGATCGCGTCGACGCGCGTCGCTGTCCGACAACGCACTGGCGGATTCGTCCTGAGCATCCCGACCGTTGGCGATATTCCACTCAAGAGCGGGACGCGGCTGAAAGCCGGCGAACTGCTCGGTGTGGCCGCGAGCCCCACGGGCGTGGTAGCGGAGGTCGGACGCCACCCGAAAGATCCTGCCATTCTGGGCCTCAGGAATCTCACGAATCTTCCCTGGTCCGCCCGCCTCCCGGACGGAAGCCAACGACGCGTCGAACCCGGCAAGAGCATCTCCCTGACAGGCAGAACGACCATCACCTTCAGCCACGTCGAAGCAACGATCGAAGAACCGATAGCCACGCCCGGGCGGCGATCGCTGGGCCTCAAACCGTACTTCGATGAGCAGCGGGCGCAGTCGTCGGCGGCACATCCGGTGCGCTCCACGCCGCGGCCGGAGCAGCGCTCGGGATTTGACTGGCAGAATTTTCGACCGGACCTTCTGAGCAGCGCGGTCGCCATCGGCTTCGCCGTGCTGACGCGGAGCGTCGTGCCCGTCATCATCTCGATGCTATTGGTCGGCGGCATGCGTCATTTCGGCCAGGGGATCGATCGAGCGCTCTCGCCGTTCTGGCGACTTCGGGACGTCATCCCTCGACCGCTGCGGATGGGTCTCGGCTGGATCGTTCCAATAGGTGTGGGCTATTTGATGACGGCATCCCCGACGCTGCAGAACGGGATTGCGCGTTTGCCATTCGGCGCGCCCGAGATCTCCGTCTTCACTGCCACCGCAGTGATCGCCGCGCCGCTCGCATATTTCCTCGTCCGTGAACCTCAGCGGGGAGCCACGTCGTGAGCCCGTCGCTGGGTAAGGATGGTGAGACGTTGAGGCATCGGGTGCGCGGGCCGTGGGCCCTGGTCGTGAGTCTCTTTCTTCTGGCGCTGACGCCGCGTGTCTTTGCCGACTCGTGCTTCGAGCGGGCCACGTCGATTCGTCAAGGAAGCATTCCGTACGGCCAGCCCGATGGCGATTGTGATGCGGGCGGAAAAGCAGGTGCGTACTTCTCGTGGTTTGCCGCGGGCGCGGCAGCTGCAGCCGCGGCACGGGCGGCGGCTCGCCGGACGCAACAGGGCAAGGCCGAGCGGCCCAACCATTGGCCCACCAACCTGACAGGACCGACGGCGTTCTGCGAACTGGGCACGGCGATCGCCCAGGAGGACTATCTGCAGACGAAAGTGCCGACGCAGGGAGGGGGCGAGCGCGACCTCAACGATATCGAGAAGACGCTGTACCTCTACGAGCGGATGCGGGAAGCCGCGAGGGTGTATGGCCTGAAGGCGCCGACCGAGGGATTCGATTTCATGGACAAATACAAGGTCGGGTTGAGCCGTCGCGATACGCTCGTCTCCTGGGGCGTCATCGCCGGTGCCACCCTGCTCGGCGGTTTGGCCGGGAGCGCGGTTTTTGGTCCTGCCGGGTACCTGATCGGTCCCTCACTCGGGGGACTGGCTGGCACACTCGCGGGAATACTTGGCACGGTCACCGGGGCCTTGGCTTCCGGAGCCGCAGCGCTCCTGTCGGGTTTCGCGACCAACGTGGGCGATGCGGCTGACCGGTCGATGGACCGGTTCACCGACAAGCAGATTCAGCTCGGTGGCACCGGAATCGGCGCGGTTATCGGCGGCCTGGTCGGAACCCTGGGGGGTCCTCCCGGCGTGGCGGTCGGGATCGCGGGTGGCGGAATTCTGGGCACCATGCTGTCGCGGCTGTTCACCGGTGGCGACCAGGAGGAGGTCGACAGTCTCAAAATGAGCGGAGTCGGCCACTGTGGAGAGTGGTCGCTGGCCTTCAGCAGGCTGCTCAAATGCGCCGGCGTGGCGCAGCAGAAGGTGGCCTATGCCGATCACAAACCGGATTCTGTTGCGAGCTACGGCTTTGGCGGGACCGACACGACCGTGATCGTCAAGGACGGCGACGGCAAGAATCGGGTCTTCGACATCTTTCGAGAGATGTATGAATCGAAGAACAAAAATCTTCCGTCCGACAAGAGCGTCTTCTCGAATCTGCCAATGACCGCCGGGGATCTTCAACCTTACGACTCGATCGACCAGACGCCCAGGGTCTGGCAAAAGGCGATGAAAAAGGAGTTCATCAAGGACAACCAGGGCAACGTGCTCTGGCAGCAGTAAGCGACTGCCGGAGTCCGATGATATGCTTTCCGCCATTCTGCAATACGCCGCAGCAGTCATTTCGCCGGGAGAAGTCCGCGCGTGACAGCCGCGATCTGGCGCCGACCCTCAATACTTCTGGCGTTCTTCGCCGCGTCGACCTCGGGGCTGGCCATCCTGCTGTACGCCGCCCGCCTGATGACGCTGACCTACGCCGTCTGGATCCTGGCGCCGCTGACTGCCCTGTTGTTCATCGCGCTGCTGGCGGCGACGGGGCTGAACCCGGAAGACCAGCTGGTTGACCGTCTGCGCGGCGGGCTGATCGCGGGCTTCATTGGCTTGGTGGCGTACGACATCGTTCGGCTCTTGATCCTGTTGGCGGGAGTGCCCTTCAATCCGTTTCGGCCGATCGAGGTGTACGGACTCCTCATCCTTGACCGCTTCGATGACACACTGCTGACGAAGTCGGTTGGCTGGGCCTTTCACATATGGAATGGCCTGTCGTTCGCAGCGATGTATACGCTGGCGGTCGGACGGGGGCGCGTGCTGTGGGGACTGCTCTGGGGGCTGACGCTGGAGGTGGCGATGCTCTCGAGCTACCCGTCCATCTTTCAGCTATCGGTGAACCGGCCGTTCGTGATTGTGAGCCTCACGGGACATTTCTTTTACGGCCTCGCCATTGGCATCGCGGCGCGCCGGTTCGTTCGATCCTGATTAGAGCTTCCCGTCCAGAGGCCTTTGGGCTCGACGCGCACCACCCACACCGATAGGCTCGGCACGTCAGTCAGCAAGAGCCGGACAGCGTCGACGATCCCGCGGCCGCGCTGGGTCATCTTCACGAGTGTGCGTGACTTTCGCGTCTTGGAATTCAGATTGACCTCGGCGGGACTCGACCCTGCTCCACCACAGCCGCCGCTGTTTGCAAACCCCGCCACCATTCTCGTTGCGCCTTCTTGGATCGGATGCGTATGATACACGTGCCAAATCAAGCATTCGCGTTGAACCCTCGACGCAGGCCGAAGCCGCAGAGGTAAAGGCCCAGCTTCACAACCGCCGCGCTGCATGGCGGCGACGTAGTCGTTCGAAGGGTTTCCCGCTCACGATCCGGATTGAGAGGACCTGACTATGGCTCTGAGACCAGGCGGCGAACTAGCGACCCGGCCACTCCATTTCATCTGGATCTGCGATTGTTCCGGATCGATGGCGGTCGACGGCAAGATCCAGTCGTTGAACAACGCGATCCGCGAAGCCGTTCCGCACATGCAGAAGATCGCCGACGAGAATCCCAACGCTCAGGTGCTGGTGCGTTCGTTGATGTTCTCGACCGGCGCCAGTTGGCATGTGTCGCAACCGACGCCGATCGCCAGCTTCACCTGGTCTGATTTGACCGCCGACGGCGTCACCGACATGGGTCAGGCACTCTCGTCGGTCGCGAAGGAACTGCGCATTCCACCGATGACCGATCGCGCGCTGCCACCGGTGCTGGTGCTGATTTCCGACGGCCGTCCCACCGACGACTGGAACGCGGGGCTCAAGGAACTGATGTCGCTTCCCTGGGGAAAGAAATCGGTGCGCGTCGCGATTGCGATTGGCGACGATGCGGACCTCGACGTGCTGCAGGAATTTATCGGTCCAACCGGTCCGGCGCCGCTGCAGGCGAACAATCCAGAAGCGCTCGTCGGGTACATCAGGTGGGTATCGACGGTCGTGCTGCAATCGGTGTCGCAGCCCGCGAGCCAGGTCGATCCGAACGCCGCACTGATCCCCGAGGCGCCAAGCGCAGACGATCTCGGCGCGGCCGCGGCCACCATCTGGTAATGAACGGCGGCGTTTCAGCGTGGCAGCTGATCGGTGAGTGCGTTCGTGGCGCGTCCCACGTGC
Organism: Acidobacteriota bacterium; assembly: GCA_040007095.1. Lineage (GTDB taxonomy): Bacteria > Acidobacteriota > Vicinamibacteria > Vicinamibacterales > CAVVIG01 > JBDTVS01. Next base: position 55,170 of record JBDTVS010000058.1, read on the forward strand.
GGAACGTTTCGCCGAATCAGGATGCGATTGCGTGGCGAGTCGATTCGACGACGAACCGTGCGGCCATCATGGCCGTGTCCGACGGTCACGGCAGCGCGAAGTGCTTTCGAAGCGATGCGGGGTCCAGGCTCGCCGTGAACGCGGCCCTTCGCATCCTGGAAAGTTTTGCATGCAATCCCGCGCCGGTGGATCTGACGGCAGTGGATGGTCAGGCGGCGGATGGTACCGCGGCGGATGCCAAGGCGAACGATGGCATCGAAGCCGGGCGCAATGGGCCTGATGGGAACGGGGCCGCGCCCGATCGCCACTCCCGACTGGCTCAGAACATCGTCCTCGAATGGCAGAAGGATGTCGACGCGGCGCTAGAGGAGCATCCGCTTTCAACCGAGGAGATGGAGTCGCTCGAGGCGCGAGAGGGCGCCGCGGCTCGTCAGGCCGTGGACCGCAATCCTCGCCTGGCTTACGGCGCCACGCTGCTTGCCGCGGTGATTACCGATGCCTACATCCTCTACCTTCAGCTCGGCGACGGCGACATCGTCACCGTCTCGGATACGGGGGCCGCGAGCCGGCCGCTCGAACACGATCAGCGGTTGTTCGCGAACGAGACGACGTCGCTCTGCGCCCGAGACGCCTGGCGCGAGATTCGCGTTCGCTGCGACGAACCGGCCGAACCGGCGCCCGCGTTGATCCTGCTGTCAACCGACGGCTACGCCAATTCCTTCAGAACCGATGCGGGATTTCTGGCGGTGGGATCGGATCTGCTCGAGATCATCCGCGCCGAAGGGCTCGACAGCGTCGGCGGTCATCTGGAGGGCTGGCTGACCGAGACGTCCCAGGGCGGCAGCGGCGATGACATTACACTTGGCATTCTGTGCCGGATGGACGCGGTCGCGTCGTCCAGTAGGTCGTCCAGTAGGTCGTCCAGTAGGTCGTCCAGCAGGTCGTCCAGCAGATCGCCCGGCGACGACCCGGCGATCCCGCCCGGACCCGCGGACACAACCGAAGTGGCCCGTTGAACCAGATCCTCGAGACCAATCAGATCGTACGGACCAGCCCTTCGGCCCTGCAGTGCCGGGTTCTGCGGCTGCTCGGGGGCGGCGGACAGGGCGAAGTCTATCTGGCCGATCTCCACGGCAAGCTGGTCGCCTTGAAGTGGTATCGGCCGATCGCGGCCACGCCACGGCAGCAGACCGGACTCGAAGAGCTCGTGAGGAAGGGGTCTCCAGACGAGCGGTTTCTCTGGCCGCTCGAGCTGGCGTTCGACCCCCAGACTCCCGGATTCGGGTACGTGATGCTGCTGCGCGAGCCGCGCTTCAAGAGCCTCTACGATCTGATGAAGTGCCGGATCGCGCCGAGCTTTCGCACGCTCGCCACGGTCGGCCTGTCGCTGTCGGACGCGTTCCTCCGCTTGCATTCCCAGGGCCTCTGCTACCGGGACATCAATTTCGGCAACGTGTTCTTCGATCCCGATACCGGCGAGGTTCTGATTTGCGATAACGACAACGTCGCGGTTGACGGAGAAGACGAGGGCGTGCTCGGCACGCCGCGTTTCATGGCGCCCGAGATCGTGCGCGGCGACGCCAGGCCGACGTCGCAATCCGATTTGTTCTCGCTGGCCGTGCTGCTCTTCTACATCTTCATGGTGCACCACCCGCTCGAAGGTGCCCAGGAAGCGTCGATCAAGGCGCTCGATGCGCCGGCGATGAAGTGGCTGTACGGCACCAAGCCGGTATTCATCTTCGATCCCGTCGATCGATGCAATGCGCCGGTGCCCGGACTGCACGACAACGCGGTGATCTACTGGTCGATCTACCCGCAGTTTTTCCGCGACCTCTTCACCAAGGCGTTCACCGACGGGATCCGTGATCCGCGCAACGGCAGGGTGCGCGAGAGTGAATGGCGCGCCACGATGGTCCGGCTGCGGGACTCGATCGTTTATTGTCCCGCCTGCAATGAGCAGAACTTCTACGACGGCGACGCGCTGAAAGCGTCCGGCGGCAAGGCACCAGCATGCTGGGCCTGTCAGAAGGAGGTTCGCCTGCCGCCGCGAATCCGGATCGGCAAGAGCACAATCGTGATGCTCAACCACGACACGCGCCTGTTCCCGCACCATGTGGACGACCGCTGCGGCTACGATTTCTCCGAGCCGATCGCGGAGGTGGCGAAGCATCCGACCGACGCGCGGATCTGGGGGCTCAAGAACGTCTCGAAGACACAATGGACCGGCCAGATCGCCGACGGCACGACCAGGGATGTGCCGCCAGGACGCAGCGTAACGCTGGCGGCCGGGACACGGATCAATTTCGGTCAGCGAGAGGGCGAGATTCGGGTGTGAGCCTGATGCCGTTGGGAAATTCCGTAACGGTTTGTGGCCTGAGACCAGGGCGCTCCAGGCAAGCGACGAGCAACGTGAGCAGGCGATAGACAGCGGACCAGAATGTTTATGTGATTCGTTTCGGTTCCCACACCGAACGGTTTTGCGGATCAGCCATGGATAATCAGCCACGACAGAGCCTTCGCGACCTCGTTGCCAAGCACGGCAAGAACGTCTGTGACGACCCACGGCGATGCGAAGCGTTGTTGCGGGACGCCTGCGGGGCGCACAAACGCGAACTGAACATCCTGATGAACGCGCTCCGCGAGCGCGTGCCGACGGACCTGCAGACGGGCGATCCCAGACTGCCGCAGGACATCCTGTTGTCGCGGCTCACGACCCGGCTGACGGACCTCGGGCTGGCCGAGGATGCGGCGCGATGGTCGGTGGATTCATGGGCCCTCGCGCTCGGCGTGATCGCGAAGCCGCGTCCCGATGCGCCGGCGGCGGCGCCATCCCAAGGTCCGACCGGGACAACGCAGCGCACAGCGACGCCGAAGCCGCCGAAGCCGACGACACCGGTGGTCGCGGCGAAACCCGTGGTCGCGGTGAAGCGTCCGTCGAGCGCATCACCTTCGTCGAGTGGATCATCGTCGCCGGGCACTGGCACCTTCGCAAGCCGCTCGACGCCGTCGACGCCCACCGTCTCCTCCGGACCCAGTCGTGCGGGCGCGTCACCGCCGCCGGCAAGCAACCCCGCGAAGAGCGGTGGCTCTTCCGGATCGGGCGGAGCCCTCCAAGGCTTGTGGGAGTTTGGAGGGTTCCTCCTCTCGATTCCGCTGCTGTTCGGATCGGCCATCGTTGTCGCCGGAGCGATGTTCTGGACGCTCTCTCAGATGGGATATGAGTACAAGCAGCTGTCGTCCACCGCTCAAGCCCTGATAGGCATCCTTTTCCTCGGATTGACGGTCCTCGTGATGGGGGCCATCGTAGCCCTATTCGAAAAGCTCAAGGAGCTGTTTACGCAGTCTCCGAAGTAGGGACGTTCGAACGACCTCTCTGCTTTCATAGCCGGCCGGAATCGAACGAAAGACTGAGCCGGGATTCCACGTGCCATTGGTGCCGTCGTAGGGTTCGAAGACGGGCGCTGCCGTGTCTTTGTAGATGATGCAGCACGATGCGGCCGGGCTGACGGGGCCGACCCACGGACATGCCCACGCGCCCTCCGACGCATCCTCGGTCCCGTGGTTGGCGTGCCGGCACGAGCCGCAGGTGTCAGCCGCGACGTTGTGGGTCAACGTTCATGCCTTCCGGAAATTCAAGCGCGAGCATGACCAAAAAATAAGTCGCTTTGCGAACAGCTCGGCGCCGCGGGAAACCGCTGCTCCGGGTTGTGGATACAGCAGGCGCAGCTCCGCGAGCTGCGCCGGACTTGGCCCTTCGTGCGCGCTTTCCCGTCTGTCGCAAGCGTCGCGGCGCTCGCAACGTTCGCTCTCGCGACCCATTTTCCGGTCATTTCGTCAGTGCAGTAATTTCCGAAAGGCCTGCTCATTATCACCGCGTTCGGCCACTTCGCTGTGCGCCTGGCCTGAATCGGCAGCAGCGCGGGCTGGACATCGTATGCTGTACGAGTGCCAGCACAGAGCAGGAACACCACTTTGCGCGACGCTCTCAAGGTTCGGTCCGCGGTCGATTTTCGGCCAGTGTGTCCAAAGGAATCTAACAAAGCCTCATAGGTACGGGAAGGATTGAGATGGGGTACGTAGACATCCATAGCCACGTGCTCTACGGGCTGGACGATGGAGCGGAGACGCGCGAGGAGAGCGTGCAGATGCTCGAACTGGCCGTCCGGTCGGGCACGACTGATATCGTCGCGACGCCGCATGCGAATGGGCGATACCGATTCGCGCCCCACTTGATCGCGGAACAGATCGCCGAGCTCAGCGCCGGGACCGAGCTGCGTATCTATCCAGGCTGCGATTTTCATCTGCAGTTCGACAACATCGAGGATGCGGTCGCCCATCCCGAGAAGTACACTATCAATCACAAGGGCTATCTGCTGGTCGAGTTCCCCGATGTCGGTTTCTTCACCGAAACCGACGCGATTCTCGGCCGGCTGCTCGACGGCGGCATGGTGCCCATCGTCACGCACCCCGAGCGCAACCGGGAGTTGCGTCGCCACCTGGACGATATCGCGCGGTGGGTCCAGATCGGTTGCTACGTGCAAGTGACCGCGGGATCGTACACAGGGACGTTCGGCAAGGGCGCACGACAGACTGCGAACGAGCTGATGCATCGCGGCCTGACGCACTTCGTGGCAAGCGATGCGCACGATGTCCAGTTCCGGTCGCCAAGCCTGCTCGAGGCGTACACCTTGCTCGCCGACGAGTGGGGCGAGGATCTGATCCGGCCGCTGTTCGTGGAAAACCCGAGAGCAGTGTTGACAGGGGCCGCGGTGGACTTCGAACTGCCACCGACCAGCGTCCGGCGGCGGAAGTGGTATCAGTTCTGGTGAGCTCTTCCGTGAAGAATGAGCTTTGATCCAGAGGTCGCAAAGAACTCCTCCTGTTCTTGCGTTCTCCAGCAATCTTGCAGCTTTCTAACTTCTGCCTTCTGAGTTTTGAGTTTCAGTTCGGCGGCGTCTTTTCAGCAGCCGTTAGGATGTTGCGGCTTCAGTGGCGGGTCGTCGCCAATCGCGGTATTGCAGGCGGCAGCTGTAGCACCGGTTAAGCGGGGCCCCGGTCAGCCTGAGCAGCAGGCTGAGGGGATGGCGCGACATCGAATCGATCCGATCGCGCTTCTTCATCCGGTGCACGTTCGGCGTGCCGCAGCGGATGCAGTGCGAGTAGCGGGAAAAGGCGAACGTGAGGATGCCGCCGCTGCGCAGGCGCGACCGCTTCAGACGACGGCCGCATTTCCTGCAGCGGAAGACGTCGGAATAGAGGAGCTTCTGCGCCAGCGTTCGATGCGTCCGCATCATGTGCCTCGCGCAGTCGGGGCATTGCATGGCGGCGGAATAATACCTCGGGATCGACGCGGCAGACTGCGTGCACGTCGTATTTATTGACGGTCCCTGCGAGCTACACTGGGACGGCCGTAACTCATGCACGCCATTGCGCGATTGTGGTTCGCCAGTTTCCTCGTATTTACCTGTGCATCGTGTGCCGGCAATTCCGCCGCTGCGCCCACGGCATCGCCGACGCCCACGACTACAACGACCGTCCGCACCACAACGACTGTGCCCGCCACGACGACTGTGCCAGCCCCGGTCCCAACGCCTGCACCGACGTCGCCCGGCCCGCTCGCCCTCAGCAGGAGTCTCTGGCAGACAATCAGCACGCCGCAGAATTTTCCGCTGGCCAACGACGCCAGCGGCAGCTTGACGTTCGACTTCCCGTCGGCGCCCAGCTCGATGGGTTACGTGTACAGCACGCGCCCTCCCAGCACGATCTCCGGCCGAGTCGTGGTGTCGCTGCAGGTGACGACGACGGGCGCGCCGGTGTTCAACTACGCGGCGCCCGACAACACGTGCGTGGTGCCCGCGAAGGTGCGACCGTTTTTCTGGGCGCACCAGAACTCGTTTGCAGAGTTCGACCGGTGGTGGGCCAACCCGATTGCCTACCAACTGGCGGGCGGATCCACGACGATCATCGTGCCGCTCGTCCCGGAACAGTGGTCGAGCGTGAACGGCAAGTTCGGCAATGCCGATGCGGGCGCGCTTGCCGGGTTCCAGGCCGCGATCAAGTCCGTCAGCAGCCTCGGCCTGACGTTCGGCGGCGGCTGCTTCTTCGGACACGGCGTCGACGTGTCCGGCGGGACTGCCAGATTCGTGCTGTCAGGCTATAGCCTGGAGTGACCAAGTGCGGCTACTGGACTCCCGGCGCCCTGCCGCGGGGGAAGCGCTGCGGCCCACGTTTCACAACAAATTTCTCGGCAGACGCCTATTCATTTCCTCAGGGAACGGCCAAGCGGCTCTTTGGTACATTGACGTCTTTAAGGCGTTGTTCTTGAGACAGACGCGTGCTACCATGTCGCCCTAAATCGTCCTAAGCCAAGCTGAGCCTGACTTATGAACTACTTGCTCGACGACGTGGCCAAGATCCTGGCGAAACCGGCGCTGCCGCGGCGGGAGACGTTCCGTCTCCTTGGTGGCGTACTGGCGGCAGCCTTTGCGAGCCGCTTCGGCATTCAGCCCGTCGCTGCGACGGGATACGGATGCTCGCACCAGCAAACGGCGGCAGGGATGTTCGATTGCGGAATTGGCAGCGCCCATCAGGCCTGCTGTCCGCCTGGGACGTGCTGTGCGTCCCATGGCAATGTGGCGACGTGCTGCCCCAGGGGTTCGTGCATCTGCGGCAACGGGTTGTGCGGGTCGTCGACCGGAGGGAATTGTCCGAGCGGGTGCAGCCGCTGTGAAGAAGGTCATCACGACGATCAGGATCATTCCGGCGATCATCAGGACGATCACCAGAACGATCCTCACGACAACCATCAGAACGATCCGCACGATAATCACCAGAACGATCCTCACAACAACCAACAGAACAATCAACAAAACAACCAGCAGAACAATTCGCACAACAACCAGCAGAACGACCCTCGCAACAACCAACAAAACGATTCTCACAACAGTCAACAGAACACTCAGCAGAGTGATCCTCACGACAACCACCCGGATCTGCACCAGGAGCCATCCAAGGACGTCCGCAAGGATGCGCCGAGCGACCTGCACCAAGATCCGCCCAAGGATGTCCGTCAGGACTCCTACAAGGATGTCCGCAAGGATTCACCCAACGACGTACGCAAGGATCCGCCAAAGGATGTGACATCCAACGATCTGCACAAGGATCCGCCTAAGGATGCGCGCCAGGACCCCTACAAGGATCTCCGCAAGGATTCATTCAGCGACAGGCGCAAGGACTCACCCAAGGATGCGCACCAGGATTCATCCAAGAATGTTCGCAAAGATGCGCCCAAGGACGGCAACGACCACAAGGATGATCAAGGGCGTCATTAGTGGCGCACTGTTCGTCCTCCGTCTGAAAAGACGTGCTGGGTGCTAAGCTGAGGCCCTCATGGGGCGCTCCGCGCTACTACTTGGCCTGCTGACACTTGCCGTCGGGTACGCCGTTGTCACCCATGGTGGCGACGTACCCGACGATTCGTACAGGTCCCTCCTGTTCGTCGGCCTGACCGCCATCGTCGGTGCCCTGACCGTATTCCGCGTCAAACTCTTTTCAACACCCGAGCGCACCCTCGACATCGCGATCTTTGCTTTTCCCGTCTATGTCGCCTTCCAGCTCGTGCCTCTCCCGTTGGCCTTGCTGCATGTCGTATCCCCTGTTCGCGCCGAAGTTACAGAGGCCCTAGGGGGCGTTATGGCGCTCCCGCGTTTTGCACCGCTAACGATCTCACCTGCCACCACGTGGGTGTATCTGTCGCGGATTACCGGCTACGCCCTCATCTTTCTTCTCGTGCGTCAGATCGCCCGCAGGTCCAGGTTCAGCGTCTGGACGCCAGCCATCCCCTTGATAGTCATCGGAGCATTGGAGACGGCGTGGGCGCTGACGTTATCCCAGGTAGAAGGCACGCCGTTCGCCGGCACGTATCAAAGCAGGAACCATTTCGCGGGCCTGCTCGAGATGATCCTGCCGTTTGCGCTCGCGTACGGCTTCGCTCTTCTTTCTCGTGACCACCGTCGAAGCAGCCTCCCCGGTGTGGCGATCGTCGGTGCGTTCGTCCTCTTCGCAGCCGCGGCCGCAATGTTCGTCGCCATCACGCTGTCTGTCTCCAAGATGGGACTGTTCTCCTCGCTCGGATCGCTGTTCGTGATGGGCATCCTGGGAATGCAATGGCGGCCTTCCAAGGGACCCCGGTGGCCGGTGGTCGCGGGACTTGTCGTGCTCGGCCTTTGCGCCATCGTCTTCCTGACGCCCACCAAGTTCGTGGAGCAGTTCGGAGCAGTCCTTTCGGATCGGACGACGGAGGGACGGCTACCGATTGCGAAAGACACGCTGCGGCTGTTCGCGGCCTACCCGATCTTCGGCTGCGGCCTCGGCGCTTTCTATCCGGGGCTGACGCGTTACCAGGTCTCGGGGTTGCACGTCGCCTGGGTGAACGCGCACAACGACTACCTGCAGCTCCTCTCGGAACTGGGCGTCATCGGATTCCTGATTCCGGCCGTGCTCGTCTGCACCGTGTTCACCCGCAGTGTGCTCACGGCTCTCTCGAGAAGCGCGTCGGAGACGTGGGAACCCGGTTCCGTCGACCACCGCGAAAGGCGGTTCCTCGGCCTGGGCTGTGCGGGTGGCCTCACGGCGATTCTGATTCACAGCGCCGGCGACTACAACACCTACGTCCTGTCCAATGCGATGGTGTTGGCGTGGATCATGGGAATCGCGGCAAGCCTTTCTCCCGTCAAGAGGCTCCGTACGCAACACTCGAGCCTTTCAGCCGCTCTCCTCTCCAGCATTCCCAATGTTCTCCGAGGCGGCGCGCGGGATCCTCGCCGCGTGCCGATCGAGGCCGCTGGTTTCGGCAGCCGGATTTCTCTAACAGGTTCGTCGCTCGTGCTTGCTCTTGGCGCCATCTTGAGCCTGTATGCAGGGGGCTGGTTGGTGTTCCTCAACTCCTTTCACGACGACTTGTCGGCTGAACAAAAGTTCTGCCGGTTCGGAATCTGCGACACCGACGCCGCCGTGGCCGTCATACAACGCGAGCACGGCCGCCGCTCCGACGAGACGCTGAAAGCCGCTCGATTCCTCGAATACCTGGCGCGCGATCCGGCGTCGCCTTCCCGTTGGGACGATGTGGGCGAGTCGATGCAGAAGGGGGACCGAACACTGGCGGCACGCTACAGCTTTGCCAGGTCGGTCGCGCTCGGTCCAAATTCGCCGGCGACGTTGCTGATGGCGGCCGACTTTCACTTCGACATCGGGGAGACCCGCACCGCGTTCGATTTTCTGTCGCGCACTCTGCGGGTTGGCAGCGACGAGATCGCCAAAGTGGTTGCTATCGATCTCGAGTTCAGAAAGATCCCCGTGGGCGAGGCACTGCGCGCGGTCTCGCCAACCCGGAGGTTTTCGCGCATCTATTGGGAGGAACTAAGCAGCGCGGAAACGGATGCGCCGGAGAAGACGGCCACTCTCTGGGAATGGATGGTGTCACGCGGATACGGTGACGACCAACTGGCGTGCAAGCACACCAACTTCTTGCTGGGTGCCAACCGTCCGGGACTCGCCTGGCAGTCCTGGGCGCTCTACGCCGGCGAGCGAAGCAAGGGATATCCGGACACAAATCGGATCTTCAACGGGGACTTCGAATCGGATCCGACTGGTTGCAGGTTCGACTGGACGATCCAGCCAACGGGCGGAGCGGCGATCGAGTTCGATCGCAGCGTAGCGTATTCAGGCGGGCGTTCGCTGCGGGTTCAGTTCGACGGGACGGCGAACCCGAGCGACGTGGGAATGGAAGAGGAGGTCGGTCTCGAACCCGGGAGATATCGATTGAGCGGTTACATTCGAACGAAGGAGCTGTCGACCGACGAGGGAGTGTTTCTCGGCGTTGTCAACGCGGACAAGCGAGCGCCGATCAACGCGGTGACCGAGACATTGCGCGGCACGAATGGGTGGACCCGGGTCGAAAGCGTGTTCGACGCGCCGTCGGAGGGGGGACTGGTTAGAGTGCTCCTAACTCGAAAGCCCTCGCTGAAGTTCGACAGTTTGCTTCAAGGCACGGCCTGGCTTGACCGAGTGAGCATTAGGCCTCAGGGGTTGGAACCGACCACGAAAGAGTGATGGGCGATGGCCGGGCCAGTCGCTCAACGCCATGATCCGACCAGCTTGAAGCTCAGCGTGCTCAGCAACCCGCAGTTCACGTGGTAAATCAATCAGCCCTGTCTCGACCGACCTATAATGGGCTGCGCTAATGTGCCTGAACGGGGTAGACGCAAATGAAGCCGCTGGGATGGCAGATATAGCACTGAACCGGTGATGCTGAGTCTAGTCATTCCTGTCTTCAAGAATGAGCGCTCGATTCCGGACTTGGTCGAGGCAGTGGGAGAACTTGCCCGCTGTCTGCCTGGCGGTTTCGAGGCGATATTCGTAGACGACGGTGGGCCTGATCGAAGCCGCCAACTGCTGGCAAATCTGCTTCCAAGCGCTGGATTTCGAGCGCGGCTCGTCATGCTCTCACGAAACTTCGGGTCGTTCGCGGCAATTCGAGCTGGTCTTGCCGAGGGTTCCGGTGACTATTTCGCCGTCATGTCTGCAGACCTCCAAGAACCGACGACGATCGTAACTGAGTTCTTGAGGTTGCTTGAAGGGCAAATGCACGACGTCGTCGTGGGAACCAGGGAGCAGCGAGTCGATCCGCTGTTGAGCCGGGTGGCATCGAGCTTGTTCTGGCGGATTTACCGGCTCGCGGTTCAACGCGACGTGCCCGCGGGTGGTGTCGATGTCTTCGGCTGCACGCGGGCATTTCGAGACGAAGTTCTCGCGCTATCGGAGAGAAATTCGACGCTCGTTGGCCTCATCTTCTGGTTGGGCTGTCGCCGAGCAGAGATTAAATATTCTCGATTGCCTCGGCGCCACGGCGTAAGTGCGTGGTCCTTTTGGCGAAAGGTACGCTACCTCCTCGACAGCACGTTCGCCTTTTCCGACCTGCCAATCCGCCTTCTGAGTCTGGCAGGGATATCCGGGATGGGGGTGTCACTGCTTCTTGCGGCGGTCGTCCTTGCGGCAAGAATCAGGGGCAACGTCCAAGTACCAGGTTACACCGCAACAGTCCTTGTTGTGATGTTCTTCGGCGGACTCAACTCGTTCGGGATCGGTGTCCTCGGCGAGTACCTTTGGCGGACGTTCGAAAATACGAAGCGTCGACCGGATTATGTCGTGCTCAAAACTGAGAATTACGGAGCATAGATCATGACGCTTGAACGGACGTCCGGTGGCTGGTTCCGGCATCCGGCTGCAATTGTCGAGTCATCACAAATCGGGGAGCGAACGCGCGTATGGGCGTTCGCCCATGTGTTGCCCGGCGCACGGGTCGGCGCCGACTGCAACATTTGCGACCACGTGTTCGTAGAGAACGAAGTAATAGTGGGCGACCGTGTCACCGTCAAATGTGGTGTGCAGTTATGGGACGGAGTAACGATTGAGGACGACGTCTTTATTGGCCCAAACGCCACTTTCACGAATGATATCTTCCCTCGCAGTCGGATTCAGCAGAAGAGGCCTACGCCCACTGTCTTGCGACGTGGTGCTTCGATCGGTGCCAATGCAACTGTCGTTTGTGGCGTGACTATTGGGGCGAACGCAATGGTTGGCTCGGGTGCGGTAGTTACGCACAATGTCCCGGCTAATGCCATCGTCGTTGGCAATCCCGCGTTCATCCATGGCTACGTTGCCGTTGAGAAGGGGGTTCAGGCGCCAGAGACGGCGCTTCCTGTCGAACCTTTCCAGACGCTTGCCGTCGGGGGCGTTACGATGTACCGATTGCCGGAGTTCGCTGACCTTCGGGGCGGCTTGGTAGTAGGGGAAATCGGCAAGCAGCTGCCGTTTGAGCCGAAGCGTTTCTTTGTGGTACACGCCGTCCCTACCCGCCAAGCACGCGGCGAGCATGCACACCGAAACATTCACCAGTTTATTGTGTGCCTACACGGCGAATGCTCCGTTGTCATCGACGACGGGTTCGCACGCCAAGAAATTCGGCTATCCGAGTTGTGTGTCGGCGTCCACGTCCCGCCCATGGTGTGGGCGGTCCAGTACAAGTTCTCGCCGGATGCACTGGTTCTTGTCTTGGCGTCGGGCATTTACGACGCTGCGGAGTACGTCCGCGATTACGACGAGTTTATCGCACTTGCCACTGATAGCCGAGTAAGGGGGATGGAGAATACAGATTCTGCCCGATGAGACGCAGGAATTCCGGATCAGACTGAAGACGAGAGCGCTCGCCGGGGCCTCACCGTTCCTCGCGATCGAGCAGGCATAGCAGCTACGGGGGTGGGCGGATCGCGGTGGGAACCTTGTGGGGCCAATGTGAATAGAGCTCGTAGCGCCGTGGCTTGGTCGGCACGCGGGAGAGGAATGCGGCCTGTGCCGACGGCAGCGTGAACTGATCGATGAGATGCCAACCCAGAGCGGCAAAGAACTCGCGGCGGTTCGTGGACTCACCCTCATTGACGAGCGCGTAGTCGAGGTCGGCGAACATGGCGGCCTCCGCGTCGGAGCCGATATACCCGTAAGGGCGCACCATCCTCCAGCCGAATTGCCGACCGACGTAGTAGAACTCCCATGGCTCGAGATAAATCCGCTGAAAACGGAGTTCAGGCAGGCGCGCCGCGGCTTCTACGAGTAACTCGGGACTACGGGCGTGCCGAGCGGCGAGCGCCAACGCCGGCCGAGCGACCAGTGAGATGCCCCCGGCCCAGACAACCGCAATGGCCATGACGGCCGCGCCCCACGAGCGTAACCAGGAGACTGCCGCCACGCGCCAGCCCTCCCCTATCAGACCGATCAGGTACGGCAAGAGGTACACGACACGGTGGACATACACATGAGTCGGGAGGATCGAAATGGTAGCAACGGCGGCGGAGATGGCAAGGACCCGGTTTCTACGGTTAAAGGCCGCGGCCACTGCTGCGATCGGTAGACACGGGCTCTGCTCGTAGGAAAGCACTAAATTCAAGACAGAGGCGGGGAAGTAGGTCCAGGGGCTCCCGGAGTCGGAATTGGCCTGCTTCGAGACGAGGGCGTCTGCCGCCAGTGAGGGGAGTTGATTCCAAACGGGGACCAGGCACAGCGCGAGGCTGATCAGCCCTCCGGCCGCGAAGGCCAAGCACCACCGCAGCATTGTTCGCTTCGGAACACGCAGCGGGGCGCACACTAGAATCCCCTCCGCGGCGACGAGAGGAAGTAAGAAGATCCCGGATGGCCAGACGAAACAGGCCACCACCAACAAACCGCCAAGCACAGCCCAACATCGCGAGACACCGCCACTGTCTACCGAGGTGATTTGCCTGCGCCTCAGTACGACGCAGGCCGCCATTACCAGCGCGATGACAAAGCAGTCGACGCGTCCACCGCGATAGCCTTGCACAAAGATCGGATCGAGGAATAAAGTTACGGCAAGGACCAGTGCCGGGACGATCCGGACGCGCCGAGAGCGTAGCCATAGGAAAGTGAAGTACCCCGCGACAAGAGCGCCCAGCAGGGTCGATAGCCGCGGTCCAACATTGGACGGGGCGAGCCAGCGGTACGCGCGCTCCTGTAGGATCGGTCCGAGGTAATTGACGAAGGCTACAGGACGCTGCTTGGCGGTCCAGTTGAGGGACCACGTCGGATCGGGTGCGACGACGCTTCGGCCGAGATCCACAATCTGCACTTCATCCTGCCAGATCGTCGGCGAGATCGTGATCGTCAAGAGATGAACGGAAGCCAAGAGGGCGAGCGTCACTATCGGCAGCCAGGGGCGCCGATTGAGCGTGAGCGTGCCGACTCGGTACAGTCGGACGATCAGCCCGGGTGGTTGGTCTGGCGTCGGAAGCCGGTGCCGCCGCATTTTATCCGATAGAGGTGACCGTCCAAGGCCCAGGACCTGCTGTCAAGTACTGAACCGGTAGACTGTCACAGTCTCTCATGAAGAGATCCATTCGATCGGTTCGGATTGGCAAGCATTGTTCGGAACCGATCGAGCCACTGAATCTGGGCGGCGAAATATAGTTCTTGCGGAATGCCAAGGCAAGGTCGTCCTTTCGTATCCCCGTTCACAAGGACGAGAACTGCGGTCCTGAAAAGCCAATCACCTCTGAATGGTGTCATCGTTCAGACTTCACTCGGAAACCGAGGGAGGCGTTTAGAAAACCGAACCATTCGTGCGTGACCGCCATCGCATCTGTCCTATTGCGCCACCAGCGTTCGGGCTCAAATGGATCGTCAGGAGTGAAGCGAACGACCGCTTGGGCGTCGCCCCCGACAAGGCTGTGCCATAGTGCCCTCACGCGTCGAGTGTGATACTTCGACGTGACCAGGATGACGCGGTCATCAGCCGGATGCAGCTCGCTGGCGATGGCTCGGAGCTCGTCAACCGTGTTCACGGGTCGCTGCGGGAGCACGCGAATGTCGTTGCCAGGTACGCCAAGGCGCTCGATCACCTGACGGCTATAGTCGGCTTCGAACGGTCGAACGATTCCCAGGCGCATCAGCGCCAAGTCTTCCTTGGAGGGCACCGCGCCCTGAGTCAACCATATTTCCTTCGTCCAGCCCTGGCGATATATGCGTGCGGCCTCCATAGCACGGAACGGCAAATGGCCACCCAACACGACCACTGCCCGGGCCGGTTGAAGCGGATCCTCGATCACAAGCCATGTGCCGGCACTCTTCAACGCCAACAGCGCCAGCGTTAGTACAACGGCCAGCGAAACGATCGAAACCGCCAGTCGGCCGCGGAACGCCCTAACCCGGGCCAGCGGCGTACCGGCTGATTCGTTGAAACATTGAAAACAATCTAAAACACCGCGACTGGAGTCGTAGCGGCAGCGAGGGCCAGGACTGCTTCTGCGCCTACACCCACATCGGAAGCCACCCTGCCTGCCTCGTCCAGGATGACGGCCGACGGCGTACCCCCGGCGCCAAACCGCGCACCCACGCTGAAGGCCGAATCGAGCAAGACGCGCGAGCGGAAGCCTTGTTCGCGGTTCGCCTTCGGAGAGCCGGCGGAGATCACGACCAGTTCCGGCGCATCCTCCGGACGATTCGTCTCCCAGACTTTCACTTTGTCCAGCATCCCCGCGCAGAACCCGCAGGACGGATTCCAGAACAGCAGCAGCGTCCGATGCCCCAGGATAGTCGCAAGATCGAACGTTCCGCCATTGAGATCCCGAACCGGCAGGAAAGGCACACGTTCGCCCTTCATTAGCGTTGGTGGCCCGGTCGCATCCTTGACGAGGGCGCGAATGGCCTCGGCGCCGACAGCCAGCGGCCTTGCGATTGCACCATCGATTACGAGCACGGCACTCGGAGTGATCTCAGCGCGATACGATTCAGCAACCTCGCGATTCAGTTGAAGCAGAATGTTCTGGACCTTGTGGGTCCTGCCCTTCGCGCGATTCACGTCGGCCTTGCCTTGGCTGATTGGGACGACCACCAGACGCTCGGCGTGCTCTCTCTGCCAGCGTCCGACGTCCGGAAGAATCGCATCGCACGCGCCGCAACCCGGCTCGCTGAAGAACAGCAGAACCCCTTTACCACTCTCACTCAGCGCTTGGAGCGTTACGGTCTCGCCGTCAAGACCGGTCAAGCTGAAACGGGGAGCCGCGCTCCTGGCTGGAAGCCCGGCCACCTGGGGCTGCTCCGCGGTCGGGACAACGCCCAGCTTCACCTCGATCGCGTCGAGGCGCTCAAGCGTTCGGCCATTCTGGCGAAGCACGTGATACAGGGTGAAAGCACCGACAATCCCTTGTGCCACGACAACCAGCGCAAGGACAATAGCTGCAGTCCCCGCCCGGCTGAAAGCATCGAAAGTCCGGCCGAAGCCGGACTCCATGTAGGCAGTATCTGCGTAGGCCTGGCTCCGCCAAAGGACGAGAGCGGCAACGCCCGCGAGGGCGAAATTTCGAAATAGGGTGGGCCAGCCAACCGGCGACGAATGTAGCTGCCCGAAACAGCGGCAATTGGGCCTTCGTCCTCGAATCATGCTGACGGAGATGGCCGCGACGAATAAGACTAACAACCCGAGGGCGCCGCTCGCCCCCAACCAAGCCCAGCCGGCGGAAACCAACCCCGCCGCGCAGGCCAATTCTGCGAGCGGCAGTAGGAGCGCAAACGCCGTAGTCAAAAAGGCCGGCACACCGAATTCGCCTACAGACTTCCGGGAACCCGACGGATCCGAAAGCTTGGCCACACCCGCCACAGTAAACACGGCGGCGAGCAGCAAACGCGCAACTAACAGAAATGTATCGAACAATTGACCAACCCCACCATCAATCCAGTCACACGAGAACTAGACTGAAGTTCCACACGCTCAAGTCGAAGATCTCCTGATTGCGGTAGCACTTAGTCGCGGAGCTTCAGTACACGTTACTGACTACGCGATGTGTTTCAGCAAGGCCAATGCGCGCCGCTGCCCTGGTGTAGGGAACGTCGTGGCGGTGAACGTCCCGGAGGTCTTCCGCCAGGGTCCGCGTCTGCCACCACCGCGTCGGGGCGAGTTTGGTCTGCGGGGCGATCACGCGCGCCGCGACTATAGCGGTGACGAGGTCGGCTTCCGGGCACCGGCGCGCCGACAGTAGCCGCGAGAACCCGAGGCGATCCATCGCCGTGAGCACGGCGTGGCCATCCCCATGCGGGCGCGACGACAATCTCGAACTGATCCGCGGACACCAGCGTCTCGCCCTGCAGCGCCCGCCGAATCAACGCGATGATCGGGTCGGGCAAATGCGACCGGTTCCCGACCGTCTCCTTGCGCACACGGGGGCCGTCGCGATAACTTCGGCACAGTAGATGGCTGTGGTACGTCTTCCCTTTGTGATGGCGCGTGGTCGTCACCACGTGGACCGCGCCGCGGCGCTGGGGCATGGACGGGACTCTACACGAGTCCGGCGGCGAGTACAAGAGCCATTACTCACTACATCTTGACACTTGAAAATGTCACAATTGTCACGATTCTGGCCAGACAGTTATCGGAAGTGACCCCAAGTCTCGCGGAACTTCAGACTAGACGCTTGCAGCGGTGTGCCAGTGAAGCCCCTCCAACGGCGCCTCCACGAAACCTCTCGACGAGCATGCCAAGCGCATAAACGGTTAGCGCTGATGCCACCAGTGCTGGCAAAACCGTGTCCATCCTCTCGCCGCCCTCAGTTAACGTCGCCGTGGCGATCGCAAGCGCCCAGAAGCCACCAAGGTTGTCTTGCGGGCCAGCCATCTTCATTTCCATTCGCCCGCACACGTAGCCGATCACACCTAACCCGACGACCACCAGAACTGGACCGCCATTTGCATACAGCTCAAAAGGATACGGTAATCCGACACTTGTCTCGCCACCCCATCGCAAGCCCGTAAATCGGGCGACAAACGCGCTTCCGCCGGCCGTCACCGGCTTATCAGCCCACAGAAGCCGGGGTACGAAGGTATAAAGGACGGACCACAACGTGTCTCCACGAGCGTAAGGCTCGACCGCCGGCTGATAGCGTACCTGTGCCGCAAGGATATTCGTCATGTCGACCCGAGTCATGATCGACTGCATGACTGATTCAGCCGTCGGAACACTGAGATGTTTCAGATACTCAGCGAAAAATGTATTCGCCTGCTCCATCAGCGGCAGTCCCGCCAGCAAGCCGTCGCGAATCATCTGCCGGGTCTCAAACCAGGCGGCACCCGCAGAAAACATCCCCGCCGCGACCGCCGGGATTACGAAACACAGCCTTAGGATGTTTGGCAACGTAAGCCCGGAAAGCGCCAGCCAAATCACAAGCAGCGGAAAAACCGTCTTTAGTCGAACGAAAGAAAACCCGCTTGCCAACGAACCCACGACCGATAGCAACGCAAACATCACCACTGCACTAACAAATCGACTCCAGCGTCCGCTTCGAATCGCCGCCACCAAGAGAATGCACAAGCCGATCTTTCCCAACGTCGCCGCGCAATGAACAGCTGTCGACACGGTGCGAACCGAAGCCACAAATGGCAAGGCAAGCTCAGCGGCAGCGCCCGCGCAAAAAGTCAACCACCCCATATCTTCGTTGATATGGTTAGAAGATTTGAATGGATCGACCTCTGCCCCAAGCGATGCGCGATCCCTAGTGGGCGTCCACCCCAAGTAGATGCCTCCAGCCATCGCCAGTAGACCACATATCGAATATGAGACAACCTCCGGATGCTCAGCCGTGACCCATGGCGTCGATTGACCGGACACTGTAGCGAAGACGAACCCAAACAACGTTGCGCTCGCCACCATGAACACGTTGAGAATATTAAGTCCGAAGAGAGCGCTCCTTCGATGAGCCAATAACACTCCGTACGCAATAATGACCAGAATGCATCCTGCAAACCTCAATAGGTCAAAATCGTCCATCTCGTACCCGTACTTCTCGGTCAGCAAGAAGCCTCGCTAGCTCCCGCGCCTGGTCGTCGAGATTAAAGTGCTGCAGCACAATCCGACGTCCTGCCTCACCCATTTCCATCCGAAGCTGCGAATTCCTGGCTAGTCGCTTGATTGCCGCTGCCATCTCTCCCGGATTGTTCTTGTCCACAAGAATTCCGGATTGTCCGTCAAGAATCACTTCAACGGCGCCTCCGCTGCGCGTGCAAACTACAGGCACAGCGCGTTCCCCAGCTTCAGCCACCACCAACCCGAATCCTTCCTCGTGTCGTGAAGCCATCACAAATATGTCGATTGCCTCAAAGAAGTCCTGGGACCTCGATAACCAACCGGCAAACCCCACAAGTGTCCTTATCCCGTCCCGCTCCAGACGTCTTTGCAAATGAGAAAAGAACGGCTCCTGTTGCTTACCACCTATTACGAGCCTCAGATTCGCGCACTCCTGAGTCAATAGTCGAAAGGCCTCCAGAACATCCTCGTGCCCTTTGTGAGCACTCATTTGACCCGTTATACCCACTACAAGCACCGTCTCTGGCCAACCGAACTGTCCGCAGAGTCGGTCGCTTCGTCGTCGAGGCAGCGTCAATCCGGACACCTCAACGCCATTGTGAAGAACCATGTCTCGACTGCTCAGGTTACCCAACCGCGAAAGCCTCTCTCTGACGTTTGTCGAGATACAAATGAAGCGTCCTATGGCCAATCGCCACAAGCAAAATGACAACTTCTGAAATAGAATGGCTGGCGGCGGATCGTGCATATGGCACACTACTTTGCGCCGTAGCATTATCAGCAATGGCCACAGCAAAATCACCTCGTGATAGTTCGCTACGAAAATGACATCTGGCCTCATTCGCCGAGTGAGGCGGATGACATCATAATAAGCAATCGGCAGCTTCACGAGACACGAAAGTGTCATCCTCAGGTTGCGCCGGTCGAGCCGACGAGAAAACATTCCCAACCAAGTGGCTGAGTGCTGTATCCCCAACTCAGTCAGTCGACGCGGGAACTCACCATCATTCCATCGGGTATTAATAAAATGGCATACCGCCACGCGCGACATGTGCCGGAATAGTCCTAGTGTGACATTTTGCAAACCAAAGCAAAACCCACTTGGAACCACAGCAAGGATGCGCAGGTCCCGCTGACACTCAGCGGGTCGATTCTCACTATCGTCAGCTGAGGACGGTCCACTGCGGACCTTCCGCGACCAAACGCAGCAATCACGCATCAAAAAACTCGCTCGGCCACGAATCTGGCTGTAGGTTTATCGGAAGCGCGGAAGTTTGAATGGGCACATACTCTATGCGACTGACATCATCGAAGTATCCTAAATAGTTCATTTCCCGATGAGATGACTTGGCGGCTTTGATTATCAATCGCTCTCGCCCGCCCAGCCAACATCCATGATGGAACATCCCAACCTCAGGTGGGCATTCGATAAAACCCCAAAGGGAAGCCGAGAAATCGTGCACGTGACACATTTTAAGGAACTTCGAGACACGCGACTCATTCCATGACACAGTTCGCCGCATTGTGAAGACAATGCCAGGCTCAAGAAACCCGAAGTGGCAAAATCGCACAACGTCGGGAAGGACCCTGCGATTCCAGGTCTTCACGTAATTGTAGGCGTGTACACGCATCCCGCGCGGGCGCGCGACCGCTAACAAGTCAAGAATCTGCGGCAAGGTGGACGGATCATAGAACTCGTCGGCATCGACGATCAGAAAGTAATCGGGCGGCGCGTGGAAGGCGCGGATCCGGTCTAACGACGAACCATGCGACATGATTCCCCGTTCTGGACGGCAGAGGTGCGCAAGCATCTCCGAGTTTCTTGCCGACGCCTCGTCTGGCCAGCGCCGAACAATCAAGTGAATCTTACCCTCCGGATCGGGAAACTCGGCCACGCGCTGCAGCGTCTGATCGGGTGCGACCTCGGTCCCGTACCAGTCGCGGTCGTACTGAGTCAGGACGCTGATACCTGAGCAGAATGGATACAGCGTCTTCAATTGGTTGCAGATGAACACCTCCTCGTTTAAAGCAAGAATGATCGCGTGGATCCGAAGACGCAAGGTTGCGCTGCGCACGCCTACTGTCGGGCCTTGTAACACGCGTAGACAGTCTGAACTGTCGACGCGATCGAGTTACGACGGCAAAAGTCAGATAAATCATTCGTCGCCGGCCGCCTGGCGTTAACGGCGACCAACGCCGTCGCGAGCGCCTCCGGATCGCCAAACCGGTAGCAAGCGCTGCGCTCCGCTGCTCTAGGTAAATCCTCGACGCAACCGCATGCGCTACTCACAATACAAGGCAAGCCACTTGCCATCGCTTCATTCACGACGAGCCCCCAGGTTTCTCCGTGGTCGCTTGGCAGAACCAGACAATCCGCCGCAACGTAAGCCCACGAAATCGTCGTCTGA
The DNA here is from genome assembly GCA_040007095.1 of Acidobacteriota bacterium. Classification (GTDB taxonomy): domain Bacteria; phylum Acidobacteriota; class Vicinamibacteria; order Vicinamibacterales; family CAVVIG01; genus JBDTVS01. The sequence continues at coordinate 75,996 of JBDTVS010000058.1, forward strand.
TTGAGAAATCCCGCAAAAGAAGCCTTGGGCAACGCGGAGCCCCTATTCCCTGTCTCGGCGCCTGCTGCTTCTGCATCGACGACGACTTGACAAGCATCCCGAATATCTTTCGCCAATTCGCCCGACCCGACAAATAGCAAATGAATGTTTGGCAACCGCTCGGTCGCTATCAGTAGACGGGCTGCCTTTACGAGATCGAGCGGCCGCTTCTTCGAAATGAACTTACCGCAGAACAGGACACAAAACGCGTCTTCTCGAATTTGCCATCGCTCCCTAATCTCCGCTCGCTTTCCTCGAAGCACGTCGGCCTGTCGAGCGAATCGTTCATTGTCTACCGCATACGGTGCGTGGTACAGGTTGTCATCGGACACGCCATATCTCTGGTAGAGTCGGCGGTTCGCCGCACCAATGTAGAGGAAGCGGTCCACGCGTTGGAAGAACTCCCGGAGAACCAATTTCTTCAGACCATGCTTCCAAAGAGCCTTCGGGGCCAGATCGTTACTCTCCCCCCGTAGCCACACTTCCGCGCCGATCGCTCGTGCCTCCCACACTGCCTGCCAATATGCGGCTACTTGCCACCCTTGCACCCATAGCGCCTCCGTCCCACTGGACCGCAGGCGCCTGCGTAGGCTCTCTCGAAGACGGCACTTTAGAAAGGACCCCGGCGACGCGGCGGCGGCAACGTCAAGAAATTTGTGCGGATATCCAGAGAGCGTGTCGATATCCCACGCGAAGGCTCTACCAAACTCCCGATCTTGGCTGATTCGGGTTCCGTGGTCGGTTAGATACCAGACCTCGAACGGCACGCGGCCATCTAGCGCAAGAGCCTGCCACAGCGGCACTTGGTATTGGATCGGATGCGTGGAAATAATGGCCAGCAAGTGTGCTCCTTAGAAACTCGTTCAATGTGGGTTCGGCCGGACAAGACGTAAGGCTGCGACCCACATGGATGCGACGGTGGGCGCCGATGCTCAAGATCGACATGGGCGCCATCCCGTGTGTCAGCATCGCTCGAGTGACGAGGTGCCGAAGCGATCAACGCAATCGCCGCGCATGCGTGGGCGACGCGGGCGCCGCCTGATGCGACAACGCGGCGAGCGAATCGAGCGCTCCTTCGCGCATCTGTATGACGGGGGCATGGGTCGCACGCACCTGCGCGGTCACACGAACATCCTGAAGCGCCTGCTGATTCATGCGGGCGGCTTCAATCTTGGGCTCATCATGCGTCAATTGATCGGACTCGGCACGCCACGCGGCCTGCAGGGCCGTCTGCGCGTCATGATCGCCACGTTCTTGGTACTCATGAGAGCTATCCGCCGTCGTGTAGTGGCGATCGGCTCGTCGCTTCAACCCTAGTGATCTGGCGCGGTCAGATCTCAATGACCACGCTCTTTGTCAATTCGTCAGCAGCGACAACTTTCACTACGGGCCGCTAGACTAGGCGTGAACGCCCGAACCACGCGGAATCGCCAACATGAATAGCTGATCCGGTGCATTAGGGGCAGTCGCTATCGCTTGCATCTCAGGCTCACCCGCCAAGAGTTCAATGGCACCGTCAAACGCGTTCCATGATTTCCATAAGCGACTAGCCCACCGAGCGAGACGGGATTGTGCCCGTGTTCCGCGATTCATGTCCCAGAACTTCATTTCATACATTGGACGCAGAAGATCACACACCTCCGCTAATGTGTGCCCGTACGTCCCGATAAATCGTGGGTGTAGTTCCACAAACAAAAGCGGCCGTTCACGTTCTATTGTCTCTAGGGCACCACTCAAAATATCGTACTCGAAACCTTCGCAATCGATCTTAATGAGGCCGACCATACGTCGTCCTTTGAGCTCGTCGTCCAGTCGAACGACCGGGACAGTGATAGTTGGACGGCAGTCGTCGTCCACTTCCCTCGATTCCCGCGCACCTACAACAATACTTCCATTCAAGGACACGTGGAACGCCAACTCACTGGAACTGGAGCCACAAGCGACATTCCGTGTCTCGACGTTCCCCATGCGATTGTTTCTCACATTGCGTGATAGAAGGTCATAGATTTCTGGATTTGGCTCGAAGGCGAGTATCGACGCACGCGAGACACTGCGAAAGTCAGCCACATACGCACCCATGTTGGCCCCGACGTCGACGATCAACGAGTTCGATTCCCTTGGGCACACGTCCGACACAATATGGAAGAACTCTGGATTCTGACGATGCGGTCCGTTGAGTATTGGTGCAGACGCTGAGGAAGCCTGGCTCAGCCACGAAGCTGGAATACTCAGAAACAAGCCTTTTCCCCAGGGAACCTCGATCGATTCTGCTTGCCTAAAGAGAAAGAACAGGAGCGGATTGTACCTGTGTCCAAGTGGGAGAAGCCGATTGAGATATCTCACTGCGGACACCTTTGCAGCACGCCACTTGCTACGTGTGATCACCATCGCTCTCCGTCGCCACGTCCGTGAGGACAATGCTGGTACAGCATGACGCTACGGTTTCAAGAAATGAATAATCGGATCCCTATGATTCGTACCCACATCCGGATCGACGATTTCGTAGCCAGTTGCGATGAGCATGCTGCAGGTCCTTTCTGTTCCCGCGTTATAGAACCTGCCCGGCCTCGGCTCTTCGTCTTTGTCGGCAGCCAGTGGTAACCAAGGCTCAGCGAATACTTTGCTTTCTAGTAGTTGGACTAACCACTTCACAGGAAGGAATCGTCGACCTGACCTAGGTACGAGGAATTGCGAAATACTCAAGGACTCTTGCATTGCGACGGCGGCGTTGTATTTCTCGTAATCGGCAACCATCCAGAAGCAATGGCTTCCTTTTCTTAGCTTGGAATAAATACTGGCCGCGTATTGAGTGATTCCACCAAACGAAAGGTGGCACAAACAGCCAAATGAGAACATGTAATTGAAAAAATCATTGGGCAACATTTCGCACTTGAGATCGTCGACCTGAACATACTTCACATTGTGAGGATCGCCGAGGTATTCAAAGAAGTGGTTGTGCTCAGCCGACAAAGCGTCGAGGACCCAGACCTCTCTCGAGCCAAGGAGCGCCTTTGTCCAGGCTCCTTTCCCAGGGCCAATTTCCAGCGCGACTGTTTCAGGTGTCACGTATGGACGGATGCACCGCAGATAAGTCGCGTGCAATACGCTCATAAAGTTAAGCGTACCGTAATTGGAGGGGGACATGGGAATCAGGGGGTCGCCCTCGTAGTATCCTCCATGCCACAGATTCTGAAAGGACTTCAGCTCAATCGACGATCTATCCTCTGTCAACGTCACACTCCCAAAATAGCCGTTAACACATTCTTACTTGAGCGCAGCGCCACACGCCCGCAGCCATTCAGGTCGCATGAGGAGAACGTTGCCGTTCTAGCACTCGCGCCGGCACGCCTGCAATCACCCGGCCGGCCGGGAAGCTTTTAGTGACGACGGCGCCCGCTGCCACCACGCAGCCGTCGCCCAACTCGACGTTTCGTAGGATGACCGCTTTCGCTCCTATCCAGCAGCGACTTCCGATTTTAACGTAACCTCTCTGCATCGACGCTGCCTTCGGAGCGACTCCGTCGCCAAAACTGTGATCGCTGTCAGTGATGTAGGCGTCTGGCCCAAACAGATTGTCGTCGCCAATTTCGATCATCCCGCACGAGTCAATCATCACATTTCTGTTGAAGTAGTTACCGTTACCTATTCGAATACGAACGCCATCGCTGTCGGTATCATCTGGCCAGAGCCAGCAACCCTGCGTGAAGGCATTATGGCTACCTATCTGTATTTGACTAAGCCGCCGGCAGCGACCTCCGCCTTCGATCCGATTGTGACTACCTTGCTTCATGCCTAGCACGCGATAGACCTTAAGCCGGATTCGGCTGAGCAGGCCCCTCGGCATCCTTAACAGGAAGGGCTCGAATCTGAAGCCCACGGTCTCTAGTGCGACTTTGTCACATCATCGGATTCCCGAAGGAATCCGCGAGTGATCTGAATTGAGGACATTGTACGATTTGCGAGTTCCCGATACGGTGCGCCGCAGTGCTCGATCGGCATGCATGCCTGCTGCTGCGACGACTGACACGGTCGTTGGATCAGTTCAAGGACTGCTTCGGGCACCGGACGCAGCACGCGTCGCTGCCAGTACGTCGACGGCCTGCTGGGCGACAGCGCGCGCAAGTAGATATCGGCGATGCTGGCGCGCGTCAGCGAGCCGACGTCCTATCAAGCCTTTCAGCACTTCATCACCGACGCCCCATGGGAGGCCGACGTCGTGTTGCGCCGCTTGCGGGCGCGGCTGCCCGACCGGCGCGGCGTGCTGATGCTCGACGAAGCCAGGTTCCCCAAATCCGGGCCCCATTCAGTCGGCGCGGCACGTCAGTACTACGGGGCACCGGGCACAGTGGCCAATTGCCAGGTGGCCGCGACCGCCGCGTTGTGGGCGAGCCAGCGCGCGTGGCCGGTCGGCGCCTTGCTCTATCTGCCCGAGGCGTGAACGAGCGATCCGGCGCGCCGGGCCACAGCGCGGGTGCCGACGTCAGTCGTCTTTCAAGAGATATGTCGGCTCGCCTTGACGCTGGTGCGCCGCGCGTGGGCGGCCGGGCTGACGCTCACGGCCGTGGTCGCCGATGCCGAATACGGCGACAACCGGACGGTTCGTCAGACGCTGCGTCGGTTGCGGCTGCCCTATGCGTTGAGCATCTCGCCGACGGTCACGAACTTCGTCTCCACGCCCACCTTGCGCGTCGATCGGACGCAACCGTCGCCGCGCCATCGCCCCGACGGCTGCCCGATCAGACGCCGGTGGCCATGCGCGCGCTCAGCCACGCGCTGCCTTGGGCCGCCTGGCGCTGGGTGGCCTGGCGCAACGGCACCAATCCCCCGTGGGCAGCGGCCTTCGTCGCGCGCCGGGCACGCCGGCGACCGACTGGCGCACGCGGCAGCCCGCCCCAGAAATCTGGCTGTTGTGCGAGCGCGGCCTCGGGCCGACCGGCCGCCGCAAGCACTGTCTCGCTGCCCGCGACGGCGTCGTTGCTCCAACTCGTCCGCCTGGCTCATCAGCGTTGGGCGATCGAGCAGCACTATCAGGATTTCAAATCCGAACTCGGGCCCGATCATTTCCAAGGCCGCACGTATCCCGGTCGGCAGCACCACCTGGTGATCAGCGCCGTCGCGTTCGCGTTTCTCCAAACCGAACGCCGACGTCCGCGCGGCGGCCCACCGCCGACGCTTCCGCCGGTCTGCGCGTTCGAGCAAGAGATCTTCACCGTCAGTCGGCCTTGCTACATGCCTTGGATAAAGCCGGAACAACGATTCTCTCAACTTAGGATCTGACAAAGTCGTACTAGCAGGGTGATGAAAAAGTGAGTTGCGATAGCAGACCTATGTCCATGGGCACTCCGCGGTGGTGGCCATTGAGTTGCCAGGTCGGCTCGAGTCCGGACTCATGCGGGCCTCGCCAGCAGTGTGCGCAATCGGATCAGGTTGTAAGCGGCTGCGGTGAACGTCACGATCCAATCGACGAGTTCGCCGCCGCGGTGCCGGAGCTTACGCAACCCACCGACGGTCTTCATCCAGCCAAACACTTGCTCGATCAGCTTTCGTTTCCGTTGGCTGATGGTGTAGCCGGGATGCTGAGTGGTTGCGTTGTCGATCGCGCTGCCGGTGCGCTTCTGCGCGATGTGCGGCGTCAGGCCCAGGGCGCGCACACCCGCGACAAAGCTGGCGACGTCGAAGCCCTTGTCTCCCCCGACGGTGCCGCCGTCCGGAAGCGCACCCAGCAGGAGCAACGCGGCCTCGCGTTCGGCGGTGCCCGTGGCGGCCGTGGCACAGACGTTGGCCACCAACCCGTGGCGATTATCGAGCAGGACATGCCCCGCGTACGACAGCTTTGCCTCTTTCCCCTGACCCTTGCGCGCGAGCTGCGCGTCCGGATCGGTGGTGGACTGATGCGTGTCATTCCGCCGCGCTTCCCCGTGGAAGTTCACCGTCGGGTTCCCGGGATCGTCCGGCGGCGGCGTCGGCCCTTCGTCCTTGCGGCGGAAGCTCTTGAGACTCGCCCAGGCGTCCAGCAGCGTGCCATCCACCGTAAAGTGTTCGTCCGAGAGAAGGCGGGCCTCGCGAGCTTGGCGCAGGACGGCATCAAAAAAGGCGCTGGCCACGTCGCTCGCGAGCAGGCGGTCGCGATTCTTGCTGAAGGTCGTGAACGACCAGATCGGTTCATCCATGCTCAGCCCGACAAACCAACGATACAGCACGCTGTAATCGATCTCTTCCATCAGCAACCGTTCGCTGCGGACGGTGTAGAGCGATTGGATCAGCAGCGCGCGCAGCAGCTGTTCGGGCGGAATCGACGGCCGACCGATCTCCGAATACATCTTCGTGAAGTGCGGCGACAGCTCGGCGAACACGCGGTCCGTCATCGTGCGAATGGCCCGCAGGGATGGTCCGCACGCACGCGTTGCTCGGGCGAGAGGTAACTGAACATGTCGCTCGTCAGATCGTCGGGTCCACGCATCCGGTCACTCCCTTCGGAGAAATCGAGTGCATGGTAGTACAGCGGGATCATCATGTCGATCCCCTCGCAGTGACTTTTTCATCACCCTGCTAGTGGTCCAAAGGTCGGTGAAGACTCATGATCGGCTTAGTCGCATGAAGGCACGTAGCGTCGTCGCTTTTATTGCACGGCGCGAGCGCCAGACGGAAGGAATGGAGCGAGCAAATAGACAAAAGCCAGCAAGGCATGGTCGCATTAATCGGTGCCTTCTGGAAGAGATTAAGTGACGACAGAGTTTGCTGAGGAGGGCAATTGGCAAAAGCGATGTGGGCGTACGCTTGAGCGTCATCACGAGATCGTTGCAGACACCCGAACGATGCTGATCAGGGATAGCTCGCGCGATTGGAGTCTTCTCGTGCCAGACGTGGACTCCGGGCAGAAGAACGATTTGATGGCCCGCGTCCATCAAACGCAAGCACAGGTCCTTCTCTTCTCCTCCGTAATCACCGGGCGTTTCGTCGTAACCCCCAACCGAGCGAATGGCAGCAAGTCTCACGACGTGCCCGCAACCGATGAACATTGCGGCGCGTCGGGGCGCTTCACGTGACACGGGAAACGGCCGATCCGGAGAGAGAATATCGAAGGCGACCGCGGCAACATGTGGCTGCTGCTTCAGAACAGCGATGGCTAAGGAAATCTCGTCACCGCGCAGAAACCAAGCATCATCGTCGAGGCTGACAAAATAATCGTAGTCTGATACTGTCATCCACTGGTTTCGAGCTGCCCTGTAACCACGCGGAGGGGACCAGCATGTCCAAGTTACTTCGGGGAATTGCGCGGCGACCTCGCTTGTCGTGTCCGTGGAATCATCGTCGACGACGGCGACCTGCGCTTCGCAGCCCTGCTGTGCCAGGACAGATGATATTGCCCTCGTTAGCATTGCCGCGCGATTTCGCGTGACGATGCCGACGATAACCGAGGCGCTAGGCGTTCGCGCACAACCTATTGAGGGTTCGCATTCACCCTCGTGAGTATCCCCAACGCAATGAAGCGTGGAAAAGCCATTGGACATTTCGCCGATTTGCCTGAGCGCCCGTATCTTCCCTCGCCACATCGCGGGGAAAGTCTGACGGCGATCCGCGCGGATCAAGGCAATCGTGAGTTGGAATGCCTCCCAGAGGAGCAACTTGATGAGATCCGTCGGTCGTTTTCGTTCTAGTACCTCGGTCATGACGTAGTAGCGGTTGACCAGTTCCATTTTGGCCATCGCACCGACATCGGATTTGTGCTCGCTTGGCTGACTATCGTGGACAATTCTGGCAGTCCTGGCATTCACCAACCTCCACTTGCGACCAACGCGAAGCGAGAGGGCGAGGTCTTCCATCATTGAATAGCCGCTAAATATCGGATCAAATGGTGGCTTTGGCAAGGCGCTTCTGCGGTAGATGGTGCAGCCCGTATTCAGCCACTCGACGGGGACAGCGTCAGGCAAATCGGGTCGGTCTTCCGGAAGCAGGTTGACCGCTGGACCAATTACCCGGCCGGCAAAGCTCCTCCGCCGACGACCGTCCAAAAGAGTGAATAACGTTCGACTGATTGGCCCCGGCGAATGATAGCCCTGATTGGTGATCGTGGCATTGACACCGCCAATCGAAGGATCCGCATTGATTGCGCGCCACAAACGGGCGACGCAATGCGGTTCGAAGATGATGTCGTCGTCGAAGAACCACACGAATGGCTGGGTGGCAACGATGACACCCTGATTGCGCTGCGCCGCTGCCCCACTTGCCTCCGCCAGCATCCAGCGAACCGCGCACCTATCCGACAACTTCGCGGCAAGAGCTTCCACTTCCAAGCGGGTGGCCCCATCGACGGACGCGTCAACGACAAACAATTCAGCCGGAAGAGCGTCTTGCGCGAGGAGCGAAGCAAGCGTGCGCGACAGAGCCTGCGCGCGGTGGCATGTGGCGATCACGGCAGTTGCTGGGAGACTCTTAGTCAAGGCGAGGCCGTCGGTTCCGACGACCGAAGGAGGGTAGCGCACGGATTGCCATGAAACAGGTCGCAGGGCCTGACTCTTCATCACCGCCCGCCACGTTTCCGAATCGGCGGCCTCGGCGTCAAGCCTGCGCCAACGCGGACTCTCCTGTGTATGCCAGAGCCTCAACGAGGCGCGCCAGGACGCGGCCGACTGGAAAGCGGCTTCGCACCAGCTCAATTGTCTGTCCCCATTCGCCCCGAGATCGACAATGACGGCCGAAGGCGATTTCACAAACTCCGACAAATCAACTCCGTGTCCCGCAAGCCCAGTCGCTTCGCGCGAAGCGAATGGCGATCGTATCCTCAACTGCGAACGATTCGCAGGAGAAGGACTCGAAAGCTCACTTTCCTATATGGCCCATTGGCCCTCTCAGTTGGGCCGTTCCAGCCAGTGGCCTCAGCGCCAGGTCGCCGTCGGCTTTCACCGCGTGATGCCTCGAACACCCCACATCGAACGGCACCCGACCGCTACTGGGAAGGGGCCTGAAGAGACGTACCTGACGGACCGGATGCGTGGTGATGACACAAACCAAATGTTCATAGTCCTCACGCCGCTCCCGGAGCCAACTCACGAAGCAACGTCAACAAGCGGACTCCGTAGGCAGGCCACGAGAAGCGTTCGGCCGTCTCCCTAGCACGCAGTCCCATCGATGGAATGATTGCCCGATTAACCAGACAGTTCCGCATAGCCTCGACCAGTTCGTCAGGATTGTCCGGCTCGACGATCCATCCGTCATGGCCATGAGTAATAATGTCAGGTCCGGCCGTAGCAGTGGTCGTGATCACCGGCAGTCCACTCGCCATCGCCTCGAGAATGACCTGTCCAAATCCCTCGCAATAGCTTGGAAATACGAAGACGTCGCATTGCTGCAATACGAAAGCCAATTCGCTCGGGGGTAGACGACCTAAATATCGCATCCCAGGCAGTGGCGGCAGAAGGGAGAGCGTCCTCGTTGAGGCGGAGCCAACGAGCCAGAGTTCCGTGTCACTACCTTTCAACTCCCGCCACGCGTCCAGCAGTAACGGGATCCCCTTGCGGGCAATCATCGCCCCAACAAAGAGGAATCTAAACGGCCGCCCAAAGGATTTTGGGGTGACTGCGAATCGGCTGCAGTCCACGCCGAGCGGATTCACCCTCGTCTTTTCCGGATCCACACCGCTCCCGATCAAGGCGCGGCGCGAAAAGGAGCCTGCCACCGCGATCAGCCTCGCCAAAGCGCGTTCCTCCCTCTCCGCCTCGCGGACTTCCGGTAGGCGCACATCAACCCCCTCAACCCAATCAGGATAGCGGCGTTTGATTTGCTCATTGCCCGACACGGTGCTGTCGGGGTGCGTCTGATCGAGCAAGAACGGCACAGAGAGACTGGCGCAACGTCTCGCCAAGATCGCCGCCGACGTATCGAATCCAATCACGACGTCGGCCGCAAGAAGCGACCGATCAGAAATGGATCTCTGAAACCATCCATTCCTCACATGGAGGACGCGCTGGTGATCGCATTGCCGCGCCATCTGCACAAGGGTCCAAACCTCAAAAAGAGGTCGAGTGTGAATTCTTGCCGATGGAACTTCAGCAATCCGTCGATTGGCCAAACGAAACTGCCACCGTCGGGGAAGACATCGCGAGACTCGATCCCAAACGCCTCCCTGGGCAATGGCGACAGTGGTGTAGTAGGCATACAGTGCCGAAAGACGATGCAGCTCCGCCGCCAGACGGAACGAGGTTTGCGTTCCAGGATGTGCCAGTAGAACTCTCACCTAATCACCGCCATTTTGGCAACCAAGAAGCAGATACTACCCATCCACAACCACAATCGATTACCTGTCGGCTGCCCGTGTTCGCAGAGCCCGCTGAATGGGCCGAATCCGCCAGAAATACCCAATCTGCGTCGGGAAACATTATTGCCCAACATCTCGCAGTCGCCGATCACCATCAACGTGTCCTGGACCATTGCCTCGGCACGAGACGTGACAACTCATAGTCGACTCAATTGTCGACTCGGAAACCGCGTAACTCTGACTAACGCACGTTCGACGGCTGCCGCTCAAGCGCGTTCGACAGCGACGGCGCGAATGTGGTCGAGGAAATCGGCCTTAGTCTTCCGCGGATCGAATTCCTCGAGGCCCGCACGGTACGCGCCCTCCGCGAGCGCACGGCGCCACGATCTGTCGTCGCGAAGGCGTCGCAACAAGCACGTTCGTTCGTTCAGGACCAATGTAGTGCATGCCACCGCTGCTTCTGGGTGATTTAAGGCCCATTTTACCCCCGTCGCTGTGTCCGGACCAGTGACCAAAACGGGCATGCCAAGAACCAAGTACTCCGAGAGTTTGCTGGGAAAATGATGGCTGTAGAGCCGCTCCCATGGTCCCGCCGGATTTCGATAAGGTAGGATCACTGCATCACATTCGGTTTGGATGGCGTGCCAGGCTTCCATCGGGGTACGAGCGAAACCGCGAAACTCACAGCAATCTTTTGAGTCCAACAGCGCCGTCCCTTCAGCGGTTGGAGGGTTGCCAAACAATACCAGTCGTGCGCGCGCGGCGCGGAAAGCAATGAGTAACCGTTCAAGTTCGTCGCCGTAGCCGTAATTGAGGTTTCCAGCAAACCCCACAGTGAGGGTGCCAGGGCTCCTCAAATCCTGGGTTTGTTCGAAGGGCCGAGGCTTAAGTTCCTCACTCCGGTTTGGATACAGAACGCTACCGCTAACTCCATAGAGTGCCGCGCACAATTCCTCCATCTCTGGACTGACGCACAGCCGTCGCGAAGCAAAACGGTAGAAGGCGCGATCACGTCGGCGGGCCGCAACCCGTGCGAATGGGAACACCGATTCGAATTCATCGTTCACGTCGTGCACGATAGCGATCAAGGGTAGCCCCTTAGAATGGGCAAACTCGCGGGCTCGTTCGTAGGAGGCGGCGCGCTGCATCACGCACAGGACGACCTCAGGGCGGAAACTCTCCAGAAGACTGTCAACTCTGCTTATCGAAGCCGACGGCACAAGGCGTATGGCATCCAGAGAACGTTTCCATCGAAACAAACGAGACTGTTCGAAGCGAAGCGCAGGTGTCGCCAGTTCGTCGTAACGACACGCCAGTCTCTCGCCCGATACCCTGCGTGTTTCGACGACGCGCAATTGTGATGCCGGATAGTCTTCGAGCAACCGAAATAGCTGAATCCCGCCAGCGCTGGACAAGTGTGGTCCCTCATCGGACAGGACGAGCAACCTCGGGAACCCCTCCGCCGTCGAAAGGCACTCAGCTGTAGTTGTACTCAATTCGCTGGGCTCCCTGAGGCGTCGTCGTCAGACCGATTACTCAGAGACTCTAATAGGTGCTTTCACACCTGACTTGAACCGGAAAACTTCAACCGGTGGCCAAACTCCATGAGTGGCCTTTCGATGCAACGCCACGATGCATGTGCCAGAAGCAGGACACCGCACAGAGCAGCGATAAACGCTGAACTCTCAATGAGCGGTGATGTCGGAGGCGGCACTCTTAACACGCAGAACGAAACTAGCGGATGTATCAAGAACAAACTATATGCCCAGAAGCCAAGCTGGCGGAGCGGTGCAAGTGTGGTGAGAACCCGGATCGGCCCCCGGTTTTCGAGAACCGCGATCAGCAAGAAGGCGGTGTAGAGCAACGCGAGACCAGTCAAGCCCGCAGTTTCCATCACGGACGAATTCAAGCCCCAGCCCTTAGCAATACAGCCGATTGCCCCGGCGATCAGCATCACGAGAACACCATACAACCAGCCCAACCTCGCCGACAGCCAAGTCCGGATCGGGACTCTGCGAACGGCGAGCGCAGCCAGCACGCCCAGCAATAGGGAATCCATGCGAGCCGGCAGGAGGACATGGGCAGCGATCGACGCTCTGTCCGCCGGCAAGAACATGAACAGGCCGAACCGGAACCCAATAGAACCGACAATCGCGCCGACCAGGGCGGGCGGAAACGCCCTCGGCGGCAATAGCCAAATGGCTATGGGCAGAAGCAGATAGAATTGCTCTTCGACTGCTAGACTCCAACTCTGTCCGAGCCAGAAATTCCAAGCGCCACTCCAAGTATGAAGTGCCATCCAAACATTCTGGCCGAACAATAGATACCAGCCCCAAGGAAGCATTTCGCCCATACTTCCTGCGTCCAGTTGGTCGACCCACACAAGACTTTGGCCGACGATCAGCATCAACAGATAGAGCGGCACGATGCGGAAGAAACGTCGAACATAAAACACCTTGAAATAGTTCCCGGCGGCCCTGTTGTCCATCAACGTGCCACCAATCAAAAAGCCGCTGAGCACGAAAAACAGATCAACTCCGGACCAGCTCAACTGCAGCACTTTCTGCCCGTACGCAACGGAAGAACTCAATTGCGCGTGGACCAGACCCTGATAGTGCCAAATCATGACCTGGAGGATCGCCAGGCCTCGAACGCCATCGAGTTGGGGAATACGCTTCACACCTACCGTGACTCCCACCCCCTCCGGCACGATCCGTAAAGTCGAGCATGCGACATGAAGGTCGCAGTCGCCCCTGACTGTTCTTCCCGGGCATCCTGCGGCGCGTTCGCTCGGCGGGACGACGTAGCGCCGGAATCGTCGCCGCGCACGTCGGCTCTTCTGAAAGAGCCGTACGGACCGTGCCTCTGCCAAATCGACTTATCAATACGGTCACGACCGGCGTTCAGCCGCGCGCTAACGCCTGATTGCGGAGCCATCCGTGAAGAGTCCCCTCTGACGAATCACACTCGTCACAAAGGCGTTGTCCTCGAGAAGGCTAGCCGCTTCGCGCCAGCCCGACTCTCCGTGATGCGTCTCCAAAAATATCGCGCATGTTCGAGGCAACACGCCAACGATATCTGGGAGCAGCGCCACTTCCTCTCCTTCAATATCGATTTTTAGCAAAAGGCGCTGAACATTTAGTCTCGAAATGACATCGGCCAACCGAACAGTGGACACCACGACGGAGTCTGCCTGTATTGAACGCGTGGCAAGGGCTCCGCCGCAACTAGAAGACGGCGCGAACCAAGCTTCGCCCGTGGTTATTGTCACTGCCGACGGAACAACGTCAACCATGAGACCATTATCGTCAACTTGCCTTCTCAGCCAATGTAAATTGCTCTCATCAGGCTCGAATGACATCATTCGAACGCCCGGAAAGTGACCGGCCGCCTGCAAGGTAAACATTCCTATGTGAGCCCCGCAATCAAGCACCGCTTCGGGTTGAAACTGCAGCATCCCTAGTCTGTAGACGTTCGCGACAATGAATTCTTCGGCAATGACCAAATGTGAAACATCCGCCGGATCTAGATGCAGGCTCAGCCCATGGAACAGAGACGCTCGCACTATCAGCTCAGGGTAAAGTCGACGCCCTAATCGCGAAACACATCCTGCTCCGGAAAACGGGTGGCCCCTGGCAAACCCGAGAACCGCCATGTTCAATGTCGCACGGGGATCCTGCGCCTTCACGGCATAGCGCATCACCTCGCCGATGCGGCTGAGATACCGCTGAATCACTGTATCGCCCAACCGCTTTCGCAACACGCTCACAAAACGCCGCGAACCTCAGGCACCTTCGTGGCAACCGGCGACTCACACTGCGTCGTCGGACCGGACGGCCACATATCCAGCGCGCGAAGAAACCGCTCGGCCATCGGACGCGGGGCGTAGTGCTCCAGGGCCCAAAGACGGCCTGCTCGTCCAATGCGCTCCAACGCCTTTGGCTCCCCTTCCAATCGCTCAATTGTATCGTCGACACGGCCCAAGTTAACGCCAACATAGTGCGTCCAATTCACTGGCATCACAGGGATTTCGACTCCGTAGTGCTCCAAGTCTAGGTTAAAGGCGACTGCACCGGCGGCCAAAGTCTCCCAGAAGCGAAAGCTGTCCCACTGAATGGACCGCGGCGGCCGCGAATCGAACCGGCCCAGAAGTTCGTAGACTCCTCGCCTGATTTTGGCGCGGTTGCCGCCAACCAGATAACACTCGGGATTACGAAAGGGCATCGGCGGAATCATTTCACCGCAAAAACAGGCCACAGCTTGGCTCTGCCCGAGTCGCTGATAGTACTGTCGCGAGAACCGCCCACCCGTCTGTTGCCACAGCAAAACATCAAATGGATCCACGGGTGGATTAGAGAGATCGTCTCTTGTAATGTCAATTTCTAGAAGTCTCGAGATCTTGGTCCCGAAGCGTGCGCTGGCAAGATCTCGGGTCCCATGCGAGTAGGGATGTGAGGCTCCGAAGTTAACGAGAATGCATTGTCGCCGTTTCGCAAACAGCACGCCGTCCGGCGTGGCTTCAATGATTCGATTATTCAGTCCTAACACCCAGGGTCGCAAATTCTCTGGATGCCAGGCGCGACGATTCATGTGCGAGCGAAAGATCGCGTCAAATTGACGGAACTCAGGCTCCCACGACACCGACCGATGTCCGTCGTGATTGTCCATGCAGACCGTGAGGTAACGCCGACGCTGCTTGAACAAATTCTCCGGTAGCGGACGCCGCAGAACATCGAACGTGCGCCCCCGCATCCACGAAGACCACGTGTAGCTCACCACGACGACGTCGCAATCATCCGGTGTAATGTCAGGATTGTAACGAATCAGGTAATCATTCGGTCTGGTAGACCGCAGCCAGTAATTACTGCTGCCCGAGAAGGGAACTCCAAGAGCCAGGAATCCCTCCGCCAAAGCAACCACGTCTTCTTGAAGGTTACCAACGTCGTCTCTACAGTAGAAGTAGACGCGCGGCTTAGACATCTGAGGCGTCACGAGTGTCGGCAGTCGACTCTCGGCTACGAGTGCTGCACCAACGATGTCCTACGCCAAACGGCCCGTCCACTGGCGACCATCCAATGCTTCAGACGAGTCAGATTGCCCCTGTTGGCTTTCTTGAGGCGCGAGGCCCTTCAGCTTGCGCTTAGTGGCTGCACCGAAGCCTAGCAGCCATACCACGAAGGGCGACATTCCACGCAGCGGTGATCGCGACATTGCGCCGGCGATCCACGCCCACTCACACAAGCCACGCTTATTCCAATCGCCTTCCCCCAACAGAATCGCTGCTAATACTCTCGGGTCGCGACGTACCACGCTCTGCCACCGGCCCAGCCGGATTTCAAAGAGAAGGTAACCAGACTCTAGTTCCTTCTGCCTATTGACACAACCCGAGTGTGAATGAAGATACCAGCGATAGAGATTGACGTCCAGGTAACGCACGACGCAGGCGCACTCGACCAGTCGACACGTCAAATCGCCGTCAACAGATACATAGTTGTTCGATACTCCTCCCGTCTTCTCCAGAGCCGTTCGCCGCAGGATAATGCCCAAACCACAGTGGACGTCAAATACTGATTGAGCGCTTGCGGCGACATCCGCAGACAAGGATCGGAAGCCTCGGAAAATCGGTCGGCCATTCTCGATGCTCCACATCTCGCCGCCGCACTGAATGGCGTCTACGTCGGGATTAGCTTCCATTTCGGCGATCGCTCGCCGCATGGCGTCGGGGTAAAAGTAATCATCGTCAGTGATCGGCTTTATATAACGGCCCCGAGCCCTGAAGAGACCTTTGTTGAATGCATGCCCCTCGCCACTGTCTTGCTCGGAAATGAACGTCGTCACCACATCGCGACTTCTCGCGACGATTTCAGCCGTGCCATCTGTTGAAGCCCCATCGATGATGATCAGCTCATCCTCGGGCTCGATAAACTCGCGCACGTTGTCTAGAGTTCGCTCCAGGAACATCCCCCTATTTCTCGTCGTAATTAGGTATGTTACGCGAATGTTTTCGTTTACGGGCACCTTGATTGACCTTTCTACAGAGCACAACTCTGATCAGTAGGACCCGAGCGACGAATAATAGGCTCTGGTAACATCAATGCCTTCTGAGAGCGGCGTAAAGCGGAAGTCTGGAAAGAGTTTTCGAAATCGACGGTCGTCCATAACTTTCCGCGGAGCGCCGTCAGGCATCGAGTGGTCGTATGCAACGCGTCCGGAAAAGCCGGTGGCGGTCAACACGAGTCCCACAAGTTCGCGGACACTCAGACCAAAGTTTTGAGCGATATTCAGCGGCTCACTTAGTCCGACCATGTTGGGCTGTCGAACGACAAAGAGCACGATTCTCGCAAAGTCTTCCGCGTACAGCCATTCACGAATAGCGATGCCACTACCCCAAATAATAATTTCATCGAGCCCAGTGGCTTGCGCTTTCACGAACTTCGCAAGTAGCGCATTGAGAGCGTGTGCCTTGTTTGGATCCGTCGAGTCGTAGGGTCCATACATGTTGGGCACGAAGAGGTGAATGCTTCTGATACCCCACTGCATCTGGAAGCATTCGGCCACGGACCACATCATGCGTCGAGTGCTGCCGTAGGGAAGAACCGACCGGTGCAAATGTCCATCGCACCAGCGATCCTCCTCAAATGTGTTCACCGTGCTCGGATACGCACAGTTGGCAATTGGATTGATGATCAGCGTATGCGGAGACTCCTGAGCGACCGCTTCATACATGCTCAGGATCATACGCGTATTGTCGACGACCACCTCTGCCGCCTGCTTCGTTACGTAGTTCAAACTACCCACGTGGGCGGCACAGTTGACGACGATGCTTGGCCGCTCGCGCTTCAGAAGCGCCCGAGCCTGCGCACCGTCGCGCAGGTCGCTGCCCTCGGCGCGGCTGGACGAGACACAGGGCACCTGGGCCTTGCGAAGCGCCTCCATGACGTTCCTTCCCACGAAGCCAGTGCCTCCCAAGACGAGGACCTTTTCAGACACGGGTGTTAGATCCTTCTGTTGTCGACTGGTCGGCCGGGTGCCGAGGCTCCCTAGAAGAACCCTCCAAAAGCCTGCGTAGCTCTTCCGGAGTGCACAAAGGAACAGACCGCTTTTTGTGCAGCTTCGCCGGAATGCCGACATAAAGACACATAGGCTGGTACTGAACATTCGCGATCAACGAGTACGCGCCGAATGCCGCCCCCCTGGGCAACCGAACCCCAGGTAGAACGCACGAATGCGCTCCAACCACCACGTAATCATCGATGACGACATCGCCAACGGTGCCGCCAAAGCGCAAATCCGGCGGAACTGAAGGCAGGTCAAGCGAAATGTCGACGTAGTCTGACGAGGCACAGTGAACGCTGCAGTGGTTGGATATGGTGCTGTAGGCGCCAAGCGTCAGCTTGCCGGCGCCGCCCGAAATGGAAACGTGTGAGGCAATGTGGCAGTATCTACCGATCTCAATTGAACAGGAGACGTATGCAAACTCATCCACTATGGCTCCGTCCCCAATAATGCACTCCTCCGGCCTGCGAATCCGAACGGTCTTGCCGACTATGGCGTTCACTCCGAGGTATTTCAATTTCCGCAAATCGAAGAAGATATTGTCCATAGCAAGCCTCGCGATCGGCCGACTCACCAACCAGCTCGAACGCTATTAATGACCCGGGCGACGTCGTCATCTGTCAGCCCGACGTGGATCGGCAAGGAGACCTGACGTTCGTCAAACCAGCGCTGATTCGGGAGATCGTCTCGCAAACCTCCCATAACGCTATTGCGATCAATGCGCAGATGAACAACCGATGCCGGAACGCTTCGACTCTTCAGTGCACGGATAAAGTCCTCTCTGCGCTCGACCAAGACAGTGAACATCCACCACGAACTCTGTCGGTCGGCGCGGTGCTCGAGATGCACCAGGCCGTCCACGTTCCGCAACCCCGCTTTGTACGCGCCGGCAATCGCTCGATGTCGAGCCAAATTGTTGTGAACGTCGGTTAAGTTGCCCAAGCCGATCGCCGCACCCACGTCGTTGAGATGGTACTTGAAACCCACGGACTCGAGGTTGTAGTCGCGCTCGCCGAGAATCGTCGGCTGACTTCTTTCACGATCAATCCCAAACCAGCGTCGGCGTCTCGCTTCTGCGGCATCTTTCTCGATCAGGCAGCACAACGCGCCGCCATCTCCGGTGGTCATATGCTTGATGGCTTGAAACGAGAAGGCGGTGAACCGGGAGACGGAACCAATTGGCCTTCCCTTGTATGTCGCTCCAAGGGCGTGTGCGGCGTCCTCCACCACCGCGACGTTGTGCTCCGCCGCCACAGCAGCCAGCTCGTCCATATCACAAGGATAGCCGCTCCAGTGCACGGCCATGATCGCTTTCGTTCTGGGGGACATTTTCGCGAGCACCGCGAGCGGATCTAAGTTGCCGCTGCTCCGTTGAATGTCCGCGAAGACCGCGCGCGCTCCGCACATTAGGACGGACAATCCGCTGGCCACAAATGTCTGCGCCGGCAATATCACTTCGTCGCCCGCTTGAACCCCGGCGAGCAGCAGTCCGAGATGCAGCGCGCTGGTGCCGCTATTTACTGCCACTGGACGTACAAGGCCGAGCTGCTCAGCCAACTGATGCTCAAACTGCACGACTCGCATGCCTTCGCTGACAAGACCGCTCCGAAGAGTCTCCGACACCAACTCGACGCTTCTCGTAGATATATGTGTGTGAAAGAAGTTCACTTGCTACACTCAACCGACGACCTCAACTGGAGAGATTCCATTCTGTCTCGGTGTTCCAGGCAACCAGCCATCTATTGTGCGGGATTGGCCGTTCCTCCGCCAGCAATGTTCGCCACCAAGCGTTCCTGATGATGCGCACTCGAAAGCCATTTTCAATAAGCAACGTCACACATTCGTTCTCCAAATCAAGCGAGTGTGTCTCGATGACGAAGTAAAGCCTCCGCCAGGGGCTAAGTGGAAACGCGGAGCGCAGGGCCGAGGCCTCACCGCCATCGATATCGATTTTGACCAATCCGGGCTGTGACATACGAGCAATGTACTCCTTCATTGGGCGAGTGACAACGCCCGCTCGAGCGTCGCGTGCCTCACCAACGAAGGCGGTGTCTATCTCGATTCGAGAGCCCTCTTCTGTCGTGAGTTTATTCAACCAACAGTGTTGATAGAGAAGCGATCGAGGTCCGGAGTCTGGCTCCACTGCTGTCACGGACGCACCCGGTCGCGACTTGGCAAAGACCATCGCGTAAAATCCATCGTGCGATCCTATGTCGAGAAATCCCTGACACTCCTTTACCAATGTCGTCAACACCGGGCGAATCTCGTTTTCCCATAACCCCGCCCGACGCAACCTGGAGAGAAACGGATTGCGATTCAGAAGAAGGATTTGCACACTCGGTGACCAGGTGATCTTCACGATCCCAAGGCTGCGAGGT
This sequence comes from Acidobacteriota bacterium, assembly GCA_040007095.1. Classification (GTDB taxonomy): domain Bacteria; phylum Acidobacteriota; class Vicinamibacteria; order Vicinamibacterales; family CAVVIG01; genus JBDTVS01. The sequence continues at coordinate 95,724 of JBDTVS010000058.1, forward strand.
TCATTACGATGAAACGACGAACCGATGAGAATTCTAACCAGGACGAACCGGAAACGCCGTAGAGGGCTAACGGTGCCACGCGGGATCAGGTCCAGTAGCAGTATCTTTCGAGGAATGCTCAGCCCACATCGCCACGCGGCCAGGAGCCAGCGAGGGTTGGCGAGATAGTTCGGAATCGCGCTCACGCCGTCCTGCTTCACGGATGAGTTCGGGAAGTAACGCCCAAAAGGCTATCGACCGCCGTCGACCATGAACGACGGTAGCCACTCCGGGTATGATTCGCGTTTGCAAATTCCCACGCCTGAACTCTTCGCTGTTCCAGCACGTTATTGGGCCATTCTGACATTTTGTTACACGAGGCAATAATGGACTCGATCAAGTCGCGGTCAGATGAGCCGTCGACAATTATTGGTTCCGCGCCAGCGTCCAGCCCGCATAAAGCCGTCGTGATGGGTAGGAGCCCCATATGCAGGCATTGAACCGCGGCTCCCGAGCACCCCTCGCAGCCTGTCGGGTAAACCAGCCCAACACAAGAGTTCGCCAATTCGGCAAACTCTTCTCCCAACGGATCAAGATACCCCCGCAGGACGATATTTGGAGCACTATCCAGCCGGTCGCCATAGCACTCGCGGATATCCAGATCGTTGCGCACGTCGTGATGTGGCCCAAAGCCGCAAATGACGAGTTCCAAATCCTCCATCTGCAGAAACGCCTCAATTGCAAGATCCAGCCCCTTATGAACCCAGCCCGGTCCTCCAAACCAAAGAAAGCGTCTTTTGGCTCTTTCCCAACTCTTGTTGCGTAACGGCTCATGAGTGCGCACCGCGCTGATCCAAAGCTTGTGAATCTTGGCCGTGTCTTTTCCAAATGTTGCGTTTATTGCTTCGTTCCCAAATGACGTAATCAAATTAGCGTGATGGGAACCAAGAAGAGCCGGCGTAAGCCTCACGGGAGCAATCTCACAGTTCGTTCGGTCTCGCAACCAAGAGAGGCGTTGCAGTTCTGCCTGATTCCAGGTTAGCCAGTGGGCGCCCGTGGCATAGAAGAGCGTAAGAGCGGCGGGATTCGCCTCTATCCAACGCGGCAGATTGGTCCATTCGTCGACGATGACGTCGTACCGTGTAATATCCGGAACGCATGCGCCCAATCGATCATCGACAACGTCGACGATGTACCCGCGAACAATGAACTGCCTCACCATCTCGAGAGATTCCCACCACATTGTATGGCTTGAGAAGGCTCCTGCGACCAGCCTGGACGAGTGATCCCACTCTGGACTTGCCCATTCTCGGGCCTGAGCATTGGGTAAAGTCGTGTAGTAACGTGCGAACTTTGATACGTAAGAAATTAAGCAGCGCCCAATGGGCCTCTGGTTCGTCTCGAGGCCGAGGTTGGGAACCCACGCGCGTTTCAACACCTGCTTCTGTCGATACCAGTGGAGCGGCCACCGGAGTACGTTGCTAATCATGCGACGAAGCCTTGATAACTCGCAGCTGTGCATTTAGAAGTGGACCCACCGCGCCGCCCCAAGCTTGGTGAAAATATGGCCCCCTTCTATGATTGTCGTCTTCGATCATACATGACAACACGTCATCGACATGCGCGTGATAGACAGACGCGTCGGGACTGACCACGGACATGCCAAAGGAGTGCCAACCAGGATTGACGAGGTAGGCAGGAATGGTCCACACAATCTCCACGTCGTTCTCATTTGCAGCACTGGCCGACATTACTGGCTTGTGTAGGTCGGTAGCCACCAACGCCAACGAACCCTCTCGGTGTACGTAGAAAAAGAAATTCACCAAGACTTGTCCCGCAAAGTGGACCTTGTAACTAATGTTGAATTCTGTCCCATTAGTGAGCACTTCTGTTGGTCTCGATGCACTCACGATTTCGACGACTGGTCCCCTGGACGTTCCTTTGCCTTGGAACTTCACCGATGTTTCGGCGGATGTCGATGAATTGAGATAATCACTGATAACTCTGTCCACACGACCAGCGGAGGCAAGGGTTCCCTGACTTAGGAGAAATCCTTGCGTACAAAGGGTTGCAATTGCACTCAGATTGTGACTCACGAAAATTACCGTGCGGCCGCCCAGCGCAACCTCGCCCATTTTGCCCAGGCACTTCTTTTGAAACTGAGCATCGCCAACGGCCAATACCTCATCAACGATCAGAATTTCCTGCTCCAGATGCGCGGCCACGGCAAACGCGAGGCGAACATACATGCCGCTGCTGTAACGCTTGACGGGAGTATCAAGAAATTTGGCGATTTCCGCAAAGGCAACAATTTCGTCGAACTTGCGAATTATCTCAGCGCGCGTCATTCCGAGTATGGCGCCGTTTAAAAAAATATTTTCCCGCCCGGTCAGTTCCGGATGAAACCCGGTGCCGACCTCGAGTAGACTCGCGACGCGACCTCCGAGCGTCACTCGGCCTTCGGTTGGTTCCGTGACACGGCTTAAAATTTTGAGAAGTGTGCTCTTGCCAGCTCCGTTTCGGCCAATGATTCCGGCCACCTCGCCTTGCTTTACCTCGAACGAGACGTCCTTGAGCGCCCAAAAATCCTTTGGACCGGAAGCTGGCGGTTGGACGACGTGCCGGAACCATCGTAACGGCGAGGTTAGCTTCGAGGCCAGCACGTCACGCAACGCGACGTAGCGCTGACCCTCTGGCTGGTGGCGAATTCGATATCGTTTACCGAGGTTGTCGACCGCGATCATGGATTCGCTCATAGGGCCGCGGTTAAATCACGTCGGCGAAGCCGCGCTCCATGCGCCGGAAGTACCAAACACCGAGGGCCAAGGCTGATCCGGTCACGACCAAGGAGAGACCAAGAGCGCTCGGCGTGAGCGGCGGCTGGCCGCGGAGAATCGACCAGCGGAAGCCGTCGATGATTCCCACCATCGGATTGAGCGCGTAGAGCGTGCGCCAGCGTTCGGGAACCTTGTCCGTAGTGAAGGCAATGGGCGAGATGAACAATCCGAATTGGACAATAAAGGGCACGATGTGACGGAAGTCGCGGTACTCGACATTGAGCGCCGCGAGGAACAGGCCAGCTCCGAGCGACAGGCCAAAGGCGAGCAACACAAAGACAGGTAAAACCAGCAGGTGCCAGCCCGGAGCAATCTTGTACCAGAGCATGAGACTGGCCAGCAAGCCTAGTGTGATCAGGAAGTCTACAAACGCGGTTGCGACGGCGGCGCTAGGAACAAGCAGCCGAGGAAAGTAGACTTTCGAAATCAAATTGGCATTGCCGATTAGGCTGCCCGATGACTCCGACAAGGCTGACGAAAAAAACTGCCACGGTAGTACCGCGGCGAACACCAAGATGGGCTCGGGCGCTCGCCCTGGTTGGATGCCCATGAGTCTGCGGAATCCCACAAACACCAACATAGTCAGTGCTGGGCGAAGGAGCGCCCACGCTACACCGATGACTGTCTGCTTGTAGCGGACCACGATATCGCGCCAGGCGAGAAAATACATGAGCTCGCGGTAACGCCACAAGTCACGCCAATAGCCTTTTGCCGCAAGGCCTGGGCCGATGACGAGTTTCAAGAGGGACTCGCCAGCGCCTCTCGGACGATCGCCTCGGCGCGCTGCGTGAACGCAAGACGCGAGTAGTAATTAAGGCCGCTTTGCACGCTTCCCCTTCCTTGGTCCAGCGTTTCAAGAACGCGCTGAACGACGTCCGCTTGATTCGAGGGGTCAACGAGACGGCCGAGCGCGCCGTTCAAAAGAGCCTCTCGACCTCCGTCGAGGATACTGCCCATGACAGGAAGCCCGCATGCAAGCGCCTCGAGTAACACGATGCCAAATCCCTCCCCTCGGCTCGGCATCACATACGCATCGGCAAGCCGATAGTAGTGCGCTTTCTGCTCTTCGGGCACGAAGCCCGTGAATACGACGCGATCAGTTAGACCTAGAGCCTCGACCTTGCGTTCGAGGCGTTCTCGGTCGCCCCCTTCGCCGCAGATCAAGTAACTGATATTCGGAACTTGCCTCGCCAGCGCGGGAAGCGCCTCGATAATCTCGTCGAACCCCTTGGATCGCTCTTCACTAGCGAGGCGGCCGAGCGTCATGATGACGGTCCGATCTCTGAGCCCGAGTCGATCGGCGAGTTGCTCCAGCTTGGGCCCGGGGCCGTACGTCTGAAGCTCGACGCAATTCGGCAGAAGACGAAACGTTGCCAAGTCCAGGCCCGTCCACCCTGCGAAACGGTTCAGAGTTAGTTGGCTGACACTCGCAATCACCGTGAATCGCGATAGGGCCGGCTTTGTCAGAATGTTCCTATGCGGGGACCACGCATCTATCCCGTGAATGACAAGGATCGATGGCATTTTTCGCAGGAAGCCAAGAAATGCGCCGAGTGGCGCCAAATTGATGTGGCCAACAATTAGGATATCAACGGACCCGAGAAGCACCTCGGAAAGTGCGGTCCAGACAAACCTCATCTTGCTGCCAGCCGCACTCGCAACAAACTTGATCCGCGGCGGGATTGGCCCAACGCGTGCGGATATCATGCGCGGTATTGCGACAACCTCCTCACATTCGGAGACCGAAGCTATCGACTCGAGCAGATCGCGATTGAATTTTGCGATGCCGCCCGTCCCACCAAAGGCATCTGTGACGAGCGCAAGGGCGCGGAAGACGCGCGGCTGCGGTGGCAGTATGCGTTTCGCCCAGCTTCGTAATCCCCGCTCACATTGCTTATGGCCGGACGATTTCGCTATCCACTGCTGCACCGGGGTGCCGAAGCCGGTTTTTCGGCGAGAAATCAACTTCTCCGGGACGGGCGTCGGAAGAACGCCTGCGAGATCGCGCTTCGTCGGATAGTGTTGGGAAACGATCAAAGGTGCCAAAGTTCGGAAGAGTTGCACGTCAACAAGCGGCACCCGAATCTCCAGGGAATGTGCCATGCCAGCCCAATCAGCGTCGCGGAGCAGTTGGTTGCGCATGTACCAACTGAGTTCCAAGGCGGAGACGCGCGACCTCACCTCGCGGATCCCGTGGACGGTTGCCTCCAGGCTCTCTAAAATTCCAAGCGTTTCCAGACCAGCCTTAACCGTCGCGCGGTCCAGAACAGACTCGGCTTCCCATGGCATGAATAATGCCCGGCGAAGCAAATAGGCGCCGGCGTAGGTCGAGCCGTACTCCAAGGCGCCAGCGTATTTTGGAGAGGTCAAGGAGCCAAGGAACGTCGCCAATCCACGCCTAACGACACGACCGGCAAACGGGAAACGTCGTCCGAGACCAAGCCACTTTACGACCTGGGGCACTTGCGAGTAACTCGGGTATCCGCCGAAAAGCTCATCCCCACCCAGACCGGACAGCGCTACCTTCATTCCCGACCGTGCCGCGGCGCGACTGACGAAATACGTGTTGACGCCATCGATGGTCGGCTGATCCATCGCCTCCACTATTTGCGCCAGCTCAGACTCGAAATCCTCCTGAGTGATCCAATGTGCCTGGTGATGTATGCCGAATTGCTCTGCCACCTTCGCGGCGAGTGGCACTTCGTCGTTCGACGTACCCTTGAACTCTGGGAATCCTAGGGTCACGGCGTGCAACGCAGCCCCTGACTGAGAAGCAGCGAGCGCGGCCAATGTAGTGGAGTCGATACCCCCGGATAGAAATAGTCCAACTGGTACATCCGCCACCAAGTGGTTCCGGACGCTGTCGGTGACGGCCTCCTTGAGAATCTCGGAGGCCGTCACCACCTTGGCGCTTGTCGCCTGCTCCGCGCGACGAAACTCGTCCCCAACATTAAAGAAGCGCGTCGACGAGGCGTTGCCGGCTCGGCGGACTCGCATGGACACACCAGCAGGCAGCGATCGGATTCCCTTGTAAAGCGTGTAGGGCTCAGGGACGGACCCCCAAACTAAGAACCCCACCGAACCGGCAGGCTCTCGCGCCGCGTCGACAGCGCCACCCTTGAGTAGAGATTTCACTTGCGACGCAAAGCGAAGGGTTTCGCCGTTGTCGGCGTAGTACAGTGGCTTGATGCCGAACGGGTCCCGTGCAAGGAACAGCTCCTTCTTGCGCTCGTCCCAAATCGCAAAGGCGTACATGCCGCGAAGGGCGTGCACCATCTCCTCTCCGCGGTCGGCATAGAGATGAAGGAGCACCTCCGTGTCCGAATTTGAGTGGAAGCGATAACCTTTCGACTCCAGCTCCGTCTTGAGTTCTCGGTGATTGTAGATTTCGCCGTTGAATGTGACACGTAGACTTCCGTCAGCGGTAGCCATGGGCTGTGCGCCGGCATCACTGAGGTCAATTATCGCCAGCCGACGGTGGGCGAGTCCTGTGCGCTCGTCGGCAGAAATCCAGAGACCCGCTCCATCGGGTCCACGCGACCGCATCGACTCACGGATACGAAGCAATTCCTCTCGATCGACCGGGGGGGCCGCGTCGTCGTACGCAAAGACACCCGCTACGCCGCACATTTATAGGCTAGCCTGCAATACTGTAGTGTGCGTGCACGGTCCTGTCACAAACCCCACACCCACAAAGAACATTCGAGCTTGAGCTCGGGCGCGCTCACTTCGTGCTTCGCATTTCTCCCATTTCTGGCATCGTCACGAGACCTATTCTTGCGCTGTGGGCCGGAGGAGTCTGAAGCTCCAGAGTTGACGAAGCCAGCCGACGCTGAAGAATCTCGACAATCGAGCTGAGCGCCACCGCATGGCGCACAGACAACTCGGCTGGGTACTGGAAGTTGACGTAGCCGACCGTCGAAAGCGGGATTCGAACGGTACAGCACCGATCCGCACTCGCTGCGTCGCCGCGGTGCTCGTACACATGGCCCATCAGGGACATCCGCACGTGTGCGCAACGGAATTCTTGACCGACGTCCCGAACGATCTCCCAGTGGTCGTCGGCGCCGGCAACCTTGGCGAACCGGTCTTCAATCCCTCTCACGTACAGACGCGCGTTCAGGATATGCCGGAACGTCCCGGTCACCACGAGTTCCCGAGCAGTGTCGAATTCGCGGTATCCGACCAGCCGCACGCCAATCGATGCGGCCGCACAGAATCCTACCAGCAGCAGGCTATCGAACCGGCTGGCCGTCATGGTCTGGAGGAGGGAAAAGGCCGCGGCGATGCCGCACACGCCGTACAGGATCAACGCCACCTGCCGAGAGCTGAGACCGCGATCGAGTAGGCGATGGTGAATATGATTGCGGTCGGGGCTAAAGACCGGCTGATGCCGCAGGAAGCGCCGGACGACCGACAGTCCTGCGTCGAGTAGGGGCACAGACAAGGCCATCAGCGGCGCCGTCATGCCCAGAAGTGTCGCGGACTTCTGACTCCAGATGGCCCCCAAGCACCCGAGAACGAACCCTATCGTCAGGCTGCCGCTGTCGCCCAGAAAAATCGACGCAGGGTTGAAATTGTATCGTAGGAAGGCGAGCAATGCGCCCACGAGAGGCGCCGTGGCAAGTGCCAGCGCGGCGTTCTTCTGAAGCAACGCCGCGGCCAGCGTCGTGAAGGCGGCAAACAGCCCGACGCCCGAGGCGAGTCCGTCGACGCCGTCAATCAGGTTGAACGCGTTGGTGCAGGCCACCAGCCACAGAATGGTGATTGGCAGACTCCACAGGCCAGGAGCCACGTGGCCGGCCGCGCCGCTTACATGCACTCCAGCCGCATAGGCAATGCACGCCGCCACGGTCTCGGGGATGAGCTTTTGCCAGGCGTTCATCGGCACGATGTCGTCCAGCAGACCGGTCGCGAACACGACGAACGTCGCGGGCAGCAGGCTGACGATCAATGGAAGGTTCACGCTATCAGCGGCGTTCAGGGGGGAAACAACAAGGATCGCGACCGGCACCAGGCACGAAATGGCGATCGCAATTCCCCCGGTGCGAGGTGTCGGCACGCTGTGGTTGCGGCGAGCGTTCGGCCGGTCGACCAGACCGTAGCGTCGCGACCAGGCCGCGACGACAGGCGTCAGGCCGTAACAGCAAACAAAGGAGGTCAGTGCAAGAAAGAGGATGGAGTACACGTGAGGCTCCTGCGCTTCAAAACTGAGGAGACCGTTCAGGCTGCACTATCTTTCGGCCGGCAACGGCTCCGGCGGCGTCTTCGAGGACAGAGACCATCTGTCCAAGCAGGCGCTCGCTGGTGCGTACGGATTCAGGCGTTCGTGCGGGCGCGGTGGCGCGGGTGGCCGCCGTCTCGATGTGTTTGGCGACCGCGTCCACGTCGCCATGGATGGCGCTGAACGCCGGGGCCAACTCGGTCACATGACTCTGCTCTGGCCCGATGTACAAGTACGGAATACCCAGGGCACGGATGTTGTAGACCTTGCACGGATGGACGATGCCGACAAACGGATCGCCCATCACGACCGTGTGCAGGTCTGCCGACGACAAGGAGGCTGCCAGCTTGTTCAGCGGCTGATACGGCACGATCACGATGTTCGTCAGCCCATGACGCGCGACAAACTGCCGCACTGTCTCGAACTCGCTGCCACCGCCGGCGAAGCAGAAGGCAATGTCCCCGCGATCGCGCAGCTTCCGTGCCGCCTCGAGCAGCGTGGCAAGGGGATGACAAGGACTGTGGTTCCCCGAGTACATGACGACGAACTTTCCATTAAGCCCGTGCTTTGTCCTGAAGTCGTCTCGCCCTTCCGCGTCGTACCGCACCGCATCGTCGTGGGACCAGGGGGGGACAGTGACGATTCGACCCGCATCGATACCCTTCTCTTCGATGAGCTTCGCCATGAAACGGTCGAGCACGATGACGACGGCAGCGGCGTGCAGGCTTTGCCGCAGGATGGCCTGAAGGAACTTGGTTGTCCGCGAACCTTGACGAAGCCAGCCGGCCGCCACGGCCTCGTCCGGGTTGAGGTCCATCACCCAGAACGCGAACCGGCCGCCCTTGATTCGAGCGAAGTGTGCGCCCAACCAGGAGATGAGCGGGGGCGACGTCATCCCGACCACAACGTCGAACCGGCGCAGCGCAACGAGGTGCAGAGTGCAATTCACGATATAGCTGCCGAAATCGGCCGCCCGCCGCCAGCGAGTCTTTTTGCCGAAGCCAAAATTCGAGATGCGGCGAATCTCGACGCCGCGCCACGTCTCGCGAGGAGGATATCGTTCGCCGGGGTTGTCGTACGCCCGCCGGCTGCAGACAACAGTGACGTCGTGTCCACGGTCGACCAGAGCCGCCGCGAGATCGCTGGCGTACTGCGACGTCGACGCAACGTCGGGATAGAAGGTCTGGTTGAGAAACAAGACTCGCACGTTGAGAAATCTGTTCTTGCCTTCGAGGATGCTGAGCGCACCCACGAAGAACTATCTCGGTGGATTCGGTGAGCTCGGTGCTGGAGGACTATCCGGCGGTGGCCGCGACGGGAACCTGCGCAGGCTCTCCAAGTGTCGCGTTTGCCGATTTCAAAACAAGAAATGATCCGATGGCCAAGCTGTCCATATTCGTGCGCAGGAAGCAATCGAGTGCCTGCGCCGGGGTATTGACGATCGGCTCGTTCTCGTTGAATGACGTGTTAATCAAGATCGGCACGCCGCTCAACTCGCCGAACCGCTTCAAGAGCTTCCAGTAGAGCGGATTCACATCCTGCTCGACGGTTTGAAGACGTCCCGTGCCATCTTGATGCGTGACGGCTGGGATCCGACTGCGCTGCTCGGGCCTGATCTTGTAGGCCTGCACCATGAACGGCGAGGGATAGCTCGTCTCGAAGTATTCGCCCGTCGCCTCAGCGAGCACTGAGGGACAGAACGGCCGGAACGGCTCGCGGAGCTTGATGCGAGCGTTCAGCGTATCCTTCATATCCGGGCGCCGCGGGTCGGCCAGGATGCTGCGTCCACCCAAGGCACGGGGACCAAACTCCATCCGGCCCTGGAACCAGCCGACGATCTTGCCTGCGACAAGCTCGCGAGCAGTTCGATCGACCAGTTCGCACTCGCCCAAGCGCTCGTAGGCTACGTCGCCTTTTTCCAATTCGGCTTGAATGTTCGCGTCGCTGAATTCTGGGCCGTAGTAGCAATGCTTCATGACGAAGCTGCGCGGCCGGCCCAACACGTGGTTCCACACGTGAAGAGCCGCGCCAATGGCGGTACCCGCATCGTGGGCCGCGGGTTGGATGTAGACGTCCTCGAACGGCGTGCGCTCGAAAAGCACGCCGTTGGCCACACAGTTGAGCGCAACACCTCCAGCGAGACAGACTTTCTTGAGTCCTGTTCGCTTTTGCACCTCGTTAAGGAGCGAGAAATAACACTCTTCAAGCACGAGCTGCACCGAGGCCGCGAGGTCTCCGTGGCGATCTTCGAGCGCGCGCCCGGGGTCGCGAGCGGGCCCGAACACGTCGGTCATCCTGTCGGAATAGACCGTCCCGAGCGAAGGTTCTCCGCCATCCCACGTCATCTCGACGCCGGCGGTGTGATGGATGAAGTAGTCGAGGTTGAGCCGGACCTGATCGCGTTCGACGCGGACGACGTTTCGGACCTGAGCGGCGAACCGGGGTTGGCCATACGCCGACAGGCCCATCATCTTGTATTCGTCGCCGTATTTAGGGAAACCGAGGAACTGCGTGAACGCGGTGTAGAACAGGCCGAGCGAATGAGGGAACCTCACGCCGCCGCGCACATCGATCCGGTTTCCGCGGCCAACGCCCCACATGACGCTGCTGAAGTCGCCGAACCCGTCAATCGAAACGACTGCCGCCTCGTCGAATGGCGAAGCAAAAAACGCACTGGCCAGGTGGGCGCGGTGGTGCTCGACGAAATGGACGCGGACGCCCTCAGCATTGGCGATGCCCGCGTCGCCCAGCCGAGCGCCGAGTCGCGCGACATCGACGGTGTTCTTGACGCGGGAGGCCGAGCGGCGCCAGTCGCCAGGCCGCGTCACCAGCCTGCCGACTTTCGTCCAAAAGTGCGCCCGCGGATCACGCGAGACGGCCACGTGCTCCAGAGGGCCCGACCCGCCAAGATCCAGGCACGCGCGAGCCGCGAGCGCGGGAAATCCAGCCCAGTGCTTGATGCGGTTGAGTCGCTCTTCTTCCAGCGCGGCCACCAGGTGACCATCCTCGAGGAGCGCGGCTGACGCGTCTCCGTGAAACGCGTTCAGACCGAGGATTTTAGCAGCCGTCTTCACAGCCACTCTACGCCCGCGTCTCTTCGTAGATCATCGCGTCAACCAGAAACCTGAACCAGAACCCTTGGAGGAAATGAAAGATCAGGCCTTCCCTTCCATCCAGAAACCCGAGGCGCAGGAAATACCGATAGATCCAGTAGGCCAACGCCCTCAGGAACAGGGGGCCTGTCGCATAAAGGTTCCGCCACCATCGGCGGCGTTGGATTGGGTTTCCCGTGAGCGTCGGCGTGACCTGTTCTCCAGCGTCCTGGGCGCCGCGCATCTCGCTCGCCTCCATCGCCGCCCATCGCGCATGCCGTAGGGTCCAGGTCAAGAGGGAGGAAGCAACGACATCCAGGTAGTCGTGCTTCAGTCGACCGATCGCACCATCGGAAAGAAAGTGCTGATCGTATCGACGCGACTCGCAGCGGCCTCGACCCTTGCGAAAGAGCCGAAGATGGTACGAGGGGTAATGGCCTCCGTGCCGAATCCATCGGCCCATGAAGACAGTGCGCCTCCGAAGCAGGAACGCGGACACGTTCGTCGGCGGATGTTCGAGAACCTGTGTGATCTCGTCCCGCAGCTCGGGAGTCAGCCGCTCATCCGCATCGAGGTTCAGCACCCACGGCGTCTCGATCGGCAGATTGTCTAGAGCCCAGTTTCTCTGCACCGCGTAGTTCTCGAAGGCGTGATGCCGGATTGCCGCCGAGTATTGTTCTGCAATCTCCAACGTTCCATCCGAGCTGCCAGAATCGACGACGAAGACCGCGCACGGCAATCCGCGCAAACTCTCGAGACAAGCCGGCAGGTTCGCTTCTTCGTTGTAGGTCAGAACAACTACGGAGACCAGTTCGACCGAGGAAGGTTGTACCAACTCGATGAGTTCCGGTGCGTCGGTCAACAGGGCAGACTTCAACTGGCAATCCTGTTGTAGACATCGAGCACGTCGCGGGTGATGGCATCCTGCGAGTATTTCGTGGCCGCCAGACGTGTGCCGTTGCCGCCCATCGCCGCTCGCAGGATCGGGTCGTTCAGCAATCGAAGCATCGCCTTTGAGAGGTTCTCGACATCGCAGCGTACGACAAGGCCGGCCGCCGCATCGGCGACGTCGCGATGAATGGCCACCTGATCGGACACGATGACTGGCAAACCCGCCGCCATCGCTTCCGCCACCGCGATGCCGAAGTTTTCCGAATAGGAAGGCAAGACGTACATGGCGGCATCGGCAAACGCCGCCTGCTTCTCTGCGCCCGACAGAAAGCCGGTCCAGAGAATGCTTTCCGATATCCCCAACGTCCAGGCCTCAGCCTTGAGGTGTTGGGCGAATTCGTTCCGCCCGTCTCCGGCAATGACGAGGAATGCGGCCGGCGCTCGCCCATGCACATCGCGGAACGCACGCAGCAGCAGGTCGAGCCCCTTCTTTTTGTCCAGACGCGACAGGAAGAGGATGATTTGGCGGCCTTTGAGCTGTGGGTAGCGTCGGCGAAGCACGCCCACGCCACCGTCGTCCGAGCACTTCGGCAGCGCATTTGGAATGACGGCCGAGGGTCCCGTGACACCCAAAATCGCGGCTTCATGCTGTTCTTGATCGCTCGTGTAGTGCACCAGCGCTGCATGCTTCAGGATGCGGCTCTCGAGTAAGCGGAACGACGCCTTCTTCAACCAGGGGCGCCGATGCCTCATCCCCCACTCGTTCAAGGTGCCGAGCGGCCGTACGATGTACGGAACGCCGCGCCGCGCCGCCCAATAAGAAGCCGGAAGGGCGGCAAAGGAGAACAGCGCGTGAATGTGGACAAGGTCGAAGTCCGCCACGTGACTCGACAGCCAGACATTTAGCGGCCACGAAAACGTGTATAAAACTAGCTGGCGGGGAAAGTACCAGTACGTCACGCCGTCTTGCACGACCGGTTCGCCATGCCGAACGCACAGCTTCCCCGGTCCATCGTCGTCGGTCGTGGCTATGTGGGTCTCGATGCCCGATCTGGCAAGGCTGCCGGCCAACTGCCGGACCATGGTGCTCGGTCCACCACGGAGTGGTCCCACCGATGGGATCACGTGAAGGACTCTGCTGACCGGCACTCTATGTCTTCGCGTTTTCCTGCAGCCAGCGTTCCATCGCCGCGCTCCGAGCCGCTCTCATGCTGACGGGCGACACGACAAGCTGTTCGGTCGGGGGCTGCACATCGCGGACCTTTCGTTCTTTCACGCCTGGCTGCCCTCCTCCATCTCCATTCCCATCGCCATTCCCGCCCGCGTCCCCATTTCCGCGACTGCCGTAGTAGTAGTAGCCAGCCTCGTGGTACTTGTAATACGAATAGCCGGGAGTTTTCGGGTTCCAGAAGTTCAGAATCGTGCCCAGAACCGGCGTGCCGTCTCCGGCAAAACGGGCTTTCGCGATCAGGGCCGCGTCGCGAGTGGTCGTGCCGGATCGCACGACCAGGATGAGCGCATCGCTGAGCCGACCGATGATTCGGGCATCGGCAATGTTGATCATCGGCGGCGTGTCGATGACGATGGTGTCGAACTTCCCTCGTGCCAGTGCGATAATTTCCGCGAGACGCGGCGAATGCACGAGGCTCGAGGCATGAGCCCTCGACGTCCCGGACGTCATCAACTGCAGACCCGGCACCGCGGTCTCGGTGCACGCCGCCATCAACTCCGCGAGCTCGAGGGGCGCCTTTTCAACCAGCAGGTCGCTCAGTCCTCGACCATTCTCGACATCGAACACCGAGTGCAACCGTGGCCGCCGCATGTCAGCATCGATCAGCAGCACAGTCTGATTGATCTGGGCCAGCGCGATGCTGAGGTTACTGACGACGGTGGTCTTGCCTTCTTTCGGGCTTGCACTGGTCAGGACCAACACCTGCGGCCGATCACCGTTCTGCCGTGAGAAAAGAATCGAGGTGAGGGTCGTTCGAAAGGATTCGGCAACCACCGACGACCGTTGACCCCAAGAAATCATCTCCACGCCTGCATTGCCAGGGCTGGCCGACGACTCGTCCGCGGCGACGTTTGGGAGCACCTTCTTCTTGAAGCGCGAGGCTTCCAGGAGGTCGAAGGTCGGGACAACGCCAAGCTCGGGAACGGCGAGATAGTACGCCACATCGCCCGGATCCTGGAGCGTGCGATCCGCCCGCTCGCGGACGACAGCGAACGCGATCCCGGCGATCATCCCAAGTATCAGTCCATAGGTGGCTCGTTGAGGGACGTCCGGTTTGTACGGCACAGACGGCCGCTCTGCCGCGTCCACGACCCGAATGTTGTTTGCCCGCAAGGCGGACGCGATGCTCGCCTCCTTGAGCCGCTGCAGCAACGTCTCGTACAACAGTCGGGTGGCATCGACGTCGCGCCTGAGGAGACTGTAGTGGGCGGTCTGTTCCGACTGACCCGAGACGAGGCGAGCCTGTTCCTTATAGGCGCTTGCCAGGAGGGCTTCTCGCCGTTTGGTGGCCTCGTAATCCCTCCCGATTCTGACCAGGACCTTGGACCGCGAGCCCTCCAGCGAAGCCTCGATCGCATCGATCTGCGCCTGGACGCGCTTTACCTCTGGGGCGTTCGGCGTAAACGTCACTTTGAGCTGAGCCAGCTTCGCGTAAAGTTCGGCAAGGCTCGCCTGCGACGCCTTCAACGTCGGATCATCGAGCACGTCCGGCAGTGCGTCGGCGGGTCCCGATGCCGCCATCTCGTACTTCGACTGCTTGCTGATGCGGTCCGTCTGCGCAGCCGACAGCTCTTTCTGCAGGTCGGCGAGCCTGGTCTCCTGGCCGTCGACATCGCTCTTTTGCCCGGCGAAGACCAGATTCGTCGCGCGTGCGTAGGCTTGAAGCTCCTCTTCCTGCTTTTCGAGTTTGACCTTCAGGTCCTGAAGTTGCTTGGTAAGCCACTGGCCGGTGTATTCGGTGGTTTTCCACCGGGCCTCGAGATTGTCGTCGATGTACTCCTTCGTAAGCGTGTTGCAAAAGCTGGCGGCCGTCTGTCCACTAGTCGAATCGCAGGAGACTTCCACAATTCGGTTCGTCATTGACGACCTTACCCTGACGCCCACGAAAGCCGTGCCTAACGCCTGCGTCCATAGCTGGTCCGCATTCGGAGGATTGACTCTGAGGGCTTTCCGCCACACGCCAAGTCGATCCGGAGGTTGAAGGTTCTCAGGTCGAGGCTGCGCCGACAGCTTGTCGCGTACTCGAGTCAGCAGGACCTTGCTCTGGAGAATCCTGACCTGTGTTTGAATGTCGCTGTCGACATCGCCGCCACCACCCGCTTCGATAGGGTTGACGTTCTTCATGTTCAGGTTGAGGAACGCCGGATTGAGACCCTGAATCTCGAGCGTAGTCCGTGCCTGGTAGATGCGCGGTTCGGAGAGCGTCAGCACGAATCCGCCGATGGCGCCGACACAAGTGGCGAAAACGACGGCGCCCTTGTGGCGCCGGATCATCTGCCAGTATTCGAGCAACCCCGCGTAGTCGCGCTTCAGTCCTGGGCCTTGGATGTCGATCGTCACCGGCTCTGGAGACAGACTGGCGAAGCCCGCCGAGTGGCCTGGCTCCAGAGCTGAGGTGTTGGGTATGAGTTGATTTTCGTTCATATCGCGATCGCGCCTAACCTGGCAATAACTCGCGTTGATGTTGCGACCTATCGGATGAGCCCGTAGCTACCTACCATCACCCCCAGCTGAATCGCGATCTCGATTGCTCGTGTCGTTGCCCGCTTGCTGCCGCTATCCGGCACGACGAGGATGTCCCCGGCATACAGCGGGACGTCGTTGCTGCGTCCCTGCATGATCTTCTTGACGTCAACCGGAATCTCGGTCCGTTTCTGGTCGCCGTCAATCGCACGGAGGATTCGGGCATGGCTCGAAGCGGCGGTGCGGGACATGCCCCCCGACGCCGAGATTGCTTCCACAATCGACACCGAAGCCCCTCGTGTGACCGGTATCGGCCCAACCCTGCCGACTTCGCCGATGACGTAGACGAGCTCTGCCCGCGGCACGGATAGAAAATCGTTCGGACGAATGATGATGTTCTTGTCGGGAGTCGTGGCCTCGAGCAGCGGCTTGAGCGGAATGTCCACGGTACTGAACCCGGTCGCCGCGTCGTCAGTCGCTTCCGGGAGCGGGATCCGACCCTGGTCCAGCCGACGGGAAACTCTGACGATTGGCCCGGCGTCCACGCTCGCGCCACCGGCCTTGGTCAAGACTTCGAGCAGCGTCTTGTCAGTCTCGAGCTGATGGATCCCCGGAGACCCGACAGCGCCGAGGATCGATACTGACTGGCTCCGGAACTCCGTCACCGTCACCGAGACGTCTGGTTGGAGGAGAAATACTTTCAGCCGATTGGTCACTTCGGTCTCGAGTTGCTCGACGGTGAGTCCGGCGACGTGAACGCGCCCAACCATCGGCAACTTGAGATCGCCGGTCGAATCGATACGCTGCGGCTTGTCGGAGAGCTCCGGCACATCCACCACGTGAAGGGAGACTTGATCCTGGGGTCCCAGAACGTACGTGGTGCGCAGGGCCGCGGGGTCGGCCGCAGGCGGTTTTTGGCTCGGATCGGACTGCGGCGATTGCGCACGCGCGACGACGCCAAGAGGGCCAAGGGCCGACGTCCAGATGAACAGCACAACCACCCAGAGGACTCTCCTGGCAATTGTTGTTGCCGAGACACGAAGGGTTTGACTGTCGATGGCGGCAAATCTCCGTCGCCTCGTCGCGTGTGGACCGGTTTCGACTGCATGGGTCGCGGTCGAATGCGCTGGCTTGAATCCAGCAACGCCCAGCGGCATGCCGGCTTTATTAGCGTGTGATCCTTCGTGCATATAGAAGACTCTGACGAACTGAATTCTTAGCGACGAGGAACTATATGTAACTTACAGGACGTTCAAGGTCCTGATACGGAGACGAGGGACCGTCAACCTGCGAATCGGATTTCCTGCGTTGCTAGCAGGGAAGGAGTCAAAAACATAGGGCCACGCTCGGGAGAATCTCGACGTGCCGGCGCTGGCTGTCAGCCCTCGACCTGGAATCGAAACACAAACGGTGAGTTCGCGGCGCCGACCACAATCTGGTCGCCATCCCGAAGAATCGCTCGCCTCTCTCGTCGGTCGCTGCCGAGCCGGCTAACCCCGACGCCTGTGCCGCACGCACTTTCACGATCGAGGAGGACAAACTGCCCGTCCAGGTGATGGATCTCGAAGTGCTCCCGCGAAATGTGAAATGGATGGGAGGATGCCTCGGTGAGATAGAGGTGATTCACGGGCGCGAAGCCGCCCAGGCGCCGTTCGACCTCCTCCTTCAGCTTCTCGAAGCGTCCCATCCGGCTTTCGCGCCCGACCTTGAACGGAAGTTCGGTGACGCGGACGTCCGGCCTGCCACCGATTGCGGCTCGCGCCTCGTCCGTCACGGGGACGAGGTTCGCGGTTGGAACGGTCTGTTGGTCTGCCATGACAAGGTTCCGGGCTCTTCAATATCCTAACGATTCGTGCTAGCCCTTTCAGGGGTAGTCTGATGCGCGAGGGACAGCGCTTCGCCCCTCCAGTCACGGACCGGTCGTCCCCACGATCCAGCTTGGTCTGACGGAAACCCGCCTCGGCTCAGCCAGCCTTTTGTCTGCTTTAGTGCCATGACAATATGTGACAAGGAAGTACAGAGTCAATACATAAATCGAAAAAAATTCACGGTCTGCGGATTGGTTTTCCTAGCGAAAAAAAGCGTGCAAAGCGAGAACTTGCACGCTGGTTCGTGTGCTAGGGAAGGTATCGTGCACTGCTGACGAAGGTATCGCCCACCCCGCACACGGGCTCGAAGCGACGCCGCAGCCACGGATCGAGTCAGCGCGAAATTGTGCAGTTTCTGTTCAGGTCCCGGCCAGTCCTCAGGTTTTTCCGGCCGCTGGCCAAAGATGAACCTTCCGCCAACCGCAGAGCCGTTGGGGAAGAACTTCCGCGCGAAACTCTGATCGACGACGAACTGGCGCCGGCCGGGAGCCCGATCCGCTTCTTCATAGAAGCGGCCTTCCAACAACTTCAGCTTCAGCGTGTCGAGGTACCCCGGTTAGTGCTGTCCGCTTAACCGATCGTTGGTATGCCGAGGCCGCGGCAAATCTTTCGCACGAGGTTGTTGGCTACTTCGGTGTGACGGGGAATGGCCTCAACAGAGCCATTTGCTGGATTCGTCCACAGCGAGTGCGCCGCGCCCTCGCGCTTCAGCGTGCATCCGTGCTTGCGGAGGTGCTGCAGCAGCGTGCTGCGTTTCATTCCACCGTGACCGTCTCGCGCTCGGCTTCCGGCGGCACCGCTCGAAGTCCTTCTTCACGGCGGTCTTGAAGAACCAAGGCGATGGCGGCTGCGAGGCTCTCGCGCGCCTCCTGCTTCGTCCGCCCTTGGCCGTTAGCCCCGGGAATCTCCGGCGAATACGCGATGTGCCAGTCACCGTCGCGCTCGAACACCGCCGTGAACTCGTTGTGCATGGAGTCTCCGCCTCTACGATAACGCGTCGCCAGGTCTCTGTCGAACGGGCGTGGCTGGTATGACGGGCTGGGACGAGCGCCAACATCCGGCGCGTTCGCGACCAGGCACGGCATGACGGTGACTATGCCGCTCGTGTTCTGGAGTCCCGAAAACAGACACGGCACAGCGGGTGGACACCACCAGATACCATAGGCAAATGCGCTTGGACTTCCACACGAGACGGAAGACATGACGGAAGTCCGTCATGGAGCCGGTCCATATACCGGCCGACGTCGAAGCCGAGGCGTGGTGCGGTGACGTCATGGTCGAAGCCCCGATTCAATGGAAAATGTGGCGGATGCTAGTCCCCGGCCCAGCAAGCGAACCTCAGTGGCGAACGAACCGGCTTCGGCCTGCTACGCTCTGACGTCCATCAACTGCGCAAGTCCGACCTGACACAACTCCAAGAGGGCTTGTAGCTTCTGGACGATGTAGCTGACTGGATTCGCGATCAGCAGAGCCGTCGACCCGCCGGCAGGGTCGAACGTGACGGTCCAAGGTGCGATCAACAGGACGTCAAGATGTCTCAGCTTCTGCGCGGAAACGCCCGCGATGGAGGTCGTCACGTCCCTGGTCCCATCGCGCCTGACCTCGCCGCCGGCGAGCGGCGTCAGGAACTCCACATAGAACCCAGCATCGTCGCCGCCCAACTGGTAGTGCGTCACCGGAGGACGGTCGTCGCCGAGGAACTCCTCGATGAAGCCTCGGGCCAGAAGGCGTTCCCGCAGATTCGCTTCGTCGATTCGCATCCCGGGCGGAATGGCCACGTCAGTGTCGCGCGTCATCAGCGGCGCATAGGGAACCGCCTGTGCGAGCGGGTGATTTCGGAACAGACGGTGCGCCCACCCGCCCACGATGACGACCTGGTCAAGATAAGGACCGATCGCATCGGCGAGCCGCACGAAATTGTCATCGTCGCGTTCGGCCGTCATCGCCGCGCCTTGTCGAGCAATGGTCGGAGCACGCGTCGGTAGATCAGGTCGGCTTGTTGAGGGCCGCGGGACGGGAAGCCGCTCGCATCAAGCCAGACCTGTATGACGTCTGACGCCGGAACACCCTCACGGATTACGGCCCCTCGGAACACGGATTCCCTTGCTGCCGGGACTCTGACACAGAGATCAGGAGAAGCACCGGGGGCGTCGAGGGAAAGGCCAAGGCGTTCGAGGACGCGAGGCTCAAGGCGTTCAAGGTAGACCAGAGGCACCACACCATGGACGTGCCCGAGACCGAGCGCGTCGGCCGCTGCGAAGAGACCAAGGCAAAGGCGCGGCGGCTGCACTTCAGCGCGACGCGGTCGAGACGACGGGGCGGCAGCTTCAGGGGCCTGGGCACGCAAGGCGTCGTGGAGTTGACGTACCGGATCTCCTCGGAGAATCCAACGCATTGGCACGTCGCGTGACGGCCGTACAGTCTCCACCTGCCAACGCCGAAGCAGTTCTTCGACTCGCACGAGGCTCAGGACAGAACTCGATTCGTCGAGAAAGCCCTCTATCCGGAGCTGCCGCACGAACCGGAAAGCGCTCATCACGGAGACGTTCGACGCGGCGGCGATCTGCGGTGCGTTGCGATACTCGGCGCGGGGCGCATTCAAAAGGTCGGACGCAATCCTCGGGGCCAGAAGGACCTTGAGCATCCACTGATTCAGGTCGGAGAACAGATGCGAGACCGCGGCTTCCGGGACACGAACCCGCAAGCGCTGCT
Source organism: Acidobacteriota bacterium (assembly GCA_040007095.1). Lineage (GTDB taxonomy): Bacteria > Acidobacteriota > Vicinamibacteria > Vicinamibacterales > CAVVIG01 > JBDTVS01. Next base: position 116,021 of record JBDTVS010000058.1, read on the forward strand.
GCGCTCGTCCTCGAGGCGCGTTCATCGACGGGGCGAGCCCTGGCCCGCGAAACCATTGAAATCCTTCCATGTCGACGAGGCCAACGGAGGCATTCGGCGCGTACTTCTGCGCGAACCGATCCAGGTCGCGAACAAGCACCTCGCTGACGCTCCTGGCGCCAACAATGGCAAGGGGAGCCAGCGGTTCCTGGCTGCGTTCAGCGAAGGCTCGGGCCTGCAAAATGGCCTGAGCGAGGAGGGGCAGCAGACGGTCCCGGCGTCCTTCGGGGGCGCTCTTCACCTCGACGACGTACGAGTGCTCACCGCGCTGGACCAGCAGATCGGCTCGGAAGTCACCAACTGAGGGTTGCCGACGGACCTTCCAGCCGGCGCGCCGAAACAGGTCGACAACGCGCTGCTGGAGCGCTTCACCACGGGATCCGCTCTTTTCGAGGGCCATGAGATGTTCACATGGTCATGGCAGATATCATGACCACGTTAATTAACATGGCCATGATAGATTGCCTACTTGGTCCCGGTCAATCCGGACGTGATCCCAGTCGCGAGGATGTGGCCCGGCAGGACGCGGTGAGCTGGCGTCACGATCACGCGGAAGGCGCCCGGCTGTGGCGCCTGGCGGCGGCGTATGGTTCTCCAGAGTGAACGCGTTGTTGGGCTGACAGCGAAGAGACGATTGCGTAAACGACGATGGTAGAATTCCGAATATGGAAACGACCGAGAAGCAGCGCGCCCTCGAGGCCCTCAAGACCTTGCCCGACGAGGCAACGATCGAGGACGCGATCGAGCGGCTGCGCTTCGTAGCCAAGATCGAGGAGGGTCTTCGGCAATCCGACGCGGGACAACTGGTGTCTCATGACGAGGTTAAGCAACAGTTCTTGCCGTGAGAATTGTTCTCTGGACCGAGCAAGCGCGCTCCGATCTCGCCGCTATTCGAGCTTTTATCGGTCAGGACTCCCATCACTACGCCTCGATCGTGATCGCCCAGCTGATTGCGGCAACCGAGCGGCTGATCACGTTTCCCGAGTCCGGTCGAGCAGTTCCCGGATTCGAAAATCCACTCGTTCGGGAGATCGTTCGTTCACCGTATCGGATTGTCTATCGGCTCGTGGGTACAGAGCAGATTCACGTCCTCGCCGTGCATCACGGATCCCGGAACTTCCCTTCGGATCTCTGATGGGCGGCCCAAGTCGTAAGGATGGGCCCGGCAGAACTACAACGGCTTCTTCGGTCGACGCTGTCCCGTTATTGAAGCCGGTTTCTTGGCAGTGCCCCAATGTGCCAGAAACTGCGTGATGAAGGCGTGCTCGTCCTGCGCGCCGACCGCGAGCGGGGCGAGCGCGAGCGCGACGACGAGAGCGGTGTGATAGCCCAACGACCGCGAGGACACAGCACGCAGGTAGGCCGGATGTGCGTCGTTGATCCAGATCGTGCTGTCGACCAGCCGGCCCAATTCGCGATCATCAGGCCGCGACTCGAACTGCATCAACAGACCGTAGCGCGCGGGCCGTCGCCGTCCTGCCACGGTGTGGAGCGGGTCTGCGGCGGCGTCCGCGTGGCCGTCCGACGGCCCAGCGCCCGTCGCTTCATGCGCAGCCGGCGGCTGATCTTCACCAGGCGGATCCGCCAACGACGTGGTGCCGGGCGGCTCTGGCGGTGGCGTTGAAGCCCCTTCTGGTGGTTCAGCCGATCCGCTCGCAGCGGCTGGCGACGAGGGCGCGCCGCCGATGGATTCATGCTCGACCGCTGAGTCGGTGAATAGTGGCGCGGGGACGCGTTCCTTCCCGCGACCGGGCATCGGCAGGCGCTTCTGGCCTCCACCGCGGCGATCGACCAGGGACCGCAACAGCGGAAAGTCGTCGGCAAGATCCTCCAACACGCGTTCCAGATCTCGCTCCAGGCGGACCAACCGCGGTCGGTCCCGGGTGTTGCGCTCATCACCCCACGCCAGCAACTGGCCGGAGACCACCTCCTGAATCGCCTTCCGGTGGGCCAGATACGACGCTCCACGCGCGCCGCTGCGGATGAAATCGTTCTTGCTGAGCGTGAGGCACGCGGCCAAATCCGGCGCTTCGATCAACCCGCCGACGTGCGCCTGGGCGGCAGGCGTGAGCCCGAGCCAATCCCATCCACGCCTGATCACTTTGCCCAAAGTGCTGATGGCGATGCCCTCATGGTCGGCCGGCGCGAACGGATGGCGTTCGATAAAACCGATGACCGAGGGGGCGCGTCTGCGTCCGAGTCTGATCGAGATTGGCACGCGCTCGGCACGCGGGACGGCGACGCGGGTCAGCGGCCGTCCGTCGACCTCGAACCGAATCGCATTCGGATAGATCCGCCGCAGCAGATCGTCGAACGCGGGATCGAGCAGTGGCTCGAAGTGGCGGCGAATGGTCTCCTCGAGATAGCCGGCGTCGAGCAATGGGGACAGCTGGTTCGTCAACGTCAATCGCACCGCCGTGCCACGGGACGAAGTCAGTCCTGGTGGCGGAATCCACTTCCACGGCGCACGATGACGTGAGGCCAGGTGCCACCTGGTGGCGACATGGGTGGCGCCGCGCCTGGTTTCAGTGACGACCTCGCGCGACACCAGGAGTCCCAGCTTGATGCCGACGCCGGCAAAGCCGATGCCCTCTCCCCGGATCTTCGTGCTCGCCGCCACGTCGTGATACCTGGCCAGATCCCGACGCTGCATCCCACGGCCATCGTCCAGGATCGTCAGCGTCGCGTCAGGCGGATTGGTCAGCAGTTGAATCCGTGTCGCCCGCGAGTCGAGCGCGTTGGCGACGACTTCGGTCAGAATCGTCTCCTCGGGTTCGCCGGTATACGCGTCGCGCAGGTCCTCGAGGAGGTGTTGGAGGTCAACTCGGGTTTCACCCACAGGGCGATCTTATCGCGTCGAAACGCTGGCAGCCGGCTACGCCTCTCGGCCGGGACGCTGCCGGACCAAAAGTGGCGTCCGAGACCGTGTAATCGTTCCGTGGTTACAAGCAACTCCTCGCCGATTTCTGGGCGGATGTTGATCCGTGGAGACAGTAACGACGTGAAAACTGTGACTAGAAATGGCCCAAAGAGACGCCGTCACCCGCCGAGCGCTCGAGGCGTTACGAGGCAAGAAGCACGGCGCCCGGATCAGCTTTGCTACGCTTGAACTGCTCTGGAAGGTGCTCACGGCGAAGCGGTGGGATCTGCTGAAGGCCGTGGTAGGCCAAGGACCGCGCTTGGCGCGATCCCAGGGGGCTTCGGCCTTGACGCCGACCGCGCGCAGGGCGTCGTATGCGCTTGCCGCGGGCGGCCAACCGAGTTGGCTCCGACTGACCATCCATTGGCCCAAGATCCAGTGGCGAATCCAGTGGCCAGTGGCGAAGTGTGTGGCCAGTGACGAACGTGTTGACAGGCACGTCCTGAACATCTACCGTGACCATATGAACGTTGATCTGACGCCGGACCAGCAGGCAATGGTGAAACGGGCCATCGAAAGTGGCCGGTTCAGCCACGAGGAAGAGGCCGTACAGGAAGCGCTGGCGCTTTGGGAAGAGCGTGAGCGCAGACGGCTGGAGATCCTGGCGTCGCTCGACGAAGCAGAAGCGTCGCTCGCGCGTGGCGAGGGCCGACCGATCACGGAAGAATCCATGAGGACACTCGCCGAGGACGTCAAGCAGCGCGGGCGCGCGCGCCTGCGGAACGCAATGCGTCACACTGATGGCCTTCCACGTCGCACCGCAGGCTGAATCCGACCTGGACGAGATCTGGTACTTCCTCGCAACCCAAAGCAGCAACATCGACGTCGCTGACCGCGTGATCGACTTGATCACCGCGCGCTTCGCGCTGCTCGCGCGCCAGCCTTACATGGGCCGCCGCCGTGACGAAGATTTGCGACCAGTTGTACGCAGCTTCGTGGTCGGCGACTACGTGATCGCGTACGGGGTTGACGGTGAGAATGTCCTGATCCTGCGCGTGCTGCGCGGGAGCCGTGACATCGAGGCGCTGTTCCGCGATTAGCTCCGCGTCTGCACCGCGATCACGCGAGGCGCTCGACGACGTCCTGGACGCAGGTCTGCCACCGTGCACGCCCGTGTGCTGACCAGCAGGTAGCCAGCGATCCTGCCCTCGACCCTACACACGATCTGCGCAGCGTGTGAAAGATCAAACGGGCACCGCAACGGCCCATCGCAACGCATCAGGATGGCTGCCTGATCACTTTGCCCAAGGTGCTGATGGCGATGCCCTCCTGGTCGGCCGACGCGAACGGATGGCGTTCGACCCGGGGCACCAGGGCTCAGCGGTCCGGGTGACGCGCGTCCGCGATCGACCGGAACTTCCAACGATGCCAGAAAATGTCGACGACTGCCTGCGTCATGCTCCCCTCGGCTCGCTTCATGCATTGACTCCGAGATGATGAGACCCCGTGCACACGTGCTCACCACACGCGTCCTCACTTGTACGCCCTCACTTGTACAATGTCGCTGACGGACTGACGGAGGGAGACGGCCATGATTAACAACAAGATGATCGTTCTGTTCGCGAGCGGCGCTCTACTCGCATCTTCTTCCACCGTGGCAGCCCAACGGTGGGGATCCGAACGCTCGCCCCGGGATGGAGCCTGCTTTTACAAAGACACGGACTATAGTGGGCAGTACTTCTGCGTCGGGTCCGGCGAGGAGATTGCCTCTTTGCCTGGCGGCCTGAACGACGGCATCTCCTCGATCAAGATCTTCGGCAGAGCGGAGGTCACGGTCTTCAAGGACTTCCGGTACGAAGGCTCCTCGACGCGATTCGATTACGACGTCCGAGACCTCCGAAACGAGGGCTGGAACGACCTGGTTTCTTCCATTCGTGTACGCAACCCTGGTTTTGGCGGCTCTCGGAATGACGATCGCGGTCGGAATGACGATCGCGGTCGCGGCGGTGCCGCTCGACGCGGTGGCCAACAGAATCCCGACCTCATCGTCAGTCGAGCGTACCAGGACGTCCTTGGCCGGGAGCCCGATCCCGCCGGGCTACGCCTCTACCGCAGCCGCATCGTCGATGACGGCTGGAGCGAAGCGCAGATACGGGACACGCTGCGCAACAGCCCGGAGTACCGGGAGAAGCAGACGATGACGATGCCGCGCGCGGAGGACATCGTCCGCCGCGCGTATCTCTCGGTGCTCAAAAGGGAGCCGGACGCAGGCAGCCGCGGTTACGTGAACGACGTCCTTCGCAACCACTGGACACAGCAGGACGTGGAACGCGAGCTCCGAAACAGCGCCGAATACCGCAATCGCAATCGATGAAGCGGCGCCCGACGCTAAGGACCCGTCGACAAATAAAGATGCCATCTGGACACCTTTATTTATCGACGGGTCCTAACGACCACGAAGAGGCTGAAGCTTGGCGCTCAATCGAGTCTGCTGGTCGGCGGCGACGAGGACGGAGGTGCTCCAACGCTCGAAGCCTGTCCGCTCGAGCCAGACGACCTGAGAGCCCGCGGGCAGTCGTTCCATTTGTAGCGGCGTTTCTCCGATGCGCTGCTGATTGATGAACACGGTCGCGCGTGATGGCACGGACTCGATGAGGAGCGTTCCCCTGAATGATGGAGTTGCGTTCGTCGTCGTTCCGGTGACCGGCAGCGTTATTGTTGGTCGTGGCGTCGGCAAACCGGACCGCCCCGCATGCACGCCAACAATCGCGGGCGCCAGGCCCGAGTCCGTCATCGACCGCGAGTCGGAGGTGCCGGTTGGTTCTGTTGGACGGCTGTCGCGGAGGTTGCGCGGGGGGCTGGCGACCGGCTCGCTCCCTGAGCCTTTACTGGGCGACTCGGAAGGCGACGCCAGGCGACCCGAGTCGGAGTGGACGCCCTGCGCGGCGCCAACGGTCTCGACCGGCCGATGACGAGCACGAATCGCGGCCGTTCCGAGTTGCCCAATCACGGCGAGCGCAGCGAAGCCGGCGGCCCAACGCAGAATGGGCGCTGGCTTCTTCGCCCGCCACCATCGTGTGACGGAAGCAAGTCGCTCCGGCATCGTGGCCGATCCGGGCACGGTGCTGGACCGAGGGATGTCAGATCGTTCCTGACCACTTCGCGGCTTGTCGCGATCGAGCCGAGCCGATACGGTCAGGGTCTGCAACTGCGTTGGCAGGGGCGCGAGCGCGTGTTTGTCGTCCGGCGTGAGCACTGCTCTCCCAGGCGCACTCCCAGGGGCGCCCACGGTGGCCGCACGTTGCTCGACGAGAGGCCCCACGGCGGCTGTGCCGGTACGCTCCATCACCTGGCCCATGAGGGCCGCCATCCGCGCGTCGAGGGAGGAGATGACGGCAGTGGCGTGCGTGGCCTCGACCACGGCCTGCTCGATCAGGTGCTGCTGTTCTTCGAACGTGCCGAGGCGGCGGTCGAACGCCGCCATTGCTTGGGTGACCCACTGTTCGAGATGTTCAACCGTTTCACACAGCGCGTGGTCGTTGACCGTCCTGGCCCGTGCGTCGAACAGCTCCAGCAGCTCCGTTATTCGGCTGGCTTCGGCCAAGCCACGGTCGAGCGACTGTTTGTGGGCTTGGAAGTCGGCCGCGACGCGCCCGATTTCGTTCGCAAGTTGGCTCAGCGCGGCGAGCCTATCACCCGTAGTGCTCGTCAGGTGCCGAGTCGTCTCGAGTAGACCAAGCCGGCTCTCAATCGCGCGCAGTGCGTCGGTGGCGACCTCGCCGCGTGTCTCGGCCTGACGGCAGGCATCACCGAGGCTGGCATACTGGTGCGCGAGCTCTGCGCCAGCGCTGCGAAGTTGGCTCAGAGTCAGGCGAAGGGCATCGACTTCGTCGTGCAATCGTTCGAGGGAACCCTCCACCGCTCTGCCGAAAATTTCGGCGTCCGCCTCGGGTTGGCGTTCCAGCGGCTGCAAAGGCTGATTCGTGATCGCTCGATGATGGCCTCTCGCGTCTCTCGCGACGGCGGAGTCTTCTGACAGAAATCCAGGAAGAACGTCGATTTCGGAGGAAACCGCGTGATCGGACCCGCCGGCTGAAGCGTCACCGAACGGCTCGGATCGGGAGCGCATCTCAGCTCCATTCGCGAACGCATCCCGAGACTGCACCATCGCCAGATCGTTTGGCACACACGCATCGGCCGGGTGGCCTCCGCCGCACTCGGTCGCGATTTGAGAACGGGTTACCATCGGTCATCCAGGTACGATGCGGGGTGATGATTGTCCCATGAATGATGAGCCTACGCGCGTGGGTCGGGTACCATCCGTCGGAGCCTGTCCTCGCAGCAAAAGTTGATGAAGAAACGGTGAGGACGAAAGATTGTGCACGCAACTTGTACGCCGTACTTATTTTAGATGAGCTGACGACTTCGAACAGCCGGAATAATCCTATCGGCGTGGACAGCGCAAGACTATCAGCGACCGCCGATGTCCGCGCGGACGGAGGGACACGTTGCGGGCGCAAGTGTTCGCTGGGGAGTAACGCGTGACAGATCCTGGGCAGTCCGTTGACACATAGTGGCGCCGCCTGACCCCGACATCACCGGGCAGCTACGCGAACGGCACCTGATCCAGCCTGCCCGATATGCCGCATGGCAGTGACGGGAGGGCCGCGTACCACTTAGCGATACCGCAGAATCGCCGGCCGCCGACAACAGCCGAATCTGCTACGGCACACTTGCTGTTTGCGAATGAGCCGGGGCACCCTCGCGGACGGACTACGTCTGAGCCGGCCTTCGTGACGGGCAGCGAGCCATCGAACAAATCAGTGCGCAAACCACGGCCCGGCTGGAGATCGGGCGACATAAGATACTCGAGACTGAATTCGCGTGGCCCAGAGCACCTCCAATCGCGTCGTCAGCGAGGAGGGCACGCCAAGAAATTCTGCGCGAGGTCACCGTGCCAATGCGTCAGCCGCCCTTCGCCGAGCCTTCGACCTTTGCCAGCCTGATCCCACCGCGCCGACAGGGCAAAATCACTGCGGACCACGACCCACGGTTGCGAAACGGAAGCGCCATCGACGCGCCCGGCACCGTCCCGATAGCGGCGAATACGACGTGGTGGCGTTCATCACGATCGACGCTCCCGTGCAGGAGAACTCCGGTCTGGGTGCTGGTATTCGCAGTTTTAATCGCGACCCTGGCGGCGCCCGCGATCGGGCAGGCAGACACGTTCACCGTCAATAGTACGCTCGACGACGTGGATGCCACGCCCGGCGATGGCATCTGCGCCACCTCCTGCGCGGTCTGCACCTTGCGGGCCGCCATTCAGGAAGCCAATGCGCTCGCCGGCACCGACACGATCATCGTCCCCTCCGGCACCTACACGCTGACCATCGCCGGCACCAACGAGGATCTGGCCGCGACAGGCGACCTCGACATCACGTCGACCGTCATCATTCAGGGCGGCGGCGCCGATGTGACCACGATAGATGCTGGAGGTCTCGATCGAGTGTTCGACGTGCTCGACGGCGGCGACGCCACGCTGCAGGGACTGCGCATCACGGGCGGGATGTCGGTAGACAGTGGCGGCGGCATCCAATCGAATGGAACGCTCGTGATCGAACGAAGCGCGGTGGTCGCAAATACCGGCTTTTTCGGCGGCGGCCTCGTCACCTCGGGTGGCGGCAGCACCTCGATCACCGACACCGTGCTCTCGGGCAACGTCGCGATACTCGGCGGCGGTGCGACCATCCAATCGCCCATGTCACAGGTCCTGACGAACGTGACGATCAGCGGCAACTCCGCAACCGCGATCGGCGGATTAGTCATTTTCGGCGGGGCGACCCTGACCAACGTCACGATCGTGTCGAATGTCGAGACCGCGGGTTTCGCCCACAGCCTCGCGATCGTGGAGGGTAGCGCGGTGCTGCGCAACACACTGATTGTGAAGGATGCTGCCGGCCCCAATTGCTTCGACGACGGCGGGACGATCGTCGACGCTGGCGGCAACTTCTCCGCGGACGAAGCGTGCGGCACGATTCCGGCAACGATGACGGTCGCGACAAACCTTGGCACGCTCACGGTGAACGCACCGGGCCGGACGGCGACGCACGCCCTCCTGCCGGGCAATCCCGCCATTGGTGGCGGCGTGGCTGGGTTCTGCCCCAGCGCCGATCAGCGGGGCATCACACGCGTCGGTGCGCCCTGCGACAGCGGCGCGTATCAGTTCTCGGCGCCGGCCGCCCCGCCGGCGCCAACACCGGCCCCTCCCGGCCCCAGCGTCCCGCCGACCATTTCCGCGATTGCCGATCAAACCATCCAGCAGAACAGCGCCGTGTCGATTCCCTTCACGATTTCCGGCGCGTTCATCGCCTATGCGCTGCGGACGTCGGCGACAACATCGAACCCGGAGCTCTTCCCGGGCCTGGCCTCGAGCATCAATTGCGACCAACTTGGCCACTGCCAGCTGGAGCTGACGCCGGGCGATGGCCGCGCGGGCAGCGCCACGGTCACCATCTCGGTGAGCGATGGCACCAACACCACGAGCCGGAGTTTCAACGCGACCGTCGTCGCGCGGCGGCCGAGTGTGCCGATCGGGGTCGCGGCGACCACGACCGGCAGCGGACTGACGCTGATGTGGACGCCGCCCGATACCGGCGCGCCGTTCGCTTACGTGCTGGCCTGGGGCACGGTCGCCGGTGGGTCCAATCTCCCCGTGCAGATCATCCCCGGCAACGCAACCCGCTTCGACATCCTGCAACTGCCGAGCAGCGCGTATTTCGTCCGGCTCGCGGCGATCGGGACGGGCGACGTCGGCGCGGCGTCGCCAGAGCGACAAATCGTCGTGACGACGAGCGCGAGCGTGCCCGGTCCACCGAATGCGCTCGAAGCTGTCGACACGACCAGCGGGTTTCAAGCCATCTGGCAGGCGCCGATCATCGGTGCGGCGCCGACGCTCTACGAAGAGCAGATCAGCACGGCGCCGGGACTTGGTGATGCCGGTTCGAGCACGACCTCCGCCGTTTCCCAAGGCGTCTCGATGGCCGCGGGCGCGTATTGGGTCCGCGTCCGGGCGACGACGGGCGGCGCGGTGGGCCCCTGGAGCAGCAGCGTGCACATTGCGATCGGAGCGGACAGGTGCACGAGCGCGCCGGCCGCACCGATTCTGCTGCCGGTGACGGTCACCCCTGGTGCCACGGCCTTCACCTGGATTCCCGGCCGCGAGGCGGCGGATCAGTACCAGTTACAGGTGTCGCCAGGGGCGGGACTGGCGCCGATCGTGTCGGTGATGAGCCGGGGCGCGGGCACCAGCGTCGTGTGGGGAGCACTCCAGGGGACGTGGGCCGGACGGGTGATCGCGCGAAACGCGTGCGGGGTGAGCGCACCCTCCAACGAGATGCCGTTCGTCGTGCAACGCTAAACAGCCCGTGGTAAAAGTCCGTCTGCATTCGGCGAACGCTGCATCCCGCTTCCCACCCCAACGCGGGTGCCGCGTTGGGGACCCCGGGCCTCGCGGCGTTGCTCAACGCTCAAATACTCCCGGTATTCTCGCGTTTCACGCCTGGCGATCCGGGCGCATCGCCCGCCTCGGTGCGACGACGGACTTTCACCACGGCTGCTAAACGCCGAAGTCCGGGACTTCGAAACGCCGAGTGCCGGACACCGAACGGAGAGACGTGCGCCGCGGCCGCCGACTGAAGTTCAGGCGACGATAGGCGATATCAGCGCTGTCCCTGGCAAGCTCTCGGTTGATCGCGACCCTCACGAGATCGAGGAATGGGCCCGCGAGCACGACCCGCCGTACTTCGACGAGCAGGTCCATTTGCCTGACGCGAGCATCGAGTACGAGGAGCCCGACGGACGCTGGGACCACGTGGAGCTCGAGGAGTACGGTCGCGCTCTCGCGCTACACACCCTGGCTGCTGTAGAGAATCAGTCCCGCAATCAACAAGGACATTCGATCGCCTCCCAGCCGATTAGGATCGTCGGTATGCCGAGGCCACGGCAAATTTTCCGCACGAGGTTGTTAGCGATTTCAGTGTGGCGGGGAACGGCCTCAACGTGGCCATTGGCTGAATTCGTCCACAGCGAGGGCGCCGCGCCCTCGCGCTTCAGCGTGCATCCGTGCTTGCGAAGGTGCCCCGAAGTCCTTCTTCACGACGGTCTTCAAGAACCAAGGCGATGGCGGCGGCGAGGCTCTCGCGCGCCTCCTGCTTCGTCCGCCCCTGGCCGTTAGCCCGGGGATTTCCGGCGAATACGCGATGTGCCAGTCACCGTCGCGCTCGAACACCGCCGTCAACTCGTTGTGCATGGAGCCTCCGCCCCTGCGATAACCCGTCGCCAGGTCTCTGTCGAACCGGCGTTTTGCTGAACGATTCCTTCATCGGACCAGCCACTCCCATTCGGGCGCGAACTTCTCAACGAATGTCCTGGGTAACGTTCGATCGCGGCGACGACGTCGCCACCTGTCCACCGCCTGTCCGGCGATTTCAGACGGGCAGTCCTCCGCATATTCGAGGAGTTCAGAACCACTTCGCTCCGCACGATAAAGCCCTGCGACGATCCCTGCACACACCTCCAATGCCTCCCCGTCGCGCCGCAGCTTGATCCGCCGTTCGAGATCATCCAGGTACGGCTTCATCGCGTTCGCAACGGCCTCCCAGGCCGCTTCCGAGGGTTCGACGTATCCGCCGGCCCGGGGCCCAGCATCCAGGTCATCCAAGTCGAGACTGTGGATGGCCTCGAAAACGTCGTCCGCGACGGCCGCCGACGACACGGTCGCAAGCACAGCGCTGGCTACCTGCTCGGCGTCAGGAATGAGTGTGGGATGCGCCGATAGAAGCTCCTGAAGAACGGCCCGCGCCTCGTCACCAGTCAAGACGGCGAGGCACCGACGCTGCGCGCCGCGTCCTCGCGCCTTCGCTCGCGGTCGGCCCGATGAACGGTTTCTCTTCATGGCGAGTTGCGAGGATCCGAATCGCCAATTTGACGCTCACGCTCGAACAGAATGTCGTCGGCCGCCGACGCCACGATACCCTCCATGAACGGGCGGGAGTCCCGCATCGTCTCGTAACTGTCTACCGCTGAATCCAAGCCCATCGGCGATGCCACGGGCCGGCGTCGTCGTCCCGCGAATGCCACCGGACCTGCCAGTTCGACGTCGCGGCGTGACCCGATTCCCATACCACGTTAGCTACGACGAAAGTCCGTGAGGGAGCCGGTCCAAATGCCGGCCGATGTCGAAGGCGAGGCGTGTTGCACTGGCGTCATGGTCGAAGCCCCCGTTTTGGATTTGGAAAATTCAGCGGGATGGTAGCCCTTTCCCGGCCGCAGGTCCACCAGTGGCGAGAGTCTTCAGCCCGACGTGGACTCCAGGAACCAGTCGCGACAGGCACACGGCCAGTGCTTTTCGACGGCTGCAGGCAGGATCGAGTCCTGACGATTCGACGCCAGACGCATGCCGGACGATAATCGCCCCGGGACAACCAGCTCCGAGCGCTTGGTGAGAAGCTGAAGTTCTTGTCGGAGCGGCGTCATGCCACGAAGTTGGACAGCCGACAGAGTCTCTGACCTACGCACCCCTCAGCGGTCCGGGTGACGCGCGTCCGCGATCGACCGGAACTTCCAGACGCGGCGAGGGTAGACCCTCGGCGCGATCTTCCAGTATCGCGCGCACTGTCGCAAGAACCGCTCGAACTCCGCCGGTGCCGAGGCACGTGCGGGCGCTCCCGAGCGCTCGGCAGCGCTCCCAGCGGGGTGACGTGTCTCCTGCCTTCCGGTGCCGCAGGCACCGTCCGGCCCTCTCTAATCAATGGTCGCGTGCGGACACAAGCATGTCGATGAGCGCCTTCTGGTTGGCCAGATCGTTACGCGGCAAGAGCACGACTCCGTTGCGAAGCCATACGAAGTCCTGTTGTGTGTGCGCCGGGTCGATCTGTAGCTCTGTTTCAGGTACTGGACCTTCGCCGAGGTAACGTACAAAGACGTCATCCAGGTCGCCAGACTTTCCAGGACGGTACAGGCGCTCGCCGGCCCAATTGTAGGTCCGACACCGGTTCAGGTTGATCTGAACATCGACCCAGCAGTAGGCCCAGCCGCCTTCTTTTGAAAACGTTACCTGGACGGCTTCCCCTGGCACGCCAACTGGAGGGCGGCCCCGACTCCCAAGCCACCAGATGATCGCGATACCAACGCAGAGCGCAGCCGCAAAGGCAGCGCGTCTCACGGGCACTGTCCTGCAGCAGGAACGCAATACGTTTCAAAAGTCGTCACGCTTGGCTGCAGCGCAAGACGGGAGGCGAGGTCCAGTAGCGACAGATTGAAATACACGTTCGGCACCGCTTGAGATAAGCCTTGTGGTGTCGGTGCGTCAATCCCCGCCGAGCGCAGCCCTTGAATACAGAACCACTGACAATTGTTCCCGAGCACATTGTATCTCGTCGAAGATTGCTCGGTCGACGTGATGAACTGCGTCAAGCTGGCGGTCTCCGCCGCCGTCGTCACGTAGTGCGCGTGTCGGATCCCTTTCGTCTGCCGTTCTGCCGCTCCTATCGTCTCATCGAGGCGCGCCCAGGAATCGGCTGTCGGACGTCCATTCTCAAAACGTATGAAGCCAGGCGCCAATTTCCTCAGCACCACCCTGCCAGCGTCAAACGGCACAGATGAGTGCTGCGGATTGAAGCCACCATACACGGCCGACCCATCAGGATTCAGTGCCATGATTCCGAGGTGACCGTTCCCGTTCGCGCCGTGGACGAAATTGAAGACGATGACGTCCAGGCCGTCAGGATCGCCAAACCTCAGTGGGTTATTGAGTGCATATGCATACCGATTCCATCGCTGAGGGACCCGAAAAGCGTTTCCTGTAATCGGATCAGGCGATGTAAACCGCCCCGTCTGACTGGCGTAATAGCGGGCGCCGAAGTAGTCGAGTCCCGTCTCCTGATCGCGCTCTTTCCCTGCGAATGCACGCGGGTCGGCCACCGTCGGCGTCGGAGTCGGAGTCGGCGTCTCGATGCCGAACGGCAGGTAATCGTGATACGCGACCACGGCGCCATTCTGGTCGGTGATCATGCGCACGGACCCGACCGCATCGAGATGATAGTACTGCACCGTCGTCTGGGCGGACGCAGGCGCCGGCCACGACGCCGTCAGCACGACTGCCAGGACCGCGCACCATTCTGTTCGAGTCATATCCGCTTCCTCAGAAATCTCCAGGCCTATCCGAATCGCAACCGAGCCATGGCACTTGACACACCGATCGCTACGGGCTCGTGACGCTCACCGTCGCACTCCCGGTGTTGCCGCCGCTGGGATCTCCGGCGAGGAGCTTGTCGAGTACCCCTGCTCAAACGCGTTAAGAAGCTCCATCGCACTCACCCTACGGGATGAACAGTGTCCTGATTCGTCGATGCCCATTGATCACATTGCCTCTGACGACAACGGAATGGCACCGACTCGGACTGTGGCCTCGAACATTCCAGTGATGCCTCTTGGCCGGACGGCGGCCTGCGCGGTACGTTTGCAGCATTCTACTGCTGGCATCTTCCGGTGAGGTCGCTGATCGCGGGTGAGCCGCAGCGAATCGCCCGGGCGAGATCGACGGGTCCAAGCAGCTGCTGGACGTGCCGGACATCGACGGGCTCACGAAGCAAGCCTATGCAAATGTCGTGACCTCGGCCGCTACACACGATCCCGGTTAGAGCGAGCGCGCCGCGTACTCCCGCAAAAACGCCTCACGCCATTCACGCGACAACGCACGCTCTGAGAAGCTGTACGACAGTGGTGGCTCCTGGGTCGCATCCTCAAACCGCATGGCGTGCACCCGCGCCAGCGCCGACGCGTATCGGTGGGCGGCGTCGACCTGCTGAAATCCGATCACCGCAATCTCACTATTCGGTTCACAGTAGATGCACCAATCGCCCGCGTCCGAAGCGCAAGCCAGCCGCTCCAACGCATCCAGCCAGCCATATCCTGCAGTTTTTCCGGCCAAGAGCGCGCCGTATTCATCCACGCTCGTCTCCCGGCGCACGTAGAAGAATCGCGGCTCACTCGGATTCTCCGAATCGAGCTTCCATAGGCACGCGCACCGCCCCCCTTCGACATCGAGAAGTGCCTTAACGTGTTCCACGGCGTCGGCGACCCTCATCCAGTCCGCGTCGAAGAAGTAGAAGTCACTCCAGCTGCCGAGGAAGACATTACTTGGAAACCGACGCTCGAGGTTGATTGCGCGACGAAGGTTGGCTTGCGCTGCTTCGCACCAATCATGACTGCTCTCCGCCCGGGTGTTGATGCCCATACTCAGAACCCCCCCAGGCGGATTTTGCTGATAAGCCGTCCCGCGACTCTCACTTCGGCCGCCGGCCCTCCAGTACTCGTGGCCATATAGATCGTGTACGTCTTCTCGCCGCTGCCAAGCATCCTCCACGGGCCGTTCGAGCCAACGCCCTGCCGGATGACTTTGTAGCCGCTTCGGACCAGATTCGACTGAAACTCACCGGTCGTGAGGTTCACGGCGAAGTTGGCCATCCTGGCGCCTCTCGCAGTGAAGTTGGCCAACTCCGTCATCGACGGCGCCTCAAGGCCCAACGTACTCGTGGCGGTCAGCCCACCGCCAAGAACGCCACCGGCGAGGCCACCAGTTGCGGCGATGGCTGTCCCGATAGCCATCGACGCCGACTGTTCGCCCAGCCACCGACTTGAGAGCGCACCGGTCAAACTAATGAAGTCATTCAGGCCGGGGCCGGTGTACTTGTAGTAGCCGACGATCCTGTTGGCCGCGAAGATCGCGCCCCCCCACAAACTGACCCCTTCCCCAGGGTTCTGATACAGCTGGCTGAAGTGCTGATCGGACACCGATCCGCAGCTGCCGCTGTACCCTTCGCCGCCGTAGGCACAGATCTCGTAGTCGGCGCCCGTCGGGTCGGTAAACTTCAACGGATTGTTTCTCGCGTAGGCGTACCCGTTCCAGCTCTGGGAATCCAGGATGTTCCCGCCGACATGGCCGGGATCAACAGTGGTAAAGCGCCCCGTCTGACTGGCATAGTAGCGGGCGCCGAAGTAGTCGAGTCCCGTCTCCTGATCGCGCTCTTTCCCCGCGAATGCACGCGGGTCGGCCACCGTCGGCGTCGGAGTCGGAGTCGGCGTCTCGATGCCGAACGGCAGGTAATCGTGATACGCGACCACGGCGCCATTCTGGTCGGTGATCATGCGCACGGACCCGACCGCATCGAGATGATAGTACTGCACCGTCGGCTGAGCGGCCGCCGGCGCCGGCCACGACGCCGTCAGCACGATTGCCAGGCCCACGCAGCATGCGGTTCGAGTCATGTCCGCTCCCTCAGAAATTCTATGCGTACCCGAATCGCAGCCGAGCCAGGGCACACGATACACCGACCGCCGACCGCCGACCGCTATGGACTCGTGATGCTCACCGTCGCACTTCCGGCGCCGCCGCCGGCGGGATCAAGTTTCACCGTATAGATTCCCGTGCCGGGTAACGTCTGCGGTGGCAGAGCCAGAGCAGCACCGCAGCCAAGGCGTGAGATCAACGTGCTGCCGTCGGGTTTCAGCACCGATAGATACGCGCACGACTGGAATGTCTGACCGTCAAACGAAGCCGTGACCTGTTGTCCGGCACTGCCCGGAAATGTCAGCAGAGCGTTCTGACCCGGCGTCGGTAGGGATACCTCGATGCCGCTCTCGCCCTGTGGGATCCAGACCCAGCGCCCCTCCCCGAATCCGACCCTGATCCACGGCCCGTTTGGCGGCCGGACTTTCGTTCGGTCGCCCATGGTGTTAGGCGGCGTAAGCAACCACCCTGCCGCCGTCAGAGTCGGTTCCAGATTCAAGAGCGTTTGCTGGCCGAACGGTTTGCCTGCCACCCAGGATAGAAGCCGATTGTGATCAGCTTGAGTGCCTGCCGCCGCCGGAATACCAACCGTAATCGGCCCGGCGACATCGTCGAACGTGTAAACGAAGAGCGTAGCCGAACCGGTGTTTGATTTCACTGGATCGAGCTTCAACGTGTACACGCCGGAGACCGGCATCGTCGCGGCGTCGAGAAACCCGTTCACGCCGTCATAGCAGGAATCCGCGGACGACAGCTTCGTGCCATCCGGCTTGAGAATCGACAACGTGAAGGCGAAGCAGGTGCCCGCAAACGTTCCGTTGGTGAGTCGCGCACTCACTCGTCTGCCGGCGATGCCGGTAAACGTCAGCGCAGCAGACTGGCCCGGGGTCGGTAGGGAAACCGAGACGCCACTGTCGCCCTGTGGGATCCACACCCACTGACCCTCACCGAATCCGACCCGGATCCAGGGCCCGTTTGGCAGGTGCACCTTCGTTCGCTCGCCCGCCGCATTCGGAGGCGTGAGCAACCACCCGGCCGCGTTCAGCGTGGGCTCGAGGTCCAGCAGTGTTTGCTGACCGAACGGTTTGCCCGCGACCCACGCCAGGAACTGATCGTGATCAGCCGGCGCGCTCACCTGTAGTTCACCGCCCGTGATGAGGCCGGTCACATCGTCGAAGGTGTAGACGAGGAGTGTGGCCGAGCCGGCGTTGACCCCTATCGGGTCCAGCTTCGCCGTGTAGATCCCCGACACCGGCATCGTGACAGCATCGAGGAATCCATTCGCGCCGTCATAGCACGAATCCGCGGATGACAGCTTCGTACCATCCGGCCTCAGAATCGACAGCGTGAAGGTGAAGCAGGTGCCAGGGAACGTCCCGTTGGTGAGACGAACACTCGCCCTTTGCCCCGCGGTGCCTGCGAACGTCAGCAGAGCGTTCTGGCCGGGCGGGCCGAGCATGACGCCGATGCCGGCGCCGTTCGGCGTGATGGAACCCGTCACATCGTCGAAGATGTGTACGAACAACGTGGCCGTTCCAGCATTCGCGCGCGCAGGCGCCAGCTTGAGGAGGTACATTCCAGAGACCGGCATCGTGGCGGCGTCGAGAAACCCGTTCGCGCCGTCAAAGCACGAACTCGCAGAGGACAACGTCGTGCCGTCGGGTTTCAGAATCGACAACGTGAAAGCGAAGCAGGTGCCCGCGAACGTCCCGTTGGTGAGTCGCGCGTCCACGCGTCGACCCGCGGCGCCCAGGAACGCGACGAGTGCATTCTCGCCGGCCGCGAGGGTTACGGTCAGACCCGGGCCGTTGGGCGTGATCTGGCCGGTGGCAGCGGGCGGGTCGATGAGCGTGGCCGGGGCGCTGGCCACGGCGAGCAGACGTCCGGCCGCATAGATGTAGTCGCGCGCCTTGGCCGACCCTGTGGCCGGCACGATCCACTCGGTCAGCAATTCGCCATCGTTACCCCGCAGGTAATACGAGCCTGAGCCGTGCAGGCTTTTCGCGACGCGCCAGTCGTCGGCATCGTACACGTAGGTGGCGGCTGCCGCCGGTCCGGTTTCGGTCGCGACGAGATTTGCAGGCGTGTAGCTGTATGTCCGCGTGCCATCGGTAAGCAGGTTGCCGTTGCCGTCGTAGGTGAAAGCCTCGGGACTCTGGCCGAGCAACTGTTGCGAGGCGAGCCGCAGCGTGCCACCGTGGTAGGTGTAGGCCGTCCCGCCCGCGTTGGTACGATTCCCATGCCCGTCGTACGCATAGCTGGTCGTGCCATACCATGCGGGGCCGTCGGCGGTCACCAGGCGGTCCAGTTGGTCGTACTGAAACGACTGGGTGCGGCTGGCGCGGCCATCACCAAGGCGCAGCAGGTTACCCGCCGCGTCGTACTGGCTGTAGGTCAGCTGAAGGAGCGAGCCCACCTGCACCGAGCGTGGCCAGTAGCGCGCCGGGTCGTACTGGAACACGTTGCTCAAGCCATTGCCCGATGTGAACGAGGCGACCGCTCCCGACGGATGGTAGCTGAACCCAGCGGCATAGTTGGCCTGCGTCGCCTCGTCGTAGACACGCGTCACGCGGTGCTCGGTGTCGTAGACGTAGCGGACGCGCCGACCCGACGCATACGTCAGCCGTGTCAAGTCGTCCGTCCCGCTGTACTCAAAAAGTCGCGTCCACGATTGGTTGCCAATCGCATCGACCCGACCGGCCAGGTGGCCTGCGGCATCATAGGAAAACCTTGTGGCGACCGCTCCCCGCACGGCGGTCTGCCGGTTGTCCGACCCCGGCTCGTACGTAAATTGCGTGACTTGGCCGTCCACGACCAACTGGCTCAGGCGTTCATTGCCGTCGTAGTTGTAGATAAACAGTGTGCCATTGGCGTCGCGTTTCTGAAGGAGGTTGCCAGCCGCGTCGTACTCGACATAGGCCACCGTGCCCGATTCCGGGTGCGACTCCCGGCCCAGGAGCGCCGGCGGCACACCGTTCACGCCGTACTGCCATGTGCGCTCAATCGGCTCACCATTGGGTCCGGGAGGACCACCAACGCTGGTGAGCTGACCAATGGCGTTGTAGGTGTAACGCCACGTGTTGCCGGCCGCGTCATCGAGACTCACCAATCGCAGGTCGCCGGGGTCGCCGAAGGCCGCGTAGGTCTGCACCGTCGGGTGTCCATTTTCGTCCACGACGGTAACCCTGCGCGCGCCATCGTCATAGAAGCTGTGCGAGGCCGACCCGTCCGGATTGATCCGACGCGCCACCCGCCCCAGGCCGTCATACTCGATCGTCGTGCCGATATTCGCACTGACGTACGGATAGCCTTGATAAATCATTCGGCCCAGGGCGTCGTAGCTCGCATTCGTCTGCTCCCCGACGCGATTAACGGTGCCAATCGTTCGACCGAAACCGTCGAGGGTCGTGAGCGTCGAGCTCCCAGCGCGCGTGACGGTGATCGTGTTCCCACCGGGACCGTAGCTCGTGGCAGTGAGCGTGGCGTAGGGGGGCTGGGTCTGCGTCAACCGAAACAGGCTGTCGTACTGAAAAGTAGTCGTGCGGCCAGCCCGGGTTTCCGCAGCGACCGTTCCCTCCTGGTTGATGACCCGACCGACCGTGTACGCAGGAGTGTCGACCCGGCTTACCATCCCCCAGCGATACGAGTACGTGGTCGTGTGCCCGTTGCCGTTCGTCACCGTACGAACATTCCCTCGCTCCGACGTGAACGACCGTGTAAGGCCGTACTCGGTCTGGGATGTCCTGAACCCAGTCGCAGGATCGAAAGTCGACGACCGCTCGAATGTCTCCGGACCAACGGTGACGGATTCAGACGCCACCAAGCCGACCACGAATGGCGCCACGTATGCGAAGATCCGCCTCGTCGTGCGCGATAGATCACCCTGCTCCTCAATCAGCTTGGGGTGATGGTAGTCGCCGAAATTCGCCGTGTCGTAAGTAAAGGTGGTCGTCAACGAGGTACCGCTGCCGTCACCCGGTCGCTGAATGGTTCGCTGGAGAAGTTCCGGCACGGCCGGCACGGCCGCGTACAGCAGATTGGCGAGCGGCACGTACTGATACGATCGCGTTTCTTTCTGGAGCGCGTGACCTTCCCCGTCTGTGATCAGACGCTGTCTCAAGCCCCATTGGCGGCCGATGAATTCCTGTGGCAGCGCGGAGCTGGGAGGAATCGGCGGCAGGCTATAGTCTTCCATGGTGCGTGTGCCGTCCGGGGCGAGGGTTTCCGTGTGCGTCGACACATAGCCCCCCTCGCCGTACCGATACGTCCACGTGCCGGCTTCGAGGGACCGCCCACTCGTACGACGATGTGTGATCACTTTGGTGTGGTCTTTGGTGCCCGGCTGGCCCGTGAACAGGGTGGTGGGAATGAAGAGCTGCCTGGCATCGTATTCGATGATGCCACCCTGGGGTGTGGTAACAATCAGATCGATCGAGTCACCCTCGCTCGACGTGCCACCGTAGTCGTAGAGCCAGGAGGGACCGACCGGCGGTTGCACTTCGTGCAGCAGGAAACTGCTCGCGACGTATGAGTAGGTCCAGGTACTGCCGCCCGCCGAGGACCCGCTGAACCTGATCGACGCCGGTGTGTACTCGTTGTCGAGTGTGACGTACGTACCTTCGGGTCGGTAGAGGGTGACGACGACTGTCCGGGTCTCGCCACCCCCGAGGTCTTGCGCAACGACGACCTGATTGTTACTCCATGCGAGCATGATCGAATTGCCGAAGGGGTCCTGGATACTCTGCAGCCGATGCTGCGCGTCATAGCGGCCCACCCGTCCGTCGGGCAGCAGCAGCACCTGAGTCTGACGATCGAACGTCCAGAACTGATCGGTCTGCAACCAGCGAAACCTGTCGAATTCTGTTTGATCGGCCGGCGGGGTCATATAAATCAACCCGTGATGCGCTCCATCGGACCCTACGAGCTCGGCCAGGGCCCGGCCGCCTTGGTCCCGCGGCTGCTGAGTCCACCCGTTGTCGATGACGCGCATCACGAAGTCGCTGATGCCGAAGGCCCACGTCCCCGTCTTACTGTTGTAGGTACGCGTGAAGCGCAAGTCGAGTCCGGCATTGCCGGGAAGCACGAGGTCCGTGTAGGTGAGGACCAAGCTGCCAGTCAAGGTATCGATGTGTTCGAACGGCAGCTGCGAGAAATACTCGCGATTGGCTTGCACCCCGGTCGCTTCGAACACGAGGTCCTGTGCGTCCAGTGGTCCGGCGGCTGTCGAGGTAACGATAGTTACACTCATGAGCGCCCACGCCCAGCGGCGCGAGCGCTGTGATGTTGCAACCGATCTGGCCTGGTCGGACCAACGCGTGTCAGGCAACTTCATTGACACCATCCCTTGGATCTCAAGTGAGTCGCCCGGTTCGCCAGGACCAGGGCGGCGAAATGCCGTCGCTCACAGTCGTTTACAGAGGACTCGGCCACGTCCTCGCAAGACATGCGCCAGATCGGTCGTCGAGAAACCTTCGTGGGGATTTTCTGGACGGGGAGGTTACAAGGTTGGCGACTTGCTCGCGATTCCTCGTGATTCGGAGGTTTGAGGCGATCGCTGGGTCTTGAAATGAATGGATTCGCCGATGAGGCCGTAACACGACGAACCCGCAGGCGTGACGAACGTCGGGCGATCTGACATCGACCGACGCCGGAAGTTACCAGCCATCGAGACGCATAGAGTGGTAGGCACGCTTAGGGTGTTGAAATGCAGTGCCGACGTCGGCAACTGGCGTTGCTCGTTCGCAGCGTTCCTTTTCCTCGTTCGACCAGCGCCGCGGCCCCGGAACGTCTGCGGCCACGTTCACAGGTTCGCCGAAAGAACTCTTTCGGGTCCTTGTACTCGGCGCCGCCCTGGCCGGTGTGGACCTGCCAGAGATCGGCCGCGAACTCCGCCTGCTGGTACCGGCCGCTCGCGACATCCGCGTGAGGGACGACGACGTCGCGCCACGGCTTCAGATTGCCAGCCGCTCTCGATCAGCGAGCCGCCGGCCTTCTTCTTCTCGTTGCGGACCTGCTCCTCGTAGGTCAGCCGGCGTCAGATTGGACTCAGGGGAACTGGTCATCGTAATGCCTCAAGTGGACCCGTCGGTTGGGCACGATTGCGCCCTGAGATGAACGCAGCCTGCCCCGCCGCATTTCATCGACCAGCATTAACAGCCCGTGGTGAAAGTCCGTCGTCGCACCGAGGCGGGCGATGCGCCCGGATCGCCAGGCGCGAAACGCGAGAATACCGAGAGTATTTGAGCGGTGAGCAACGCCGCGAGGCGGGATGCAGCGCTCGCCGGATGCAGACGGACTTTTACCACGGGCTGTTAAGCCGCGGCGCACTTGATGTCACCGGCGCCGTCGGCTCCAGCGCATGTTGGGCCCTCGTTCATTGACGCTCTTGCCACGAGCTGTGGTGTCGATGCAGATGTGTGATGGCAGCGACGGTGACAAGCTCGCCTTCGACCATGAAGAACACGCCAAACGGGAAGCGCGAAACAATGGCTCGCCGGAATTCCCGGGACACCAGCGGGAACCGCAAGGGTGACTGTTCGATTCGAAGAAAGGTGGCGCGGAGCGCGTCGCTGAATTCGATTCCGAGTCCCGTCCGTTCGCCCTCGTACCAGAATGCCGCTTCAAGGGCGTCGGCCTCCGCCTCTGGCCTGACCTTCAGGCGAAGCATCTACCGGCCGGCTTGGAGGCGGCCTTGGATTCGGTCGATGACGTCTTGCCAGGGCTGCGACTCTTCAGGTGCTCGACGATGCGCCGAAAGCCGCTGATCCAACAGGGCGTGTTGCCACTCTTGAAGCGGCACCTGGTCAACGCTCGCCGCGATCCGGTCCCACAGGGACTGTACGTAGTCGATCTGTTCGTCGACGGGGAGCGCGTCAAATCCCGGCGGCGGCAGGGGCAGCGTGTGGGGCATGTCCCGGACTATAGCACCGGCGCCGGTGGGGAGGTCATCCTCGCGCATACTGCACCTCGGCTGTGCCGACCACTCCGAGAGCTCGTCTTCCATGACGGCGAGCTGCAGCAACCCTGGCTTCTCACCCGGTTCGAACTCGACGAGCAGATCGAGGTCGCTGTCGGGACGGGCGGTGTCTTTCAGCACGGATCCAAACAGCGACAACCTCCGGATGCTGTTCTTGCGGCAGAACTGTTCAAGAGCGTCGGCAGGAACCGGCAAGCGGGATTTCATTTCGTCACTCAACCTTCAGCGGTCACACTTTCAGGCTTCTTATTCCTCAGGCTCGGCTAGCATATCGGGCTGGGTGACGAACTGGGACGGATGCCCAACCTCGCGAATTGCTGAATGAATCGAAAACATTGGTGCGCCCGCCGCGACTCGAACGCGGGACCCCCGGCTTAGAAGGCGTGAGACAGTCATGTTCATTGGTGCTCGGTGCTGATTTGTTGAGCCTTCTTGTTTGTGCTTGTGTTACGTGGTGCCCGCTTGGGTGGCGGTGTTCCACCTTCCGTGTCAATCGGTGTCAATCGACCGACTCGCTCCTCAAACCGTCGCATCGCCTCATGCTCACCGAATGTCGTGGTCGCCAAATACGTCGAGGTTTGCGCGATGTTCGTATGACCGAGCCATCGCTGAATCGTTGCCAAGGGCACACCCGCCTCCATCCACCGTGAGCCGGCTTCGCGTCTGAGATCGTGAAACCGCAGGTCCTGGATCCTGGCGCGGGCGCAGGCAAGCCGCCAGGCGGTCTTGACTCCCAACACTCGCTGACCTAGCTCGTTGCCGAAGACGTACGCCGTGGCAGGGAAAGGCTCGTCGTCTGGACCGAGCCGTCGCGTCCGGAGAATCGCCTCGAGACGTGAGGAGATCGGAATCCGACGGGCCTTTCCGATCTTCGTCTTATTCCCGGGTAGCCAGAGCTCGGGCCGGCGTGTCAACTGTATTTGATTCCATTGCAGCGAGAGCAGCTCACCCCTCCGACAGCCTGTTTCGAGTGCCGCCTCAACGAGATCTCGAAGGTGCGTGCCGCAAGCGGCCAGCAGAAGCTCTGCCTCGCCCTGTTGGAGTCGACGGGAGCGGGCTGTGTCTTTGGCGAGCGTTACGGCCGACACGGTCCCGCGTTTAAACGGGCTGTGCTCTACGCAGCCAACTTTAATGGCCCAGTTGAACGCCGCTCGCAACAATCGCAGATCTCGATTGGCGGCGACCTGGCCTCCCACGATATTGGAGCCTGTAGCGCGTTTGTGAACGCCGCGGACGCGTCTCGTCTCCCGCAGTCGTTCTAACGCATCGGCGTTGACATCTGAGACCAGCCATTGACCGAAGGGGGACACCCTCCCGTCGGCCTTCATCACCTCGGTCCTGGTGATCGCGCCAATCTTGTACCCTTGTCGCTCCTCGTCGGCTGTGTGCACGATGTGGCGTTCACGATATCGATCCAAGAGGTGACCAACAGTGAGCACTTCGAGTGACGGCCTCAGCGATGCTGGCAAACCGAGAAGCTCCCGTGTTCTCTTCGACAGGCTGTCGTCGACGATTCCGGTACGCAGGCGGTTGGCTTCCTGTTCCGCAACCGTCTTGCTGTCGATCTGCTTTTCTAGCACGGCATTGAGGCTCTTGCGGATGCGATCCTTGATGCCGCGTCGCTTGAAACTGAACCACCACGAATGACGGCACTTCAGTTTCTGTTGAGGACGACACGAACAGATCTTGTAGACGCTGGCGGCCATCTGTGACGCTTCTTTCACATCAGGTCAAAAGTTGCTCGGTCCTCGGATCGAGTCGCGCGACGGTGAATCGTGCAATCCGGGGAACTCGCCCGGCACTGGGTTTCTCGGAAGCCGACGACGACGAGCCTGAGCCCCCTCATTGCGCACTCGCTTTGAGACGGGACCAGCTCCAGTAAGCGACCCACAACCGCGCGAGAAGGCGATGTGCACAAACTTCTTGAGCCTCGCATTCACCATCTCGATTCCGCTTCCCAAGATCTTCCTGCTCGACTAGAGACGCTACCAACCCATAAAGACCGTCGCGTCCGGCACCCGACTTCGCCAGCCGTGGACGTAGCCGACTTGATTCGTTGCTGATCGCAGACTTGCAAACGCGCTACGCCTCCTTCCCATCGGACATCTTCATCACAGGGCTGGCGGATGCCACCCTTGTAGGTACGCGCCGACTTCCTAGCACCGATGGGGGTTCAGGGACACTTGCGGATATGGGTTCGGCCGACCGCTCGAGCCACTCGTCCACCCACTCGGCCCGAAGCCGGATCTGCCGGCGCCCCCCGACTAGGGCGTGTCGAAGCTCACGGCGGGCGCACACGCGATAGATGACGCGCTTGCTGACCTGTAAACGCTTGGCCGCCTGCTCCACCGTGAGCCAGGGCGCCGTTGCTACGGAGCTCTGATCAGGAATCATGCTTCTCGTCCCCCTGGAGAGTGGCCGGCAGGCCGTGCAGCTGAAGACCCACCGCGGCGCCGAAGGCATATGCCGCATCCTGATAGGCACACACGAGGTCCCAGGCAGCGTTGTAGATCTCCTCGTGTTGTTTCCGCTCCAGACCGGCGATGCTGCGGTCGAACTGCAGATCTGCCCTCGCCGCGCCAAAGGCGGCAATGGCGATCGTGGTGATCGGATCGAACTCGTGCACCTCGTCGCTCGGCAACACGCCGCCGCCTCTCAGAATGTGTGTCGTTGCGAGCTGCTGAATCGAACGATAGTCGGCTTTCCTCATGTCTGAACCTCCTCAACGAACAAGCGGATTGCAGTTTCTGCCATGCCGTCCAACTTGCATGTACGCGTGGAGCGCACACTGCTGGCGTTTTCTGGCCTGGAGGCGCATGTCGAAGCCGGATGCTGCAAGACCCCCGCCGATCTGGAGCTCCATTCGCTTCTTAGCCTCTAATCACTGGACGCGTTCCCAGCGGATTTTCTGACAAGGTCATCCTCCACAGTTCTGCGTCGGACCGGAAGATGGTCTTTCGGATCGGAGCCGAAGTCTTGAGGAAGCCCTGAGGAAGTCCTGAAAAATCGTGAAAAGCGATGAAGAGGCCTGGTGGAAACCGCCGCGCCCGTGGACGCTGGAGAACGCGCCCACCGCCGCTTGGAAAACGCCCAGAACGCGTTTCCCACCGTTCCCACCGGCATCCGGTGGGCCTTAGCAAGGAAGCCAAAACATAAGGATGCCGCCCGTAAGTTAGTGTAAAATAGGCGCTTAGATGGCACCTCGCAGCCTCCGTAACGCTCACAGACAGCCGCTCACACCCAGGCCGAAGCCGAAGCCAAAGACCTCCGTTGAGGTGCTGACGGTCACGATTGGCAACCGCCTCAAAGAAGTCCTCGAGGAAAAAGACATCTCGCAAGCTGCATGCGCGAAACGTATTGCCATCTCGAGACGGCAATTCTCTCGTCTCGTGGCCGGCGGTGCCCCCAAGATCGATCTGGCGTATCTCCTTGAAGCCGTGCTCGAGACGCCGGTCCACGAATTGTTCCCAAGGACGTTTTCGACGCGCCGCGCTCGCCCGTAAACAAACTTTCCCGCAATTCGCCACAAATGTCCAGCTAGACATTTGTGTCTCACTCCCGTAAGCTTTTTTAGCGCGCGAACATCTGGGTGCTCGCGCGCCATTCACTGCGATTGTTTCTGGAGGTTCTGCGTGCTGCACCGTCTCCCCCACTCGGCTCGCGCCTGTGGCGCGACCATCAAGACCTAGTACGCCTGCTGTTCATCGCGCTCGCGAGCACGCGTGTCGCACACGCGCAGCCCGCACCGTCTCGAACATCATCCAGACATCACTGTTGGTGTCGGCGCCAGCGGCCTTTGATGGTCGCGTTCTTCGGGATGATGGGGGGCGGCCACGAGCGTCAGGGCAAGTCCATGAAAGTCGGCGTCGGAGCGATCGGCGTGTATCTCATCCCTGCTGTCATTGCGCTCATCTGAACCGACGCCCATGGCTGAGCTGCGCGTCACGCCCTCACCCGACGCGGGCTCCAGCATCTTTGATCTACAGCCGCACAATTTTTTGCTGCTCGGTGATGTCGAGCGTCTCGGCGTTCGCGCGCAGGCGGCCGCCGAATTCCGTGAGCGTCTCGCTCAGGCGCAGATAGCGGGCGGGGTCGACCGCGGCCGTGTCGAGGGCCTGCCGCTCCGCCGCGAGGGCCTGCTGCTGGGTGCGGAGGGCGGGCATGCGTGCGCGTAGTTCCTCCAGCGTCAGGAGCTCTTGTTGGTAGGCTGTGACCTAGCCGGTCCATGGCGGTCGTCGTTCGGGTCTACCCCCGCCGCCGTGCTCCGCTACAGCAATGCGAGAGCCTCCGAGTGTTCGCAGCCAATGCCGCGCCGCGCGTCGAGGATCCAGCGCGGTGCGGCGAGGCGGCGGCCCCTCTGCCCAACGAGGAGAAGGAGCGCCGGCCGGAGGCACGGCCACGGCAATTCGTGCTGACGAACTGGGGACATGGCGCGGAACAATGCCGGAGCGCGTGGCGGCCCAGCTTCGGGTTCCTCAATCGGTCACGACTGACGTTGAGAGAGATTCGCATCGACCGCCGACGTCCGCGATCGGACTTCCAACGGGGTCCTCGTACGCCGGCGCGCGACAGCCGACCTCGCTGGACCCGCCTCAAGGGTGGCAAAGGATTGAGTACACCGCAACCAGGCGTGCCGCCGAAAGTGCAAGCCGTGGGATACTGTCGACGGAGAAGCTAGCATGAAGGCCATCGAAGTCGGGGGTACGATCGAAGAGGATCGCCGCGTGCGTCTTGATCAGCCGTTGCCTCCGGGGGTTGCCGGGCGCGTGCGTGTCATCATCGTCGTCGGAGAGGATGAACCGAGCGATCAGGAGTGGCTGCGCGTCGCGCGTCAGGGTGGCGCGTTCGAGTTCTTGAACGCACCAGAGGAAGACCGGTACACGCTTCGCGATGGCCGGCCGTTCGATGACGCGCGGTAAGATCGTTCTCGTGCCATTTCCGTTCGACGATCTTGCAGCCCAGAAGGCGCGGCCTGCGGTCTGCCTCACCGAACCCCTGACCTCCCATCGTCACATCGTGTTGGCGTTCGTGACCAGTCGTGAACCCGACGATCCGCTCGACACGGATATCGTGCTCGATCCAGAGGATCTAGACTTCGCCCAGACCGGTCTCCAGGTTCGGTCGACGATCCGGGTCCATCGGCTGCTCACGGTCGCTTCCACTCTTATCAAACGGGAACTCGGTTACTTGTCGCCACGCTTGCAGACGCTGATCGCCGACGCCGGACGTCGATTGTTTGCCGTTGAGCCGGGCGAGGTCGCGGTACGGAAGGGCAAGCCCGACGTCTCTTCGGAGGCCTGAGGGCGCGCGCGAGGTCCGGCCATGGACAGTGAAAAAGTCGGCGGCCGCCAGCCCGTTCCAGCGCGCGTTGAGGAATGTCTTCGACGCGTCCTGGTGCGGCGCTCCGGTGCGGGCTCGATGCCATGGTCCTTGAGGATTCCTGTGACGGTGTTCCGAGCGACGTCGTGGGCCGAGGCTCTTCAGTGGGCCGCAAATGTGCGTATAGCCCCAAGTCGGGTTCTCGTTCGCCAGACGGACCACGAGCGCGGCGATGTCCGGCTTGGTGGTCGGGCACCGGCTTGCCGCGTCTTCGAACAGTCGTACTTCTTGGCGGCGAGTTTCCGGTACCAACGCGGGATGGTGTCGGGTTTCATGCCGGCGACGGCCGCGAGATGACGACGGCCGAGAACCCTTCGCGGCGAGCCGACGTCGTTGGTCGTCGGTGAGGCGCAGTCGTTCGGAACCGTTCACCGCCTGCGCAGCACGCGGCTCACGCGCAGGGACAGCTCGCGAGGTCGCGGCGCTGGCGCGGACTCTGGCGCCGTCTCGGTGGCCTTTGACGTGCCGAAAACCGGTTTTTCAGTAAACACATGCCGACAGATCAGGAGCTATCCGAGAACCCGTCATCTGTTGGGCAGGCAGCAGCGTCTGCGGCCCTGCCTTTCGGGTGATCGCGACGGATCGAGCGCGGCGATCGTCCGGAGTGCGGTGGAAGAGTCGCGCGCCGACCGTCGAACCCGCGCTGGTGCCGGCGATGCCGTCCGCCAGCGAGAGCTTCAAGACTGGAAATGTTCGTCGTGTTGATCTCGGTGAGCGTCGGGTATCGCCCCCTAACCCCAATACTGTTCACTTAAGCAAAGATCACCACAGAGACGGTGATCGCGAGTCGATGCGTGGGCCAAGGGTGACGTGGCCGGAGGGGATAGTTGCTCATCTTGCGCTTGACGCCGCGAGGCGTCTGCCGCTGACGACTGGACACCACGCGCTCGTCGAGGATCTCGGTCAGGAGTGCCTCATGAAACGCGGCGCGGTCCTGAGGGGGGAATAGCGACCGATCGCGGCAGCGTCCGTCGGACGACCCGGACGGCATGAACGAACGAGAGGCGGTCCGGATCCTCATCGACCGTCAGCGCCGCATCATGCATCAATCCGCGAATCGCAAAATGCGCGAGCAGGAGTCCGTAAAACTCCTGGCGGACGAGTTCCGGGGTCTTACTGCGGAGGATGATCTGGGCGCCACGCAGGTGCGTTTTGAGTTCGTCGAGCGCGGTCTCGATTTCCCACCGTTCGTGATAGAGCGCCGCCAGGTCCGGGGCCGGCGCCGCCGCCGGATCCAGGATCGTCGTGATCAGCCGGTAGATCGGCTCGGCGTCGGCGATGCCGTCCAGCGTGTAGTCAATCACGCGCACGGCGAGTCCGTTGGTCTGGTGCCGCCGATCGCGGAGCGAGGCATAGATGACGCTCTGGTACGACCCATCGGCGTGGCGCGTGTGGACCGCCAACTGCAGGTTCTTCTTGATCCGCCACACCAGCGCGGCGCCGGTGGCCCGAGCTTGCGCCCACAGCGCCCAGCCGAAAAAATTCCGGTCCGCGAGACACAGCATCGTCGGCGTGAGCGCCGGCAGCACCCGCGAGGCCAGGGTGGTTTCCCCGACGCGATAGCGATCGAGGGCGGTCGCAAACAAGACATGCGTCCCGTTCTCCACCAGCGACACGAACCGGAGCTGCGGATAGGCGCTGGTGCCGCGACTCGCCCCGGGCCGGTCATAGGCGGTCACATTGTCGACGGTATCCGCCACGTCCAGCGTGCTGCCGTCCAGCGTGACGACCCGCCATCGCTGATACCAGGCCCCCTTCGTCTGCGGGGCGGCGATCGGCCCGACGACCTCGTCATAGAGCTGCTGGAGTGGCGCCGCGCCGAGCCGCGTCCGGGCTTGCGAGATGCCCGACTTGCCGGGGACCCGGATCGGCGCGGCCGGCCCCCGTAACCACTGGACGCCCTCCAACATGCACCGGAGCACTTCGCGGTAGGAGACCTGCATGTAGAGCGCGAGCCCCATGACGTAGTACACGACCACGTGCGCGGGCAACTCGCGCTGGCGCACACTCGTCTTCTTGGTCGCTGCCAGAATGGCGTTGACCCGGGCGGGCGGGAATGTCTTCGCCAGCACGCCCACGCTGATGTAGTCAGCGAGGCGGGTGCCTGTTGGGAGCGCGGCGGCGGTCCGGGCCATCGATGGTCTCCGATCGAAACGGCGTGATTTGCCGTCGACAGAGTACCATGAGAATCTCTTAAGTGAACAGTATTGCCCCTAACCCACATTATTCACGAGCGAGCGAGTTTCAGGGCGGACGCCGCGTCTGAGTGGTGACGTGGAGACGCGGGCGGGACGGAACAAGGTCTGGACGGTGTCGACGGAAGGTGTCATAGGTGTGCCTGGGGCAGTTGAGCCGTCGGCGGTGACACCTCCGGCGTAAGGACCGTGACGCGCCGCGCTGCTACGTGGGAAGCGCGCCGAGCATGCCGGCGAGACGCGCCCACAGGGCGGCGTCTGGATGGGAACGCGGGAAATGCAGGACGATCCGGCGGACCGAGCGCACGACCTGGACGCTAATGGTGATGAGGGCCTGGCGGAGTCGCGGGACTTGCGCGCCGCGGAGGGCGGTGCGGTCCGGCCGGAGTTGCAGCTCTTGAAACAAGACGAAGGCGGCCGCGGTCAGGGTAATGCGCAGTTGGTTGGCCCAGAAGCGGGTACAACTGGTCCGCCCGAAGGCGAGCGCGAGTTTGAGTTCCTTGAACCGATTCTCGCTATCGCCGCGGGCGCAATAGACGTGGGTATAGATCCACTCGGGCGTCTGCCGCAGATTCGTGATGACGAAGCGCGGGTTATCGCGCGGTTCGCGGCCGGCGTGCCACACGACTTCGGCCTTGATGATCGTCCGCCGCGGTGCCGGCCAGGACCGCGTCTGATACGCGACCTCGCCATAGGTGGTCGCCGTGTCGTGGGTATCGGCCACGACCGACCGCAGCGGCGCGAGAAACGGCTCGGCATGCCGGTCAAGGACGGCATTCGTCCCCATGGCGACGACATACTCGACGCCCGCCGTCTCCAGTTGGTCAAAGATCTCCGGGGTGGCATAGCCGGCATCGAGGCGGACGCGCAGTTGGGCGCGGGGAAAGGCACGCCAGAGTTTGGGGAGCAGCCGCCGCAGGAGGCTCACCGCCCCAGCCGTCCCGGCCGCGTTGCCCGGGCGCAGCATCGCCGCCACGAGGTATTGGCGGGGCTCGCGGTCAAACGTCAGGCTGGCGACGAGCGGCAGATAACACCAATGGTCATAGAAGCCATTGAAGAAGGTGAGTTGTTGCGCGCCGTGGGTCTGGTCTTCAGTGACATCGAGATCGATCGTAATGAGGCGGACGCGGCGGCGCCGCCGCCGATGCCGCGCAATTACCGTGTCCGCCAGCGCGTGGCCCATCGCCAGCAGCATCCGCGGCGCCGCGGTGTGTTCGAAGCGCGAGATCGTCGGTTGCGACGCCAGCCGGAGGCCCGTGATCGGGTCACGGCCCAGCAGCAACTTGTGGATCGGATCGTCGGCGAGTCGGTCGGCGTCATTGCCGTCGGGATGGCCACAGGCGATGGCGAAGATGCGTTGCGCGAGCAGATCGCCCACGCCGTGCGTCACACGCGCCGACGCGCGCGCATCGGGAACGGCCGCCGTGAGCGCCGCGAGCAGGCCGACCTGGCGGTCGGCCGCTTGGAGCAGGATCGCTCCGCCGTCGGCACTCGCATGAGGCTGATCAAAGGTCGCCACGAGCGGCCGATCGGCCAGGTCCGCAAACAGAACAGTCTGTGCTATCGTCGATTCGTTCAACGCCATCGCCTCCGTGAGGGGAAACGCCGTCTAGTCAACAGCGTAGTACCCACTCGGAGGCGTTTGCGTTTCAGGGAACGTCGCTCGCTCGTGAATTATTCGGGCTAAGAATCGCCGCTGTAGGTTTGCCACTCACCACAGAGGCGCGCTGCGGGCGTAGAGCGGACCCGCGCCGGCCGCGCACGTCGCCTTCGTCTGGTCATGCGGATGGCGCGATGGGAGACAAGGACTCACCTCGTGAATGAAAGGACCCTGGCGCTGGTGAGCTGCGGGACTACCGGTATACTTCGAACGCGCCAACGGAGACTCGTATTCCGACAGGAACACCATGCCCGTCATTGTTATCATCCTCGCGATTGTTTTCGTGCTCGTCTCTCTCTCGCTTCGCGTCGTCAAGGAGTACGACCGGGGCGTCATCTTCTTCTTGGGCAAGTACACGGGTGTGCGCGGCCCCGGCCTGATCATCCTCATACCGATCTTCGAGCAGATGACGAGGGTGACCTTGCGGACGATTACGATGAACATCCCTCGCAGAAGATCATCACCAAGGACAATGTCTCTATCGACATCGCCGCCGTGGCGTACTATCACATCGTCGACCCGACAAAATCGGTGATCGCCTCGAGAATGTCAACGCCGCCATTAACCAGATCAGCCAGACAACCGTGCGAAATGTCGTGGGGCAGTTCAGCCTGGATCAGCTCCTTTCGCAGACGCTGGCGATCAACGCGAAAATCAAAGATGTCATTGACGGGCATACCGAGCCGTGGGGCGCGCAGGTGACAGCCGTGGAAATCAAAGACATCACTCTCCCCGACAACATGCAGCGCGCCATGGCCAAGGAGGCCGAAGCCGAACGCGAGCGACGCGCAAAAAGCGTGGCAGCTGAAGGAGAGTTTCAGGCGGCGGTCAAGCTCGGTGAAGCGGCCGATATCATCTCGCAGCATCCCGTCGCGCTGCAGTTGCGGACGCTGCAAACCATGGCAGAGATCAGCATCGAAAAAAATTCCACGATTATCTTTCCGGCCCAATTCACGACTACGGTTCAGGAGGCCATTAAGATGATCCGCGGGGACGGGGTGGGGTGATCGCGGTTCCTCCCGTTCAGAAGAATCGTGCCAACTCTGTAACTACTTCGCTGCATTCGCGGTACGATCCCCGATCCGTTTCAGCAAAACCTTGCTATCCGGCGGCCCTACCCTAGTGAAAGGAGCACGCTTGGAAAACGGTTCCGGCGACTCTCACCGAGCAACACCGAAACACTTCTTCGCGCAATCGATTCAACGGTTTACGTCTCGCAAGTGCTTCTTGATGTGACGCCGTAAACGTCGGTGTTCGTCGAAGGTTTCGAGCCCACCTTACACAGTTTCTACACAGTTCTCCGCTTCACTTGTTCGCGTACGTTGCGATGTTCTTCGGTACGCTTCGATCGCAAACATTCGTTCGGGCCTGATCGCTCTCCGAGGAGATAGGCCGCGTCGAAGACCGGTCCCCGCGACGACGGCAGCTCGGCGACCCGAGATCGCCTGTGGGCTTCGGTCGGCTGGCTGTAGCGCCGCCAGAGAGCCACGCAGAAGGGGCGAGCATTCCCAGTCCCGGCCGCCCGTTGTGAATCCGCCCTGGACTTCCAAGTCGTGGGTGTGTGCCCGACCGAACACCGAGTGCGGCCCGGATCGGTTAATTCTGTTTTGACAATGTCGTAGGTAGACGCAGAGTGTCGGAGATGTGTACCCGCTGGGGCCACGCCGCACTTGCGCTCGTGCTCACTGTCACGGTGGGGTCGTCTGCGTTGGCAGACTGCATGAGCGGCATGGCCACGGCCGAGGTGCAAATGGCCTGCTGTACGGCACCTGCGCTGAGCACGGCTGTTTCGATTGCACCTGCCGCCCTCCAGCGGACCCATGAGCTGGGGGTGTAATGCCGGTGCTCATCGTGCGTCTATGTGGTAGAACCCAAAAGGAGGCTCAATGGAACGCGACGTCGTGTGTGGGATGCAGGTCGATCCGGCGAAGGCGGCTGGCACGAGCGAATACAACGGCAAGACGTACTACTTCTGCTCGACGGGTTGCAAGACCAAGTTCGACGCGAACCCCAAGCAGTACGCGAAGTAGAGAAATCGCCGGGCCGGCGGAAACGCCGACTCGGCGCTGATTCCTATGAGCACACCCGAACACCCCCCCGTCGCCACTCTCGACGACGTCGTCGATCCGGTCTGCGGCATGTCGATCAATCCCGCTGACGCAGTCGGTCATGCCGACTACAAGGGAAACACCTATTCCTTCTGCCACCAGGACTGCCTGCAGCGATTCCGTGCCGACCCGGCTGAATTCCTGGAGAAGGGCCGCACGGCTGTGCCGGCCGCGGGAGATGGCGCCGTAGAGCGTGACTACACGTGTCCCATGGACCCAGAGATCCGGCAACAGGGGCCGGGGCCCTGTCCGAAGTGCGGCATGGCGCTCGAGCCGGTGATGGCCGCCCCGGTGACGAAGACGGAGTGGACGTGTCCGATGCATCCGGAGATTGTGCGGGATGCGCCGGGATCCTGTCCGATCTGCGGGATGGCGCTCGAGCCGCGAGTCGTGACCCTCGACGAGAAGAACCCCGAGCTCGATGACATGACGCGCCGGTTCCGCCTGTCGTTGCTGTTCACCGCGCCGATTCTGGCCCTGATGATCTCGGAGTTTCTGCCCGGACAGCCGCTGCAGGGCCTGCTTCCGCATGGCGCGCTGAACTGGGTGGAGCTCGTTCTGGCGAGTCCGGCGATCCTCTGGGGAGGGTGGCCGTTCTTTCAGCGCGGGTGGGCCTCGGTCGTCACTCGTCACCTGAACATGTTCACGCTCATCGCGCTTGGCGTCGGCGCTTCGTATGTCTACAGCATCGTTGCCACCATCGTACCGGGGATTTTTCCGGAATCGTTTCGCATGGGCAACCAGATCGCGGTGTATTTCGAACCGGCCGCGGTGATTGTCGTGTTGGTGCTCCTGGGGCAGGTGCTGGAGCTACGCGCCCGCAGCCGCACGAGCAGTGCCATACGGAACCTGCTCGGACTGGCGCCGAAGACGGCGCGAAGGCTCGGCGCGGACGGAACGGAACAGGACGTCCCGCTGGAACTCGTGCTCGTCGGCGATCGACTTCGCGTCCGGCCGGGTGAGCGTGTGCCGGTCGACGGTCTTGTGCTCGAGGGGACGACGACGGTTGATGAGTCGATGGTGACCGGCGAACCGATCC